>NZ_JRJG01000043.1 GCF_000759435.1 Hoeflea sp. BAL378
AGCAGGGTGGCGAGCCGGTGGCCGAACAGGGCCCCGCCGGTCAGCTCGTCGGCGGGCAGCGAGGCGATCACGCCCTCGCGCACAAGGATGAAGCCCGCCCGCGCGAGGCGCAGATAAGTGCCGAGACTTGCCATGCCGCTCAGATCTTCCAGGCCGAATGCAGCGCCGCGATGCCGCCGGTGTAATTGGTGTAGATGACGCGGGCGAAGCCGGCGCGCTCGATCATCGCGGCGAAATCGCGCTGGCGCGGGAACTTGCGGATCGATTCGACCAGATACTGGTAGGGCTCGGCCTCGCCGGCGATGGCCTTGCCCATGCGCGGGATGCCGTTGAACGACCAGGCGTCGTAGATACGGTCGAGGATCGGCATCTCGACCTCGGAGAATTCCAGGCAGAGAAAGCGTCCGCCGCGCCTGAGCACGCGGTAGGCCTCCCTCAATGCCTTGTCGATGTCGGGCACGTTGCGGATGCCGAAGGCGATGGTGTAGGCGTCGAAGCTGTTGTCCTCGAACGGCAGCTCCTCGGCATTGGCCTCGACGAAGTCGAGGTTGTCGCTGTAGCCCTTCTTGGCCGCGCGCTCGGCGCCGACGCCGAGCATCGAACCGTTGATGTCGAGCACGGTGCCGGTGGCCTGGCGATCGGAGGCGGCGACGATGCGGAAGGCGATGTCGCCGGTGCCGCCGGCCACGTCGAGGAAGCGGAACCCGGCGCGCCGCGGCGGATTGAGGCTTGCCACCATGGCGTCCTTCCAGATCCGGTGCATGCCCGCCGACATCACGTCGTTCATGATGTCGTAGCGCTTGGCGACCTTGTGGAAGACGTCGTTGACCAGGACCTGTTTCTCGCCATCGGCCACGGTGCGGAAGCCGTAGCTGGTCTGCATTCCGCCCTCGGTGGATACGCGCTGTTGTGACATCTTGTTTTCCTGCATTTCGTCCAGACGATTTCAAGCCATTCCCGGATCCCGGCCCGGAATTCCGGCATCTTCGGTCGCGACCATAGCGGATCGGGTCCCGGCGCGCTATCTAGGCAAAACCGAGCAGCCTGCGGCATAGCGCATCGCCTTATAGGCCAGGCTTGAAGAGATTGCCACCGGCGCCGATTGCAGCGCGCCAGACACCGCCAGGAGGCCGCGCGTGCCCGAATTGCCCGAAGTCGAAACCGTCCGCCGCGGCCTGGAGCCGGTGATGCAGGGCGCGCGCTTCCTCAGCGTCGAGCAGCGCCGCGGCGACCTGCGCTTCGCCTTTCCGGAAGGCTTCGCCGGCCGGCTCGAAGGCCGGCAGGTGGTCTCGCTCGGTCGGCGGGCCAAATACCTGCTGGGCGACCTCGACGACGGCATGGTGCTGGTCTGCCATCTCGGCATGTCGGGTTCGTTCCGGATCGAAGCGCAAGGGGAAGGCTCGCTCGTGCCCGGTATCTTCCACCTGGCCCGCTCCAAGGACGACCGGCACGACCATGTGGTCTTCGCCATGGAGGGCCCGGCCGGCCGCGCCCGGGTGATCTACAACGACCCGCGGCGCTTCGGCTACATGGACCTGGTCGCGCGGGCGGCGCTTGACGAGCATCCCTGGTTCCGGGGCCTGGGCGTGGAGCCGACCGGCAACAGCCTGGATGCGAGCGAACTCGCGCGCCGGTTCGCGGGCAAGACCGCGCCGCTCAAGGCGGCGCTGCTCGACCAGCGCAACATCGCCGGGCTAGGCAACATCTATGTCTGCGAGGCGATGTGGCGGGCGCGGCTGTCTCCGCTCAAGCCGGCGGGACGGCTGGTGACACCGACCGGGAGGCCGAAGGCGCCGCTGGCGGAGCTCACCGCGGCGATCAGCGCGGTGATCGACGAGGCGATCGCGGCGGGCGGCTCGTCGCTCAGGGACCACATCCGCACGGACGGCACGCTCGGTTATTTCCAGCACGGTTTTTCGGTCTATGACCGCGAGGGAAAGGCTTGCCCCCGGCCGGGCTGTGGCGATACGGTCCGCCGCATCGTGCAGGGCGGGCGCTCGACCTTTTATTGCCCAAGCTGCCAGAAGAACTGATCCGGTCCTGGAACCCATTCGCCCTGGATGAGTTCCCCCAGGCCCCCAACGAGGAGAGAGGCGATGGCGCTCAAGACGCTGAAGACGGAGACACACGGCCGGGTGGCCATCATCACGCTCAACCGGCCCGATGCGCTCAATGCGCTCAATTCCGCGCTGCTGGCCGAGTTGCGCAAGACGCTCGCCGGATACGACGCGGACGACAAGATCGGCGCGATCGTGCTGACCGGATCGGAAAAGGCCTTCGCCGCCGGCGCCGACATCAAGGAAATGCAGAACAAGGACTATGTCGGCGCCTATCTCGAGGATTTCTTCGAGGGCTGGAGCGCGGTGGCGGGGACGCGCAAGCCGGTGATCGCCGCGGTGGCGGGCTATGCGCTGGGCGGCGGCTGCGAGCTCGCCATGATGTGCGACTTCATCATCGCCGCCGACACGGCCAAGTTCGGCCAGCCGGAGATCACGCTCGGCGTCATTCCCGGCATGGGCGGCACGCAGCGGCTGACGCGCGCGATCGGCAAGGCCAAGGCCATGGACCTGTGCCTGACCGGAAGGATGATGGATGCCGAAGAGGCTGAGCGCTCCGGGCTGGTGGCCCGCGTGGTGCCGGCCGGCGAACTGCTGGCGACAGCCACCAAGGTGGCCGAGAAGATCGCCGGCTTCTCGCTGCCGGCGACGATGATGGCCAAGGAATCGGTCAACCGCGCCGACGAGATGACGCTCAACGAAGGCCTGCGCTTCGAACGGCGGCTGTTCCACTCGCTGTTTGCGACGGAAGACCAGAAGGAAGGCATGGGCGCCTTCGTCGAGAAGCGCAAGGCGCAGTTCAAGCATCGCTGAGGAAATGCGCCTGCGGGCCGGCGCCAAAGCGGATTTTCGCGTTGACGCACGCCGCGATACCCGGTATAGGCCCGCCATCGAATGGCAGCTTCCGGGCTCGCCATGGTTTTCTCGCATTCCGGCTGTCGAAGCGACGACCCTCGCAAGAGGCGCTTTCCGGTCGGAACAGAGCATGTGACACTTGAGAGGCATTCATGGCCAATACAACTTCGGCGAAAAAAGCGACCCGCAAGATTGCTCGCCGCACTGACGTCAACAAGGCACGCCGGTCGCGCGTGCGCAGCTTCCTCCGCCTGGTCGAGGAAGCCATCAGCTCCGGCGACCAGACCGCCGCAGCCGCCGCATTGAGGGCCGCGCAGCCCGAACTGATGCGCGCCGCCTCCAAGGGCGTGGTTCACGCCAACACGGCGTCGCGGAAGATTTCCCGGCTATCAAATCGGGTCAAGGCGCTGAACGCCTGAGCACCCGAAAATATCGTTTGACGGCTAAGGGCCCGGCTTGACCGGGCCTTTTTCGTTGTGTGCCAATAGCTTGCGCCGAACCGATTGAAAGCCGGCAACCGAATTGTCACGGTTCCGTCACGTTCGCACAGAAAATCCAATAATTTCAATTATTTGCCGGAGGTCCGCGATTCCGCGCCACGCAGAGCGACGCGGATTCCCGGGCAGGCTGTCAAGGCCCGAAATATAATATCCAAGCCTTCCTCAAGCCTTAAAAAAACGTAAAGCCGCGAAAAGGTAATGAATCCAATTGCCTGTTTCCGCGCCACCCCGACGGGCTTTTTCAACCATTGAGAGTCAAGCCCTCAAACGTTACTTTTTCGTAAATAAGCTGCTTGATCTGACCCTCCCATCCTGCCTAAATAACCCTCGACAAGGGGCACGGAGCCGGACGGTTCCAGGGACACCTTCTGCTGATTTTGGCGGCAGTTTCCCATCCGCAACTTGGTGCGTGACGCTTCTGTCAGGCAAACTCTGAAATAAACCTTCGGTTGCAAGGGCGCTTTGCGCCCTGCGGTGGGGCTTTGACCGTCTGAACTGATGTTCCGGCGGAACGGTGAAGATGTGTTCCAAGGGCGATACGAGGTCGCCGGCGGAACCGGGCGAAAGGAACGAGAGGCGGCGGGGACGACCGCGACGAAGAATACGGCATGCGGAACATTCCGCATCACGGGGCGGCCATCATGACGATGGCCTGAATGCGGCCAAAAGGGATGACCAGCGGCGATGCAAACAATAATGACAACAGCGCGTAAAGCGGCAGAATGGGGCGTGCAGGGCGCCGCCCGACCGCTCAGCGGCGATGCTTGCCCGCCGGCGGACAAAGGGGCGGACATGAACAAGAACAATCTGATCTTCGATCGGGTGACGGCGCGGCTGAAGGCGCAGGTCGGACCGGAGGTCTTCACGAGCTGGTTCGGGCGGCTCAAACTGCAATCGGCGTCAAAGAGCGTGGTGCGCCTGTCGGTGCCGACCGCCTTCCTCAAATCCTGGATCAACAACAAATATCTCGAGCAGATCAGCGCGCTGTTCCGCGAGGAGGATCCGGATATCCTCAAGGTCGAGATCGTGGTGCGGTCGGCGACGCGGGCCGGCAATTCCGGCGAGGCGGCGGCGGAACCCTCGGGCCCGGCCATCGTCAGCCAGGCTCCGGTCCCGGCGCGCAAGGAGCAGCAGCTTTCGGTCAAAGGCGTGGGCGCGCATGTCTCGGCCTTCACCAAGGGCCACCAGGCCGCCAATGCGGTGATCGGCTCGCCGCTCGATCCGCGCTACACGTTCGAGAGCTATGTCGAGGGCTCGTCCAACCGGGTGGCGCTGGCCGCGGCCAAGACCATCGCCGAGGCAGGAACCGGATCGGTCCGCTTCAATCCGCTGTTCATCCATTCCAATGTCGGACTGGGCAAGCCCCACCTGCTGCAGGCGATCGCCGCGGCGGCGAGCCGGCACGCGCGCAACCCGCGCGTGGTCTATCTGACGGCGGAATATTTCATGTGGCGCTTCGCCACCGCGATCCGCGACAACGACGCGCTGTCGTTCAAGGAATCGCTGCGCAACATCGACCTTCTGGTGATCGATGACATGCAGTTCCTGCAGGGCAAGTCGATCCAGCACGAATTCTGCCATCTGCTCAACATGCTGCTCGACTCGGCCCGCCAGGTGGTTGTCGCCGCCGACCGCGCGCCGTGGGAGCTGGAATCGCTCGATCCGCGGGTGCGCTCGCGGCTGCAGGGCGGCGTCGCCATCGAGATCGAGGCGCCCGACTACGAGATGCGGCTGGAGATGCTCAGGCAGCGGCTGGCAGTCGCCCAGATCGAGGACGGCTCGCTCGACATCGGCGAGGACATCCTTGCCCATGTGGCGCAGAACATCACCGCCAGCGGGCGCGAGCTCGAAGGCGCCTTCAACCAGCTCCTGTTCCGGCGCAGCTTCGAGCCCAACCTGACGCTCGAGCGGGTGGACCAGTTGCTGGGCCACCTCGTCAATGCGGGGGAGCCCAAAAGGGTGCGCATCGAGGACATCCAGCGGGTCGTCTCGCGGCACTACAATGTCTCGCGGCAGGAACTGGTGTCGGACCGGCGCACCCGCGTCATCGTCAAGCCCAGGCAGATCGCCATGTACCTGGCCAAGACCATGACGCCGCGCTCGTTCCCGGAAATCGGCCGCCGCTTCGGCGGGCGCGACCACACCACAGTGCTGCATGCGGTGCGCAAGATCGAGGGTCTGATCGGTTCGGACACCAAACTCGGCCACGAGATCGAATTGCTCAAGCGGCTGATCATCGAGTAGCGGCCCGTCTGCTGCCGATTATCCCCAGAATCCCGGTCCGGCCCGAAAGGTCCGGGCCGGTTTTTGTTGCATATCAGGGGTATAATCTGCCATTTTGCACGCCCGGGCGCGGCGCACCTGCGCCGCATCCTGGCCCGGGCAGGGCAAAAGCCTGACAAACAGAATTTGAAAGGCCCTCGCGCGCCCGCGCGGGCCCCAGCCAAGCGGTAGCCAGATCATGCGTGTCACCCTCGAGCGTTCCAATCTCCTCAAGTCGCTGAACCATGTGCACCGCGTGGTCGAGCGCCGCAACACGATCCCGATCCTGTCGAATGTGCTGCTCAAGGCCGAAGGCGCGACGCTCGACATGAAGGCGACCGACCTCGATCTCGAGATCACAGAGGCCACACCGGCGATGGTCGAGCAGGCGGGCGCCACCACGGTGCCGGCGCATCTGCTCTACGACATCGTCCGCAAGCTCTCCGACGGCTCGGAAGTGCTGCTGTCGACCAATCCCGACGGCGGATCGATGACGGTCGCCTCCGGCCGGTCGAAGTTCTCGCTGCAGTGCCTGCCGGAATCGGACTTTCCGGACCTGACCGCCGGCGCCTTCACCCACACCTTCCGCCTGCCCTCGACCCAGCTCAAGATGCTGATCGACCGGACCCAGTTCGCCATCTCCACCGAGGAGACGCGCTACTACCTCAACGGCATCTTCATGCATTCGATCGAAAGCGAAGGCGCGCTCAAGCTGCGCGCGGTGGCCACCGACGGCCACCGCCTGGCCCGCGCCGACGTCAACGCCCCGGCCGGCTCCGAGGGCATGCCGGGCATCATCATTCCGCGCAAGACCGTGGGCGAGCTGCAGAAGCTGGTCGACAATCCGGACATCGTCGTCACCGTGGAAGTGTCGGACGCCAAGATCCGCTTCACCATCGGCTCGGTGGTGCTGACCTCGAAGCTGATCGACGGCACCTTCCCCGATTACCAGCGGGTGATCCCGACCGGCAACGACAAGGAACTCACCGTCGACTGCCAGACCTTCGCGCAGGCCGTGGACCGGGTGTCGACGATCTCGTCGGAGCGCGGCCGGGCGGTCAAGCTCGCCATCGCCGACGGGCAGCTCACGCTCACCGTCAACAACCCCGATTCCGGCAGCGCCACGGAAGAACTGGCGGTCGGCTACGACCGCGATCCGCTGGAGATCGGCTTCAACGCCAAGTACCTGCTCGACATCACCAACCAGCTCTCGGGCACGGACGCGGTGTTCATGCTGGCCGATCCCGGCTCGCCGACGCTGGTGCGCGACACCGCCGGCGACGACGCGCTCTATGTGCTGATGCCGATGCGGGTGTAGGGCTGATCTTCTCCTTCCCGCAAAGGACTGCCGGCCGCGGCGCGGCCGTGCGGAGACCTGCATGGCCCCAAGGGTGCATATTCAACGACTGAAGCTTGCGGGCTTTCGCAACTATGCAAGCCTGTCGCTCGAACTCGACCAGCGCCACGTGGTGCTGGCGGGCGACAACGGCGCGGGCAAGACCAATCTGATGGAGGCCCTGTCGCTGCTCACGCCCGGCCGCGGCCTCAGGCGCGCCGCCTATGGCGACCTGATCAAGGCCGGCTCGGCGCCGGAGGCTGGCTTCAGCGTGTTTGCGAGCCTCGAGGGCATGGCCGGGCCGGTCGACATCGGCACCGGCGTCGACGGCGGCGAGGAGACGGGCGCGCGCCGGGTGCGGATCAACGGGGCGCCGGCGCGCTCGACCGACGCGCTGCTCGAGCACCTCAGGCTGTTGTGGCTGACGCCGGCGATGGACGGGCTGTTCACCGGGCCCGCGGGCGACCGGCGGCGGTTTCTCGACCGGCTGGTGCTGTCGGTGGATCCGGCCCATGGCGGCCGGGCGCTCAATTACGAGCGCGCCATGCGCAGCCGCAACCGGCTGCTGTCGGAAGGCCGGGCGGATCCGGCCTGGCTCGACGGGCTGGAGGCGCAGATGGTCGAGCTCGGCGTGGCGATGGCGATGGCCCGCACCGAGGTGGTGAGCCTGCTGTCGGGGCTGATCGACGACAGCCAGGCGCACAGCGTGTTTCCGGCCGCCACGGTGCGGCTGGAGGGATTCCTGGAAGATCCGGGCCTCACCTCGGCCGGCGACATGGAAACGGCCTTCGCCGCCGAGCTCAGGTCCGGCCGGGGGCGCGACGCGGCGGCCGGGCGGACGCTCACCGGACCGCACCGCTCGGACCTGATCGTGCATCACCGCGCCAAGGCGATGCCGGCGGCGCTGTCGTCGACCGGCGAGCAGAAGGCGCTTCTGATCGGCATCGTGCTCGGCCACGCGCAACTGGTGCGCGGCATGACCGGGCATGCGCCGATCCTGCTGCTCGACGAGATCGCCGCGCATCTTGACGAAGGCCGGCGGGGGGCGTTGTTTGACCTGATCGAGGCGCTCGACTGCCAGGCCTTCATGACCGGCACGGACGCGCAGATGTTTTCAAGCCTGGGATCGCGCGGCCGCATACTGATGGTGGCGGATGGCCGGGTGAGCCCGCACCGGGAGACGGACCATGACTGACCCCCTGAGCCCCGACGAGGTGGCGCGCTACGCCCGCCATATCGTGCTTGCCGAGATCGGCGGCAGCGGCCAGCAGAAGCTGAAGGCGGCGCGGGTGCTGGTGGTCGGCGCGGGCGGGCTCGGCTCGCCGGTGCTGAGCTATCTCGCCGCCGCCGGTATCGGGCTGCTGGGCGTCGTCGACGACGATCACGTCTCGCTGTCCAATTTGCAGCGGCAGATCCTGCACGACACCGCCCATATCGGGCTCGCCAAGACCGAGAGCGCCGCGCGTGCGCTCAAGAGGCTCAATCCGCACACGCATGTGGTGACCCACGAGATGCGGCTGACGGCCGAGAACGCCGTCGACATCCTCACCGCCTATGACCTGGTGGTGGACGGGTCGGACAGTTTCGAGACCCGCTACCTCCTGGCCGACACCTGCGAGCGGCTCGAGATTCCGCTGGTCACCGCCGCGGTGGGCCGTTTCGACGGATCGGTGACGGTGCTGACGCCCTATGAGACCGACGCCCGGGGACGGCCCTGCCCGCGCTTCCGCGACCTGTTTCCCGAAGCGCCGCCGCCCGGGCTGGTGCCCTCCTGCGCCGAAGCCGGCGTCGTCGGCGCGCTCACGGGCGTGATTGGTACGCTGGAAGCGATGGAGGTGATCAAGCTCATCACCGGCGCGGGCGAGCCGCTGGTCGGGCGCCTGCTGCTCTATGACGGGCTGGCGGCGAGTTTCCAGACGGTGCGCTACAAGCGGAAGGGGTGAGTTCGAAGCTCGGGGACAGTTTACTTTTTCGCGTTTAAATTGCTTGTGATAATTGTTCAGCTTTAATGCGAAAAAGTAAACTGTCCCCGAACTCCAACCTCAGTTCCTGAGCGGCAGCACGCGGTCGGGCGGGCGGTGGCCGTCGAAGAAGGTGCGGATGTTGATGATCACCTTGTCGCCCATGTCGATGCGGCCCTCGATGGTGGCCGAGCCCATATGCGGCAGCAGCACCACCTTGCCTTCGGCGGCGAGCTTGACCAGGCGCTTGTCCACCGCCGGCTCATGCTCGAACACGTCGAGGCCTGCGCCCGACAGGCGGCCGTCGCGCAGCGCCTTGATCAGCGCGTCCTCGTCGATGATGCCGCCGCGGGCCGAATTGACGATGTAGGCGCCCGGCTTCATCAGCTCGAGCCGGCGGGCCGACAGCAGGTGGAAGGTCGCCGGCGTCGACGGGCAATGCACCGAGACGATGTCGACGCGGGCCAGCATCTGGTCGAGACTGTCCCAGTAGGTCGCCTCGAGCCGGTCCTCGGTGGCCGGATCGACGCGGCGGCGGTTGTGGTAATGGATCGACAGGCCGAAGGCCTTGGCGCGGCGGGCGACCGCGGTGCCGATGCGGCCCATGCCGATGATGCCGAGCCGCTTGCCGCCGATGCGGTGGCCCAGCATCCAGGTCGGCGACCAGCCCTTCCAGACGCCGCCGGAGCCGACGATGATGTTGGCGCCCTCGGTGAGCCGCCGCGGCACGGCCAGCATCAGCGCCATGGTCATGTCGGCGGTGTCGTCGGAGAGCACGTTCGGGGTGTTGGTGACGGTGATGCCCTTCTTCTGCGCCGCCTCGACATCGATGTTGTCGACGCCATTGCCGAAATTGGCGATCAGCTTCATCTGCGGGCCGGCCTGCTCGATCAGCGCGGCGTCGATCCTGTCGGTCACGGTCGGCACCAGCACATCGACGGTGCGCATGGCGGCGACGAGTTCGGGCTGGGTGCGGGGTTCGTCGGTGATGTTGAGTTCGGCGTCAAACAGCTCACGCATGCGGGTCTCCACCGCGTCCGGCAGGCGGCGGGTAATGTAGACCTTGGGTTTTTTTCGGTTTTGCATCGTGTTGAGGTCCGGCGTTGATAGCTCTTTAACCAAACTCGCCGACTATGGCGGGTGCGTTATGCTTTTTCTAACAGACCCTCCGGCGATGACAATCCAATGCGTCCGGATTGATGTTTAAAAAAGCCCGCGACGCCGCGCGCGCCCCTTCCGGCTGCGCCTGTCGCAGGCAACGCGCCCGACCCGGTTCCGCCCGGTAAAACGGCGAAAAACCAGGGTCGTGCAACAGGTTTCAACGGCGCCGACCGGGTTGGCGTCCAACCGAAAAGGTGTGAGTCATGCGTCGCCTTTCCCTTTTTCCAGCCCTCTGCCTGGCCGTCGCGGGCCTGGCGCTGAGCCCGATGCTGGGCGCCGGACCAGACGTGGGAACGGCCGCCCTGGCCCAGGCCGCAACCAAGGGCCCGAGCGGCCTGCCGCTGCCGCGCTTCGTCAGCCTCAAGGCCAAGCGGGTCAATCTCAGGATCGGCCCCGGCCGCGACTACGCCGTGGCCTGGCTCTACACACGCTCCGGCGTGCCGATGGAGGTGATCCAGGAATATGACAACTGGCGCCGGGTGCGCGACGCCGAGGGCACCGAGGGCTGGGTCTACCAGTCGCTGCTCTCGGGCGAGCGCACTGCCATGACCGCGCCGTGGATGCGCGGCACCGGCGAGCAGGAATTCATCAACATGCACCGAGAGGCCCGCACCAGCGCCAATGTGGTGGCGCGGCTCGAGCCGGGCGTGGTGGTCGAGGTCAAGGCCTGCGACGGCGACTGGTGCGAGGCCCGCGCCGACGGCGTCGACGGATGGGTGGCCCAGGACGAAATCTGGGGCGCCTATCCGGGCGAAGCCTTCAAGTAACACGCCCAGGACCGGCCGATCCGGCGCCCGACGGACGCGCAGCGGGGGTGCGGCGAAATGGCCCCGCGCGGCCCGGCGCCGCGTCATCGGAGCTTCATGAACGCATGGCAAGGCCTCCCGCGGGGATATGTTTCCTCTCCGCTGCCATAGGAGGTCATTGTGACTGGTGCCGCGTTTCCTTTTTCACGTCGTCATTTTCTCAAGTCGAGCGCCGTCGTCGGGCTGACAACCATGTCGCCGTTTCTGACGTTCCGCGCCGGCGCCGCCGCCCAGGGCGAATTGCAACTGGTTGCCGCAACCCCGAACCCCAAGGGCGCGTTCGAGCGGCTGTTCCTGCTCAAGGGCGACCCGTTCTCCGGACCCGTCAGCGCGATCGTGACGGCCGAGGGCAACCCGGTGCCGGAGCCGTCCCTGGCGGCGGGCGAGCGCCGCGTTCTGCGGCTGTTGCATTTCAACGACCTGCACAACCACATCACCGACACCCACGCCAAGAAGGGCGACACGCACCGCCTTTCGCAGATCGTCAAGAAGGTCCGCGACGCCAGGGCGTCTGCCGCCGAAGACGAGGCGGTGCTGTTCATCTCCGGGGGAGACGACCACACGGGCTCCGTGTTCGACGAACTGCTGGGCTGGTCGCCTGAGGGTTTCGTCGCCGATCCGGCCTATCGCAGCTATTCGGCTGCAGGGGTCGACATCGCGGTTCTCGGCAACCATGAATTCGACCGCGGCTGCGAACTGCTCAAGACCGGCCTCGACGCCGACGCGAGGTTCCCGGTGCTGTCGGCCAATGTCCGCGGCTCGAAATTCATGGCGATGAACGAGGACTACGCCTGCGCGGCGATCGCCGAAGTCAAGGGCCTGCGCATCGGCTTCATCGGGCTGACCACCGCGGTCGACACCCGCGTCGGCCAGGCCGCCGACCCGGACCTGGCGGTCACGAGCCCGGTCGAGGCGATCCGCAACCTGATGCCGGCGGTGGCCTCGGTGTCCGACGTCGTCGTCATCCTGTCCCATTGCGGCTACGGCTCGGGCAGCCACAGGAGCGGCAAGGCCGGCACCAACCGGATGATCGGCGAAGGCGACTTCGACATCGCCGCCGCGGCCGGCCCGCTGACCGACAAGCCGGTGGTGCTGATCGGCGGCCATTCGCACACGCGGCTGAATGCCGAGGGCATCGATCCCGACAACATGATCGAGGGCGTGCTGATCACCCAGGCCGAGGCCAACGGCTCGCATCTGGGCGAGATCGCCATGTCGATCGCCGCCGACAATGGCCGCAAGGCCTGGTTCTCCTCGGTCAGCCTGCATCCGGTGAAGACCCGCGACGACCGCGTCGCCGCCGACGATCCGAAATACAACGATCTCGAGCATGACGGCGACTATGACGCGGCGTTCGAGGCGGAGCACATCGCGCCGCTGCTGGCGGCGCTCGACGAGAAGCTCTCGGAGGTGATCGGCACCGTCGAGGACGGCGAGCTGGTGTCGACCGAACGCACCATCGCCGACCGCTACATCCGCGAATGCGCCATGGCCAATTTCATGAACGACT
Source organism: Hoeflea sp. BAL378 (assembly GCF_000759435.1). Classification (GTDB taxonomy): domain Bacteria; phylum Pseudomonadota; class Alphaproteobacteria; order Rhizobiales; family Rhizobiaceae; genus Hoeflea. The sequence continues at coordinate 12,449 of NZ_JRJG01000043.1, forward strand.
CGCTGGTCGAGCGCTCGGCGACCTTCGCCAACGGCCGGATCGACCTCGCCATCTTCAACGCCACCGGCCTGTCGTCGGGCGTGAGCGAGGGGCCGCTCAGCTTCAGGCAGTGGTTCGACGTCATGCCCTATGCCGACAATGTGCATGTGGCGACCATGACCGGCGCCCAGATCCAGCAGATGCTCGACAACAACGCCAAGCGCATCCTGCGGCCGGAAGAGCTCGACAATGGGGACATCAAGCTCGACAGCTTCGTGTCGCGCGGCTTCCTGCATTTCTCCAAGGGCCTGCGCTACCGCATCGACCACGGCAGTTCCGCCCAGGAAGCGCGGGCGGTCGAGGTGGAAATCAACGGCAGGCCGCTCGCCGAGCAGATGGAGGAGAGCTTCACCATCGCCTTCAACACCTATATCGCGCTGGGCGGCTTCGGCGAGGCCTGGAACGGCAAGCCGATCGGCGGCGGCGTGGCGGGCGAGATCGCCAGCATGGATCTGCGCCAGCTCGACTATCTGCACACAGGGCTCGTCTACCGCAACGAGATCATCGCCTTCATCCGCGATGCCGGCGTCGTGTCGCCCAGGACCGGGGTGGTGCTGGACGGCCGGCTGCAGACGGCCAACGCCTGACGCCAAACATCATGGGCTGGCCTTATCCGGCCAGCCCATGGGAGTTCGAGTTGATTCTTTCGGCTGCCCGCCCCCTCAGAGAATGCGCACGGCACCCTTCGAGGCGCTGCTGGTCATGGCGGCATAGGCCTTGAGCGCGGTGGAGACGGCGCGTTTGCGCGGCTTGGATGGCTGCCAGCCCTCGGCTTCGCGCCTTGCCCGGCGTTCGGCCAGAACCGCCTCGTCGACGGCGAGGTGAATGCTGCGATTTGGGATATCGATCTCGATCATGTCGCCGTCCTCGACCAGGCCGATGGTGCCGCCTTCGGCCGCTTCGGGCGAGACATGGCCGATCGACAGGCCCGAGGACCCGCCCGAGAAGCGGCCGTCGGTGACCAGCGCGCAGGCCTTGCCCAGGCCCTTGGATTTCAAATAGCTGGTCGGATAGAGCATTTCCTGCATGCCGGGGCCGCCGCGCGGGCCCTCGTAGCGGATCAGCACCACCTGGCCGGGCTTGACCTTGCCGGTGAGGATGTCGGAGACGGCGTCGTCCTGGCTCTCGAAGATCTTCGCGGGACCGGAGAATTTCAGGATCGACTCGTCGACGCCGGCGGTTTTGACGATGCAGCCGTCCTCGGCCAGGTTGCCGAACAGCACGGCAAGGCCGCCATCCCTGGAGAAGGCGTTCTCGACATTGCGGATCACGCCGTCGGTGCGGTCGAGATCGACGCTGTCATAGCGGCGCGACTGCGAGAAGGCGGTCTGGGTGGGCACGCCGCCGGGCGCGGCGCGGTAGAAATCATGCACCGCCGGGTCGTTGGACTGGACCACGTCCCATTTCGCCAGCGCGTGCTTCATGGTCTTCTCGTGGATCGTGCCCACAGAGGTCTCGAGCAGGCCCGCACGGTCGAGTTCGCCCAGGATCGCCATGATGCCGCCGGCACGATGGACGTCCTCCATGTGCACGTCGCTCTTGGCCGGCGCGACCTTGCACAGCACCGGAACCTTGCGCGACAGCCGGTCGATGTCGGCCATGGTGAAATCGACCTCGCCCTCATGGGCGATGGCCAGCAGATGCAGCACCGTATTGGTCGAGCCGCCCATGGCGATGTCGAGCGTCATGGCGTTCTCGAAGGCTTCGAAGGAGGCGATCGAGCGCGGCAGCACGCTCATGTCGTCGCCCTCGTAATGGCGCTTGGCGAGCCCGACGATGGTGCGCCCGGCTTCGCGGAACAGCCGCTCGCGGTCGGCGTGGGTGGCGAGCGTCGAGCCGTTGCCGGGCAGCGCCAGGCCCATGGCTTCGGCCAGGCAGTTCATCGAATTGGCGGTGAACATGCCCGAGCAGGAGCCGCAGGTGGGGCAGGCCGAGCGCTCGATCGAGGCGACGTCTGCGTCGCTGACGCTGTCATCGGCGGCGGCGACCATGGCGTCGACCAGGTCCAGCGCCTTCTCGGTGCCGTTCTCGAGGATCACCTTGCCGGCTTCCATCGGGCCGCCGGAGACGAAGATGACCGGAATGTTGAGCCGCATGGCCGCCATCAGCATGCCGGGCGTGATCTTGTCGCAGTTGGAGATGCAGACCATGGCGTCGGCGCAGTGGGCGTTGACCATGTATTCGACGGAATCGGCGATGAGTTCGCGCGAGGGCAGCGAATAGAGCATGCCGTCATGGCCCATGGCGATGCCGTCATCCACCGCGATGGTGTTGAATTCCTTGGCGACGCCGCCGGCCTTCTCGATCTCGCCCGCCACGAGCTGGCCCAGGTCCTTGAGGTGGACATGGCCGGGGACGAACTGGGTGAAGGAGTTGACCACCGCGATGATCGGCTTGCCGAAATCGCCGTCCCGCATGCCGGTGGCCCGCCAGAGGCCGCGGGCGCCCGCCATGTTGCGGCCATGGGTGGATGTTCTCGAACGATAGGGCGGCATGTGATTTCCTCTCGGCTCCCGAAACAAAGACCGTCCCCCGCGGCGCGGGCGCCGGACGGCACTGCACCGCTAGTAATCGGAAATCCATGCCATTTCCAGAGCGATCAGGGCAGAACAGGCAGAAGCGGCGGCCGCAGCGCGTTCCGGCGTCACCAAAACTGCGCCTCTCGGGCGCGGGCCGGCGCCATCATGTCGGATGGATTCAGAAAAAGCCGGGACGGCTCAGCGCTTGCGGCGGACGCGGATGACCACGTCGACATGGGTGATTTCCATGCCTTCGGGGGGTTCGGGAAGATTGGCCACGGAAATGTTGCCCACCGGGATGTCGAGCACCTCGTTGGCGCCCTCGACCACGAAATGATGGTGGTCGGAGACATTGGTGTCGAAATAGGTCTTCGCGGTTTCGAGCGACAGCACCCGGAGCAGGCCGGCCTCGGTGAACTGGTGCAGCGTGTTGTAGACGGTCGCCAGCGAACAGGGGACGCCGACGCCGACGGCCTCTTCATGCAGTTCCTCGGCGGTCAGGTGCCGGTCGCCCTTGGCAAACAGCAGGTCGGCGAGCGCCACACGCTGGCGCGTCGGGCGAAGGCCGGCGCCCCTGAGGCGCAGGGCCGAATCGCGGTCCGCGGATCTTGATGTGTGCGCACGGGGCATGATCAGAAGGGTCCAAACTGCAAATTGTGTTCATTCCATATAACTTTTGTGGGGATAGCTTTCAATAGACCCCCCGAACCTACTTTCCGTAACGTCGCCTCTTTCGCTCGCAGGCCTCATCCGGTATTCGAGGATGCCGCGCCGGCCGGTTTCGCTCATGCGCGGGGCTGTGCTAGCGTGCACGGCGAAAGCAATGGACGCCGCGCGGAAAGACGGCGAAACGGGAGACGCATTCTACATGGTCGACAGGCAATCGAGCTACAGCTACGACGAACTTCTCACATGCGCGGAAGGCGAGCTGTTCGGCCCCGGCAACGCGCAATTGCCGCTGCCGCCGATGCTGATGGTGCACCGGATCACCGACATTTCCGAAACCGGCGGAGAGTTCGACAAGGGCTACCTGCGCGCCGAATTCGACATCACCCCGGATCTCTGGTTCTTTCCCTGCCATTTCAAGGGCAATCCGGTGATGCCCGGATGCCTCGGCCTCGACGGCATGTGGCAGCTCACCGGCTTCTATCTCGGCTGGCTCGGCGAACAGGGCCGCGGCATGGCGCTGTCGACCGGCGAGGTGAAGTTCAAGGGCATGGTGACGCCGGACGTGAAGCTCCTCGAATACGGCATCGATTTCAAGCGCGTGATGCGCGGAAGGCTGGTGCTCGGCATCGCCAATGGCTGGCTCAAGGCCGATGGCGAGACGATCTACAACGCCACAGACCTGAAGGTCGGCCTTGCCAAGGACAAAACCGCCTGACACACCCTTTCGGGACAGGGCGCGGGTTGCTCGCGCCATGACAGATCAGGACCCTCCACGAGAAAGGGCAATAGCATGAGACGAGTCGTTGTGACGGGAATGGGGATCGTATCCTCGATCGGCAACACCACGAACGAAGTGACCGAATCGCTGCGCCAGGCCAAATCCGGCATCAGCTTCAGCCAGGACTTCGCCGATCACGGCTTCCGCAGCCAGGTCTGGGGCGCGCCGACGCTGGACCCGACCGAACTGGTCGACCGCCGCGCCATGCGCTTCCTGTCGCGCGGCGGCGCCTGGAACCATGTCGCCATGCAGCAGGCGATCGCCGACGCCGGCCTGACCGAGGCCGAAATCAGCGACGAGCGCACCGGCATCGTCATGGGCTCGGGCGGTCCCTCGACGCGCACGCTGATCGAGGCCGCCGACATCACCCGCAAGAACGGCAGCCCCAAGCGCATCGGCCCCTTCGCGGTGCCGAAGGCCATGTCGTCGACGGCGTCGGCGACGCTTGCGACCTGGTTCAAGATCCACGGCGTCAACTATTCGATCTCGTCGGCCTGCTCGACCTCGGCGCACTGCATCGGCAATGCGGCGGAACTGATCCAGTGGGGCAAGCAGGACATGGTGTTCGCCGGCGGCCACGAGGACCTCGACTGGTCGATGTCCAACCTGTTCGACGCGATGGGGGCGATGAGCTCGAAATACAACGACCAGGCGGCGACCGCATCCCGCGCCTATGACGTGAGCCGCGACGGCTTCGTCATCGCCGGCGGCGCGGGCGTGCTGGTGATGGAAGAGCTCGAGCACGCGAAGGCCCGCGGCGCCAAGATCTATGGCGAGCTCACCGGCTATGGCGCCACCTCGGACGGCTACGACATGGTGGCGCCGTCGGGCGAAGGCGCGATCCGCTGCATGCGCCAGGCGCTGGCCAACGTCGAAGGCCGGGTCGACTACATCAACACCCACGGCACCTCGACACCGGTGGGCGATTCCAAGGAAATCGGCGCGATCCGCGAGGTGTTCGGCACAGACATGCCGCATGTGCAGTCGACCAAGTCGCTGACCGGGCACTCGCTGGGCGCCACCGGCGTGCAGGAGGCGATCTATTCGCTGCTGATGATGAAGGAAGGCTTCATCGGCGAAAGCGCGCACATCACCGAGCTCGACCCGGAATTCGCGGGCGTGCCGATCGTGCGCGCGCGCATCGACAACGCCAAGATCGACACGGTGCTGTCCAACTCCTTCGGCTTCGGCGGAACCAACGCGACGCTGGTCTTCCAGCGGCACGACCGGTGAGCGGCGTGGCAACGGGCACAGGCGGGGGAAGCGGCATGGACGGACTGATGAAGGGCAAGCGCGGGCTGATCATGGGAGTCGCCAACGACCACTCGATCGCCTGGGGGATCGCCACCAAGCTCGCGGAAGCGGGCGCCGAGCTCGCCTTCACCTACCAGGGCGAGGGCTTCGGCAAGCGGGTGCGGCCGCTGGCCCAGAAGCTCGGCTCGACGCTGGTGCTGCCCTGCGACGTCGAGGACGTGGCGACCGTCGACGCGGTGTTCGAGACGCTCAAATCGGAATGGGGTTCGATCGACTTCGTGGTCCACGCCATCGGCTTCTCCGACCGCAACGAGCTCAAGGGCCGCTACGCGGACGTGACCACGCGGGCCAATTTCTCCCGCACAATGGTGATCTCGGCCTTTTCCTTCACGGAAGTGGCGCAGCGCGCGGCGCCGCTGATGGCGGCCGGCGGCTCGATCCTGACATTGACCTATGGCGGCTCGGTGCGGGTGATGCCCAATTACAACGTCATGGGCGTGGCCAAGGCGGCGCTCGAAGCCATGGTGCGCTATCTCGCCGCCGACTACGGTCCGGACGGCATCCGCGTCAACGCCATCTCGGCGGGCCCGGTGCGGACGCTCGCCGGCGCCGGCATCGGCGACGCACGCGCCATGTTCTCCTACCAGAAGAAGAACGCGCCGCTCCGCCGCACCGTCGACATCGACGACGTCGGCAAGTCCGCGCTCTACCTGCTCTCGGACCTCTCCTCGGGCGTGACCGGCGAGATCCACTACGTGGATTCGGGCTTCAACATCACCTCGATGCCGATCGTCTCGGAACTCAACAAGGCCGACGAGGGGTAGGCATCTCCCATCCCTGTCCATGCGGAAAAGAAAACCCCGGATCGCCTGATCCGGGGTTTTTCGTTGGGGAACCAGCCCGCGCCGCGCCCTCTGCCAAGGCGGACCGCTCCGGTCCTTCGTCGCTGAAACCAGTCCACTGGACTGGTTTCTCCGCTACCGCGGCCACTACTCCTCGAACACCAGTCCGTCAGGATCGGCGCCCATCTGCTTGAGCGCATCGTTGATGCTCTCGACCATGCCGTCGGGGCCGCAGACGTAGAAATGCTGATTGGTATTGCCGATGAGGCGTTCGAGCATGGCCTTGTCGATGCGGCCGTGCTCGAAGCCGCCGCGGTCTTGCTGGCTGAGCACATAGACGACCTCAAGTCCGGGCATGGCGTCGAACTCGTCGCGCAGGATGATGTCGGCCTCGGTCTTGTTGGCGAAGATCAGCCGGTGGCCGGAGAGCTCGCCCCGGTCCCTGAGCATGCGCAGGATGGCAATGAAGGGGGTGACGCCCGCGCCGGCGGCGATGAAGGTGCCGCGCCCCTTGTACTCGATGGTGCCCCAGGGATCGCCGACGATGAAGCTGTCGCCCACCCCGAGCGTGCCGATCTGCTCAGTGAGCCCGTCGTGCTCGGGATAGATCTTGATGGTGAACTGCAGTTCGTCCCACTCGGGCAGGGACGTGAAGGTGAACGGATGGCCCGCATCGCGCCAGCCGTCCCGATCGACCCCCACCTCCGCCGCCTGCCCCGGCGTGAAGGCGAAGCCCGCGGGTTTTTCGAAGGTGAACTGGCGGACATCGTGGGTGATGTCCTCGATTTTCGAGATGGCAAGCCTATGGGCCATGGATGTGCTCCCTGTTGATGGTGCAGGGCCAATGCACGGGCACGGGAGATGGTTCCGGGAATCCGAAGCGCCGGCCTGATCCGGCGCCGGCCTGCTATTGGCGCGGCGATGCCGCGGCCGCGGCCTCCGGGCTGGAAGCCAGCGCCCGGTCGATTTCGGCCGACAACTGGTCCTGCGAATAGGGCTTGCTCAACCGCGGCAGGTTGAGTTCCGTGCCGGCGGGCAGTTCGGCATAGCCGGTCGCGATCAGGATCGGGATTTCCGGACGCATCCGCCGCGCCTCGCGGGCGAGCTCGGCGCCGGTCATCCGCGGCATCGAGTAATCGGTGATGATCAGGTCGAACGGCTGACCGCTGGCGAGGATATCGAGGGCCTGCTCGCCGGAATTGGCCTCGACCACCTGGTGGCCCAGATCCTCCAGCATGTCGACCGAACTCATGGCGATGAGGACGTCGTCGTCGACCATCAGGATGCGGCGCACCAGGGGCTCGGCGCGAGCTGCCTTGGCGTCCGGCGCCGGCACCGCGGCCTCCGCTGCTGGGACTTCGCTTTGGAGGTCCTGGCCGGCGGAGGGGATCCAGAGCTCCGCGGTGGTGCCTTGCCCGACGCGGCTCTCGAGCTTCAGCATGCCCTTCATCTGGATCGCCAGGCCGTGGATCATCGACAGGCCGAGACCCGTCCCCTTGCCGAGCTCCTTGGTGGAGAAGAACGGATCGATGGCCTTTTTCAGCGTGTCCTCGTCCATGCCCTTGCCGTTGTCGGTGACGGAGAGCACCACATAGCTGCCCTCGTCCAGATCTTCCGGATGATCGCAGCCTTCGTCCCGGCGCAGGCCGATGCGGAGCGTGCCGCCTTCGGCCATGGCGTCCCGGGCGTTGACGGCAAGGTTGAGCAGGGCCAGTTCGAGCTGGTTGGCGTCGGCCATGGCCGGGGGCAGCCCGTCGGGCAGATCGATCTCCATGTTGATCGCGGTGCCGACCGACCGCTGCAGCAGCTCCTCCATGCCGCCCACCAGCTTCTTGATGTCGATGGGGGTCACATGCAGGTCCTGGCGGCGGGCGAAGGCCAGGAGCCGCTGGGTGAGCGATGCGCCGCGGCGCGCGCCCTGGATGGCCCCGTCAATCAGACGGATCGCCTTGGGATCGTCGCCGGCATGCTTGTGCAGGAGTTCGAGATTGCCGAGCACCGCCATCAGCAGATTGTTGAAATCATGGGCCACGCCGCCGGTGAGCTGGCCGATGGCCTCCATCTTCTGGGCCTGGCGCAACTGCTCCTCGGCGCGCTGGCGCTGGGCGATCTCGGCCATGGTGTCGGCATGGGCCGTCTCCAGCTCGGCGGTGCGGGCGGCAACCCGTTCCTCCAGCATCTCGTTGATCTGGCGCTGGGACTCCTCGTTGCGGCGGCGCTCGGTGACGTCGGCGCAGACGCCGATGATGCGTATGCGGAGGCCGTTGAGCTCGCGGTAGATCTGGGCACGCATCTCGACCCAGCGGACCGCGCCGCCGGGGGACGGCAGGCGGACCTCGATCGCCAGATCGGCGCCGGTCTCGATGGTCGCCTCGAGCGCCCTGCGCACGCCCGGACTGTCGTCGGGAGCGATCGCATCGATCATGTCGTGATAGCCGAAGCCCGCATCCGGGCCGCGGCCGAAGATCCGCCGGAATGTTTCCGACGCGGTCAGCTCCAGGCTGCCCATGTCCAGCTCCCAGGCGCCGAGATGGCCCGCCTGCAGCGCCGTCTGCAACCGGCGTTCGCTTTCATCGAGCGCCTCGATCTGCAGGCGCGCCTGGTACTGGCGACGGCGGCCGCGCAGGGCGCTGCGGGCCATCGAGATGAAGGTGGTGGCGTGGAAGGGACGTTCGAGAAAGCTCACATTGCCGAGGATGCCCGACAGGCGCGCGGCGGCGGGATTGCGTTCCGGGCCGCCCCCGCGCTGGGTCAGCAGGATGAAGGGCAGGTCGGACCAGCTCGGCTGCGCGGTCACCCAGGCCGACAGCTCGCGCAGATCGGCAAAGCGCAGGGCCTCCTCGGTGACAACCGCCAGGGACACGTCCTCGCCCAGCATGCGCAGCAGCGCGGCGAGATCGGGGACGGTGTGCGACGGGACGCCGGCTTCCTCGAGAAGCGAGGCGGCAATCTGGGCATCCCGGCCGACAGGCGCGAAAATCAGCGCGGGCGCTCGACGATCAGGAATGGCCATCCCTCCCGTCGGCGGCGATTTCGAGCAGCTCCGCGTCGCTGCCGACCATGGTCGGAACGCCCTTGAGCACGCCCTGGAAGCCGGTCAACGGCTTGCCTACCGTCAGGCCGTTCGACCCGATCTTGAACTCGCGGATGCTTTCCTCGTGCCGGCCGGTGCGCTTCTTGATAACGGAGACGGCGCGCCGCACCCTGCCCGCGGCCTCGAAATAGCGCAGCAGGATCACGGTGTCGGCGAGGTAGGTGACGTCGACCGGCGATTTCATGTCGCCGACCAGGCCGTGCTGGGCGACGGTGAGAAAGGTGTTGGCGCCCTGACGGTTGAGGTATTGCAGCAGCTCGTGCATGTGCAGCACCAGCGCGTTCTCCTCGGGCATCGACGCCTGGTAGCCGTTGATGGAATCGATGACCACGGTCTTGGCCTTGAAGTCGGAGACGATATGGCGGACGCGCTGGGCGAACTCGCCCGGCGACAGCTCGGCCGCGTCGAGCTGCTCGATGTGGATGACGCCGTCGTCGCGGAGCTTTTCGAGCTCGATGCCCATCGCCCGGGTGCGGTCGAACAGCAGGCCGAGTTCCTCGTCGAAGACGAAGATCGCCGCGTGTTCGCCCCGTTCCACGGCGGCGATGACGAACTGCAGCGCGAACAGGCTCTTGCCGGTGCCGGCGGGCCCGATCAGCAGGGTGCTGGAGCCGCGGCTGACGCCGCCGCCGAGCAGGCCATCGAGCTCGGGCACGCCGCTGCCGAGCAGGGTGCGCGGAAAGGCGGTGCGGTGCTCGAGCGCGCGCAGCCGCGGGAAGACCTGGACGCCGCCGGTGCGGATGACGAAATCATGATAACCGCCGCGAAAGGACTGGCCGCGATATTTGACCACCCGCAGCCGTCGCCGTTCGGAGCCGTAATTGGGGGCGAGTTCCTCGAGATGGATCACGCCATGGACCACGCTGTGGACGGTCTTGTCGAGCACGTCGGTGGTCATGTCGTCGAGCAGCAGCACGGTGGCGCCGGACTTGGCGAAGAAATGCTTGAGCGCGAGAATCTGCCTTCGGTAGCGCAGCGAACTCTGGGCCAGAAGCCGGATTTCCGAGAGGCTGTCGAGCACGACGCGCGTCGGCTGCACCCGCTCCAAGACCTCGAAGATCATCTTGGTGGTTTCGCCCAGTTCGAGATCGGAGGAATAGAGCAGGCTCTGCTGCTGGTCGGAATCGAGCAGGCTTTCGGGCGGCACCAGTTCGTAGATCTCGATCTGCTCGCCGATCTCCATGCCGTGGGAGCTGGCGCCGTCGCGCAGCTCCTCCTCGGTTTCCGACAGGGTGATATAGAGGCACCGCTCGCTCCGTGCCGCGCCCTCGAGAAGGAACTGGAGCGCGATCGTGGTCTTGCCGGTGCCGGGGGTGCCTTCCAGCAGGAAGACATGGCGGCGCGACAGGCCGCCGGACAGAATGTCATCAAGACCTTTAACGCCGGTTTTGGCTTTTTCTCCGAGACTGTCGGGCATCGGTCATCCTTGTTCAGCAGCGCCCTGCGGCGCAGTCATGTCATCAGGCAGTCGGCGAAACGCCACTGCATCGGCTGGTCATCGGACACCCTTATCCCTTGGCGCCGGCGTGATAACCGGGGTTGATGAGACAATGCGGATATCGCGATTTCGTTCCACGCCGGGAGGCGGATCGCCAGGCGACCCGAGCCGAAAAATTGAATTTGGGCGCGCGTCGGGCAGGCGGCGCGGCACAGCGAAAAGCCCCCGGATCCTGCGATCCGGGGGCCTTGTTCTGGCATCGGGTGCGACGGTGTCTCCACCGAAGGCTGAAGCCTGGGGCTTATTCGCCGCCGGAGACTTCCTGGCCGGTTTCCTGGTCGACGACCTTCATCGACAGGCGGACCTTGCCGCGTTCATCGAAGCCCAGGAGCTTGACCCAGACCTTCTGGCCTTCCTTGACCACGTCCGAGGTCTTGGAGACGCGCTCGGAGGCGAGCTGGGAGATGTGGACCAGGCCGTCCTTGGGGCCGAAGAAGTTCACGAAGGCGCCGAAATCGGCGACCTTGACGACGGTGCCTTCGTAGATCATGCCCACTTCCGGCTCGGCGACGATCGAGTGGATCCACTTCTTGGCGGCCTCGATCTCCTTGCCCGAGGACGAGGCGATCTTGATGGTGCCGTCATCGTCGATGTTGATCTTGGCGCCGGTCTTCTCGACGATCTCGCGGATGATCTTGCCGCCGGTGCCGATGACGTCGCGGATCTTGTCGACCGGGATGGTCATGACCTCGATGCGCGGGGCGAACTCGCCCAGCTGGCCGCGACTTTCGGTGAGCGCGTTGCCCATCTCGTGCAGGATGTGCAGGCGGCCGTCCTTGGCCTGGCCGAGCGCGATCTGCATGATTTCCTCGGTGATTCCGTCGATCTTGATGTCCATCTGCAGCGCGGTAATGCCGTCGGCGGTGCCGGCGACCTTGAAGTCCATGTCGCCCAGGTGATCCTCGTCGCCGAGGATGTCGGACAGGACGGCGAACTTCTCGCCTTCCTTGATCAGGCCCATGGCGATGCCGGCGACCGGCTTGGCGAGCGGCACGCCCGCATCCATCAGCGCCAGCGAGGTGCCGCAGACGGTGGCCATCGACGAGGAGCCGTTGGATTCGGTGATTTCCGAGACCACGCGCACGGTGTAGGGGAACTGGTCGGCGGCGGGCATCATCGGGTGGATGGCGCGCCAGGCGAGCTTGCCGTGGCCGATTTCGCGGCGGCCGGGCGAGCCGGTGCGGCCGGTTTCACCCACCGAATAGGGCGGGAAGTTGTAATGCAGCATGAAGGTGGCCTTGTAGGTCCCCGTCAGGCTGTCGACATACTGCTCGTCCTCGCCGGTGCCAAGCGTGGCGACGACGATGGCCTGGGTCTCGCCGCGGGTGAACAGCGCCGAGCCGTGGGTGCGCGGCAGCAGGCCGACTTCCGAGACGATCGGACGGACCGTCGAGAGATCGCGGCCGTCGATGCGGCTCTTGGTGTCGAGAATGGCGTTGCGGACGACCTTGGCCTGCAGCGACTTGAACACGGCGCCGATCACTTCCGACGAGAAGCGGGCTTCTTCGCCGTCAGCCGGAGCGAAGTGTTCCTTGACCTTGGCCTTGACCGCGTCGATGGCGGTGTAGCGGGCAGCCTTGTCGGTGTTGGTGTAGGCGTCGCGGAGGCCCGCTTCGCACATCGCCAGCATTTCGGCTTCAAGCTCGGCATGGTCGGGAGCGGTGAAGTCGCGCGGCTCCTTGGCGGCGGCTTCGGCCAACTGGATGATCGCGTCGATCACCGGCTGGAAGCCCTTGTGGCCGAACATGACGGCGCCGAGCATGACGTCTTCGGCCAGTTCCTTGGCTTCCGATTCCACCATCAGCACGGCGTCCGAGGTGCCGGCGACGACGAGGTCGAGCGAGGATTCGGGCATTTCGTCGACATGCGGGTTGAGCACGTACTGTCCGTTGATGTAACCGACACGGGCGCCGGCGATCGGGCCCATGAAGGGAATGCCCGACAGCGTCAGCGCAGCGGAGGCGGCGACCAGCGACAGGATGTCGGGGTTGTTTTCGAGATCATGCTGCAGGACGGTGACGATCACCTGGGTGTCGTTCTTGTAGCCGTCCGGGAACAGCGGGCGCAGCGGGCGGTCGATGAGGCGCGAGACCAGCGTCTCGTTCTCGCTCGGACGGCCTTCGCGCTTGAAATAGCCGCCGGGGATCTTGCCGGCCGCGTAGGTCTTTTCCTGGTAGTTGACGGTCAGCGGAAAGAAATCCTGGCCGGGCTTGGGCGACTTGGCGGAGACGACGGTGGCCAGCACCACGGTCTCGCCATAGGTGGCGACGACGGCGCCGTCTGCCTGGCGGGCGACCTTGCCGGTTTCCAGGATGAGCGGACGGCCGCCCCATTCAATCTCGACCTTGTGGGTATCGAACATGTCTTGTCCTTCGTATGCGGACATCGGGCCCGGCCGGTTTCGGCCGCGCGCGGGATGTCCTCGTTGTTTAGAGCGCATCTCGGGCAAGACAGCGGGAGGCTTCGGTCGGGGCCGCCCGGTCGGGGCAGCAAAAGCATCCGGCAATCCTGCCCCATGACGGGCCATTCAAATATCCGGAACCGGATGACCCGGTCCATCGGACGGTTTTGGCGCGAATATCAGGCCGTTTTGCGGCCCGCGGCGTGCGCCTGAACGCCATGTCCCCGGTTCGGGTGGTGCGGGGACCTTGGCAAAGGTGCGGCGGGCGAAGCACCAGGCTCCGCCCGCCGGCAGCAGATTAGCGGCGGATGCCCAGACGGGCGATCAGTGCGGCGTAGCGCGCCTCGTCCTTGCGCTTGACATAGTCAAGCAGCGAACGGCGCGTGGACACCATCTTCAACAGCCCGCGGCGTGAATGGTTGTCCTTCTTGTGGTCCTTGAAGTGGCCGGTCAGATTGTTGATCCGCTCGGTCAGAATGGCGACCTGGACTTCCGGCGAGCCGGTGTCGTTTTCCGTGGTGGCGTATTCCTTCAGCAGCGCAGCCTTGCGCTCGGCAGTGATCGACATCGTGAAATCCTTTCGATCTGGATGGATATGGCGCCCGCCGCCGGGATGTCGTCCAGCAGGGGCCTCGAATGTCAAGCCGGCAAGACCGGCGATGACGGCTGGGCTATAGGCCAATTCCGCCCGAAATGAAAGGAATTTTTGGAGAACGGCGCCTGGGGCGCCCCTGGCGGGCGGGGCGCGCGGCCATTGCGCAGCGCCGGGCTCAGCCTTTCAGCAGCCGCGCTTGACATAGGCGTCGGGCACGGCCTCGACCCAGGCAACCGAACCCGCGTCGTCGGAGGAGATGTAGGGACCGTCGGCGACGCAGAAAAAGCCGGGCCGGAAACCGCCCATATTCGACGTATCGAGCACCTGCGCGCCGGCGCCGCCGCCGACGCCCGGACCGCCGAGCTGCTGCAGCGTGCGGCGGGCGGCGGCCTGGTTCTTCGAGCAGCCGAGAATGATGTACCAGCCGCATCCCTGGCTGTCATAGCCCGGGGTCTGCGCCCGGGCGGGCGCGACGAGAGCGGCCGTCGACGCGGATGCGAGGGCCAGCAGGACGGCCGCGAAACCGATGTTTTTCATGACTGTTTCCTCCCCTTCGCCGAACAGTGCATCAGCGCGCGGGCGGGATCAAGCCGCTTTCGCGGACCCGGGCGACGCGGCGCTTGACAGCGCGGGCGCGGCCGGCCGACCTTCGGAACGGCGAAGCGCGGGCCAAGGCACGAGGCCAGTTCCCAGAGCTTCGACGGCAGGCGCGACGCGCGGAAGGGAACGCTGGCCATGGCACACAGCAGACGCATGCGGCTCACCCGCAGTCATGTCGATCTCGTCCACCGGGCGGTCGAGGATCCGGGACCCAAGCTCTTGCCGGGGTTCCGGGCGGCGACGGACGCGGATTACGCCGAGGCCGTCGGGTCCATGCTGGCGACGCGGCCGCCGGGCGATTTCTGGCTGTTCGGCTACGGCTCGCTGATCTGGAATCCGGAAACGGCCTATGAGGAAAAGCGGCTGGGGCGGGCCATCGGCTGGCACCGGCGCTTCTGCCTGGGACCGGACTACCGCTATCGCGGCAGCCATGACCGTCCGGGGCTGATGATGGCGCTCGACCGCGGCGGCCAGTGCACCGGCATGCTCTACCGGCTGCCCGAGGCGGGACTGGAGCAGGAGCTGCACCGGCTGATCCGCCGCGAGCTGAGCCAGTTGCCCTCGGCCTTTCCCTGGCGCTGGATCGGCGTGAAATCCGGGCAGGAGCGGCTTACCGCGCTGACGTTTGCCATGGACCGCAGGAGCCCGCGCTATGTCGCCGGATTGCCGGATTCGGAGGTGGCGGCGGTGCTCGCCGGCGCCTGCGGCTTCCGCGGCTCGATGGCGGAATACCTGCACTCGACCGTCACCATGCTGGAAAGCCTCGGCATCCACGACCGCAACCTGTGGCGGCTGCAGGCCCTGGTGGCGGAGCGGATCGAGGCCGAGTGCGGACCGGTGGCGGCCGGCGACGCCGGCTGATCAGGCCTTGAACACCCGGCGCGGGCGGAATTCGCCGCCGGCGACCTCGCCGATCGACAGCAGCGCGCCGCGGACATAGGCGCAGGCGTCGTCGGTGGCCACCGGCGCGTCGCGGCCCCGGAGGATGACGGGATTGCCCATGCGGATCCGCTGCGCCTGGTCCTCGCTCAGATCAATGCGCGGCAACATGCCGAGCGCTTCGCCGGTCGGCACCAGGAAGGTGTCGAGCGCCGACAGCCGCTCGGCCTCGTCCTCGATCTCTTCGAGCGCGATCAGATCGGCGAGCGGAACCATGGCGTCCTCGGAGAACGGCGCGACCATGGTGCGGCGCAGGCCGGAGATGTGGCCGAAGCAGCCGAGTTCCCGGCCGAAATCGCGCGCAAGCGCACGGACATAGGTGCCCTTGCCGCATTCGACCTCGAACACCGCATGGTCGGCGTCGGGGCAACCCAGCAGCGTGATGCGGTGGATCTCGACCTCGCGCGGCGGAATGTCCACCACCTCGCCGTCGCGCGCCATGTCGTAGGCGCGTTCGCCGCCGATCTTGACGGCGGAGAAGGCCGGCGGCACCTGTTCGATCACGCCGGTGTAGGACGGCAGGATCGCCTCGATCGCGGCGCTGTCGGGGCGGAGGTCGGAGGCTTGCGTGACCGCGCCCTCGAGATCGTCGGTGTTGCGTTCTTCGCCCCAGGCGACGGTGAATTCATAGACCTTGCGGCCGTCCATCACATAGGGAACGGTCTTGGTGGCGTCGCCGAGCGCGATCGGCAGCATGCCCGAGGCCAGCGGGTCGAGCGTGCCGGCATGGCCGGCCTTTTCCGCCTTGAACAGCCATTTGATCTTGGAGACAGCCTCGGTGGAGCCGAAATCCCACGGTTTGTCGAGCACCAGCCAGCCGGAGACGGGCCGGCCCTTTTTCTTGCCGCGACGGCCCATGTCAGTATCCCGGCTTCTTGTGGAAGGTTGCCGCCGTCCTGGCGACGCTGCCCGCCGGCATCGGCATGGGCGCGCGTTTCTCGTAGTCGAGCGCATAGAGGCGCTTGGCGACCAGGTATCCGGCGGCGATCGTTCCGCCGTTCTCGGCGCGGTACAGAGTGCCCAGCTTCGCGACGATCAGCGGCTCGATGACGCCGAGCGGCGGCATTCCATGCGCCACCGCATCGAGCATCGCCGCTTCGTTTTCCGGCGCGTTGACGATCACCTCGATGGCGCGCATTTCCGGGTCGCCATGGGAGATTTCCTTCTTGCGGGCGTAGGGCAGGCCGCTTTCGACGATCAGGTCGACGATGAACACGGCGTCGTCATTGTCGACCGTCCGCAGGCAATTGGCATAGAGCGTCGCCCGGGCGTCGGTGGACATGGCGGCGATTTTTTCCGGCGTCACGAGTGTCGCCATCTTACTTTTCACCGTCTGAGGCGGCGTCGCCGGCATCGGCGTCGTCGTCATGCCCGAGGTCGCGGGCCACTTCGGGCGATTTCAGCAACCGGTCGATATGCTGGTAATTGGCGAAGCTGGTGTCGTCGCGGAAGCGCAGTTCCGGGATGACGCGCATCTGCCTGAGATCCGGCGAGACGCGGCCGCGGATGAAGCGGGCGTTCTTGTTGAGCGCCGCAATGGTTTCCGTGTGATCCTCCACGCCCAAGGGCGTGACATAGGCGGTGGCGACCGTCAGGTCGGGCGACATGCGCACCTCGGTCACGGAAATCAGCGTGTTGGACAGCACCGGATCGCGGATGTCGCCGCGCTGCAGCGCCTGGGTGATGGCGGCGCGCACCTGTTCACCGACGCGCAGCATGCGCTGGGAGGGAGCCGATGAGGATGACTTGGTCATGAATTTCCAACCGAAATTGCGGGCGCTATAGCCCTGTCGCCAAAGAAGGGAGACCCCTCCGGCGCAGGGTGCGCCGGAGGGGTAGTCCGATCAGAGCGTGCGCGTGACGTGCTCGACGCGGAAGCACTCGATGACGTCGCCCGCGCGGATGTCTTCGTAGTTCTCGAAGGCCATGCCGCATTCCTGGCCGCCATTGACTTCGGAGACTTCGTCCTTGAAGCGCTTCAATGTCTTGAGCTTGCCTTCGTGAATGACGACGTTGTCGCGGATCAGGCGGACGCCCGCACCGCGTTCGACCTTGCCTTCGGTGACGCGGCAACCGGCGACCTTGCCGACCTTGGTGATGTTGAACACCTCGAGGATCTCGGCATTGCCGAGGAAGGTCTCGCGGCGCTCCGGAGAGAGCATGCCCGACATCGCCGCCTTCACGTCATCCACCAGGTCGTAGATGATGTTGTAGTAGCGGATCTCGACGCCGTCGCGCTCGGCCGCGTCGCGCGCCTGCTTGTTGGCGCGGACGTTGAAGCCGATGATCGCCGCACCCGAGGCCTCGGCGAGGCTGATGTCGGATTCGGTGATGGCGCCTGCGCCCGAATGGATGATGCGGGCCCTGACTTCGTCGGTGCCAAGCTTGTCGATGGCGCCTGCGATGGCTTCGATCGAGCCCTGCACGTCGCCCTTGACCAGCAGCGGGAATTCCTTGCTGCCGGTGTCCTGGAGCTGCGTCATCATCTGCTCGAGCGAACCGCGGGTTCCGCTCTGGCGCGCCGCCGCCTTGTCGCGGGCAAGCCGCTGGCGGTATTCGGCGATCTCGCGGGCGCGGCTTTCGTTCTCGACGACGGCGAAACGGTCGCCGGCCTGCGGCGTGCCCTGAAGGCCGAGGATCTCGACCGGGAAGGCGGGGGCAGCTTCCTTGACCTGCTCGCCACGGTCATTGACCAGGGCGCGCACACGGCCCCACTGGTCGCCGGCGACGAGGATGTCGCCGGGCCTGAGCGTGCCGGCCTGCACCAGCACGGTGGCGACGGAGCCGCGGCCGCGATCGAGCTTGGCCTCGATCACCACGCCTTCGGCGGTGCGCGTGGGATTGGCCTTCAGGTCGAGCAGTTCGGCCTGCAGCAGGATGGCGTCGAGCAGCTTGTCGAGATTGATGTGCTTGGTGGCGGAGACCTCGACGTCGAGCACCTCGCCGCCCATGCTTTCGACGAAGACTTCGTGCTGGAGCAGGTCGGTGCGGACCTTCTGGGCGTTGGCCGACGGCTTGTCGATCTTGTTGATCGCCACGATCATCGGCACGCCGGCCGCCTTGGCGTGATTGATCGATTCGATCGTCTGCGGCATCACGGCATCGTCCGCCGCCACCACCAGGATGGCGATGTCGGTGGCCTGGGCGCCGCGGGCGCGCATGGCGGTGAAGGCGGCGTGGCCGGGCGTGTCGATGAAGGTGATCAACTGACCGTTCTTCTCGACCTGGTAGGCGCCGATGTGCTGGGTGATGCCGCCGGCCTCGCCGGAGACGACATTGGCGTCGCGGATGGCGTCGAGCAGCGAGGTCTTGCCGTGGTCGACATGGCCCATGATGGTGACCACCGGAGGCCGCGAGACCATCTCGCCGCCTTCGTCCTCGACATTGAAGATGCCGAGCTCGACGTCGGATTCCGACACGCGGCGGACCGTGTGGCCGAATTCGCCGGCGATGAGTTCAGCCAGGTCGGCGTCGATGACGTCGCCGGGCTTCATCATCTGGCCTTCCTTCATCAGGTACTTGATCACGTCGACCGACCGCTCGGCCATACGCTGGGACAGTTCCTGGATGGTGATGGTCTCGGGCAGCGTCACCTCGCGGGCGATCTTCTCGCGCGGCTCCTGCATCATCGAGCGGCGCATCTTCTCCTGGCGGCGGCGCATGGCCGACAGCGAGCGGCCGCGGGCGTTGCCGTCGTCGCTCAGGGCGGCGTTCAGGGTCAGCTTGCCGCGGCGGCGGTCTTCCTCGACCTTGGGCCGGGTGGGCTTGGGCGTTTCGGGGCGCACGACCTTGGCGCCCGGACGCGCCGGGCCGCCTGTGCGGGCCGGAGCCTCGGTCTCGGTCTCGCGGCGACGGCCACGGGATACCTCTTCGGCCTGCGCCGCGACAATTGCCTCCGGCGTCGCCTCGACCGGCGCTTCCGCCTCGACGGGAGGCTGGCTTGCGGCTTCCTTGGCGGCGAGCTTGTCTTCTTCGGCCTTCAGGCGAGCGGCCTCGGCCTCCTCGATGGCGCGGCGGGCGTCTTCCTCGGCCTTGCGGGCCGCCTGTTCCTCGGCGCGCTTCTTGTCTTCGACATCACGGACGCGGCTGTCCTGAAGCGCACGGCGGCGCGCCTCGACTTCACTTGCGGAAAGCCGGTTGAGCACAGCGCCACGCGGTGGCGGTGTGGGCGCAGGGGCGCGCGGCGGCGGGGCCACCGGTTCGGCCGGCTTTTCAGCGACGGGTGCGGGGCGCGGCTTGAGGGTGACTGGCGGCGCCTGATTCTCATCCTCGGGACGCGTGATGCGGCGCTTGCGCGTTTCCACCACCACGGCCTTGGTCCGGCCGCGACCCATCTCCTGGCGAACCATCCCCTGTTCCACCGAGGGGCGCTTCAGCGAGAAGGTCTTCTTGCCGGTCACATTGATCGTCTTGTCGTCGTTGCTGTCGCTCATTCCGTATCCGTTTCCGCGGGAAACCGCATCGCGCCCGTGCGCGCCGGCTTCTTGATCGTTTGCACCCGGGCGAAGCGCCCGGAAGCCCGTCTTCAGTCCGGTCCCGCTTCGGGACCGTTCCTGTAGCGCGCAAGCATCTTTGCGCGCTTCACTACACCCTCACCGGCCTGCCCTGCAAGCGCGGCGGCATGGATAAAAGCGCCTTCGCCCATGGCGAGCGCCAATTCTTCGGCTGAAAACAGCCGAAAGACGGGTATCTCCGCCTCGGTCACACCCAGCGCCCGGGCCGTGTTGGCCTGCCTGAGCTTGCGGACGCCATCGTCGGCGGCGTCGCTCGCATGCATCAGCGCGATGGCCGAGCCCGACCGCACGGCGTCCTCGACCTTGCCCGATCCGGTGATGAACTGGCCCGACTTGCGCGCCATGTTCATCATGCCGAAAAGGCTGTCGCACAAGAGCCGGTCGACCACGCCGCCCAGCTCCGGATCGGTGGTCACCTCGGTCTTGAGCGCCCTGCCGAACAGCTTGCGCTTGACCGCCAGGTCCACCATCGTCCGCTCCGCCGTCACCCAGCAGCCGCGCCCGGGAAGAGCCTGGCGCAGATCCGGAACCACCGAACCGTCGGGCCCGGCCACGAACCGGATTAATCCATCGGGCTGGCCGCGGTCCCGGGTCACAATGCACATTCGGTCGTTCACGGGCTCGATCCTGACCTTCACCGCACAGCCTCCGGCGACGTCAGGCCTCAGGCCTCTTCGCCATCCGCCCCGGCGTCCGCTTCCGCGGCGCCGCCTTCGTCCTCTTCGACCACCAGCTCGTCCTCGGTGATCCAGCCGACGGCGAGACGCGCCTGGAGGATCATCTGCTCGGCTTCGGTGCGGGACACATCGAGACCGGTGAACAGGCCGTCGAAGCGCTTGGTCTCGCCGTTCTTGCGTTCCGACCAGCCGGTCAGGTCGTCAACGGCGCAGCCGGCGAAATCTTCCACGGTCTTGATGCCGTCCTTGCCCAGCGCCACCATCATCGGCGTGGTCATGCCCGGCACGGTCCGGAGTTCGTCCTCGACGCCCAGCTCCTTGCGCTTGGCGTCGAGCTCGGCCTCGAGCTTGTCGAGATATTCGCGCGCCCGGGTCTGCAGCTCGTTGGCGGTCTCCTCGTCGAAGCCCTCGATCGCGGTGATTTCACCGATGTCGACATAGGCCACTTCCTCGACCTGGCTGAAGCCTTCGGAGGCCAGCACCTGGCCGACCATCTCGTCGACATCCAGCGCTTCCATGAACAGGGCGGTGCGCTCGTTGAATTCCTTCTGGCGGCGCTGGCTTTCCTCTTCCTCGGTCAGGATGTCGATGTCCCAGCCGGTGAGCTGCGAGGCCAGGCGGACGTTCTGCCCGCGGCGGCCGATGGCCAGCGAGAGCTGTTCGTCGGGCACCACCACCTCGATGCGCTCGGCGTCCTCGTCGAGCACGACCTTGGAGACCTCGGCCGGCTGCAGCGCGTTGACGATGAAGCTCGCCGGCGACGGCGACCAGGGAATGATGTCGATCTTCTCGCCCTGCAATTCGCCGACGACCGCCTGGACGCGGCTGCCGCGCATGCCGACGCAGGCGCCGACCGGATCGATCGAGGAATCGTTGGAGATCACGGCGATCTTGGCGCGGCTGCCCGGATCGCGGGCGACCGAGCGGATCTCGATGATGCCGTCGTAGATTTCCGGCACTTCCATCGTGAACAGCTTGACCATGAACTGCGGATGGGTGCGCGACAGGAAGATCTGCGGGCCGCGCTGCTCGCGGCGGACGTCGTAGACATAGGCGCGGACGCGGTCGCCGTAGCGGAAGGCTTCGCGCGGGATGGTCTCGTCGCGGCGGATGATGCCTTCGCCGCGGCCGAGATCGACGATGACGTTGCCGTATTCGACGCGCTTGACGGTGCCGTTGACGATCTCGCCGATGCGGTCCTTGAACTCGTCATACTGGCGGTCGCGCTCGGCCTCGCGCACCTTCTGCACGATCACCTGCTTGGCCGACTGGGCGGCGATGCGACCGAAATCCATCGGCGGCAGCGGATCGGCGATGAAGTCGCCGAGCTGCGCATCGGGATTGCGGTCGCGCGCGATCAGCAGCGGGATCTGGGTGGCATAGTCCTCGGCGTGCTCGACGACTTCGAGCAGGCGCTGCAGGCGGATCTCGCCGGTCTTGGCGTTGATGTCAGCGCGGATGTTGGATTCCGATCCGTAGCGCGACCGCGCGGCCTTCTGGATCGCGTCCGCCATGGCGGCGATGACGATCTCGCGGTCAATGGACTTCTCGCGCGCGACCGCGTCGGCGATCTGAAGAAGCTCAAGCCTGTTTGCACTGACTGCCATGTCTGTCTCCATGTGTCGGCCCGCGACCGTGCGGGCCTTGTCTGGTTCTGGCCCGGCACCCCGGGTCTGGTTCTGGCCCGACACCCGGGCCGGGTCTGGTTTGGCCCGTCAACCGGGCCGGATCGATGCCCCGGAGGGCGGACGTCGTCTCAAAGCTGGCTCAGGCGCTGTCGCCGGCGTCGTCCGGCTCGTCCGTATCGGCGCCATTGGCGGCGGCAGCCGCCTTGGCGGCCTTGTCGGCGCGAAGCGATTCGCGGATCAGGTCGTCGGTCAGCACCAGCTTGGCCTCGGCGAGCGCCGAGAAGGGGATGACCGCAATATTGTCTTCGCCATAGGCCGGCTGATCGCGCTCGATCGAGAAACCGGTCTCCGTGACATTCCGGATATAGCCGCGGAACCGCTTGCGGCCATTGATCAGCACCGAGGCGTCGCAACGGGCGAGGTGACCCTCCCAGCGGACGAAATCGGACTTGCGCACCAGCGGCCTGTCGATGCCGGGCGACGAGATTTCCAGATGATACGCCTTTTCCACCGGATCTTCCACATCCAGCACCGGAGAAACCGCGCGCGACACCGCCTCGCAGTCCTCGACGCTCATGGTGCCGTCATTGCGCTCGGCCATGATCTGCAGCGTATTGCCGTTCTGCCCTGACATCCGCACGCGCACCAGCCGCATGTCGAGGGCCTCGATCACCGGCTCGACGATTTCGGCAATGCGCGCGTCAACGCCGGTCTCGGTGACCAGTCTTTGATCGTTGGGCATTGCTGGCTCGTCTGTCATAGGGCCGGATCCTCGCTCTGGTTCGGCTGATCGCCTGCCGCCACCGGGCATGGGCAACAAAAAAGAGCGGGTCCTTGCGGGCCCACCCTTGCTCTAACGATCAAGAATTTGAGCGGTGTATAGCCTGAATCGGCGCGGCGGGCAAGACAATTCCCCCTCGCCCTACCGCAGCCATACTACAAGTGCCGGCCTTGGCCCGGCCAGGACGGATCAGGCGGCGCGCACGAACTCGAGATAGCATGGGGTGCGGCCCTCGCGCACGGCTTTGGCCTCGTAGCGGGTGCCGGGCCAGCCTTCCGGCGGATCGCGCCAGTCGCGGGCGGTGCGGGCGGTCCACTCGAAATCGGGATGGGCGGCGATGTGGGTCAGCGTCCAGTTGACATAGGTGTCGATGTCGGAGGCGAAGCCGAAGCGGCCGCCGGGCCTGAGCACGCGGGCGAAGCGGTCGAGATTGGCTTTCGAGACAAAGCGCCGCTTCCAGTGCTTCTTCTTGGGCCAAGGGTCGGGATAGAGCAGGTCGATCCGATCGAGGCAGGCGTCGGGCAGCCAGTCGAGCACGCGCGTGGCGTCGTCGTCATAGACACGGATGTTGGCGAGGCCCGCGGTTTCGAGCTGGCCCAGCATCTTGGCCATGGAATTGACGAAGGGCTCGACGCCGATGAAGCCGGTGCCGGGCGACTGCGCCGCCCAGTGCAGCAGGTGCTCGCCGCCGCCAAAGCCGATTTCGAGCCGGATCTCGCCGACCGGCTTGGGCCACAGGCTCGCAAGCTCCGCAGGCGGAAGCGTCGACAGGTCGAGCTTCAGCGCGGGCAGAAGCGAGGACAGCGCCGCGGCCTGCGGCGCCTTCATCGTCTTGCCCCGGCGCCGGCCGTAGAAGGCTTCGGTGGAGCGCGAGCGTCTCTGGGGAAGGGTCATGACGCTCTCCGCATCGGCCTGGGGTCCGCCTGGCAGCATCTCACGATCGTGGTGCGCCTATTCAGCCCTTGAGGGCGTCCTTGAGCGGCTTGACCAGATCGAGCTTCTCCCAGGAGAACGAGCCGTCGCGGCCGGCCTTGCGGCCGAAATGGCCGTAGGCCGCGGTGCGGGCGTAGATCGGCTTGTTCAGGTCGAGATGCTTGCGGATGCCGCGCGGGGTCAGGTCCATCACCTTGGGCAGCGCGTCTTCGAGCGCTGCTTCCGACACCTTGCCGGTGTCGTGGAAATTGACGTTGATCGACAGCGGCTGCGCCACGCCGATGGCGTAGGAGAGCTGGATGGTGCAGCGCTCGGCGAAGCCCGCGGCGACCGCGTTCTTGGCGAGGTAGCGCGCGGCATAGGCGGCCGAGCGGTCGACCTTGGTGGTGTCCTTGCCCGAGAAGGCGCCGCCGCCATGGGGCGCCGCGCCGCCATAGGTGTCGACGATGATCTTGCGGCCGGTCAGCCCGGCGTCGCCGTCGGGACCGCCGATCTCGAACTTGCCGGTGGGATTGATGTACCATTTGCAGTCGGCGGCGATCGGCAGGCCTTCGAGCGCCTGGCGGATATAGGGTTCGACGACTTCGCGGACCTTGGCCGAATCCCAGCTTCCGTCGAGATGCTGGGTGGACAGCACGATGGAGACGATTTCCGAGGGCTTGCCATCGACATAGCGCACGGTGATCTGGCTCTTGGCGTCCGGGCCGAGCTTGCCGGCGTCGCCCTCGCCCTTGTGGCGGGCGGCGGCGAGAAGTTCGAGGATCTTGTGGCTGTAGTAGATCGGCGCCGGCATGAGTTCCGGGGTCTCGGTGCAGGCGTAGCCGAACATGATGCCCTGGTCGCCTGCGCCTTCCGAGCCCTGCTGGTCGGAGGCGTTGTCGACGCCCTGGGCGATATGGGCGGACTGGAAGTGCAGCAGCACCTCGACCTTGGCGGTCTTCCAGTGGAAGCCTTCCTGCTCATAGCCGATGGCCTTGATGGCCTTGCGCGCTGCGGACTTGAACTTGGCCGGATTGATGACGTCCTTGCCGTTCTTGTCCTTCTTGGTCAGCGACGGCGGCACCCGCACTTCGCCTGCGATGACGACGCGGTTGGTGGTCGCAAGGGTCTCGCAGGCAACGCGCACGCTCCAGGGATCGACGCCGGTCTTCTTCGCTTCGCGGTAGACCAGGTCGACGATCTCGTCCGAAATGCGGTCGCACACCTTGTCGGGGTGACCTTCGGATACGGATTCACTGGTGAAAAGAAAACTCGAGCGCTCCATTGCGGGCTCCATCAAGGGTCAAGATGCTGCTTCTTAGTGACAACGTGCCCCTCTGACAAGGTCAGAATGACATAAATATATCTTGATATGATGGAAAGCGCGCAGTCTCCGCCGCTCCGGCGGCGCAACGCGAAGCATCGGCACTGCACGCAAACGCATGCCGTCCCGGGCGCTCCCGCCTGGAACGGCATGCAAACGTCTCAACCCACGGGCAAGCCGCCCGAGCGCGGCAGGCTTGACGGAACGGCGGGCGCTTAGTTGGTTTCAGGCTCGGAGGCGAGGGACTTGACGAGATCGACCAGCTTGCGCCGAACCTTGGGATCAGGGATCTTGATGAAGGCGCGATTGAGCTGCAGGCCTTCCGAGGACGACAGGAAGTCGACCACGTAGTTGGAGCTGTTGGCTTCGGCCATCCCGGGCTGGCCCGTGGCTGGATCGCCCGGAGCGTCCTCGAAGAAGAAGCTGACCGGCACGTTGAGAATGGTGGAGATGTTCTGCAGCCGGCTGGCGCCAACGCGGTTGGTGCCCTTTTCATACTTCTGGATCTGCTGGAACGTGATGCCTAACGCCTCGCCGAGCTTCTCCTGGCTCATGCCGAGCATCGTCCGCCTCAGGCGGACGCGACTTCCGACGTGGATGTCGATCGGATTGGGCTTTTTCTTGTTTTCAATCATATTCTGGTCCTGACAAGAGCCTGAGACTCTCTGGTTGGTTTATCCCGCTTTGATTGCACCAATCATACTCCAAAAGCTGTGGGTCCGCACAGACTGACTTGGGAACGGGAACTGGGTTGACGAAAACGACTATGCTATTTTAGGGGTTTTGCGTCAATCTAGCCCTTGCCTTTTACCTTTACGCGCAAAAAACGCCGAAATTACCAGTATGGCGATAATCAATCCAAAGTTAAATTGCCGATTTCCCATGTTCCAGAAGCGGTCCGCCCCGGCCGGCAGATCGACGTCGAAAACGCCTGATTCGCCCAGAGGCAGGCTGCCGACGATCCGTCCGCCGGCATCGATCACCGCCGAGATGCCGTTGTTGGCCGCCCTGACGAGAGGCAGGCGGGTTTCGACCGCCCGGAGCTGCGCCTGCCGCAGATGCTGGTAGGGCCCTGGGGTCATCCCGTACCAGGCGTCGTTGGTGACGTTGAGCAGAAGCGCGCCGCGACCGTCGGCAACTTCCGACAACTCGGGAAAGATCACCTCGTAGCAGATCAGCGGCACGGCGCTCAATCCGCCGGGCAGGGCCAGCAATCCGCGCCGGTCGCCGGCCGAAAAGCCGCCGAAGGTCTCGGCCACGGGGGCCAGGCCGAACCTTCGCATCCAGGCCTCGAACGGCAGGTATTCGCCGAACGGAACCAGGTGCGCCTTGTCGGCGGAGCCGATGATCTGCCCCTCGTCGTCGATGACATAGATGGTGTTGTAGTAGCGCTCGGGCGCGCCGCCCGATCCATCCTCGAACCGGACCGCGCCAGTGACCAGCGTCTGGCCGACCTGCAGCATGTCGGCGATGCGCGACAGCGCGCCGGGGTTTTCGGTCAAGAGGAACGGCAGCGCCGTCTCCGGCCAGACGATGTGGCTGGGCCGCGGCCGCGCCTCAGGTGGCGGCAGGGCGCTGAGCGCGAGAAGCTGCGAGAAAATCCGCTCGCGCTCCGCCACGTCCCACTTGGCCGACTGGTCGATGGCCGGCTGGACGATCCGCACCACAACGTCCGGCGCGACCGGTTGCGCGGCATCGAGGCGCGAGAGCGCGAACCAGCCATAGCCGACATGGGCGACCAGCAGCAGCAGCGCCGCGCCCATGCCGGCAACCGCGCCCCGCCGGGTGCCCACCAGCGCCGGCGCGGAAAACACGAAGACGACGAGCGCCGACATGCCGAAAATGCCGGTCAGTTCGACCGACTGCATCATCAGCGGCGCCGGCATGGCGGCGGTGCCGATGACGTTCCAGGGAAAGCCGGTGAGCACGAAGCCGCGCGCCCATTCGGCGAGCCCGAAGGCCGCCGCGAGCGCCGCGATCCGGCCCAGCCCGTCCGACCAGAGCAGCCGCGCCAGCGCCGTGGCGGCGCCGTAAAACAGCGCCAGCACGGCGGGCAGGCCGAGCACGGCGAAGGGCAGCGCCCAGGCGAAGCCCTCGGCATCCACCAGCAGTGCATTGCCGAGCCACCAGATCCCGGCGACGAAGTAGCCCAGGCCGAACCACCAGCCGGTGGCGAAAGCCGGCCGCAACCGGCCGAGCACGCCGGCGTCGGCCGGGCCGCTGGCGCCGTCGAGCAGCCACACCAGAACCGGAAAGGAGACGAACAGGACGGCGAAGAAATTGAACGGCGGCAATGCCAGAACCGCGAGCGCCCCGGCGAGCACCGCGACCAGGATGCGCTTGCCGCCCCAGCTCAGCATGATGGATTCAGCGATCCGTTCCAAAGTCCAACGCCCCCCGCACGCTGTCCGGCGCGCGCCGGAGCCGGCGCGCTGGACGCTGCAACATTTCCCTGTTCGCCCGCGCCGCGGACTTCAGACCCTAAGCGGGCGCGAAGGCGGCAGGCGCCGGCCCGGCCGCCCGACCTGCGCGGACAGACGAATCATTTGCGGCATCTTTTCAAAAAACCGGTGCATTGTCCGGTCCGGGCCGGGACTTTTTTCCGCGCCCGGCGCGGCCCGCCTCGCGGCGGCCGGCTCAGGCTACGGAGGTGTCGTCCGGCTCCGGCTGCTTCGCGGGAGGGCTCTCGCCGCGCAGCGGACGGCGGCGCGACGGCTGCCGCTTGCGGACGATGCGCACGCGCTTGACCCGGCGCGGATCGGCATCGGTGACATGGAACTCGAAGCCCGGCAGGGCCTGCACCACCTCGCCGCGCGCCGGCACGCGGCCCAGCTCGGAAAAGATCAGCCCGCCGATGGTGTCGACTTCCTCGCTCTGCTCGCGAATGTCGAAATCGGAGCCGATCTCCGCGGCCAGGTCCATGAGTTCCGCCTTGGCGTCGACGACCCAGACATCCTCGCCGGCCCGGCTGATCAGCGTCTCCTCTTCGTCGTCATGCTCGTCGGCGATGTCGCCGACCACCATCTCGACGATGTCCTCGAGCGAGACCAGCCCGTCGGTGCCGCCATATTCATCGATCACCAGCGCCATCTGGATGCGGTTGGCCTGCATGCGCTGCATCAGGTCCGAGGCCAGCATCGAGGCGGGCACGAACAGCACCTTGCGGGTGATGCCCGATTCCTGGAGGGTTTTGCCGAGGTCGACCCGCGACAGCTCCAGCGCGTTGAGCGCATTGCGCTTCTGGATCGCGGCGGGGCTTCTGGCCGTGGACCTGCGCTTGGCGCGGGCCTGCTTGGTGATCCAGGCGAGCAGGTCGCGGATATGCACCATGCCGCGCGGATCGTCGAGATTCTCCGAATAGACCGGCATGCGCGAGCGCCCCGATTCCTCGAAGATCTCCAGCAGCCGGCCGAGCGTGGTGGTCTGGTCGACCGCCTCGACATCGGCGCGCGGCACCATGACGTCCTCGACGCGGACCTCGCGCAGGCGCAGGATGTTGTGCAGCATGGCGCGCTCGTCGGGCGAGAAGGCCTCATGCAGCTCGCCGCCCGACTGCAGCGCATCGGTCAGGTCCTCGCGGATGGTCTCGCGGTCGGAGGGCGGGAACAGGGCGCGCACCAGGCGCTGCCAAAGGCCCATGCCGTTGCGCTCGTCAGGAACCGTGACGGCTCCCTGACCATGCACGGGCACGGGCAGATAACTGTGGGATTCCTCGCTGGATGTCGCGCTCGAGGCGCTTTGGGCGTCTCCGGTCTCGGCCGGGGCATTGCTGTCGGTCATCTTCTCTTCGGTATCAAACCGGCTCTGTGTCGCCGTAGGGGTCAGATAGGTCAAGCGAGGCCAAAATGCGAGTCTCTATCGCTTCCATTTTCTCGGCATCGTTGTTTGCGATGTGATCATATCCGAAAAGATGAAGAAATCCATGGACGATCAGGTGGGTGATATGGTGCTCGACCGGTTTGCCCAGGTCCTCGGCTTCGCGCTCGATGGTCTCGCGCGCCAGAATGATGTCGCCCAGCATCGGGCCAGGCCGGCCGCCAGGCACCAGCGGAAACGCCGGGAAGGACAGGACATTGGTGGGCTTGGGCTGGGCGCGCCACTGGCCGTTGATGTCGGCCATCATCGCGTCGTCGGCGAGCACCAGCGAGACTTCCGGCGGATCCTCGGGAAAGGGCTGGGCCTCGCGCTCGGCAAGATCACGCACGGCGACCTCGAGCGCCGCCTGCGCCAGGGCCTCGATCGCGCCCGCGTCGCCCCACTCCCCCGCCTCGACCGCAACCGCCAGACTGATCGCCGGGGCGGCGGTCATGCGCCGCCGGTCGGGTGCGGGTGGATCCGCTTGTCATAGGCCTCGACGATGCGCTGGACCAGCGGGTGGCGGACGACATCGGCTCCGCGGAAGCGGCAGGTGACGACGCCCTCGACCCCGTCGACGACGGACAGCGCCTCGACCAGGCCGGAGGTGACGCCGCGGGGAAGGTCGATCTGGCTCGGGTCGCCGGTGATGATCATGCGGGAGTTCTCGCCCAGGCGGGTCAGGAACATCTTCATCTGCATCTGCGTGGTGTTCTGCGCCTCGTCGAGGATGACGGCGGCGTTGGACAGGGTGCGGCCGCGCATGAAGGCCAGCGGCGCGATCTCGATGACGCCGGCGGTGATGGCGCGCTCGACCCTGTCGCCGGGCATCATGTCGTAGAGCGCGTCATAGAGCGGCCTGAGATAGGGATCGACCTTCTCCTTCATGTCGCCGGGCAGGAAGCCCAGGCGCTCGCCGGCTTCCACCGCCGGCCGCGACAGGATGATGCGTTCGACCGAGCCGCGCTCGAGCAGTTGCGCGGCATGGGCGACGGCGAGATAGGTCTTGCCGGTGCCGGCGGGGCCGACGCCGAAGACCAGCTCCGAGCGCTCCATGGCGCGCATATAGGCGTCCTGCGTCGGCGTGCGGGCGATGACGGTCTTCTTGCGGGTGGAAATCTGCGCAAGCGTCATCTTGCCCTTGCGCTCGAGCGTCGGCAGCACAAGCTGGTCGTCGGCGGCCAGCGCCATGCGGATGGCGCCCTCGACGTCGGAGCTCTCGACGCTGGCGCCCTTGAGCAGGCGATCATAGAGGAAATCCAGCGCCCGGCGCGCCTGGTTGGTGGCGATCTCCTCGCCCCGCAGCGTAACCGTGTTGCCACGGGCCCGGGCGTCGATCTTCAGCTTCTTTTCGAGCAACGCCAGATTCTGGTCGAACTGACCGAAGAGTTCGCTGGCGAGACGGTTGTTTTCAAAGGTGAGCGCGAGGTGGGTCGCGTCGGACGCGCCTGAGGCGGGCGTCGCAGCTTCTGTCTTAGACAGGTGCTCAACTGTCAAACGATCTTGCTCCAAAAATGCACTGGGCCGTCACTCCACAGGTTCCGCGAAAAGACTGCTCGTACCGGGTTGCGTGATTCGCACCCTCACAATGTCACCGATTTCGCCCAGCTTTGCATCAACTATTACGGGCTGCAGCCAGGGCGAGCGGCCAATCAGTTGTCCGGTGTTGCGCCCGGGCTTCTCCAGGAGCAGATCCACCACTTTTCCGACACATTCCCTGCCGAAGGCCCGGGTCTGAAGGGCGATGAGATCCTGAAGCCGCGTCAGGCGCTCGGACTTGACCGCCTCGTCGACCTGGCCGTCCATCTCGGCGCCGGGCGTGCCGGGGCGGATCGAGTATTTGAAGGTGAAGGCGGCGGCGTAGCCGACCTCGCCGATCAGCCGCATCGTGTCCTCGAAGTCGGCGTCGGTCTCGCCGGGAAAGCCGACAATGAAATCGCCCGAGAGAGCGATGTCGGGACGGGCGGCGCGGATCTTCTCGACGAGCCTCAGATAGTCGTCCGCCGTGTGGCGCCGGTTCATGGCCTTGAGGATGCGGTCCGAGCCCGACTGCACCGGAAGATGCAGATAGGGCATGAGTTCGGGCAGGTCGCGATGGGCCTCGATCAGCGCCTCGTCCATGTCGCGGGGATGGCTGGTGGTGTAGCGGATGCGGTCGATGCCGTCGATCCTGGCCAGGCGGCGGATGAGCTCGCCCAGGCCCCATTCGCGGCCGCCCTCGCCCAGGCCGTGCCAGGCGTTGACGTTCTGGCCGAGAAGCGTGATCTCGCGCACGCCGGCGCCTGCCAGCCGCTCGGCCTCGGCGACGATGCGGCCGACCGGGCGCGAGACCTCGGCGCCGCGGGTGTAGGGCACCACGCAGAAGGTGCAGAACTTGTCGCAGCCTTCCTGAACGGTGAGGAAGGCCGCCACGCCGCGGGCGCGGATGGATTTCTCGGGCGCGTCGGGCAGGCCGTCGAACTTGTCCTCGGCCGGGAATTCGGTCTCGACCACCGCCTCGCCGTTGCGGGCGCGGGCCAGGGCCTCGGGCAGGAGGTGATAGGTCTGCGGCCCGATCACCACGTCGACGACGGGCGCGCGGCGGATGATCTCGCGGCCCTCGGCCTGGGCCACGCAGCCGGCGACGGCCACCATCAGGTCGCCGCCCTCGGCGTTGCGCTGGCGCTTGAGCTTGGCCAGCCGGCCCAGTTGCGAATAGACCTTCTCGGCCGCCTTCTCGCGGATGTGGCAGGTGTTGATCAGCACCAGGTCCGCCGCCTCGACCGTGTCGACCGTCTCGTAGCCGTCGCGGCCGAGCGCGTCGCCCATGCGCTCGCTGTCATAGACGTTCATCTGGCAGCCATAGGTCTTGACGAAGACCTTCTTGGTGTTGCTGCCGGGTCTGACGGCAAGACCCGTTTCAGGCAACCTGTCGGGCTGCGTGTCGGATCGGGCTGGGGCGGTGAGGATGGCGTGGGTCATCGGGGGCTTTTAGCGACAAAATCGCGGCTTGAAAATGGCGAACTAGCCATTCAATCCGCCGGAGAGCGCCTTGATCAGGCCCTCGCGCACGCGGGCCTCGACCAGGCGGGCGGTCTTCTTGCGATCGGTCGTGGCGTCGAAGGGAATGGCGTCGGCGAAGACCACGTCGACATCGAGCGCGCCGTAGCGGATGACGCGCAGGAGATGCGGCCCCAGCGCCACGTCGCCGGGCCAGCCCGCCACCGGCCGGTGGTAGCGCCCCATCGGCATGCCGTGCAGGCCGACATAGGCGATGGAGACCGGCTGGATATGCACCTTTCCCCCGGGCGCCAGCGGCAGCGCCGCGCTCGCCGCGCCGAACAGCGAGGCATTGAACGGCATCACCCGGTTGCCGTCGGACGTCGTGCCTTCGGCAAACAGCACCACGACCTCGCCCGCCACCAGCCGCGCCGAGACTTCGCTGACCTGCGCGCCGGTCTTGCGCCGCTCCCGGCGCTCGACGAAGACCGAGCGCTGCAGCCGGGCCAGCCAGCCGACAAGCGGCCAGGTGCGGACCTCGGACTTGGCCACGAACACCAGTTCGGCGACCGAGCCCAGCACCAGGATGTCCTTCCACGAGACGTGATTGGAGACGATCAGCAGCGGCCGCTCGCGGGCGAGGCTTCCATGGGTGCGGACCCTGAGGCCGATGACGCGGCACATGATCCCGTGCCACCAGCGCGGCAGCCGCCGCATCAGCGAATGCCCAAGCCCGAGCGCCACGAGCTGGACGGGCAGCAGCGCCAGCGTCAGCAGCAGGAATGCCAGAAGGACGAAGCCGATGCGCAAGCCCGCGATCATCGTCCGGCCGCTGGAACAGGATGGCGCGCGGCGTCCATCACGCCGGCCTACTGCTTGTCGGTCTTGAGCGGAATGCCGTAGAGCTCGAGCCGGTGGTCGACCAGGCGGAAGCCCAGCTCGCGGGCGATGCGCTCCTGCAACGCCTCGATCTCCGGCGAATGGAACTCGATCACCTGGCCGTTCCTGAGGTCGATGAGGTGATCGTGGTGCTCCTCGGGCACGGTCTCGTAGCGCGAGCGGCCATCGCGGAAATCATGCCGCTCGATGATGCCGATGTCCTCGAACAGCTTGACCGTGCGGTAGACTGTGGAGATGGAGATGCGCGGATCGACCACCACGGAGCGGCGGTGCAATTCCTCGACATCGGGATGGTCGTCGGCGCCATCGAGGACCCTCGCGATGATGCGGCGCTGCTCGGTCATGCGCATGCCGCGCTCGGCGCATCTGTCTTCGAGGGGTCTTGGTTCTTCCATCGCCTGCCCAGCCGGATACGTGGAGCGGAAATGCCGGCGAATCCGTCGCCGGCGATCCCCCCGGGACTAGCGAAGATCGCGCCGCATGACAAGCGCCGTCGTGCTCGGCGCGCCCTCGCGGGCATAATAGGCGCGCCGCTCTCCGACCTGGACGAAATCCAGCCTTCGGTACATCTGGACGGCGGCCAGATTGGTCTCGTCGACCTCGAGGAACATTTCCTCGGCGCCGCGGCGCCTGGCCTCCTGCATGGCGCTGCGCATCAGCCGCCAGCCGAGCCCGGCGCGCCGCTGCTTGGGCGAGATGCCGATCGACAGGATCTCGGCCTCGCCGGCAGCCTCGCGGCACAGCACGAAGCCCGCCGCCGCATCGCGGGAGCGGCCTTCCGGGCAGGCCAGGAACCCGAACACCGACTGCTGGCTGATGAGGCTTTCGAACTCCCCGTCCCCCCAGGCGCGGGAAAAGGCCTCGCCATGGATGCGCGACGCCGTGCGCGCGTCCTTCATC
>NZ_JRJG01000044.1 GCF_000759435.1 Hoeflea sp. BAL378
GCCTGACACAGCCGCCGCGTCATGGTTTGTGTTGCTTGTTCCGGCCCGCTAGCGCAGGGTGCGCAGGAGATTCTCGCAAGACCTGCGCATGCCCGACGGACCGCGCCGGCCGCCTCCCCCTCACACCCGAACTGGACCCTCTCCATGATCCGCTTCAAGTCCATCCCGGACGAAAAACCGGCCGCCAAGCCTGCCGAAAAGACAGCCGAAAAGCCGGCCAAGGCCAAGGCAAAGACACCCGCCCCGGCCAAAACGCCCCGGAAAGACCTGCTCGATCTCGAGCAGGACGAGGATGGCGGCAAGGACTGACACCGGCCCGCCCCAACCTTATCCGCAATCAAAAAAACGCTCGGGAGCAAGAAGGTTGCCCGGGCGTTTTGACAATTTGAATCCGGTTGCCCGGGTCTCAGGCCTATTCAGGCTTGGCCGGGATGGCGCGCAGCGAGAGTTCGCGCATCTGCGCAGGCGTGGCCGGGCTCGGCGCGCCCATCAGCAGGTCCTGGGCCTGCTGGTTCATCGGAAACAGCGCCACTTCGCGCAGGTTCTTGGCGCCGACGATCAGCATGATGACGCGGTCCACGCCCGCCGCCATGCCGCCGTGGGGCGGCGCGCCGTACTGGAAGGCGCGGTAGAGGCCGCCGAAGCGCTCCTCGACATCGGCCTGGCTCAGCCCGACCTTCTCGAAGGCCTTGACCATCAGGTCCGGCGACTGGTTCCGGATCGAGCCGGAGGCGATCTCGAAGCCGTTGCAGACCAGATCGTACTGGTAGGCCTTGATGGTGAGCGGATCCTGGCTCTCGAGCGCCTCCATTCCGCCCTGGGGCATGGAGAACGGGTTGTGGGCGAACTCGACCTTCTTGGCCTCCTCGTCCCATTCGTAGAACGGGAAGTCGACGATCCAGCAGAGCTCGAAGCGGTCGCGGTCGACGAGGTTCAGCTCCTCGCCGGCGCGGGTGCGCGCGTCGCCCGCGAACTTGGCGAACTTGGCGGGGTCGCCGGCGGCGAAGAAGCAGGCGTCGCCGTCATCAAGCCCCATCTGCACGCGGATCGCCTCGGTGCGCTCGGGCCCGATGTTCTTGGCGATGGGGCCCGCGCCTTCCAGCACGTCGCCTTCCTTGCGCCAGAAGATATAACCGAGCCCCGGCTGGCCCTGCCCCTGCGCCCAGGAGTTCATCCGGTCGCAGAAGGCGCGGGAGCCGCCTGATTTGGCGGGAATCGCCCAGACCTCGACCTTCGGGTTGTTGGCGATCATGCCGGCGAAGACCTTGAAGCCGGAGCCGGCGAAATGCTCGGTCACGGCCTGCATCTCGATCGGGTTCCTCAGGTCCGGCTTGTCGGAGCCGTAGGTGCGGATCGCCTGGTCATAGGGAATGCGGCGGAACTTCTGCGTCACCGGCTTGCCTTCGGCGAACTGTTCGAAGACGCCGCGCATCACCGGCTCCATCGTGTCCCAGACGTCCTCCTGGGTGACGAAGCTCATTTCCAGGTCAAGCTGGTAGAATTCACCCGGCAGCCGGTCGGCGCGCGGGTCCTCGTCGCGGAAGCAGGGCGCGATCTGGAAATAGCGGTCGAAGCCCGCCACCATCAGAAGCTGCTTGTACTGCTGCGGCGCCTGCGGCAGCGCGTAGAACTGGCCGGGATGGATGCGCGACGGCACCAGGAAGTCGCGCGCGCCCTCGGGCGAGGACGCGGTCAGGATCGGCGTCGCGTATTCGGCGAAGCCGATCTCGGTCATGCGGCGGCGCATGTCGGCGATCACCTTGGTGCGGGTGACGATGTTGCGGTGCAGGGTCTCGCGGCGCAGGTCGAGGAAGCGGTATTTCAGCCGCACGTCCTCGGGATAATCGGGCTCGCCGAACACCGGCAGCGGCAATTCCTTGGCGGCCGACAGCACCTCGATCTCCTGGGCGAAGACCTCGATCTCGCCGGTGCCGAGATTGGCGTTGATGGTCTCGGGCATGCGCTCCTTGACGACGCCGTCGATGCGGATCACCCATTCGCCGCGGACCTTCTCGGCGGTCTTGAAGGCGGGCGAATCCGGATCGGCCACCACCTGGGTCAGGCCGTAATGGTCGCGCAGGTCGATGAACAGCAGACCGCCATGGTCGCGCACACGGTGCACCCAGCCCGAAAGCCTGACAGTGGCGCCTGCATCGCTCTTGCGAAGCGCGGCGCAGGTGTGGGAACGGTAGCGGTGCATGGCATATCCTCGATGGCTGGAACCCGTGGCCAAGATCGGCGGTTCGGCGGGGTGCAAGGGGCACGGATCGCCGCTTCGGCGCACGGTAAAAATCGCGCGGAAAAGCGCATGACCCACCCGGTTTGTCAAGGCGAAAGGGCGCAACCCGGCTGTGCATTGGCGGGATTTCACCGCGACGGCCCGGCATTTTCGATATAGGGTCGAGGTCTTGTTTCTCGCATCCGGCCCGTCATGTCCTCGCTTCGTCCGCTCGTGCCCCTCCTGACCACCGCCGGCGTGCTGCTGGCGGGCAACGGGCTACAGGGAACGCTGATCACGCTGCGCGGCTCGGCGGAAGGTTTCTCGGCCAGCGTCATCGGCCTGTCCGGCGCCGGATACTATCTGGGATTCATCATCGGCTGCTGGATGACGCCCTGGCTCTTGCGGACCTCCGGCCACATCCGCGCCTTCGCGGCGATGACGGCGGTGGCGGCCTGCGCCTCGCTCGCCATGGTGCTGGTGATCGACCCGTTCTTCTGGTTCCTGATGCGGCTCGTCACCGGCATCTGCTTCGCCTCCCTGTTCGCCAATGTCGAAAGCTGGATCAACGCGCAGGTGACCAACGCCAACCGGGCGCGGACGCTGGCGATCTACCGGTTCGTCGACCTGGGCGCGGTGACGGCGTCGCAGTACCTGCTGCCCGTGGTCGGGATCGACGGCTTCGAGATCTTCGCGATCATGACCATGCTCATCATCCTGTCGATCGTGCCGGTGTCGCTCGCCGACCGGTCGAACCCGGCCGCGCCTGCGCCGTTCTCCTTCAGCCCGAAGCGATTGTGGATGGTCTCGCCGCTGGCCTCGGCGGGCGCCATCACGGTGGGGCTGACGACGGCCTCGTTCCGCTCGGTCGGGCCGCTCTACGCCGAGGATCTCGGCATGCAGGTGGGCGACATCGCCTCGTTCATGAGCGCGGGCATCATCGGCGGGATCGTGCTGCAGTATCCGCTGGGGTATCTCTCCGACATCATCAGCCGCCGCTCGGTGCTGCTGATGGCGACGTCGGGCTCGACCATCTGCGGGTTGTTCATGGTCTGGTTCGCCGGCTCCAACGTGGCGCTCAACCTGATCGGCATCTTCCTGTGGGGCGCGTTCACCCTGCCGCTCTACTCGCTCTCGGCGGCGCATGCCAATGACCGGGCGAAGCCGGGGGAATATGTGCAGATCGCCTCGGGGCTGATGTTCTTCTGGGCCATCGGCGCCTCCATCGGCCCGCTGCTGTCGGCGGTGCTGGTCGACTGGCTCGGCGCCTCGGCCTTCTTCACCTTCATCTGCTCCATGCACGGCGCCTTCGTCGTCTACACCATCGTGCGGATCTTCCGCGGCGGGCCGGACGACCCCGATCGCGGCCGGTTCGCGGGATTGTTGCGCACCTCGCCGATCTTCGCGCGCATGGCGGCGCAGTCGGTGGATCGCGGCGGCGACAGCGCCGCGGAGGCGGAAGACGCCGATGCACAGCCAGGGCAAGACAAAGCTCAATTTTCCGGGTAAAGGCCAAACATGGACATGATTACAACGACCGAGGCGCTTGCCGCCTTCTGCGCCCGCCTTGCCAGCCACACCTATGTCACCGTTGACACCGAGTTCCTGCGCGAGACGACCTACTGGCCCGAACTCTGCCTGATCCAGATGGCGGGGCCGGAGGATGAGGGCATTGTCGACCCCATGGCCGAAGGCCTTGATCTCAAACCGTTTTTCGACCTGATGGCGGATGCCTCGGTGATCAAGGTGTTTCATGCCGCC
Organism: Hoeflea sp. BAL378; assembly: GCF_000759435.1. Taxonomy (GTDB): domain Bacteria; phylum Pseudomonadota; class Alphaproteobacteria; order Rhizobiales; family Rhizobiaceae; genus Hoeflea. The sequence continues at coordinate 3,980 of NZ_JRJG01000044.1, forward strand.
CGGCAGGACATCGAAATCATGGTCAATCGCGGCGACCTGGTTCCGCATCCGATCTTCGACACCCAGGTGGCGGCGATGGTGTGCGGTTTCGGCGAATCGATCTCCTATGACCAGCTCGTGTCGCGGATCACCGGCGCGCCGATCGACAAATCCTCGCGGTTCACCGACTGGAGCCACCGGCCGCTCTCCGAAAAGCAGCTCGATTACGCGCTGGCCGACGTCACGCATCTGCGCGACGTCTATCTCGAGCTGGTCGCACGGCTCGAAGCCGAGGGCCGCGGCCACTGGGTGGCCGACGAGATGGCGGTGCTGGAATCGCGCGCCACTTACGAGATGGATCCCGAGGACGCCTGGAAGCGGCTGAAGATGCGGGTGAAGAAGCCGGTGGAGCTGTGCGTGCTGCAGCATGTAGCGGCCTGGCGGGAACGCGAGGCGCGCGCGCGCAACGTGCCGCGCGGCCGGGTGATCAAGGACGACGCGATCTACGAGATCGCCCAGCAGCAGCCCAGGGACGCCGAGGCGCTGGGGCGGCTGAGGACCATCGCGCGCGGCTGGGAGCGCTCGGCCCAGGGCGCCAAGCTGCTCGAGATCGTCAACCAGGCGCTGGCGACGCCCAAGGAGGACATGCCGCGGCTGCCCCGACACCGGCAGGCGCCGGAGGGCGCGCAGTCCGCGGTGGAGCTGCTGCGGGTGCTGCTCAAGCTGACGGTCGAGAAGGAAAACGTCGCCGCCAAGATCATCGCCACCTCGGATGATCTGGAATCGATCGCCATCGACGGCGAGGACGCCGACGTGCCCGCGCTCAAGGGCTGGCGCAGGGAGTTGTTCGGCGACCGGGCGCTCAAGCTGATCCGCGGCGAGCTGGCGCTCAAGTTCACCGACAAGAAGGTCGACGCGCTGGAGCTGTAGGCGCACCCCTGCCTTGGCGCCTGGCGCCCAGGCTTCGCGGCCGCTCCTTGAAACCGCGAAGTTAATTCGATCCGGCCCTTGCAATCCGGAATCTTCTGTCCCATATTGGTTTCAACAAGAGATTTGTCTCCACCCTGACCACGGATGTACTGGCAGGATGTGTTGAGGCAATTTGGGAAGGTCGGTGCGAATTTCGCCCGGCCTTTTTCCGTTTCTGATCCCTATGAGACGCAGAGTGTGGTGCGTGAGAATGCCCGGCGGGGCTGACCGGGCGCGGCAAAGAGCGCCGCTCCGGTTCCCGACTTTCGCACGGGCCAGCCTCGCCCCGTTCCCCGCAGGAGACCGCCCTGCCCCGGACGACCGCACTTTTCCCCTTGCCAACATACCAACCGGTTGGTATTTTTCCGCCCAAAGGAAACACCCATGCCGCCTCGCGCCGTCAATGCCCGTATCCGTCTTCTCGAAGCCGCCCGCGATGTCATTCGCGCGAAAGGCTTTGCCGCCACCACCGTGGACGATCTGTGCAGGCAGGCGGGCGTGACCAAGGGCGCCTTCTTCCACCACTTCAAGAGCAAGGAAGAACTGGGCGTCGCCGCGGCCGATTTCTGGTCGGAGACCACCTCGGCGCTGTTTGCCGCCGCGCCCTACCACCAGCCGGACGATCCGTTCGACCGGCTGATCGCCTATCTTCAGTTCCGCAAGGAACTGCTCGCGGGGGACCTCGCCGAGTTCACCTGCCTGGTCGGCACCATGGCGCAGGAGGTCTTTGACAGCGCGCCAGCGATCCGCGAGGCCTGCCACGCCTCGATATCGGGCCATGCGATGACGCTGGTCCCCGACATCCGCGCGGCGATGGACGCGCGCGGCGTGAGCGGCTTCACGCCGGAGAGCCTGGCGCTGCACACCCAGGCCGTCCTGCAGGGCGCGTTCATTCTGGCCAAGGCCGGAAACTCGGTGACCCTGGCCCAGGACAGCGTCGATCATCTCATCCGCTACGTATCCATGGTGTTTTCTCAAGCCGGGAAGGAGAAGAAATGAGCGCGACATCCGATTACCGAGGGCTGATGCACGGGGTGATCCCCTATGCCACCGTCGACGGCGCCGACAGGGCGATCGAGTTCTACCGACGCGCCTTCGGCGCGGTCCTGCATGGCGACATCACCCGCAGCGACGACGGCCGCGTTCTCAATGCCGCCATCGAGATCGACAACGGCATGTTCATGCTGATGGACCCGTTCCCCGAACATGGCTCCCAGCCTTCGACCGGCAGCAACTTTGTGCTGCAACTGGTCATCAGCGACGGCGATCTCTGGTGGAACCGCGCGGTCGCGGCGGGATGCGCGGTGGTGTCGCCGTTCAAGCTCGAATTCTGGGGCGACCGTTACGGCCGCGTCCGCGATCCCTTCGGCCTCGAATGGGCCTTCAACGAACCGGCGCTTGAGAAACAGCAACGCCTGTGAAACCCTGCCGCCGGCGATGGCGGCCTAGCTGGAGAGGAGCAGCGCAATGAACCCGATAGTCGATGAAGCCGCCTGGAGATCCGCCCATGCGGAACTGCTGGCCCGCGAAAAGGAGCTGACACGGGAGCTCGACAGGCTCGCCGCCGAACGGCGCCGCCTGCCCTGGATGCGGGTGGAGAAGGACTACCGTTTCACCGGGCCCGAGGGCGAGACCGATCTCGAGGGCCTGTTCGAGGGCCGCAGCCAGCTCATCATCTATCACCACATGCTCAAGCCCGATGACCCGGCGCCCTGCCCCGGCTGCAGCATGGTCGGCGATCACATGCCGCATCTGGCGCATCTCCATACCCGCGATGTGACGCTGGCCTTCATCGCGCGGGCGCCGTCGCCGCAGATCGAGGCCTACAAGCGCCGCATGGGCTGGACGATGCCGTTCTACCAGAGCACCGACAGCTTCGGTCCGGATTTCGGCATCGACGGCGGCTTCGGGCTCAATGTGTTCCTGAACACCGGGCACGGCATCATGCGCACCTATTACACCAGCGGCCGCGGCGTGGAGAGCCTGGGAACGCCGATGACGCTGCTCGACGTCACGCCCTTTGGCCGCCAGGAGACCTGGGAAGAGTCGCCCGAAGGCGTGCCCCAGGGCGAGCCCTATAGCTGGTGGCGGCGGCATGACGAATATGATCCGCAGCCCTCCGCCCCGAGCGCCGCCCGGCGCCGGGCGTCGCAGCGGACGCCCGCCTGATCCGCGCCGGGCGGGACCGCCCGGAACCTCGGCAATGACCGTTCAAGCCATAGCAAAAGGGAGATTGATGATGAGCTATGTCCAAGGATTTCTGCTCGCCGTTCCGAACGAGAACAAGGGCAAATACACCGAACTCGCGGTCACGGCAGCCAAGGTCTTCCGCGACAATGGCGCGCTGTCCGTGGTGGAAACCTGGGGAGAGGATGTGCCGGACGGCAAGCTCACCTCGTTTCCGATGGCGGTCAAGCTTGAGGAAGGCGAATCCGTCGTCTTCTCCTGGATCGTCTGGCCCGACAAGGAATCCTGCACGTCGGGCATGGAGGCTTCCATGAAACAGCTCGACGACATCTTCGGCGCGGAGCAACTGCAGAAGGTGCCGTTTGACGGCAAACGCATGATCTGGGGCGGCTTCGAGACGATCGTCGAAGCCTGACTGTCGCGAAGACGGCCGGGCGGGATCCGCCCCGCCGTCAGCCGACGCGGAAGCCCAGGCGCTTGCCGGTGAGCTTGGCGAGCTGTTGCAGGCGGCCTTCCAGCCGCTCGCCGACGAAGGCTGCACAGTCGCGCGGCACCACGAGCACCAGATCGACGTCGCCATCGGCGGGCGTGGCCGGCGCGAAGGCCAGCCGCGGCACGACCCCGGGCATGGAGGCCGAGAACAGGTAGACCACCCGCAGCATGCCGCCCAGGAGCTTGGCGTAGTCGAGATATTTCTGACCGGCGATCGCGGCCAGCCCGGAGGAGACCCCGTCGTCGTTGAGTCCCTCGAAGCGAAAGTAGTTGGCGAGCGCGATATAGGCGCGACCGCTGTGGGTGATGCCGGTAAAGGTGGAGTGGGCGATGATATTGAGCGCCTGCAGGCCACGGTAGTCCGGGTGCGCGCGCCAGGAGATGTCGGCCAGCAGGCAGGCGGCCTGGCGGTAGCGGGCATCCTCCTCGGTCTCGTTGACGCCGAAGGCCGGGAACATCCGGCCGGTCCAGGCGGCGAGTTCGCGGGCATGCTCGGGCGAGCGGGCGCGCAGGATCGCCAGTTCGCTCGCGGCCGTGAGCAGCGGATCGCGCGCGGCCTCGGCGCGGCCGAGCAGCGAATAGAGATAGCCTTCGCGCACCCCGAGCGCCGAAAAGCTCACGCGCCCCGCCTTCATGGCGATCAGCGTCTCCTGCAGCGCCACCGCGCCGTAGGGCAGAAGCCCGCGCCGGCTTCTGGAAATCGCCTTGATGGCGCTGATCCGCGACTGCTTCATCGCCGAGACCTCGCCCAGGAATTCGATCGCCGGGCCGGCCTCGATCTCGTAGGCCTGCATCATGTGCAGCGGATAGTTGCTGATCTCCATGTGCAGCTTGGCGATGTTGCGCCAGGTGCCGCCAACCGCATAGAAGGTCCGCCCCTCGCCGCCCTGCAACACCGGCGATTTCCTCAGCGCCCGGCGGGCGATGGAGCGCGCCCGGGAGATCGAGTTGCCGGACATTTCCGCAAGCCGCAGCCCGCCCAGCGGCAGGGTCTGGCCGCCGGAATGGTCCGTGCCCCTGACATCGACCAGTTCAAGCGAGCCGCCGCCCAGATCGCCGGCGATGCCGTCGGGCTGGTAATAGCCGGCGATGATGCCGAGCGCGGAGAAATGCGCCTCTTCCTCGCCGGTCAGCAGCCTTATGCGGCATCCCAGGATGATTTCCGCCTTCTCGATGAAATCAGCGCCGTTCTCGGCCTCGCGCGCGGCGGCGGTGGCGAGCACGTGCATTTCCGAGGCGCGCGCCTGCTCGGACAGGGCGCGGAAGCGTGTCAGCGCCGCTAGCGCGCGGGCGATGCCGGTCTCGTCCATGCGGCCGGTCGCGGCGAGGCCCTTGCCCAGGCCGCACAGGACCTTCTCGTTGAACAGCACCGACGGCGCGCGGCTCAGCCCCTCATAGATCACCAGCCGGACGGAATTGGAGCCGATGTCGATGACGGACACCGGGTGAATCCCCGGCAGTCGTCCCTGAGCTTCCGATTCCACCATATCTATCGCGCTTCACGGTTTGCGTGACCCACTCCGCCGCAGCCGCGCCGGATCAGGGACAAGAGGTTTCGAGGCGTTATATATGCAACGCAGGAGAACCGGAACCCGTTCCGCGCCTGGCCGGGACTCATGGTCATGATCGTCCGCTGCTTCAGGGTCAGGGCCGGACTCAGCGCTTGCTGCGCGTGGTCCGCGCCAACCGGTCGGCGATCAGCTTGGGAGCATTCGACTTGAGCGCTTCGCCTCTGCCGGACAGGCTGGGGTTGGTCATGAAATATACCTGTGCATTGAACGGCTCCTCGTCCTCGCCGGGTTCAATCCGGCGCGACGTTCCGTCAGGCAATATCTCGTAACTCTGCTGGTTGTCGATCATGTTGCCGAGCATAATCTGCGACAGGACCTGTTCATGCACAGTCTTGTTGGACAACGGCACCAGCGTTTCAACGCGGCGGTCGAGATTGCGCGGCATCAGGTCGGCCGAGCCGATATAGACCAGCGCCTCGGCCGAGGGCAGGCCCTGGCCGTTGCCGAAGCAATAGATCCGGCTGTGCTCGAGGAAGCGGCCGACGATCGACTTGGCGTGGATGTTCTCCGACAGGCCCGGCACCTGCGGCCTCAGGCAGCAGATGCCGCGCACGACCAGATCGACCTCGACGCCGGCCTGGCTGGCGCGGTAGAGCGCGTCGATGATCTGCGGGTCCACCAGCGAATTCATCTTCATCCAGATCGCCGCGGGCCGCCCGGCCTCGGCATGGCGGATCTCGGCCTCGATATTGTCGACGATGCGGGTGCGCAGGTTGAGCGGCGACACCGCGAGCTTGTTCAGCCCCTCGGGCTCGCCGTAGCCGGTGATGAAATTGAACACATGCGCCGTATCGCGCGCGATCACCGGGTCGCAGGTGAAATAGGACAGGTCGGTGTAGATCTTGGCGGTGATCGGGTGATAGTTGCCGGTGCCGAGGTGACAGTAGGTCACCAGCCTGCCCTCCTCGCGCCGCACGATCAGCGACATCTTGGCGTGGGTCTTGAGCTCGAGGAAACCGAAGACGACCTGCACGCCGGCGCGCTCGAGGTCGCGGGCCCAGCGGATATTGGCCTCCTCGTCGAAACGGGCCTTGAGCTCGACGAGCGCGGTCACCGACTTGCCTGCCTCGGCCGCATCGACCAGCGCGCGCACGATCGGGCTGTCGTTGGAGGTACGGTAGAGCGTCTGCTTGATCGCCAGAACGTCCGGGTCGCGCGCCGCCTGGAACAGGAACTGGACTACCGCGTCGAACGATTCATACGGGTGATGAACGACCAGATCCTTCTCACGAATGGCGGCAAAGGTATCGCCGGCGTGCTCGCGGATGCGTTCGGGAAATCGCGCGTTGTAGGGCTCGAACTTCAGATCGTCGCGCGGCGCCTTGGTGATTTCCGACAGGGTGTTGAGCGCCAGCAGCCCGGGCAGGACGGCGACCCGGTTCTCGGGCACGTTGGTCTGCTGCACCACGAAATCGCGCAGCGCCTGCGGCAGTTCGGAATCGAATTCGATGCGGATGACCGAGCCGCGGCGGCGGCGCTTGAGCGCGCTTTCGAACAGGCGCACCAGGTCCTCGGCCTCTTCCTCCACCTCGATGTCCGAATCGCGGATGATGCGGAAGGTGCCTGTGGCGCGCACCTCGTAGCCGGGATAGAGCGAGCTGATGAACAGGCTCACCACATCCTCGAGCGTGATGTAGCGGATGGCGCCGTCGAGATCGGGCAGGCGCAGGAAACGGTCGAGCGCCACCGGCAGGCGGATCAGCGCCGTCATCGGCTCGTTGGCGGCCTTGGAGGCGAGCTGGAGGCAGATCGAGAAGCCGAGATTGGGGATGAACGGGAACGGATGGGCGGGATCGATCGACAGCGGCGTGAGCACCGGGAAGATCGACTGCAGGAACTCGTTCTCGAGCCACTCCATATCGCCCTCGGCGAGCATCGAGGGGCGGACGATGTAGATGTTCTCGGCGGCGAGGTTCTGCTGCAGGATCGCCAGCGAGGCCTGCTGCTCGAGCTGCAGCCCGTCGATCTCCTCGAGAATGCTGTCGAGCTGCTCGCTCGGCGACATGCCGTCGGCGGAGCGGTTGGCGATGCCCTGGCGCACCTGGCCCTCGAGGCCGGCGACGCGGACCATGAAGAACTCGTCGAGATTGGCCGCCGAAATCGACAGGAAGCGGACCCGTTCGAGCAGCGGGTGGCTGGAATTCAGGGTCTCCTCGAGCACCCGCCGATTGAACTGCAGCCAGGAGAACTCGCGGTTGACGAAGCGCTCGGGGCTCGTGAGCAGGTCCTGCAGCGGCGTTTCCGAGGCCACCGGATCGATCCGCAATTCGCTTCCGCCCGCACTTTCGACATTATCCATTCCGCGCTCCGACTGTCCCGTTCCTGACCCGTCCGTCTATAGCACAACAAAGAAGGAACTATGACACTTCGATGTCGCCTTTTCCGGCATCCATTTCCGCCATCACCTCGGCGGCGAGCGCGCGGGTGATCTTCGAGCCGCGGGCCAGCGCAAGCTGGTCGATGCGGGTGACGATCGCCCGCGCGGCGGCGAGCGAGCGCTCCATCCGGGCGACCAGCCAGTCGATGATCCGGTCGTCGACGGCGACCTGCCGGTCGGCAAACAGCTTGACCATGACCTGGGCCAGAAGCGCCTCGTCGGGTTCGGCGATCTCGACCACGGTGGCGGCCTTCAGGCGCGAGGCGAGATCGGGCAAGGTGACTTTCCAGGCCGAGGGCCAGAGCCGGGTGGTGATCAGCAGCCAGTTGCCGTGCTCGCGCACGGCATTGATGAGATGAAACAGTGCCGTCTCGTCAAACGGCGCGCGGTCGATGTCCTCGATGAGCACCGGACCCAGCGCCGCCATCTCGAGCACCATCGGGTCGGCGCGCGCGATGTCGACCCTTCGCGCGCCGACGCGGTCGGTCCAGATGCGGGCGAGATGGGATTTGCCCGATCCCGTCGGTCCGGCCAGGATGACCACCGGCGACGGCCAGTCCGGCCAGCGGTCGATGATCCCGACCGCCGCGCCCAGGCTCTCCGACACGATCAGGTCGTCGCGGCCTGTCGCCGGATCATGATCGAATGCGAGCGGCAATTGCCGGGTCAGGGGCTGCTTGTTCATCACTCCGGCGCGGCTCCGCCGGAGGGCCCGGGAGCCTGCGCGTCCGGCCCCCGCGTGCCCGAATAGAGATCGCTGTTGAGGTACCGGTTTATGGCGAACCGGACCAGCACGCCGACCGAGGCGGCCGCGGGCACGGCGATCAGCATGCCGACGAAGCCGAACAGCGCGCCGAAGGCGAACAGCGCAAACATCAGCCAGACCGGATGCAGGCCGACCGAGGAGCCGACCAGCCGCGGCTGCAGGATGTTGCCCTCGAAGAACTGGCCCACGGCGAAGACGGCGACGACCGCGCCGATCATGACGAAATCGGGCCAGAACTGGACGATGGCGACGATCAGCGCCAGCACCAGCCCGACCAGCGAGCCGACATAGGGAATGAAGCTGATGAGGCCCGCGAACAGGCCGATCAGCAGGCCGAAATTGAGCCCGACCATCATCAGGCCGACGGCATAGATCAGGCCGAGGATGATGCAGACGCTGCCCTGGCCGCGCACGAAGCCGGCGATGGTGCGGTCGATCTGGGTGGCAAGCTGGCGCACGGTCGCCAGATGGTCGCGCGGAATCCAGCTATCGACCTTGGCGATCATGTTGTCCCAGTCGAGCAGCATGTAAAAGGCCACCACCGGCGTGACCACGAACAGCGCGGCGATGTCGATCAGCGCCATGCCCGAGTTCCAGATCTGCTGGAAGATGGTGCCGACGAAACCGGCGCCCTCCTTCAGGAGCGCTGCGAAACTGTCCTTGATCTGGCCGAGCTGGCCGGAGATCCAGTCCGGCAGCAGCGTCCGCTCGGAAGCCAGCAGTTCCTGGAGCTGGGTGATGTAGCCGGGAATGCGCCCGCCCAGGTCGACGGCTTGGGTGACGAGGATCGGCACCAGCACCACCAGCGCCACAGCGAAGATCGCCAGGAAGGAGACCAGGATGACCAGCGTCGCCATCAGCCGCGAGAGGCCGCGGCGCTCGAGCCAGTCGGCCACCGGATCGAGGAAATAGGCCAGCGCCATGCCGGCGATGAACGGCAGCAGGATCGAGCGGAACAACATCAGGAAGCCGACGAACACCGCCAGCGCGATCAGCCAGAACAGGATCTGCCGCCGCAGCGCCACCGCATCAAAATGAGTCGCCATGATCACCTCGCTTGGGGCCGCCCTGGAGCCGGCCGCACCGCATCCTGCTAACCGGCCGCGCCCTCGCCCGCCATGTGCCTGAGCCAGGTGACGAGATAGGCGCCCGCCGAGGCTATGGTCAAGCCCGCAACCGCATAGAGCATCCCTGCGATGAGGGCGTCAAGCCGGACGATCCCGGCCAGATCGGCGAGCACCAGGATGAGCAGGACGATCTGCAGCAGGGTATTGGCCTTGGACACCATCAGCGGCCGCATCTCGACCGGATTGTCCATCAGGCTCGACAGCACCACCGCGGCGATGATCATGCCGTCCCGGGAGACCGCCAGAATGACCAGCCAGGACGGAAGCACGCCGAGCCATCCCAGCATGACGAAGACGCTGACCAGCAGGAACTTGTCGGCCATGGGGTCGAGCCAGGCGCCGAGTTCGGACTTCTGGTTGAACTGCCGGGCGATCGCCCCGTCGACCGCGTCGGTGACGCCGGCAAGCACGAACAGGAGCAGCGCCGTCATCATGTCGCCGTCGATCATGCAGTACAGGACCAGCGGGACGATGAGGAAGCGGGCGACCGTGATGTAATTTGGCACTGTCATGGGCGGCATTTCTTCCTGGCTGGAACCGGATATGGCGTCGGCGCCGGGGATTTCCAAGTCCGTGCGCCCCCTCTAGCATCGCCGCGTCCGGTTTTCCCGTCAAATGTCGCGCCCGATCGCGTGCTCCGGCTTGCGGAATGGCCCGCAAAATGCCATCCCCCGCACGAGACAAGCGCCTTTGAACCCGAAGGAAGGGAAGCCCGATGGCGGATCCGAAGAACGGCCTCACCTATGCCCAGGCCGGCGTCGACATCGATGCCGGCAACGAGATGGTCAACCGCATCAAGCCGTTGGTGCGCTCGACCCGCCGGCCCGGCGCCGACGGCGAGATCGGCGGATTCGGCGGGCTGTTCGACCTCAAGGCCGCGGGATTCACCGATCCGGTGCTGGTGGCCGCCAATGACGGCGTCGGCACCAAGCTCAAGGTGGCGATCGAGGCGGGGATGCATGACACGGTCGGCATCGATCTGGTCGCCATGTGCGTCAACGACCTGGTGGTCCAGGGCGCCGAGCCGTTGTTCTTCCTCGATTACTTCGCCACCGGCAAACTCGACCCCGAACAGGGTGCGGCCATCGTCGGCGGCATCGCCCAGGGCTGCCTCCAGGCCGGCTGCGCGCTGATCGGCGGGGAAACCGCCGAGATGCCCGGCATGTACCGCGACGGCGACTACGACCTCGCCGGCTTCGCCGTGGGTGCTGCCGAACGCGGCCAGCTCCTGCCATCGGGCACGCTGTCGGAGGGCGACGTGGTGCTGGGGCTCGCCTCCTCGGGCGTCCATTCCAACGGCTATTCGCTGGTGCGCCGCGTCGTCGAGATGAGCGGCCTCGGCTATGATGCGCCCGCGCCGTTCGATCCGTCGAAGAGCCTGGGCGCGGCGCTGATGGAGCCGACTCGGATCTATGTCAAATCGCTGCTGGCCGTAATCCGCGAGACCGGCGCGATCCAGGCACTGGCGCACATCACCGGCGGCGGATTCCCCGAAAACCTGCCGCGCGTGCTGCCCGCTCACCTTGCCGCCGAGATCGAGCTCGACTCCATTTCCGTACCGAAGGTGTTTTCCTGGATCGCCGGCACCGGCGGGGTGGCGGCCCAGGAAATGCTGCGCACCTTCAACTGCGGCGTCGGCATGATCGCAGTGGTCAAGGCCGACGAGGCCGACCGGGTGGCGGACGCGCTTGAGGCCCAGGGCGAGAGCGTGATCCGACTCGGGCGGCTGGCCGCGCGCGGCGAAGGCCAGGCGGGCGTGTCCTACAAGGGGACACTGGCGCTGTGAGCGCCGCCGAAAGGGTGCCGGTCGCGGTGCTGATCTCCGGGCGCGGATCGAACATGGGCGCGCTGGTCGCGGCCTCGCAGGAGCCGGATTTTCCCGCCCGCATCGTCTGCGTGATTTCCGACAAGGCCGACGCCGCGGGACTCGCGCACGCCCGCGAACAGGGGATCGAGGCGGTGGCGGTCCCCCGCCGCGATTATCCTTCCAAGGCCGAGCACGAGGCGGCGGTGATCGCGACGATCGAGGCGTCCGGCGCCAGGATCATCGCGCTGGCGGGCTACATGCGGCTGCTCTCGGCAGATTTCGTCCGGCGCTATGCGGGCCGGATGATCAACATCCATCCCTCGCTGCTGCCCGCGTTTCCCGGTCTCGCCACCCATGAGCGGGCGCTGGCCGCCGGATGCCGGGTGCATGGCTGCACCGTCCATTTCGTCACCGAGGGCATGGACGAGGGTCCGATCATCGAGCAGGAGGCGATACGTGTCGTCCCGGACGACACGGCCGACACGCTCGCCGCCCGCGTGCTCGCGGCCGAGCACCGGATCTATCCCCGGGCGCTCGCCATGCTGGCGCGCGGCGAGGTCCGCATGGGCAGCGGCGGGCGCACCGTGCACAAGGTCCCGTCCGGCGATTGATCCAGGACCATTCCGCTGGCCTGCGGATTCCTCAAAAGGTTGTATTTCTGGTTCACGCCACCTTTACTTGTGATCTGTTTCTGGTACTTTGGTTGCGTCACTGCTTTAATACAACCTTTGCCTGATCCAAAAGCCCGATGCCTGCGGGAGGTGATAGCGCGGTTGCCGGCCGGAGCCGGGCGAAATCCTGCCCGATCTCCGACCCGCCCTGCCGTGTGAGCGGTTCCGCAGTCCGGCATTGCGCTCAGACAGGCCTCGTTCCGAGAGGAGAAGTCCATGTCGCATTTCTCGTCCAAGCCTCCATCCGAAGCAAAACCTGCCCCGACCGGCTTTTTCCGCGGCGGCCTGATGCCCGCGGCGCCGCTCGACCATGCGTCGCTGATCGTTTTCGACATCCGTTCGCTCAAGCTCAGCGTCGCCGAAGGCCGCGAGATCGAGGGCGAACTGCGCGAGGCGCTGTTCAAGATGCTGGCCTCGCGCAAGAAGGGGCGCGCCGACCTCAGCGCCGCCGATATCGGCGGTACGGTCCTGGGCATCGCCATCGAGTGACCCGGTGACCGGGCGTTGGTGCGGCGACCGGATGCGCGCACCCTGGGAACGGCCCCCGTCCCGGCGAGGCCTCGACCGGGGAGCACGCCCGGTCTTCCGGACCGGTGCGTCGGACCTGACGCATCGCGCCGCTCTGGCCCCGCCCCGCAGCCCCTGCCCGACCGCGTGCCTCCGGCCTTGCCGGGCCAAGCATGCCGTGTCTGAAACCATCCTTCTGGAGGGATCGCCATGAGCGAAGCCGCCGTCAAGCAGCCGTCCGACGACTGGACCGAATGGGCGGCGCACAACCTGGCGATGGGCGTAGCCGCAGCCGACATCGCCGCCGAACTCGGCAAGGCCGGCCTGTCCGCGCCGGAGGCGCAGCGCCTGATTGCCGGCATCGAAAGCAGCCCGGTGTTCCGCGCGGCGCGGCGGCTGGGCGGCGAGGTGCGCAAATGGACCGTGCTCACGGACACGCTGCTGGCGCTCGAGGGCCTGACCCATGACTACGACCGCGTGCCGCGCGTGTCGGGCCTGTCGTCCGAGGCGTTCCTGCGCGAGTACTACGCGCTCAACCGGCCGGTGATCCTCGAGGACGTGGTGGACGCTTGGCCCGCCCTGGGAAAATGGGACCTCGACTTCCTGGCCCGGCATTTCGGCCAGTGCCCGATCACCTACCAGCACGGCCGCTCGAAGAGCGACCACCGCGATTCCTTCGTCGATCACAGCACGCGGGCGACGCTGTCGGGCTATATCGACCTGATCCGGGACGGGGCCGAGACCAATGACTATTACCTCATCGCCCATGACAGGATCCTCGACCGGCCGGACTTCAAGCCGCTGCTCAACGACATTGTCTTCGACCCGCGCTATTTCGATCCCGTCTCCCGGCCCGGGCGGGTGTTCTTCTGGCTCGGCCCGAAGGGAACGCTGACGCCGATGCACCGGGACCTGGGCAATGTGTTCTTCGCCCAGGTGATGGGGCGCAAGCGGGTGACGCTGATCCCGTCCAAGCAAATGCACAAGGTTTACAACCAGACCGGCTATCACAGCGAGATCGACTTCGAGAAGGATGACCTGTCGGACTACCCGCTGCTCGAGGGCGCGCATATCGTCGAGGAGGTGATCGCGCCCGGCGAACTCTTGTTCATCTCGATCGGCTGGTGGCATGCGGTCAAATCGCTCGATGTCAGCATCACCGTGACCGGCAACAATTTCCGCTTCCCCAACGTGTTTTCGGAGATCTTCTAGACTTGGCCGACAGGGTCCGTCCGGATCGGGAGGACCGGGAGCCAAAGCTCGATGTCGGCCGGTCCTCGGCCCTGCTCAAGCGCCTGCGGCAGAGCGAGGCGCTGCTCGCCGCCCGGCCGGGGATGTATTTCACCGGCTATGAGCGGATCGGCGGCAATCCGGTGTTCATCGACCGGGCCGAGGGCGCCCGGCTGCGCGACATCGACGGCAATATCTACACCGATTACCTGCTCGGCTTCGGCTCCGTGGTGCTGGGCCATGGCCATCCGGAGGTGAACCGGGCGGTCATGGCGGCGCTCGGGCGCGGCGTCAATCCAACGCTGCTCGATGTCGCCCATCTCGATCTCGCCGAGCGCATCGTCGGGCTGGTGCCCTCGGCCGATCTCGTCACCTTTCTCAAGACCGGGTCGGACGCCGTCGACGCCGCGGTCCGCCTCGCCCGGGCCGTGACCGGACGGTCGCATGTGCTGCATTACGGCCATCACGGATGGCACGACTGGTGCTCCGCCTCTCCAGGCGTGCCCGACGCCGCGCGGTCGCTGCTGCACCGGTTCGCCTACAACGACCTGGACAGCGTGCGCGCCCTGTTTGACGCCCACCCGGGCGAGATCGCCTGCGTGGTGATGATGCCCTATGAGCTCGAGCCGCCGCAGCCGGGCTACCTCACGGCCATGAAGCAGCTCACGCATCAGAACCGCGCGCTGTTCATCCTCGACGAGGTGCGATCGGGGTTCCGCATCGGGCTCGGCGGGGCGCAGGGCGCATTCGGCGTCGCCCCCGACATCTCGGCCTTCGGCAAGGCGATGGCCAACGGCCATGCGATCTCGGCGCTGGCCGGGCGGCGCGAGATCATGGCGAGGATCCTCGAGCTCGGGCTGACGGTCACCTATTTCCGCTCCCCCGACGCGATGGCCGCCTCGCTCGCCACGATAGGGATCCTCGAGCGCGAGGATGTGCCGGCACGGCTGAAGAGGCTGGGCCGGCGGCTGATGGACGGCCTCGACCAGGCCGCGCTGAAAGCCCGCGTCCCGGCCCGCTCCGTGGGCCTCGAGGCGACGCCGTTCCTCCGCTTCGAGCACGAGCGGGAGGCCGAGCGCGACCGGGCGCTGCGGCTGTTCTGCAACGGCATGCTGGCGCGCGGGCATTTGATGACGCCGGCGCATCACTGGTTCCTCTGCGCCGCCATGACCGAGGACGACATCGACCGGACCGTCCGGGCCGCCGAACGCACGCTGGCGGACATCGCAGCCGCGATCTGACGGCGCCGATGGAGGCCCCGTCCGACAATCTTGACCTTTGCCTCGGATCTTGACTTTATGGCAGGCTCCGTCGAGTCGATGGCTTGGCGGCATCAGGGCACAATATTACGCCGGACCGGTGACTTATGCCGCTTTGCTGAGGCAGCCCATCGCCCGTCCGGCCCCAAATGATTGATTGGAGACGCCATGCCTTCTCTCCACGGACTGCTCGACAAAGCCATCAGCAACGGCCGATTGACGGTCACCGACGCCAGGGGCCAGACCCGCGTCTACGGCGGCAAGGGACCGGGTCCGGAAGCCGCCATCCGCTTCACCACGCCGTCGGTGGCGCGCAAGATCTTCCTCAATCCCGAGCTCAAGGCGGCGGAAGCCTATATGGACGGCGAACTGGTGATGAGCGAGGGCTCGATCCACGACCTGATCCGGCTGTTCTTCGCCAACAAGCACCAGTTCGACCTCACCCCCAGCCAGATCTTCTGGCGCGGCGTCGCCCGCGGGCTCAGGCGCTTCCAGCAGAACAATGCGCTGTCGCGGGCGCGGGGCAATGTGCAGGCGCATTACGACATCGGCGAAGAGATCTACCGGCTGTTTCTCGACGCCGACATGCAATATTCCTGCGCCTATTTTCCCGAAGGCACCGAGACGCTGGAACAGGCGCAGACGCTGAAGAAGCGTCATCTCGCCGCCAAGCTGCAACTGGCCGACGGCCAGAGGCTGCTCGACATCGGCTGCGGATGGGGCGGGCTCGGGCTCTATCTGGCCCATCTCGCCGACATCGAGGTGGTGGGCGTGACGCTGTCGGAACGGCAGCTTGCCGTGGCCCGGCGCAGGGCCGAGATCCTCGGCGTCAGCGACCGGGTGAAATTCGAGCTGATCGACTACCGCGAGGTTGAGGGCAAGTTCGACCGCATCGTCTCGGTGGGCATGCTCGAACATGTCGGCGTGCACTATCTCACCCCCTATTTCCTCACCGTGCGCGACCGGCTCTCGCCCGACGGCGTGGCGCTGATCCATTCGATCTCGTCCAAGGCGCCGCCCGGGGTCACCGGGCCGTTCCTGCGCAAGTACATCTTCCCCGGCGGCTACGCGCCGTCGCTGTCGGAAGCGGTCTCGGCGATCGAACTGTCGGGGCTTTGGATCCTCGACTGCGAGATCTGGCGCTGCCACTACGGCCACACGCTCCGCCACTGGCGCGACCGTTTCGACGCCAACCGGGCGCGGGCCGCCGAGGTGATGGACGAGCGCTTCTGCCGGATGTGGGAGCTGTATCTGTCGATGTGCGAATGCGCCTTCATGCAGGGCGCGAGCAACGTGTTCCAGATCCAGCTCGGCCGCGAGCGCGACGTGGTGCCGCTCACCCGCGACTACATCGCGATCGAGGAAGCCCGCATCGCCGAGCGCGAGACCCAATTCCTCGACCGCGTGGTGGCGAGCGCCAAACAGGCGCTGGAGGAATGACAAAAGCCCGGACGCTGGGCGCCCGGGCCGAGAGTGCTGACAACCCCGCAGCTTCGTCCACTTGTCGTTTTGTGGTGGCTGTCCCTCGAAACCCGTCATGCCGGACTTGATCCGGCATCCAGCGCGATCAAGTCCTTGATCGCGAAAGACTCTTTCACGGCGCCGACGCGCCGTGGCTGGATTCCGGCTCAAGGCCGGAATGACGGAGGACATGGCCCCGTCATTCCGGGATGATTTTGTCGACAAGCTGAGCCCGGACGCGGCGCGCCCGGGCTTGGGTCTGTCAGAAGCGGGCCAGTTTTGGCCTTGCCCGATGCCTGAACTCAGGCGAGCTCGGGCGTGATCTTGAGCGTGCCGGATGTGGCGTGCGAATAGGGGCAGACCTTGTGGCCGCCGGCGATCAGGTCTTCCGCCACGTCCTTGTCGATCCCCGGCAGGTCCACCTTGATCTTGACGTCGAGGCCGAAGCCCGTGTCCTCGCGCGGGCCGATGCCGACGGTGACGGTGACATTGGCGTCGTCGGGCACCTTCACCTTCTTCTGGCCGGCATAGAACTTGAGCGCGCCCAGGAAACAGGCGGCGTAGCCGGTGGCGAACAACTGCTCCGGGTTCACGCCGCCGCCAGGTCCGCCCATTTCGGTGGGAACGGCGAGGTTGACGTCGAGGGCGCCGTCATGGGTCTTGGAATGGCCATCGCGGCCTCCGGTGGCGGTGGCGGATGCGCTGTAGACAATCTTGGTCGGCATGATATATTCCTTTCGTACGATTTAATCGTGTACGATATTAATCACCACCCCGGCGCCAAAGTCAACCGCTTGCGATTGAATCGCGCACACACTAATTTGATCGCAGAATGGAGACGAGATCATGACAAGGCAGGCAGGAGCGGACATGCGCGGCATCGACGTCGATTCGATGCTGTGTTTCGATCTCTATTCAACCCACCATGCGGTGGGGCAGATCTACACCCCCCTGCTGACCCCGCTCGGCCTCACCTACCCGCAATACCTCGTGCTGGTGGTGCTGTGGCGCAGCGACGATCTGGTCGTCGGCGAGATCGGCGAAAGGCTGCATCTGGAATCCTCGACGCTCACGCCGCTGATCAAGCGGCTGGAGGGCCAGGGCCTGGTCAGGCGGACCCGCGACGCCCGGGACGAGCGCAAGGTGCGCGTCACGCTGACGCCCGAAGGCAGGGCGCTGCGGCAGCAGGCGAGCCATATTCCCGGCTGCATCATGGCGGCCTTCGGCCTGCCTCTGGACGAACTGATCGCCCTGCACACCACACTGGGCCGGGTGCGCGCCTCGGTGCTCGCCCGCGCCGCGGCGGACGGGGCATAACCCCCACCCGGATCGCCTGCGCTTCGCTTGTCTCTCCGACCTCCCCTCAAGGGGGAGGTAGGGCATCGCGCCTGGCGGCGGCATGGAACCCGACCGCGGTGCCTTGCGTCCCCCTCCCCCTTGAGGGGAGGGGTCAGGGGTGGGGGTGCGCGGCCCCGCGATGAAAGAGGCAAAACCCTAAAGCCACCGCACCCGATGAGAGATAGACAGGGAATCGCCTCAGGCCCCGAACCGAGGCATGACGCGCTCACGCGAACCCGTGCGAACAACGCGCCATACGACGAAACTAAACCTTCCGCACCCACACCCGCGTGTCGTGAAACGCCGCGCCGCCGTAGGGGGCGCAGGAATCGGCGCCGGTGAGCGTGTTGATCCCCTCCCCGTCCTCGAAGGCGGAGTTCGGCCAGAGGCCCTCGTGGATGACCACGCCGCGGCGCTGGCCGGCGTCGAGCCGGGCGTGCATGGCGACCTCGCCGCGCAGGTTGCCGAGCCGCACCCGGTCGCCTTCGGCAATCCCGAGCGCCGCAGCGTCGTCGGGATGCATCATCAGGTCCGGCCGGACCTCCTTGGCCCGCGACGAGGCGGTTTCGGCAAAGCTGGAGTTGAGGAACGAGCGCGACGGCGAGGTGGCCAGCCGGAACGGGTGCTCCGCATCGGCGCTTTCGATCAGGTCGACATGATCGGGGAACTCCGGCAGCTTCTCCACCGGGCCCTGCGGCCCCATGCGCCTGGGCGGCCTGTTGGCGGCCGGGGTCCCGGTCCAGTCGGGCCGGAAGCGGAATTTGCCGTCCTTGTGGGCAAAGCCCTTGAGGAAATGCGCGGTCTCGAAATCGGGTTGCAGGTCGGCCCATTTGTCGGCCCGGAAGGTGTCGAAATCCCCCAGCCCCCGCTTTCCGAGCATATAGTCGATGTGCTCCCGCTCGGTCAGGCCGAAGCCTTCGCGGTCGCCGACGCCCAGGCGCCTGCCCAGTTCCTCGACCACATAATGGTTGGGCATCGGGCCCTCGGGCGGATCGACCAGCTTCGGGCCGAGCATGATGTGCTGGTGGCCGCCGCCGCGGTAGATGTCGTCATGCTCGAGGAACATGGTGGCGGGCAGCACCACGTCGGCGAGCCGCGCCGTGTCGGTCATGAACTGCTCGTGGACGGCGAGGAACAGGTCCTCGCGCCTGAGCCCCTCGACCACCTTGCGCTGCTCCGGCGCGACATTGGCGGGATTGGTGTTCTGCACCAGCATGGCGGTGACCGGCGGCCCGCCATTCAGCGCCTCGGCCTCCCCGGTCAGCACCCGGCCGATGCGCGACTGGTCGAGCCAGCGCAGGCCGGGATCGTAATATTTGCGGCCCTCGACCAGGGATTTGTCCAGCCGGAAAATATCGGAGTTGGAATGGAACGCGCCGCCACCCTCATGCTGGTAGCAGCCGGTGACGACCGCGAGCGACAGCGCCGCATGCATGTTGGCCGCGCCATTGCGCTGGCGGGTGAAACCGTAGCCAAGCCGGAAGAATGTCTTCTTCGTGGTGCCCACCAGCCGGGCGAAGGCCTCGATCTCGGCCGCGGGCACGCCGGAGATGGCTTCCGCCCATTGCGGCGTCCGCGCCTCCAGATGTGATTCAAGTCCCGCGGGGTCGTCGCTGAATTTGCTGAGATAATCGCGATCGGCGAGGCCCTCGCGAAACAGCACATGCATCACCGCGCAGGCAAACGCGCCGTCGGTGCCGGGCCTGAGCAGGATCTTGATGTCGGCCTGCTTCATGGTCGGATTGTCGTAGATGTCGATCACCGCGATCTTGGCGCCGCGTTCCTTGCGGGCGCGGATGGCGTGGGTCATGACATTGACCTGGGTCGAAACCGCGTTGGTGCCCCAGATCACCACGCAGTCGGACTTGGCCATCTCGCGCGGATCGGGCCCGCGCAGCGCGCCCGTGCCCATGGTGAAGCCGGTCCAGGCCAGGTTGGTGCAGAAACTGTCGAACTGGTTGGAATAGCCCTTGGCATGGCGCAGGCGGTTGATGCCGTCGCGCTGCACCAGGCCCATGGTGCCGGCATAATAGTTGAGCCAGACGGTTTCCGGGCCGAACCGGGCCTCGGCCCGCTCGAACCTTTCGGCGATCAGGTCGAGCGCCGCCCCGAAGCTCGCCTCCTTCCACTGCCCCTCGCCTTTCGCGCCGGCGCGGATCAGCGGCTTCAGGAGCCGGTCCGGATGGTGGATGCGCTCGGCATAGCGCGCCACCTTGGCGCAGATCACGCCGGCGGTGTAGCTGTTGCCCGGATCGCCGCGCACCCGGCCGATGCGGTTTCCCGCCAGAAGTTCCACCTCCAGCGCGCAGGTGGACGGGCAGTCATGCGGACAGGCGGAATGGCCGATGGCGGTGGCGGGGCCGGATGCGAGGGCGCCGGACTTAAGGGGGGTCGCGTCGTTCATGCTTTCTCTATAAGAGAATTCGCAACGATGCGCCACGCCGCGCGTGCCGCCATCGGATCAAAACAGGGACAGATCGCGCCAGACGATGAATTACCGTCACCTCTACCATGCGGGCAATTCCGCCGATGTGCTCAAGCACGCGGTTCTGGCCCGGATCATTGCCTATCTTCAGCGCAAGGATCCGGCGTTCCGGGTGATCGACACCCATGCGGGCATCGGCAGCTATGACCTGTCTTCGACGGAGGCGCAGAAGACCGGGGAATGGCGCGACGGCGTCGGCCGGGTGATGGCGGCGCAGATGTCGCCGCAGCTTGCGGAGTTTCTGGCGCCCTGGATCGGGACGGTGAAGGCGCTCAATCCCGAGGGCGGCCTGCGCCACTATCCCGGCTCGCCGCAACTGACGCGGCTGCTCCTGCGCAAGCAGGACCGGCTGACCGCGATCGAACTGCACCCGGACGACGCGCGCCGGCTCAAGGCGCTGTTCGAGGGCGATTACCAGGTCCGGGTGATCGAGCTCGACGGATGGCTGGCCCTCGGCGGCCACCTGCCGCCCAAGGAAAAGCGCGGCCTGGTGCTGATCGACCCGCCCTTCGAGCTCGACGGCGAATTCGACCGGATGATCGACGGTCTGGCCCGCGCGACCCGGCGCTTTGCCGGCGGCACCTACCTGCTGTGGCATCCGATCAAGGCCGGAAGCCCCCTCGCCGGCTTCGACAAGAAGCTGGTCGCGCTCGGCCGGCCGCGCACGCTCTCGGTGCGGATGCTGGTGCGGGCCAACGTAAATGCGCCGGGCCTGAACGGCTCCGGGCTGGTGATCATCAATCCGCCCTTCACGCTGGAGGCGGACCTGAAAGCCGTCCTGCCCGAGCTCACCCGCCTGCTGGCGCAGGGCCCCGGCGCGGGGTGCGAGGTCCGCATGCTGGTTGGCGAGAGCTGAGAGAAGGCTCCGCCCGGCCCGGACCGCGCCGATGGGTCGATCCGCGGTTCCGGACGCTGTGCCGTGACCGGGTCGGCCGTCAGGCGGCGCGCCAGGTCGGATCGGGGCGCAGCCGCGGCCCGCCGGCCCGCGAGACCCGGTTCCGCCCGGACCTTTTCGCGACATACAGCGCCGCATCGGCCGCCTTGACGAGGGCCTTGGGCGTCGCCCCGTGCGGCAGCCGGCCGGCGCAGCCGATGCTGACGGTGAGCTGAATGGCGTCGCCGTCATCGCAGGCGATCGATGCCTCCTCGACGACCACGCGCAAACGCTCCGCCAGTGACAGGGCGGCCTCCTCGCCGGTGTCGGGAAGAATGATGCCGAACTCCTCCCCGCCGTAGCGGGTCACGACATCGCCGGGGCGGGTCGCCTGTTCGAAAAGGTCTGCGACCAACCGAAGTACCCGGTCACCCGCCTGGTGTCCGTAGGTGTCGTTGATCCGCTTGAAGTGGTCGATGTCGACCATCAGCAGCGACACCGGCCTGCCGTGGCGGTCGGCGCCGGTGAACTCCGCCTCGAGTCGCTCGTCGAAGGCCGCGCGGTTGAGCGCGCCGGTCAGGCCGTCATGGGTGGAGCGCTTTTCGAGCTCCCGGTAGAGCTTGTCGAGGGTCGCGGAAGCCTGGTTGATTGCGGCCGCGAGCTGCCCGAGCTCGTCGAGGCTGTTACGAAGCCTGACCCGGTGGGAGAAATCCTTCTGGCCGAGCTTGCCGGCGGCGATGCGGAGCTGCTCGATGGGCTGCAGCACCGAATGGCCCACGGTGCTGCCCATGGCGATCAGCACGCACACGCCGACAAGGATGGCGATGACGAGGGCGGTGAGGCTCTCCTTGCCGGCGGTCTGCGCCGACAGCAGCCGTTGCTGCTGGTCCGCCAGCGAGTAGGTCTGGAACCGGTTGATGACGCTGTAGATGGGATCGATGCCGAGATAGGCGCGTTTGGAGGCTTCGAAGGATTCGGCCGTGCCCGGCTCATAGCGGAACATCTCGTCCATCTTCGCCTTGACGCTTCGCCAGGCGCTGTTGGCTTCGGACAGCGACACCGCGCCCCGGGATGATGGGGTCAACGACATCCCCAGCGGCGTGGAAGCGAGGTCCTGGAAATGCATGTCCACCTGAGCGGCCAGTTCCCTGTAGCGCTCCCGCGCGGTCCGGTCCCCCTCGACCGCGAAGCGGAAGCCGGCGCGGTCGATTTCGCGCAGATCCCGTTGCAGGAACAGGATCGGCAGCGTTTCAAGGCGCGTTTCCTCGACGCTGGTCTCATAGTTCTGCAGGATCGCCCGGCCGGAGGCGACCGCGATCGCCGCCATCACCAGGAGGCCGAGGACCGACAGGCCGAAGGCGAACTGGAAGCGGACATGGATCGACCGGTGCAGCGGATAGACGATCCGCGACAGGAGCCGCCGCAGCGCGCCCCTGCGCGTCCGGCGGGCGCCGGACGCATGCGGGTCGGAGCCCTCCCTTGCCGCGGCGGACTGCGGTTTGAAGCGGCGAAGCAGCGATATGTGTCTCAACGGCGTCCCTCGGGTCGGCCATGAAGAAGGCCGATTTGCGAGATTCTCCCACAAAAGGCTTTCGGCCAAAAAAACCGCTAAAGTCGCATTTGAGTCAAATTGGATCCACCGGACAGGCCGCTCCCACCCGCATCCGCGCAGCAAGCGGAGGCCGGGCGCTGCTTCGCCCTTGCCCAAGGGCACGGGCACGCCTTATACCGTGACTCGCATCCTGTTTGGAGAACCGTCCATGACCATGAAAAGCTTGTTCCTCGCAGTCACAACGGCCTTCAGCATGTCGCTCGCGAGCTATGCGGGCCCCGCATTGGCTTTCACCGGTGGCAATTTCCCCTCCTGCGACGCGCCGCAGGTGCTGTCCTACATCCAGAAGCGGTTCGTCTGGACCGACACGCATCTGCTCAAGCGCGGCCTGGCCATCGACAGCATCACACGGACGCAGCGCAACCGGGTGAAATACGGAGACCAGTACTGGTCGATCCCCAGGCTCTATTGCCACGGCACCGCGCACATGAATGACGGCCACAAGCGCACGATCTGGTGGCTGATCGAGGGCGGCATGGGCTTCGCCGGTCTCGGCGACAATCTGGAGTTCTGCATCGACGGGCTCGATCCGTTCAAGGTGCATGGCGCCTGGTGCCGCTCGGTTCGCTGACCGGGCTCGATGTCCGCCCCGTCGCCCACCCGGCTGCTGACGGCTCTGGCCCTGCTGGCGCTTGTCGCCGGGTGCACGGACGAGGCCACGCCCGAGGCCCGGGCCGGCACCGCCGGCGCTGAACAGGTTGCAGCCGACCTGCCCCTGGGCACGGGATTCGATTTCTACGTGCTGGCGCTGTCGTGGTCGCCCGCCTATTGCGCGCTCGAGGGCGCCAACGCCAACCCGCAGCAATGCGCCGAGGACCGCGATCTCGGATTCGTGGTGCACGGGCTGTGGCCGCAATTCGAGAGCGGCTATCCCGAATTCTGCCCCAGCCGCCAGCCCGACCGCGTTCCCGCCGATCTCGGCCGGGCCTACATGGACATCGTGCCGACGCTCGGCCTGATCGGGCACCAGTGGCGCAAGCACGGCTCCTGTTCGGGCCTCTCCCAGGAGGATTATTTCCGCGTGCTGCGCGCTGCACGCTCGAGGATCGTCCTGCCGCCCGAGTTCGCGGCCGAAAACTTGCCGGCACGGATTGACGCAAGGGCGGCGGAAGATGCATTCATTGCCGCCAATCCCGGCATGGCGCGCGACGGAATTGCGGTCGCGTGCGAGCGCGGGATGTTGCGTGAAGTCCGAATCTGCCTGACCCCCTCCCTGGGCCTGCGTGCGTGCCGGGAAGTCGACAAGGCCGGCTGCAGCATCGCCAATCTGGAAGTTCCCGAACCGGACTGACCGGGTTCGGCGCTTCTGCTCCACGACGAAAGAAAAGATCCATGAAAATACTCTACTCCCCCGCTTCGCCCTATTCCGCCAAGGTGCGGATGGCGGCGAAATCCGCAGGCATCGACGCCGAGGGCGTGGTCACCGACACCAATGCGGCGCCGGCGGAACTGGTCGACAACAATCCGCTGGGCAAGATCCCGGTGCTGATCACCGATGAGGGGCAGTCGGTCTATGACAGCCGCGCCATCATGCAGTTCCTCGACCGGTCGGGCGCCAGGCGCCTCTACCCGCGCAATGCCGCCAAGCGCACGGAAGTCGAGGTGCTGGAAGCGCTGTGCGACGGCATCTGCGACTGCCTGCTGGCAGTCATCTATGAGCGCCGCTTCCGGCCCGAGGACAAGGTTCACCAGGAGTGGATCGACAAGCAGTGGACGAAGGTCACGCGCGGGCTCGACCATCTGGAGGCGAACATGCCGCGCAGCACCAAGACGCTCAACGGCGGACACCTGGCGCTCGCCGCGATGACCGGCTACCTGGCGCTGCGCTTTCCCGGCAAGTGGGAGCGCGGGCGGCCCAAGCTCAAGCGCTGGAGCGCGAAATTCGCCGCGAGCTTCCCCGATCTTGACGCGATGCGGCCCCGGTAGTGATCCAGCGGCCACCCAAACAGGAGGGTATCGGCCACATCTTCGCCGCCGCGCGCTATTCGCTGGGCGGGGTCAGGCGGCTGTGGCGAGAGACCGCGTTCCAGCACGAGACGCTGGCCTTCGCGGTGATCATCTGTCTCTTCCTGCTGGCGGGGACGCCCCTGTGGGGCTTTGCCGGTTCTATCCTGCTCTATCTGCTGACCGCCGCGATCGAGGCGCTCAACACCGCGGTGGAGGAGCTGACCGATCACGCCTCGCCGCATTACTCCAAGATGGCCGAGCACGCCAAGGATCTCGGATCCTTCGCGGTGTTCTGCCTGCTTCTCGCCAACGGAGTCTGGGCGGCTTTCGTTCTGGCCTCCGTGTGGGGCTGGGCCAGCTAGCAAAAAGCCCGGACGGTTTCCCGTCCGGGCTCTTATCTACAGTTCCTGTCGCGAAGTCGCGATTAGAACTTCATGCCGATACCGAGACGGACCGAATGGTCGTCGAAGCCGGTCGACACGTTGGTGCCGCCGAGATTGTAGTCCTTCGACTGATAGTCGGTGTAACGGTATTCAAGCCGCGTGGTGATCTTCTCGGTCACGAAGGCTTCGGCGCCCGCACCGGCGGTCCAGCCGAAGTGGGTGTTGCTGTCCGAACCGACCGCATTGCTGAGCTCGGCCTTGGTGGCTGCGACACCGCCGGTTGCGTAGATCAGGAACGGATTGACATCCATGCCCAGACGCGCGCGGAGCGAGCCGTTGAAGCCCTGTTCGCCGGTCGTGGTGCCGGACGTCACGTCTGCACCGGAATAACCGACGTCAGCTTCAACACCATAGACGATGTTGTCGGACTGCCAGTTGTAACCACCGTAGACGCCGCCGCCGAAGCCGTCGGCATTGCCGGCAGGCGCGTCGAATTCGCCCCACTTGTATTCGCCGTAGCCACCGAGGTAACCGCCCGACCACACATAGGTCTGCGGCAGGACTTCAGCGACCGGAGGTTCGGGAGGCTGCTCCATGATCGCGTCCGCGGCCAGCACGGGACCGGCGAGCGGCATGCAAAGGGCTGCGGCCAGCAGTGCCAGTTTACGAGTACGCATATTATTCTCCTTGTTAGCTTCAGCCCTCACAACACAGAGAGCGTGAAATTGTTCCGGCCCTTCACAACTCAGAGGACCTGAATCTCAAGACGGTTGGGAAGCCCGCTTTCGACATGGCCAAAGATGGACACCGAATGCGGCGCCCGCGAAGCCGAAATGTGGAAACACAGCGGCAGAAAAAGGGCAGCCCCCGCTGTTGCGGAATGGCAACAAATTCGCAGGCTTCCCCGTGTTTGCCCGGTCTATGTCCGGTTTGGACCCGCAGTGCGCGGGCGTTCCATTGCGTTCGCGGGCCTGCTGCCTATATGGCAGGGCGACCGCACCATCCGAAATAAGACCGAGAGAGTTGATTCCCACGCATGTTGAGCATTGTGACCCTTATCGCGGGCCTGGTCGTCCTTGTCCTTGCAGGTGACTATCTGGTGCGCGGCGCTGTCGCGCTCGCGGAAAAACTCTCCATCGATCCGCTGATCATAGGCCTCACCATCGTGGCGTTCGGCACCTCGGCGCCGGAGCTGTTCGTGTCGTTCCAGGCTGCCCTGGACGGCGTCTCCGGCATCGCCGTGGGCAATATCATCGGCTCCAACATCGCCAATGTGCTGCTGGTGCTCGGCGCCCCGGCGCTGCTGATGAGCGTGAGCTGCCGCGAGAACGGTCTCGGCGTGTCGCTGGTGGTGATGATGGTCATCACCGTCACGCTGATGGCGATGATGTGGTTCGAGCCCCTGAGCCGGCTCGACGGCGTGATCCTGCTTCTCATGCTCGCGGGCTATCTCGGCTGGCAGATCCGGGCGGCGCGCCGGCACCAGATGGCGAGTGTCCCCGACTATCACGACGAAGTCGCGGACGTGCCGCGGGAGACCTGGAAGACGGCGGCCTTCCTCATCGGCGGGCTGATCGGGCTTCCCATCGGCGCCTGGCTCACCGTGGAGAGCGCCTCGCACATCGCGCGCATGCTCGGCGCCTCCGACACCGTCATCGGCCTGACCATCGTCGCCGTCGGCACCTCGCTGCCGGAGCTGGTGACCTCGATGATGGCCGCCTGGCGCAAATCCGGCGCGGTGATGATCGGCAATGTCGTCGGCTCCAACATCTTCAACATCGGCCTGATCCTGGGCGGCACCTCGGTGATCCTGCCGCTGGACGTGGATGCCCGCATCGTCAGCATCGACATGTGGGTGATGCTGGCCGCCGCCATCCTGGTCGTGGCGCTGGCGCACTGGAACGTGCCGATCAAAAAGCTGGGCGGCCTGGCTATGCTTGCGGCGTTCTCGGTCTATATCTTCTCGGTGTTCTAAGAGGAAACCGCCGCCATCCCGGTGGCGGACAGGGGCCGGGGAAAACAGCATGCCTGACAAGGGGACGGTACTGGTGACGGGCGCGGGCCGCCGCATCGGCAAGGCCATCGCGCTCGATCTCGGCGCCCAAGGCTACCGCGTCGCCGTCCACGCTAACCGCAGCCGCGCGGAAGCCGAGGCGGTGGCCGGCACGATCCGCGATGCGGGCGGGACGGCGGAGGTGTTTCTCGCCGACCTTTCCGACAGTGCCGCGGTGCGCACGCTCCATGCCGAGGTGTCGGCCCGGCTCGACGCTCCCGGCATCATCGTCAACAACGCCTCGATCTTTGAGGACGACGACGTGCGCGACTTCGACGAGGCGGCGTTCGACAGGCATTTCGCCCTCCATCTCAAGGCGCCGGCGATCCTGGCCGAGGCCATGGCCAGGAGCCTGGGCGGCGACAGCGACGGGCTGATCGTCAACATCATCGACCAGCGTGTGTGGCGGCTGACGCCGCGCTATTTCTCCTACACTTTGTCGAAATCGGCGCTGTGGACGGCGACACGCACCATGGCGCTGGCGCTGGCGCCGCGCATCCGCGTCAACGCCATCGGCCCCGGCCCGACGCTCGCCAACGAGCGCCAGAACGCCCAGGACTTCGCCCGGCAGGCGCAAGCGGTGCCGCTCAGGCACGGGCCGGAGCTCGCCGAATTCGGCGCGACCATCCGCTACCTGCACCAGGCCCGCTCGGTCACCGGGCAGATGATCGCGCTCGACGGCGGCCAGCACCTGGCGTGGCAGACGCCGGATGTGGTCGGCGTCGGCGAATAGGCCCCGCTTCGGCGCGAACGGCACGGGGGCGGACGCGGCGCGGCCGGATCAGGCCCTGTTCGCCCGGCGCGCCCGCTCGATGTCGGTCATGCCATCATGGTCGCCCATCTCGCGCGCCGGGACATCGTCCCACCAGTCGTCGCGCAAGGGCTTGCGGTCGGGATTGACCGGATAATAGATCCGGTTCTCGGCCTTGCTGGTCTCGCCCACCACCAGCAGGCGCACCTCGGCGTCGGAATTGTTGAGAAAGCTGTGGGACTGGCCGGTGCCCGCCGGGAAGCCGACCGAATCGCCCGGCTTGAGCCGGTGCAGCACGCCGTCGAGCCAGGCATCCGGCGCGCCTTCGAGGACATAGACGAATTCTTCCTCATGGCTTTCCGCATGGGGAAAGGAGGTGCGGCGGCCGGGCGGCAGCCGGACGTGGTGAATGCCGAGCCGGTCAAGGCCGAAATGCCGGCCGAGCGCCGCGCCGATGCCCAGCAGTTCGTCGTCGTCGCGGTAATGCGCGGTGTCGGGACCCTCGACCTCGGACCAGTGGGCGATGCAGGCGGGACGGTTGGTGGGCATGGCGGTGTCTCCTGTTTCCGGACGGCTCCGGCCGCGACTGTGGGGCATGGCGAGATCCATGCCGGGCAAAGCGGCTTGGCGCAATGAGCCTTACAGGAACGTCCTGACGGTTTTTGACAGCAGCCCGATATAGGAGCGGCCGGTGGCCTGCTTGATAAAACCGGCCGTTCCCTCCAGATAACGGCAAGACACGACACCGCCTCTTGCCCGCACCGGGCCGGAGCCTGATAAGATCCCGGAATGACTCGCGAGACCGACTCCACTCCCAAAATCGCCAAAGCCGCCCTCCAGTCCGATGGCGGCGTGATCTATGCGGAAACCGACGGCGACGAGGACGACACGGCCGAGGTCGACGCCCCCCTGCCCGTCGATGTCGCCAATGTCGCGGGCATCGAGTGGAACGAGAGCCCGGGACTGGCCGCGGGGATGAAGGGCGCCGAAGTCATCCAGGCCTTCGTGAGGCACCTGCCCAACCAGCCCGGCGTCTACCGGATGATGAACGAGGCCGGCGACGTGCTCTATGTCGGCAAGGCGCGAAGTCTCAAGAAGCGGGTGACGAACTACGCGCAGGGCCGCGGCCATTCCAATCGCATCACTCGGATGATCGCGCAGACGGTCAACATGGAATTCGTCACCACGCGCACCGAGACCGAGGCGCTGCTGCTCGAGGCGAACCTGATCAAGCGGCTGAAGCCGCGCTTCAACGTGCTGATGCGCGACGACAAGTCGTTCCCCTATATCCTGATCACCGGCGACCATGAGGCCCCGGCGATCTTCAAGCATCGCGGCGCGCGATCGCGCAAGGGCGCCTATTTCGGCCCCTTCGCCTCGGCCGGCGCCGTCGGGCGGACCATCAACGCGCTGCAGCGGGCATTCCTGCTCAGGACCTGCACCGACAGCGTCTACGAAAGCCGGACGCGGCCGTGCCTGCTCTACCAGATCAAGCGCTGCTCCGGCCCCTGCACCGGCGAGATCGACGCCGAGGGTTACGGCCGGCTCGTGGGCGAGGCCAAGGATTTCCTCTCCGGCCGCAGCCAGGCGGTGAAGTCGCACCTGTCGGCGGCGATGCAGGAGGCCTCCGAGGATCTCGATTTCGAGCGCGCTGCGGTCTACCGGGACCGGCTCTCGGCGCTCAGCCATGTGCAGAGCCACCAGGGCATCAACCCGCGCACGGTGGAAGAGGCTGACGTCTTCGCCATCCACCACGACGCGGGCATGGCCTGCATCCAGGTGTTCTTCTTCCGCACCGGGCAGAACTGGGGCAACCGCGCCTATTTCCCCAAGGCCGATCCCTCGCTCGCCGCGGGCGAGATCCTCGGCGCCTTCATCGGCCAGTTCTACGACGACAAGCCGACGCCGCGGATGATCCTTGTCTCGGACGATTTCGAGGACCGGGAACTGCTGGCCGAGGCGCTCGGCGTGCGCATGGAGCGCAAGGTCTCGATCACCGTGCCGCAGCGCGGGGAGAAGCGCGAACTGGTCGAGCAGGTGCTCAACAATGCCCGCGAGGCCCATGGCCGCAACCTGGCCGAGACCGCCTCGCAGACGCGGCTGCTGCAGGGGTTGGCCGAAACCTTCAACCTGGCGCATCCGCCCCGCCGCATCGAGGTCTACGACAACTCGCACATCATGGGCACCAACGCGGTGGGCGGGATGATCGTCGCCGGTCCCGAAGGGTTCGTGAAGAACCAGTACCGCAAGTTCAACATCAAATCGACCGAGATCACTCCGGGCGACGACTTCGGCATGATGCGCGAGGTGATGCAGCGGCGCTTCTCGCGGCTGATCAAGGAGCATGGCGACGGACCGGTCAAGCCCGAGGAAGCATCGGGCGACGATGCCGACTCCATTGCGCCGGCCGGCATGCCGGCCTGGCCCGACCTGGTGCTGATCGACGGCGGCAAGGGCCAGATGAGCGCGGTCAGGGCCATCTTCGAGGAGCTCGGCATCGCCGACAAGATCACCGCCATCGGCGTCGCCAAGGGCATGGACCGCGAGGCCGGGCGCGAACGGTTCTTCGTCGAGGGCAAGCCCGATTTCACCCTGCCGCCGCGCGATCCGGTCCTGTATTTCGTCCAGCGGTTGCGCGACGAGGCGCACCGCTTCGCCATCGGCTCGCACCGGGCGCGGCGCAAGAAGGAGCTGGTCGCCAATCCGCTCGACGAGATCGCCGGCATCGGGCCTTCCCGCAAGCGGGCGCTGCTGCACCATTTCGGCACCGCCAAGGCCGTGTCGCGCGCGGGCGTCGACGACCTGATGACCGTGGAGGGCATTTCCGAGACGGTGGCCGAACTGATCTACAATCATTTTCACGAGGAAAACCGGTAGGGCCTGCCGGATTCCGATCATATTTGCGGCATTTGCGCGCGAAGCTGTGGAGCAGCGGTTGACCTTGAGGGTCGCTCCCGCGCATCTTGCGCGAAATCCGGACAACGGGGTGATCCATGGCGTCGCACGCGCTCAACATACCGAACATGCTGACCTACGGGCGGATTGTCGCCGTCCCGTTGATTGTGCTGTGCTTTTTCATCGAAGGCCGGCTGCATGGCTCGGATTTCGCGCGCTGGGCGGCGCTGGCGATCTTCGTCGTCGCGTCGGTGACCGATTTCTTCGACGGCTATCTGGCCCGGATCTGGGACCAGACCTCCAATATCGGCCGCATGCTCGACCCGATCGCCGACAAGCTGCTGGTCTCCTCGATCCTGCTGCTGATCGCCGCCGACGGCACCATCGCCGGCTGGTCGATCTGGGCGGCGATCATCATCCTGTGCCGCGAGATCCTGGTCTCCGGCCTGCGCGAATATCTGGCGGCGCTGAAGGTCTCAGTGCCGGTGACGCGGATCGCCAAATGGAAGACGACGCTGCAGATGATCGCGCTCGGCTTCCTGCTCGCCGGTCCCGCCGGCGACAAGGTGCTGCCCTACACGACCGAAATCGGCATCGGCATGCTCTGGCTTGCTGCGCTGATCACGATTTACACCGGCTACGACTATTTCCGGGCCGGACTCAGACATGTGGTGGACGAATGAGCGTGAGACTTGTCTATTTCGCCTGGGTGCGCGAGCGCATCGGCAAGGGTTCGGAGGAGATCGAGCTTCCCGACACCGTGAAAACCGTGGGCGAGCTGATCGCCCATCTCGCCACCCTCGGCGAGGAATACGAGGCGGCCTTCCAGGTGCCCGGCGTGATCCGCGCGGCGCTTGACGAGGAACATGCCGATCATGACGAAGCCATTGGCGGCACGCGCGAAATCGCGCTGTTTCCGCCGATGACGGGAGGCTGAGATGAGCGCCGGCCCACAGTCGCCGGACAGGACCGCGCAGGCGGTCACCGTGCGCATCCAGCCGCAGGATTTCGACATCGCCGCGGAAATCGGGGCGCTCACCGCCGGCCGCGCCGACATCGGCGCGGTGGTGAGCTTCACCGGCCTCTGCCGCGACGAGGGCGGGCGGCTCGCAGCCCTCGAGCTCGAGCATTATCCCGGCATGGCCGAGCGCGCCATCACGACAATCGCCGAGCAGGCGGTGGCGCGCTTCAAGCTCAATGGCATCACCGCGATCCACCGCCACGGGGCGATCGAGCCGGGCGGCAACATCGTGCTGGTGGTCGCCACCGCCCCGCACCGCCAGGCCGCCTTCGACGGCGCCTCGTTCCTGATGGACTACCTCAAGACCGACGCCCCCTTCTGGAAGAAGGAACATCTGAAGGACGGCGGCGCCGGCGAATGGGTCTCGGCCAAGGACGCCGACGACAAGGCCAAGGCGAAATGGACCGAGGCGCGCGGGCAGAGCGCCCAGTGAGTGCGGCGGTCAGGCTCGAGGAGAGCTGGAAGGCGGCGCTTTCGGACGAGTTCGCGAGCCCCTACATGGCCGAGCTCAAATCCTTCCTGACATCCGAGATCGCCGCGGGAAAGCAGGTCTTTCCGAAAGGACCGGACTACTTCGCCGCCCTGGATCTGACGCCGCTCGACCGGGTCAAGGTGGTGATCCTCGGCCAGGATCCCTATCACGGCGACGGACAGGCGCACGGGCTGTGCTTTTCGGTGCAGCCGGGCGTGCGCGTCCCGCCCTCGCTCAAGAACATCTACAAGGAACTGGAGACGGACCTCAGCATCCCGCAGGCCCGGCACGGCAATCTCGAGAGCTGGGCGCGGCAGGGCGTGCTGCTGCTCAACGCCGTGCTGACGGTGGAGCGCGGGCTCGCCGCCTCCCATCGCGGCCGCGGCTGGGAGCGGTTCACTGACGCGGTGATCGAGAGGGTCAACGCGCTGCCGCATCCGGTGGTGTTCCTGCTCTGGGGCTCTCACGCGCAGAAGAAGGCGGCGTTCGTCGACACGGGCCGCCATCTCGTGCTCAAGGCCCCCCACCCCTCGCCGCTTTCCGCCCACACCGGATTTCTCGGCTGTCGGCATTTCTCCAAGGCCAATGCGTTTCTGGAAAAGAACGGCATGACGCCGATCGACTGGCGCCTGCCTGAGATGCCTTGATTGCCAGCCGAGGCAGCTCAGCGGCACATCGCGCGACAGGGATCAGTCCAGCTCCCGGCGCTCGCTACGGCCCTCGCTGCTCCGGACTGCCCTGCCGATAGGCGGCGGGCGAGCAGCCATAGACACGCTGGAATTCCCGGTAGAAATTGGACCGCGTCAGAAAACCGGATTTGACCATGATCGTGGCGACACTGTCGTCACAACTGCGCAGCAGCTCGGCCGCATGCGCCAATCTCAGCCCATTCACATATTGCGACACATTCATGGCCTTGCTCTCGTTGATGGCATTGGACAATCTGCGCACCGGCACAGACAGGCGCCTGGCCAATCTCTGCGCGGAGAGATCCGGATCGAGATAGAGCTTCGTCGTGGTCAAAAGCTCATAGGCAGCGGCTTCGAGTTTGGCGGCTTCGCCATCGACGGATACGGGACGGGACCTGCCGGGGATCTTCTTGAGGAAACGTGGCAGAACAAACAGCACTCCGAGAAGAGCCAGGATGATCAGAATGCTGCCATAGGAGATGATAGAGGCGACCTGGCCGCTCCTGCGCAGTGCAAAGCTCACGGAAATCGCAGCTTCGAGCAAGAGAATAACCGTCAGCAGCGCCGCCGCCCACAGCATCCATCGGTGCACGTTGCGCACGGCATCAAGGCGGGCATGAATCAGCCGGTCAGGGCCCTGCCACCATCGCCAGACCAGCGCCACCGCATAGAAGAGGTAGCTGCAGACAATCACCATGTCCGCAAGCCCCAGCCTGAGCGGCAGAAGTTGCAGCCCCAGCAGCACAGCCGCCATGCCGCCCAGATGCCGCACCAGAAGCCCGGGGAACCGCTCCACGGATACGGCGAGGGCCATGAAGGGCAAGTACATCATGGGGCCGACGAAGAGCGGCAAGAGCCGTTGAAACGTCACGAGTGTCTCCACCCCGTAGCCGAAGCGAAGCGCAACGAGCAAGGCCTCCACGCCAAACAGCGCGAAGAGCATGGAGAACAGGATTGCCGTTTGTCTGCGCCCCAGATCCAGTTGCGCGGCCAGCACCGCAATCACCGCACACAGGAGCGCCGTGAGTAGCGGAAGCGGAAAGGAAAGCAAGGAACCCTGCACCAAGTGTCCTCTTTCTTGCATGCGATGTCCTCAAACGCGATGAAGGACACCATTTCTGAGCTCAAACCATTGTTACTGATAGGGATTTTTGATGATTTCGGTCGGACCGACACCACCGAAAGGACCTCGCAATGAACCGTTTCCTCCAGATCGCAGCCGTCTGCGCCAGCCTGCTGGCTTCTAGCGCGGGCGCACAGGATTATCAAACCGGCCTGGCCGGTCTCAAGGTCGTCGACCCCCACGTCGGGCGACCGCTTGCAGGCTATGTCTGGTACCCCACAACCGCAACGGCGGGCGTGGCAACCCATCATGCAAATCCGGTCTGGGCCGGCATCGAGGCAATCGAGGACGCCGCGATCGCCGAGGGCCGGTTTCCGCTCGTCGTGTTGTCCCACGGGATGTATGGCAATGCCATGAACCAGTCATGGCTGGCCTCACGCCTGGCCCGGATGGGCTATGTCGTGGCGGCCGTCAACCATCCCGGCACCTCCACCTGGGCCCGCGATGCCGACGATGCCAGACGGTTGTGGGAGCGGCCCAGGGACCTGTCGCGGCTGATCGACTATATGCTGTCGACATCGGCGCACGCTGCCTCCATCGATCCCGATCGCATCTTCATGGCCGGGCATTCACTGGGAGGGTTCACCGCCGTTGCGCTCGCGGGCGGGCGCTACGATGGGGAAGCCTTCGACGGCTTTTGCGGCGACCATCCCGGAGAACTGGTCTGCGGCATCTTCGACGGGTGGAACGTCGGAAAGACGCCCGAGGACCGGGCGGAAATGGCTGCGGACCTCTCCGATCCACGGATCCGGGGCATCGCGGTGTTCGATCTCGGGGGCACGCAGACCTTCTCGACGGCGAGCCTCGGGCAGATCAAGACGCCGCTTCTGGTGTTCGGCGCGCCGGAGGACATCGACGGGTCGGGGCTCGACCTGGACGTCGAATCCCGCGCCCTGGTGGCGGCGCTGCCGAAAACCAGCGTCACCTATCTGGAGCCCGCCGACCTCGCCCATTTCGACTTTCTCGGAGAATGCACGGCGAACGCAATCGCCATCCTCAAGGACAAGGAACCCGACGACGTCTTTGTCTGCGTCGACGGCACTGACGACAGGCGCGCGCTTCATGACATGATCGCCGATGCCGTCGCGGCTTTTTTCGCCGGTCAATGAGCTGTCACGGGGGGTGGCGGATGTCAGTGCCGCAGGCACGGTCCTGTCACCCCGCCGACCGGAATGCCCTGCCGGATTGATCTGCGACAAGTCGGGCCCCGGCAAAGCGTCGTAGGGTCTGCCCGGGTGCGTGGGACCGGCCGAGACGGGATCGGGCGGCGGCCATGCGGAATTGGCGAAAGGGCTTTGCGGTGACACATATCAAACTTGCCTTCTGGGGCCTGCTGGTCCTCCTTAGCCTTCTCTGGCTCGCGGCCGATCCGGCCGCCTTCGGGGCGCGCGGCCTGCTCGCCACCCGCGATATGATGATGCAGTACAGCGGTGTGCTGGCGATCGGCTGCATGAGCGTCGCCATGGTTCTGGCGCTCAGGCCGCGCTGGCCCGAACGCTGGCTGGGCGGGCTCGACAAGATGTACCGGCTGCACAAGTGGCTGGGGATTTCCGCGCTGATCCTGGCCGTGGCGCACTGGCTGTGGTCGGAAGCGCCGAAATGGGCCATCGGCCTGGGACTGCTCGAGCGGCCGGAGCGCGGCGAGCGCCACGCCTTCGGCAACCCGGTCGCGCAATTCCTCGCCGATCTGCGCGGTCCCGCCGAGGGGCTGGGGGAATGGGCCTTTTACGTGAGCGTGCTGCTGATCGCGGTGGCGCTGATCCCGCGCATTTCCTACCGGTGGTTCTTCAAGACGCACCGCTTCCTGGCCGTGGCCTATCTGCTGCTGGTGTTCCACACCGTGGTGCTGGCCAAGTTTCACTACTGGGCGTCGCCGCTCGGCGTCGTCCTTTCCGTGCTGCTGATCGCGGGAACCTATGCGTCCCTGGTGGTGCTGTTCCGGCGCGTGGCGGTCGGGCGCCGGGTGACGGGCACCATCGTCGATCTTATGCATTTTCCCGGCGTGCGGTCGATCGAAAGCCGGATCCGGCTGCAGCCCGGCTGGCCGGGTCATCAGCCCGGCCAATTCGCCTTCGTCACCTCCGACGCCCAGGAAGGCGCTCATCCCTACACGATCGCCTCGGCCTGGGACCCCGACAATCCGGACATCACTTTCATCGTCAAGGGGCTGGGCGATCACACGAGCCGCCTCGCCGAGACGCTGAAGATCGGCCAGGAGGTCGCGGTCGAAGGCCCCTATGGCTGCTTCACCTTCGAGGACGGCGCTCCGCGGCAGATCTGGGTCGGCGGCGGCATCGGCATCACGCCCTTCGTGTCGCGGATGAAGCATCTGGCGCAGGCGCGGCAGGACAGGCCGGACGCGCCGCCGCAGGTCGTCGACCTGTTCCACACCACCGCCGATCTCGACGAGGTCGCGTTGGCGCGGCTTGCCGCCGACGCCGCCCAGGCGGATGTGCGCCTGCATATCCTGGTCGACGCCAAGGACGGCATCCTCAACGGCGCCCGCATCCGCGAACAGGTGCCGGACTGGCGCGACGCCAGCCTCTGGTTCTGCGGCCCCGTCGGCTTCGGCGACGCGCTCAGGAGCGATTTCGCCGCCCACGGCTTCGACACCCGGAGCCGGTTTCACCAGGAGCTGTTCAGCATGCGGTGACGGCGGCTGCAAACGAAGGAAACGAAAAAGGCGGCCCTCGCGAGAGAGCCGCCTTTTGCATTCCATCAGCGCCGCAGTAAGGGGCGCTAAGAGCCGTTTCAGCCGACGATTTCGGTGCCGGAGAACCAGTAGGCGATTTCCTCGGCGGCGGTTTCCGGCGCGTCCGAGCCGTGCACCGAGTTCTCGCCGATCGACAGGGCGAAGGTCTTGCGGATGGTGCCCTCGTCGGCGTTGGCCGGGTTGGTGGCGCCCATCAGTTCGCGGTTCTTGAGGATGGCGTTCTCGCCTTCGAGCACCTGGACGACGGTGGGGCCGGAGGTCATGCCCTCGACCAGTTCGCCGAAGAAGGGGCGCTCCTTGTGCACGGCGTAGAAGCCTTCAGCCTCGCGCTTGCTCATCCAGACGCGCTTGGAGGCGACGACGCGCAGGCCGTTGTCTTCGAATACCTTGGTGATGGCGCCGGTCAGGTTGCGCTTGGTGGCATCGGGCTTGATCATCGAAAAAGTGCGTTCAATCGCCATGTCTTGTTCCTTCAGCGGTTTGCCCGCGGACAAGCGGGCCATAGGGGTGCAAAAATCCGGGCAGACACAGGTCCTGCCCGGAGTTGCGGCCTAAATAGCCGCATGCCCTGTCATCCGCAAGGGGCGTCGGGCGGAAGCCGCCGCGGCGAGGCCGGGTCGCACGCCGGGTCGCGGGGCACGGGGCACGGGGCTGGCGGCGCGGACCGGGACGCGGCGAAACGGTTTGACCATCGGCGGATCCGGTGTAGCATCCCTCCATGTCCAACGCGGTCATCGCATCGGGGGTCGTTGCTGTCGTGGTGTTCGGGTTCGCACCCCAGAACAATGCGATGCTGGCGGCTGGCGCGCAGCGGACGCTGAAATCGGTCCTCGACTGCCTCGTGGCAAGCCTGTGCGGCTGGCTGGTCCCGTTCGGCGCAGCACTCGGCATCCTGGCGCTGCTGCCGCCCTGGGCGGCCGGGGCAGCGAGCGTGCTCGCGCTTCTGTTCCTGGCGCTCGCCGGCCTCGCGCGCTATGCCGCCGACCCGAACGCTCCCGCACGGCCGCGGCGCCGGTCGCTGCCGCCCCCCTTCGAGCAGCTGGGAAGCCCCGAGAGCTGGGCGGTGGCGCTGTTTCTCGCCGGATCGGCGATCACCGGATCGCTCACGCTCGCAACCGCCTTCGCCGGGCTGACGCTGATGGCGGCCTTCGGGCTCAGCCTCTGGGCGCTTGCCGGCTGGTCCGGCTGCGGCCATCTGACCTCGGGCTGGCAGCGCCGGCACCTCGACTGGGCGCTCGGCGTGCTGATGTTCGTGGCGGCGACGGCCTCGCTGGTGGCGGAGGCCTGACGGCGGCCCGGCCGCTCAGGCGGCGGCCGGCACCGAGCGTCCGAGACCGTCATGCAGGTCGAGGCAGCGGTTGAACCAGTCGGTCACCGCATCGCCCTCTTCCAGCAGCTTCGCGCTCGAGGTCACGCGCACCCATTGCAGCGCGCCGAAGACGATGTAGTCGCAAAACAGCGGCGAGGATCCGCCGATCCAGGGCTGATGCTTGAGGGTCACGCGCAGCGGCGTCAGCTTGGCCGAGAACCCTTCGATCTCGGCCTCGCGGCGCTCGGTGACCTGTTCCAGCGTCTTGCCCATGCGCGCCTCGCGGCTCTGCCGGAAATAGGCCTGGTCCTCGGGCGCCAGGATGTCGTGGATGTCCTTGAGCGCGATCACGCCCAGCGCCGCGTGCAGAACCGACTGGGTCCAGGATTCGACGAAGCGGGCCATCGCCTGCCCGCCCGCGCCGCCAAACAGCGTCGGCCGGTCGGGATAGGCCTCCTCGAGATAGGTGGCGATGAGAAAGCTGTCGGCCACCACCTGGGAGCCGTCGCGGATCACCGGCACGGTCTTCGAGGCGCCGCCCTCGACTTCGGGCACCTTGGTGAAGCAGACATTGCTGCGTTCGAACGGAAGCCCCTTGTGGGCGAGCGCCATGGCCGCCTTCCAGCAATGCGGGCTGAAGGGACGGGTGGGATCGGCGCCGACGAGATCGTGAAGGATGATGGTCATGCTGGGGGCTCGCGTTGGAATGATCCGCATTCCTACGTCGGATTTCCGGGCAAGCCAACCGTCTTGTCGGCCCGGGCCCGCCCTTTGCCGGCGTCCGCGCCGCCGGCTCTTCGTTTGGCGACCCTTGCCGTGATCGCCCTCCCTTGAGCATCGACGCGGCACCGGCCTGGCACGCGACCCGCGTCATTGAGATCCCGCACCCTTTTGCCTTCGACTTTCGGCGAAATCCGGACCCGTTGACCTGGGACAGAAGCGGTGTTCGACGGCCAACGACAACCGTTCCTTAACCGTCCGGGCAGAGCGCGGAGAACCATTCTCCCGCGGCCGGCATTGCTTCTGCAGTTCCCCGGCGCGAGGCCGGGAGCGAAAACACCAAAACCAAGACAGGAGCAGCGTGATGAAAAACTTCAGGAACAAGATGGTCATCGGCCTCACCGCAGGCGCATTCGCCCTTGCCCTGCCGCTCGCGGCCCAGGCGCAGCAGGCCGGTGGCGTCAGTGTCGGCGGCGTCAGCGTCGGCGGCAACGGCTCGGGCGGCCTCGGCGCGTCCGCCGATGTCGGCGGTGTCGGGGCTTCGGCGAGCATCGGCGGCGATTCCGCTGCCGATGTCGACGCCAGCGTCGGCGGCGCGAACGGCGCCAATGCCAGCGCCAGCGTCGGCGGCGGCTCGACCGCGGATGTCGATGCCGGCATCGGCGGCGCGGGCGGGGCCAATGCCAGCGCCAGCGTCGGAGCCGGCGGCGCCCCCGGCGCCAGCGTCGACGCCAATGTCGGCAATGTGACCGGCGACGTCGATGTCACCACCGGCAGCAACACCGGCATCGCAGCGGCACTGGGCTTCACCTCGGACGAGGATGATTCCACCGCCCCGGCGACGCCCGGAACCGGAACGCCGGGAACTGCAACGCCCGGAACCGCGACGCCCGGACTTGACCCTTCCATGACCAGCGCGATCGGCGAACTCAGCGACGCCGAACTCGCCGCCTACAAGAAGAAGTGCGTCACCATCCTGCGCTCGCCGGCGGACTTCGAAAGTGACCTGGTCGACCTGTGCAAGCTGGTCCGCGAGGCGGCGTCCCGCTAGCGCCAGGGCAAATGTCCCGGCGCATCTGACCCCAGGCGACCCGGTGCACGGGTCGCCTTTTTCATGCAGCAGTGCCACAGCGACCCGTTTTCGCGCTTGGCGGCTTGCAATGCGGCGCGTTTCCGGCCAGAAGCGCAGGCATGCTGACTATCACAGACCTTTCCGCGCGCATCGCAGGGCGCCTTTTGATCGACAATGCCTCGCTGGCGCTGCCCGTGGGCATCAAGGCCGGGCTCGTGGGCCCCAACGGCGCGGGCAAATCGACGCTGTTCCGGATCATCACCGGCGAGATGGCGACCGAGACCGGGCACACCTCGATCCCGAAGAACACCCGCATCGGCCAGGTGGCGCAGGAAGCGCCGGCCGAGGACACAGCTCTCGTTGAAATCGTGCTGCGCGCCGATCTCGAGCGCACGAAACTGATGAAGGAAGCAGAGACCGCCAAGGATCCGCTCCGCATCGCCGAAATCCAGATGCGGCTTGTCGACATCGACGCGCACTCGGCTGAAGCCCGCGCGTCCTCGATCCTGGCCGGCCTCGGCTTCGACCAGGAGGCGCAGCAGCGTCCGGCCTCGTCGTTCTCGGGCGGCTGGCGCATGCGCGTGGCGCTGGCTTCGGTGCTGTTTGCCGAGCCCGACCTGCTGCTGCTCGACGAGCCCACCAACTATCTCGACCTCGAAGGCACGCTGTGGCTCGAGGAATATATCCGCCGCTACCCGCACACCGTGCTGATCATCAGCCATGACCGGGACCTGCTCAACACCGCCGCCAACGCCATCGTCCATCTCGACCAGAAGAAGCTCACCTTCTACCGCGGCGGCTTCGACGAGTTCGAGCGGCAGAAGGCCGAGCGCGACGAGCACCAGATGAAGGCGCGCGAGAAGAACCTCGCCGCCCGCAAGCACATGGAAGCCTTCGTCGAGCGCTTCCGCGCCAAGGCCTCCAAGGCGCGGCAGGCGCAGTCGCGCCTGAAGGCGCTCGAGCGCATGGGCACGGTCGACGCGGTTGTGGAAAGCAATGTCCGCGGCTTTTCGTTTCCGCGCCCCGACCGCGGCGTCGCCTCGCCGATCATCGCCATCGAGGACGGATCCGTCGGCTACACGCCCGGCGCGCCGATCCTCAAGAAGCTGGACCTCAGGATCGACGCCGACGACCGCATCGCGCTTCTGGGCTCGAACGGCAACGGCAAGTCGACCTTCGCCAAGTTCATCGCCGGGCGGCTCGAGGCCGAAGGCGGGCGGCTCAGGATCGCACCGCAGTTGAAAGTCGGCTTCTTCGCCCAGCACCAGATGGACGATTTGGTGCCCAACGAATCCGCGGTGGCACATGTCCGCAAGCTGATGCCGGACGCGGCCGAAGCCCGGGTCCGCGCCCGCGTGGCGCAGATGGGGCTGACGGCCGAGAAGATGAACACGCCCGCCAAGGACCTGTCCGGCGGCGAGAAGGCGCGGCTCCTGATGGGCCTGTCGGCATTCCACGCGCCCAACCTGATGATCCTCGACGAGCCGACCAACCACCTCGACATCGACAGCCGCGCGGCGCTGATCCGCGCGCTCAACGATTTCCCCGGCGCCGTGATCCTGATCTCCCATGACCGGCACCTGATCGAGGCCACGGTCGACCGGCTGTGGATCGTCCGCGACGGCACGGTGAGCGCGTTCGACGGCGATCTCGAGGATTACCGCCAGGAAGTGGTGGGGTCGTCGGGCAAGGGCAAGAAGTCGTCCGACACTGACGGCGGCTCCAAGGCGGAGAAGCGCAAGCAGGCGGCGCAGGACCGCGCGAGCCTGGCGCCGCTCAAGAAAAAGATCAGCGATCTCGAATCCTTGGTGGCGCGGCTTACCAAACAGATTCAGTCTCTTGATGCGGAGCTTGCGGATCCGGCGCAGTTCGCCGACGCGCCCTACAAGATTGCCCAGAAGTCCAAGCAGCGCGCCGAGCGCGCCGCGGAACTGGCCAAGGCCGAGGAAGAATGGGTGGCGCTCACCAGCCAGGTGGACGACGCCGAGGCGGCCGAATAGGCCTTATCGCGGCGCCGATTCACGGCGAATTG
Source organism: Hoeflea sp. BAL378 (assembly GCF_000759435.1). Taxonomy (GTDB): domain Bacteria; phylum Pseudomonadota; class Alphaproteobacteria; order Rhizobiales; family Rhizobiaceae; genus Hoeflea. The sequence goes on from NZ_JRJG01000044.1 coordinate 45,872, forward strand.
ATCCCGCCGGAATGACGAATTGATGCATGTCAATCACCCGGTCCGGTCCTCGTGCTAGCGAGACCCAACCGATTGGATGTTCCCATGCCTCCTTCCAAGACCGATATCGAATCCATTGTCAAAACCGCGGAAAAGGGCTCGTCCCTGCGCAAATGGCTCATCTGGATTGCGGTCCTGCTCGTGGCCGCCGGCGGGATCTGGAGCTGGCGGGCGTCGGCCTCGCGGCAGAGCCTGCCCGTCTATGTCACGGAAAGCGTGGGCCAGACCGACATCGTCGTCCAGGTGACCGCGACCGGAACGGTGGAGCCCACTGACCAGGTCGAGATCTCGAGCGAACTCTCGGGCACGGTCCGCTCGGTGGAGGCCGATTTCAACGACACCGTCACCAAGGGCCAGATCCTGGCGCGGCTCGACACCGACAAGCTCGAGGCGAATGTCGAGCTCAGCCGGGCCTCGCTCGCCGCGTCACAAGCACGGCTGGCCGAAGCCACCGCAACGCTCGACGAGACCAAGGACAATTACGACCGCGCGGTCATGCTCGAACAGAAGAAGGTCACCACGCTCGAAGGCCTGCTCAAGGCCAAGGCCGCCCATGACCGCGCCAAGGCCGCGGTCAAGAGCGCGGAGGCCGACATCCGCGTGTCGGAGGCGAACCTGAAGATCAACGAGGCCAACCTCGCCAAGGCCTGCATCTGTTCCTCGATCGAGGGGGTCGTGCTCGACCGCAATGTCGAGGTCGGACAGATCGTCGCCTCCTCGCTGCAGGCGCCGGTGCTGTTCACGCTCGCCGCCGATCTCACCAAGATGGAGCTCAGGGTCGACATCGACGAGGCCGACATCGGCAAGGTCAAGGTCGGCAACGACGCGATGTTCACAGTGGAGGCCTATCAGGGCCGCAGCTTTCCCGCCGTCATTTCGCAGCTCCGCTACGCGCCCAAGACCGTCGACGGGGTTGTCACCTACGAGGCGATCCTGTCGATCGACAATTCCGACATGCTGCTGCGGCCCGGCATGACCGCGACCGCGGACATCAAGGTGGCCGAGGTCAAGGACACGCTGGCGGTCTCGAACGCGGCGCTCAGGTTCTCGCCGCCGGCGACGGCGGAGAACAGCGGCGGCAGCGGGCTCCTCGGGATGATCTTCCGTCCCCCGACCCGGACTGCGGCCCCCACGCCCAAGGTCAGCGTCGACGGCCACCGCGACATCTGGCTCCTGAAGAACGGCCAGGCGGTCGCCGTCTCCGTGCTGCCGGGCGAAAGCGACGGATCGAAGACGGCGATCGAAGGCGACGTCACCGAGGGCGATCTGGTGATCACCGATCAGACGGCGCAATGACCGCGGAAAGCACGTCCGCGACCGCTGCCGGGCCGGGCGCCCTGCCCGCGTCGCGCGACGCGCCGCTCATCAGCCTGAGGCAGATCACCAAGATCTACGGCAGCGGCGACGCCGAGGTGCGCGCCCTGCGCGGCATCGATCTCGACATCCTCGGCGGCGAGTTCGTGGCCATCATGGGCCCCAGCGGCTCGGGCAAGTCCACCGCCATGAACATCCTGGGATTCCTCGACAAGCCCAGCGGCGGCACTTACTCCTTCGGCGGCGCCGAGGTCGATCATCTTTCCCGCGACCAGCTTGCGCTGCTCAGGCGCAATTTCCTGGGCTTCGTGTTCCAGGGCTACAATCTGCTCGCCCGCACCTCGGCGCTCGACAATGTCGAGCTGCCGCTGATCTACCAGGGCATGGCAAGGACCCAGCGCCGGCGGCTGGCGCTCGAGGCGCTCGCCAAGGTGGGGCTCAAGGGCCGCGAGGACCATGACCCCTCCCAGCTTTCCGGCGGCCAGCAGCAGCGCGTGGCGATCGCCCGCGCCATCGTCACCAATCCCGACGTGATCCTGGCCGACGAGCCCACCGGCAACCTCGACACCGCCCGCAGCCACGAGATCATGGACCTGCTCACCGAGCTCAACCGCAAGGACGGCATCACCATCCTGATGGTCACGCACGAGCCGGACATGGCGGAATATGCCGACCGGCTGATCCATTTCCTCGATGGCCGCATCGCGTCCGACGCGAGCGCGGAGAAGGCGGCGCCCGATGCTCTATGAAGCGATCCGGCTGGCGCTGCAGGCCATCCTGAGAAACATGTTCCGGTCGTTCCTCACGGTGCTGGGCATCGTCATCGGCGTGGCCGCGGTGATCGCCATGGTGACCGTGGGACAGGGCTCGACCGACCAGGTCGAGGCCGATGTCTCCACGCTCGGCACCAACCTCTTGATGATCCGCCCCGGCCAGCCGTCGCAAGGCCCCGGCTCCGGCGTGGGCGGCACCGCGGCGAGCCTCACGCTCAAGGATGTCGACGCCATCGAGGAGCAGATCCCCAGCGTCATGGTGGCCACGCCCAGCAATTCCCGGGCGATGACGGTGATCTTCGGCAATGTCAACTATTCGACCACGGTGACGGGGACCGACACGCGCTTCCTCACCGCCCGCGACTGGCCGCTCGAAAGCGGCCGGGCCTTTTACGAAAGCGAGCTCAGGACCGGCTCCTCGGCCTGCATCCTCGGCAACACGGTGAAGACAAAGCTGTTCGGCGGCAGCGATCCGCTGGGCGCCAGCATCCGCCTCAAGCAGATCTCCTGCCGGGTCATCGGCGTGCTGGAAGCCAAGGGCGCCTCGAGCTTCGGCACCGACCAGGACGACATCGTGCTGGTCCCGATCCGCGCCTTCCAGCGCCGCATCGCCGGCAACCAGGATGTGTCGATGATCTTTGCCTCGATCCGCAACGGCATCTCCACCGACAAGGCCAAGGCCGACATCGAACGGCTGATGCGCGAGCGCCGGCGCATCGGCCCCTTCGAGGAAGACGATTTCAACGTCTTCGACATGAAGCAGATCTCGTCGATGCTGACCGGCATCACCAGCGTGCTCACCGGCCTGCTCTCGGCGGTCGCCGCCGTGAGCCTGCTGGTCGGCGGCATCGGCATCATGAACATCATGCTGGTCTCGGTCACCGAGCGCACCCGCGAGATCGGCATCAGGCTCGCTGTCGGCGCCACCGAGGGCCAGGTGCTGCTGCAGTTCCTGGTCGAATCCATCGTGCTGTCGCTGATCGGCGGGCTGATCGGCATCATGCTCGGCCTGGCGCTGGGCCTGTTGGGGTCGCGGCTGCTGTCGATCCCCTTCGCTCCCAATCCGAGCCTGATCCTGGCGGCCTTCCTGTTCTCGGCGATGGTGGGGATCGTGTTCGGCTATTTTCCCGCGCTCCGCGCCGCCCGGATGGATCCGATCGAGGCCCTGCGCCACCAGTAAAGGTCTTGTGATTTCAGGAAGTTGCTGGCCAGTCTTGGCGAAATGAATCGCGGACTTGAGAAAAAGAATCCGGCGAGCGCCACCTGCATTGACGCGATCTTGAATAGGCGCCCGAAATCAGGCTGACGGCTGGCTGTCGCGGCGATAGGATCGTCCCATGCTGTTTGACCTGCCCGACCCCGACACCCTCTACGAAGCGCTTCTGGCGCGCGATCCCTTCTATGACGGCCGCGCCTATGTCTGCGTCTCGTCGACCGGGATCTTCTGCCGGCTGACCTGCCCGGCGCGCAAGCCCAAGCGCGAGAACTGCAGCTTCTACGCCACGGTGGGAGAATGCATCCAGGCCGGCTACCGCGCCTGCAAGCGGTGCCACCCGCTGGCGCCCGCGGCCGAGGCCGAACCGGCGATCAGGGTGCTGCTCGCGGCGCTGAGCGAACGCAAGGGGCACCGCTGGAGCGAGCCCGACATCGTCCGGATGGGGCTCGACCCCTCCACCGTGCGCCGCGCCTTCAACCGGCATTTCGGCATGACGTTCCTCGAGATCGCGCGGCTCGAGCGGCTGCGCAACGGCCATGTGGCGCTGGCAGGCGGCGGCAAGGTGATCGAGGCGCAGATCGATGCGGGATTCTCCTCGCCCGGCGCCTTCCGCGCTGCCTTCGCGCGGCTGATGGGACAGCCGCCGAAGAGTTTTGCCGCCGACGCGGCCGTCAAGGCGGACTACATCGACACGCCGCTCGGCGCGATGATCGCGCTCAGCGACCGGACGCATCTGCATCTTCTCGAATTCGCCGACCGCAAGGCCCTGCCCGCGGAATTGCGGCGGATGCACCAGGTGTTCAAGGGCAGGATCGGCATCGGCAGGCTCGGTCCGATGGATCAGCTCGAGGCCGAGCTCGAGGCCTATTTCTCCGGGCGGGACGCGCGTTTCAGCGTGCCCCTGGCGTTCCATGGCAGCGACTTCACAAAGGCGGTGTGGCGCGCGCTGGTCGACATCCCGGCCGGCGAGACAAGAAGCTACAGCGCGCTTGCCCGCCAGGTCGGACGGCCTTCGGCGGTCCGGGCGGTGGCGCGCGCAAACGGCGCCAACCAGATCGCGCTGCTGGTGCCCTGCCACCGGGTGCTGGGCGCCGACGGATCGCTCACCGGCTATGGCGGCGGGCTGTGGCGCAAGCAGAAACTGATCGAGATCGAGCGGAGCCATGCCCGCGCGATCCGGCCCGGCGCACCCTCGCACGCCGCCCTCGACGGCCAGCGCGCGCCGTAAGCCCTCGAATTGCCCCGCCCCGCCTTTTCGAGCCGAAGCCACGCGATGCGGGCGCCAACGGCCGGGCGCACGGCTGATTCCGTTGTAACGAACCCCCGCAGTGTCGGACTTATATAGAGTTCGATTGACCTGTCGATGCGACCTGTACCGCCGGGACGTCAAATTCCGAACACTATCGCGCGGAAGACTTATCCAGCACGCGTTCAATGAAATTCTTTCTTCCAGAATAGTGCGAAAATTTTCATCAATACATGCACGAAACTCAGATTTATGCAATTTCCGGTCAAAACATCTTCAAAGCCGGAGCACCAATCATTTCGCGTAAAAATTAAATACAACAACTCACAGTATTTATATGCGTTTCGTTAACGATTCAGACACCGGTTTTTGCGATTCTGGTTTCACGTCGAAACGGATTGTGCCAACTGGCGGCGAAACGAGACAGGCGCAATACCCGTGCTGTGGAGGAAGCATCTCCAGCGATACGGCCTATTTGAAACGAAGTACTGGAGACGACAGAATGAGCTTCCACAGCATCGTATCATCCGATGACAAGAATATTCTCACTGCCTTGAAAAAATCCCTCGCCGTCATCGAGTTTGACATGTCCGGAAATATCCTGACCGCCAATGACAGTTTCTGTCAGACGCTGGGGTATGAGCTCTCGGAAATCAAAGGCAAGCATCACCGCATCTTTGTCGATCCGGCTGAAGCCGCCACTCCCGCCTACGCGGAATTCTGGAAGAAGCTGGGCCGCGGCGAATTCGACAAGGCGCAGTACAAGCGCATCGGCAAGGGCGGCAAGGAAATCTGGATCGAGGCCACGTACAACCCGGTCATGCGCGGCGGCAAGCCTTACAAGGTAATCAAGTTCGCCACCGACGTCACCGCCCAGAAGCTCAAGGCCGCCGAGGACAGCGGCAAGCTGGACGCCATCTCCCGCTCCCAGGCCATCATCGAGTTCCATGTGGACGGGACCATCATCACCGCCAACGAGAACTTCCTTTCAGCGCTCGGCTACAGCGCCGCCGAAGTGAGCGGCAAGCACCACCGCATGTTCTGCGAAACCGCCTACACCCAGACCGCCGCCTATGCGGACTTCTGGAAGAAGCTCGGATCGGGCGAGTTCGTTTCCGACGAATTCCTGCGCATCGGCAAGGGCGGGCGCAAGGTCTATATCCAGGCCTCCTACAACCCGATCTTCGATGCGGACGGCAAGGTGTTCAAGGTGGTCAAGTTCGCCACCGACGTGACCGAGCGCGTGAGCAACGTGGAATCCCTGTCGCACGGGCTCGACCGCCTTGCCGGCGGCGACCTCACCTACCAGATTTCGGAGCCCTTCCAGCCGGCGCTGGAGCCGCTGCGGGTCAACTTCAACCAGGCCACCCAGGGCCTGTGCGAGGCCATGCAGTCGGTCTCGGAGAATGCCAGGGCGATCTCGTCCGGTTCGGAGGAAATCCGCATCGCCGCCGATTCGCTCTCCAAGCGGACGGAGAACCAGGCCGCATCGGTCGAGGAAACCGCGGCCGCGCTCGAGGAGATCACCAAGACGGTCGCCTCCTCCAGCGAGCGGGCGGAAGAAGCCGGCCAGTTGGTCGCCAAGACCAAGAAGGATGCAGAAAACTCGGGCCACGTGGTCGAGAAGGCGGTTGTCGCCATGGCCGAGATCGAAAGCTCGTCCAAGGCGATCACCAACATCATCAACGTCATCGACGACATCGCCTTCCAGACCAACCTGCTGGCGCTCAATGCCGGCGTCGAAGCGGCGCGGGCCGGCGAGGCCGGCCGCGGCTTCGCGGTTGTCGCCCAGGAAGTCCGCGAACTCGCCCAGCGCACCGCGACGGCCGCCAAGGAGATCAAGGGCCTGATCACCGCCTCCGGCGAGCAGGTCAAGACCGGCGTGGCGCTGGTCGGCGAGACCGGCAAGGCGCTCGTCAGCATTGTCGAGCAGGTCAAGCTGATCAACGCCAATGTCCAGGCCATCGTCACCGGATCGCGGGAACAGTCCACCGGGCTCAACGAGATCAACATGGCAGTCAACACCATGGACCAGGGCACCCAGCAGAACGCCGCGATGGTCGAGGAATCGACCGCCGCCAGCCACAGCCTGGCGCAGGAGGCGGCTTCGCTGTTCCATCTGCTCTCGCGCTTCAAGACCAACGGCAGCACCGGCCATTCCGCGCCAAGGGCCGTGGCGGCGAATTCGCACGCGGCGCCCCAGCGCGCGGCGCCGGCGCGGCAACGGGCAGCCTTTCACGGCAACGCCGCCGTCGACACATCGGAATGGGAAGAGTTCTGATGCCCTGCGCATCCCCCCGGATGCGCCAGGCAGCACGCCCTGCCTGAGCTGATCGGGCGCCGCGGAATAAACAAAAGCCTTCCGGACCCGGGTCCGGAAGGCTTTTGCGTTGATGGCGGACGGCGACCGGCCCGCCTGCCTGCCCCGTCAGGCCTTCTTTTCCCAGCGCCGGTCCGGGGTCTGCTGCCAGTAGGTCAGCGAATGGCCGCCGGACTTGAGCGTCTTCCACTGGGCGCGGGCGGCCTCGAGCTGAAGCTGGTCGTGGCCGTCGAACATCATCACCAGCCGCTCGACGCCCTCGAGCGCCGGAATCGCCGCGCCGTCTGCAACGAAGCGGACGCTGGCGCCGTTCGCCGCTTCGGCTGCGAGCGTCAACAGCACCGGCTGGCGCGCGGCATGCGGCCCGTGCTCCAGGCCATGCGGCAGGAAACTGTCCTCCCGGTAGGTCCACAGGTGGCTGTCGAGCGCGGCGCAGCGTTCCTCGCTGCCCATGTGCACGGACACGCGCCAGCCGCGATCGAGGCTTTTTTCCAGAAGCGGCGGCAGCGCCTCCTCGAGCCGGGATTCGGTCAGGTGATAGAACAGGACGTCGGCCACCGGGCCTAGCTCTCGTAGTTGGCGCGGACCAGCTCGTCGAGCAGCCGCACGCCGAAGCCCGACGCCCAGGACTGGTTGACGTCGGTGGAGGGCGAGCCCATGGCGGTGCCGGCAATGTCCAGATGCGCCCAAGGCGTGTCCTTGACGAAGCGCTTGAGGAACTGGGCGGCAGTGATCGAGCCGGCATAGCGGCCGCCGGTGTTCTTCATGTCGGCGAATTTGGAATCGATCATCTTGTCGTAGTCCGCGCTCAGCGGCAGGCGCCAGACCCGCTCCTCGGTCACCTCCCCGGCCTTCGTCAACGCCTGCGAGAGAGCGTCGTCGTTGGAGAACAGGCCGGCGTGATGCTGGCCGAGCGCCACCATGACCGCGCCCGTGAGCGTCGCCAGATTGATCATCACCGCCGGCTTGAACCGTTCCTGGCAGTAGGTGAGCGCGTCGCACAGCACCAGCCGCCCCTCGGCGTCGGTGTTGATGATCTCGATGGTCTGGCCCGACATCGAGCGGACAATGTCGCCCGGACGCTGGGCGGCGCCGTCGGGCATGTTCTCGACCAGGCCGATGATGCCGATGGCGTTGACCTTGGCCTTGCGCCCGGCCAGCACATGCATCAGGCCGGTGACGGCCGCCGCTCCGCCCATGTCGCCCTTCATGTCCTCCATGCCGGCCGCGGGCTTGATCGAGATGCCGCCGGTGTCGAAGACCACGCCCTTGCCAACGAAGGCGACCGGCTTGTCCTTGGGCTTGCCGCCCTGCCAGCGCATCACCGCCAGGCGCGGCGGCCGGGCCGAGCCGAGCGAGACACCCAGCAGCGCCTCCATCTTGAGCTTCTTCATCTCCTTCTCGGTGAGGATCTCGACCGTGACGCCCAGGGCTTCGAGGTCCTTGGCGCGGGCGGCGAACTCGACCGGGCCCAGCACATTGGCGGGCTCATTGACCAGGGTGCGGGCGAGCGCCACGCCTTCGGCCACCACCTGGCGGCTGGCGAAGGCCTTCTTGCAGTCGGCCGCATCGCCGTGCTGGAAGACAACGCTCACCTTGCGGGAGTCGCGCTCCTCATCCTCGGGCTTCTTGGTCTTGTAGGTGTCGAAGGCATAGGACCGCATCAAGAGCCCGAGCGCCATGTCGGCGGCAGCCTCCGCCGACGGCGCGCCGCCGTCGCCCAGAAGCACGGTCACCTTCCTGGCCTTGCCGATCAGCGTGAAGATCTTGCCGCCGATCCGCATCCATTCGTACGCGGAGAGCTTGTCCGGCTCGCCGGTGCCGACCAGCGCGATGCGGTCGGCGGGCGCATCGACCGGGGCGATGACATCGATGGTCGAAAACGACTTGCCGGTGAACTCGGACACCTTGACCGCCTTTTCAAGCTGGCCCGCCGGATCCGCCGCCTTGACGGCTTGCGAGACCGGCTCGGACACCGAACCCATGGCGACAACCAGTCCTCCTGAGACTTTTGCGGTTTTGGAAAAACTGATTTCAATGCTGATCGACATGACGACTCCAGTGAAAATGCATGAATTGCGTTGCCGCCGATGTTCTCGTTTTCGCGGCGGAAGGCAAGCGCCCATGTGCGGACAAAGGCTGCGGACGAAGGCCGAGGCTGCCGGTCGTCCGACCGGAAACGGGACGAGGCGGAGCCGGCACGCCGGTTCGCCAAATCGCCGCAACCCCGGAAACCGCGGCCAATATTGCATTTGCGCGACATCGCTGCAAGAAACGGTTAACCGTGTTTGTTTGCCACAGATTATCCAATTTGCAGTTTAGTAAGGCTGGTGCATGGTGGAAATGGTCCAGACAGCAGCTACAGGCGCCAGACGAATCACGGCGCGGTCCGCCAGTTGCCCCGGAAAGGCGCAATGAAGCAAATCGAACGTTACATATTGCGCCGCATGAGCATGCTGACCTTCTGGTCGCTGACATCGGTCACTCTGCTGGTGATGACCACGCAGGTGCTGATCCGCGTCGACGTGCTGACCACCACGGGACAGGCGCTCGGCGCATTCCTGGCGCTTGCGGCCACGCTCATTCCCTCGGTGCTGTCCATCGTGGCGCCCTTCGCCGTGCTGATCGGGGTCAGCCAGGTGCTGTCGGGCATGAACGCCGACAGCGAGCTCGTGGTGGTGGAGGCCGCCGGCGTCAGGCCGATCACGGTGCTCAAGCCGGTGCTGATGCTGTCGGTCGCCGGCTCGATCATGGTGATTCTGCTGAGCCATTTCGTCGAGCCGTGGTCGAACCGCAAGCTGTACGACGTGCTGTCCCAGGCGCAGTCTGATCTGTTTTCGGTCGCGGTCCGCTCGGGCACCTTCATGCAGCTCGAAGACGGGCTCTATGTGCAGGTCAACGAGAAGCTGCCCGGCGGCGAGATGGGCGGCATTTTCCTTGCCGATTCCCGCGCCGAGGACAATGAAACCATCTATTACGCCCGCAGCGGCGTGATCCGCAGCGCCGGCGACAAGCGCATTCTCTTTCTGGTCGACGGCGAACTGCAGCAGCGCAGCCTTTCCAATGACCAGATTTCGGTGGTCACCTTCACCTCCTACGCGCTCGACATGGCGGCCTTCGTGCCGGCGGGCGAGGCCGCGGTCCGCAGGCCCAAGGAGCACAGCACGGCCTACCTGCTCAATCCCGACCCCGAAGACTACTACGTCAAGAACGCTCCCCACGTGATCAAGCAGGTGTTGACCGAACGCTTCTCGACCTGGCTCTACCCGCTGGCCTTCGGCCTGGTCAGCTTCGTCTTCCTCGGCAAGGCCCGCTCCAACAGGCACGAGCAGTTCCAGAACGGGGCGATCGTGGCGGCGATCACCATCGGCGCGCGCGGCTTCGGCTTCTACAGCGCCGACGAAGCCGGCGGCAGCGGGCTGATGGAGGTCCTCACCTACGCGGTTCCGGTGGCGATGATCGCGGTCTTCGGCTTCCTGGCGCTGACCGGCAAGACGCTGACGATTCCCAAGGCCTGGGCGCGGACCAACGACCGGCTGTTCGACTACGTCGCCGCGCAGATCCGGCGACGGCAGAACAGGCCCGGCGTCGCCGGCGACGGGAACTCGGCATGAGCTTCCTTGTCCAGACCCTGTCGCGCTATTTCTTCCGGCGGTACATTGTGACGTTCACAAGCTACTGCCTGGCCATCCTGTTCCTGATCTTCCTGGTGGATTTCAACGAATCCGGCCGGCGGATGTCGATGGCGACGGACTACACGATCTCCATCGGCCTCTTGATCTCGCTGCTCAGGGTGCCGACGGTGCTGCAGGCGCTGATCCCCTTCGTGGTGCTGATCGCCTCGATCGCCACGCTGTTGCAGCTCAACCGCAAATACGAGCTCGTCGTCACCAGGGCTGCGGGCGTCTCGGCCTGGCAGTTCCTGGCGCCGCTGATCCTCGCCAACCTGCTGATCGGCACGTTCTCCATCACCGCGCTCAACACGCTCGCCGCCAAGGCGCTGCAAAAGGCCGAGGACATCGTCGTCGAGCGCAATCTCGGCTCGCGGAATTCCAATTCGGCCCCGCCCTGGCTGAGGCAGAGGACCGCGGATGGCGACACCGTGCTCGGCGCGCGCGCCACCTCCGACGGCGGCACCAAGCTGTCGGACGCGACCTTCTTCCTGTTTGACGGGGAGCAGCGGATCCGGGAACGGCTGGAGGCCGACAACGCGGTGTTGGGCGACGGCGTCTGGGAACTGACGGGCGTGAAGCGAATCCGGCGCTCCGAGCCGGTGGAACTTCTCGAAACGGCAACGGTGCCGACCAACCTCAAGGCGGAATTCGTTGGCGAATCACTCACTTCCGCCGAGACGGTGCCGTTTTTTGAGCTGAGTGGGAAAATTGCAACGGCCAAGTCTTTCGGGCTTCCGGCCACCAGTTACGAGATGCAGTTCCACCGTTTGGTGGCGCAACCGGCGCTTTTGGCGGCGATGACGCTGATAGCCGCAATGGTGTCGCTCAAATTTGTTCGCTTTGGCCAGTCTTTAACGGCGATCCTGGGTGGAATCCTGGCAGGCTTCGTGCTTTATGTCGTATCCGAACTGATCCAGGCGTTTGCAAATGCCGGGACCATCCCGCCTGTCGTCGCGGCTTGGCTTCCGGTCTTGGTCGCTTCGGCGTTGGGGACGACAGTGCTTCTCCACAAGGAGGATGGGTAGTTGGCAGGTGTGCGCCGGTCTGGAGTAATTGCGTTGGCTAGCGCCTTGAGCGCTGGCGTGGCCCTGTGTGCAATTTTTGCCCTTTCAACCCCCGAAGCCTCGGCCCAGGTGGCGATTCCGGGCAATATCAGCGTGCAGGACGGCCAGAAGATGCTGCTCGCCGCGGACGAACTCATCTACAACAACGACACCGGCGTGGTCGTGGCGTCGGGCAGCGTGCAGATCGACTACGGCAATTACAAGCTGGTGGCGGACCGCGTCGAGTACGACCAGACCAGCGGCCGGGTGAAGGCCAGCGGCTCGGTCGAAATGGTCGAGCCGACCGGCAACCGGATCTATGCCGACAATCTCGACGTGACCGACACCTTCTCGGACGGGTTCCTCAACGCGCTTAGGATCGAGACGCCGGACAACACCCGCATCGCCGCCGAAAGCGCCGAGCGCAGCAGCGCCACGATGACCACGTTCAATAACGGCGTCTACACCGCCTGCGAGCCCTGCGCGGAAAATCCCGACCGGGCGCCGTTCTGGCAGGTCAAGGCCAGGCGCGTCACCCAGAACGGCGAGACCAAGACGATCCGGATGGAGCACGCGACGTTCGAGCTGTTCGGCATGCCGATCGCCTACCTTCCCTATCTCGAGGTTCCCGATCACGACGCCAAGCGCAAATCCGGGTTCCTGGCGCCGAGCTACAGCAGCTCCGACGAGTTCGGCCATGGCGTGAAGGTCCCCTATTACCTCGTCATTTCCCCCTATATGGACGCGACCTTCACAGGCACCGCCTATTCCAAGCAGGGGTTCCTCGGCGAGGCGGAGTTCCGGCGCAATTTCGCCAATGGCGAGGTCGTTCTGCGCATGGCCGGCATCTCGCAGCGCAAGCCGGAAGAATTCACGCCGCGGACGACCGACGCGCTGGAAACCCGGCGCGGCATGATCGGCAGCACCGGCCAGTTCCGGATCAATCCGCGCTGGACCTTCGGCTGGGACGCGATGATCCAGTCGGACAACAATTTTTCCCGGACCTACGCCATCGACGGCTACAGCGCCAGCACGGTCAGGTCCGAGGTCTATCTGACCGGCCTGTCCAACCGCAGCCTGTTCGACCTCAGGGCCTACCGGTTCGACATGCAGGAAGCCAACGACCCGAACGACCTGGCGGAACGGCAGCAGGCCGTGGTGCATCCGTCGCTCGACTACCGGCGGACCTTCAGCGATCCGGTCGCCGGCGGCGAGCTGACGCTCGACGTCAATGGCTATTCGCTCTCCCGCAAGACCAATGAATTCAAGATCCAGACCGGTCCTGACCGCTACAAGGGCTTCGCCGGCTCCAATTCGCGGCTCAGCGCCGAGCTGGAATGGAAGCGGACGCTGACCGCGATGAACGGGCTCAGGCTGACGCCGATCCTGGCGGCGCGCGGCGACATGAACGCGGTGGATGTCGACACCGCTCCGACCGATTACAACGGCACCTTCGCCGGCAATGGCAGCCACACGCGCGGCATGGTGACCGCGGGTCTCGAAGCCAGCTATCCGGTGCTGATGACCACCGCCGGTTCGAGCCATGTGCTGGAGCCGATCGCGCAGGTCTTCGTGCGCCCCGACGAGCAACTGGCCGGCGGCATTCCCAACGAGGATGCGCAGAGCTTCGTGTTCGACGCGACCTCGCTGTTTGAACGCGACAAGTTCTCCGGCTTCGACCGGGCCGAGGGCGGCGTCCGCGCCAATGTCGGCATGCGCTACACCGGCAGTTACGACAACGGGTTCCAGACGCAGGCGGTTTTCGGACAGAGCTATCACCTGGCCGGTCTCAATTCCTTCGCCGCGCCGGATCTGTCGCAGGCGACGCGGAACTCGGGACTCGAGAACGACGTGTCCGATTATGTCGGCATGGCGGGCGTGTCCTACAGGGGCTTCTCGCTGGCGACCTCGGCCCGCTTCGACAAGGACGATTTCCGCATGGAGCGCACCGACGTGCGCGCCGGGCTGAGCGCAGGACGGCTGTCGACGGCGCTGACCTACAGCGAGATCAAGGCGCCCCGGCCCAATGTCTTCGCCGAGGACGACCGCCGCGAAGTCACCGCCCTGGCGACGCTCAAGCTGCATGACTACTGGAGCGTGGCGGGCTCGACGAGCTATGACCTGGTGGACGAGAAGTTCAACCGGCGGGCATTCGGCCTCCTGTACGAGGACGAGTGCTTCGCGTTCTCCTTGGCCTATGAGCATACCCGCGACGATGCCAACACCGAAGCCAGGGACTGGAAGATCGGCGCGCGGTTGAGTTTCCGCACGCTGGGCGGTTTCGCGCAGGGCGATGTCTCAAGCCCGCTGCTCAAGCCGAGCTTCTGACGCCAGCAGGCACGACTGAACCGATCCCGGCGCCGCGCCGCCTCGTTTTCGCCGCATGAAGTTGGCATTTACGGGCGGCTTCGGATTTGCAAAACTGGCCGTGTCGGTTTTTACCGGAATAAGAGGACCTGAACGCATGCACCTTCCCGCGATCTTTCGCTTCCCCGGCTTGCTGATGTGTGCGGCTTTGGCGTTTTCGCTGGCGCCGCTCTCGGCGCCGCCCGCCATGGCTGCAAGCGAAATCAAGATCGTGGTGAACAACCAGGCGATCACCAGCGTCGACATCGCCCGGCGCGTCGCCTTCCTGAAATTGCAGCGCACCGGCGGCAATCTCGGCGAGAAGGCGCGCGAACAGCTCGTCGAGGAGGCGCTCAAGGGCCAGGAAGCCGCGCGCGTCCGCCTTCTCGCCTCCGACGCCGAGGTCGAAGCCTCGTTCGAGCGCTTCGCAAAGTCCAACAACCTATCCGCCAGCCAGCTCTCGCAGGTGCTCAACCAGGCTGGCGTGACGCCGAAGCACTTCAAGCGCTACATCCAGGTGCAGATGAGCTGGGGACGGGTGGCGCAGGCGCTCGGCGGCAGCAGCGGCGGCGGCATGTCGACCCAGGACCTCGTCTCGAAAATGCTCGAGCGCGGCGACGACAAGCCCTCGACCACGGAATACATCCTGCAGCAGGTGATTTTCGTGGTTCCCGCCAACAAGCGGTCGAACGCCACCATCAATGCCCGCAAGCGGGAAGCCGACCAGTTGCGCGGACGCTACCAGGGCTGCGACAACGCCGCCGCCGCGATCGGCAACCTGCGCGACGTCACACTGCGCCAGCTCGGCCGCATCATGCAGCCGCAATTGCCGCCGGACTGGAAGCCGCTGATCGAGAAGACCAAGGCCGGCGGCGCCACGCCGACGCGGATCACCGAGCGCGGTGTCGAGTTCATCGTCATCTGCTCGGCCAAGACGGTGTCCGACGACAAGGCCGCCGAGATGGTGTTCCGCTCGGAAAACGACGGCGCCGGGGAATCCGAGGCGGCCAAGAAGCATCTTGCGGAACTGCGCAAGCGCGCCGTCATCGCCAACAAGTAGGACCTCCGCCCACATGACCGGGAACCGCCGCGCGCTGGCCTTGACCATGGGCGATCCCGCCGGCATCGGCCCGGATCTGGCCCTTCACGCCTGGATCCACCGGACCGAACTGGGCCTGCCCCCGTTCTTCCTGATCGGCGACCCGCGCATGCTCGACGCGCGGGCGAAGCTGCTCGGCCTCGATGTACCGCTCACCGAGGCGTCGCCGGAAGGCGCGGCGGCGGATTTCGGGACGGCCCTGCCGGTCCTCGCCGTGCCGCTCGTCGCGACGGCGGTCGCAGGCACCCCGGATCCGGCCAATGCCGGCGCGACCGTGGAAGCCATCCGCCGCGCGGTCGACCTGACGCTCGCCGGCCGCGCCCGCGCGGTGGTGACCAATCCGATCGCCAAATCGGTGCTCTACGCCACGGGCTTTGCCTTTCCGGGACATACGGAATATCTGGCCCATCTCGCCAGAGCGGCGAGCGGATCGCCGCAGGACCCGCCGCTGATGCCGGTGATGCTGCTCGCCGGTCCGCATCTGCGGGTGGCGCCGGTCACCATCCATATTCCCCTGAGGCAGGTCGCCGACACGCTCAGCCGCGAGGCGATCGTCGCAACAGCGCGCATCGTCGCCCGCGACCTGGCTTCCCGCTTCGGCGTCGCCAACCCGCGGATCGCGGTCTCCGGCCTCAATCCCCATGCGGGCGAGGACGGCGCGCTGGGCTCGGAGGATGCACAGATCATCGTCCCGGCGATCGCAGAGCTGCGCGCGTCGGGCATCAACGCCTTCGGCCCCCTGCCCGCCGACACCATGTTCCACGCCGAGGCGCGCGCAACCTATGACGCGGCGATCTGCATGTATCACGACCAGGCGCTGATCCCGGCCAAGACGCTCGGGTTTCACGATTCGGTCAACGTCACCCTCGGCCTGCCCTTCATCCGCACCTCGCCGGACCACGGCACGGCGTTCTCGCTCGCCGGCAAGGGCACGGCGCGCGCCGACAGCCTGGTGGCCGCGCTCAAGCTCGCCGACACGATGGCGCGGACCGAAGCCTCCCGCGCCGCGAGTGCGGCGTAATGGCGTCACCCCAGGACGACCTGCCGCCGCTGCGCGACGTGGTGGCGGCGCACGGGCTTGCCCCCAAGAAGGCGCTCGGCCAGAACTTCCTGTTCGACCTCAACCTGACGGCGAAGATCGCCCGCTCGGCCGGCCCGCTCGAAGGCTTCACCGTGTTCGAGATAGGCCCCGGCCCGGGCGGTCTCACGCGCGCACTGCTGGCGCAGGGCGCGTCTCGCGTCGTGGCGATCGAGCGCGACCCGCGCTGCCTGCCGATCCTCGAGGAGATTTCCGCGCGCTATCCGGGGCGGCTCGAGATCGTCGAGGGCGATGCGCTGAAGACCGATCTGGCAGTGCTGGCGCAAGGCGCACCCGCCCGCATCGTCGCCAACCTGCCCTACAATGTCGGCACCCAATTGTTGATCAACTGGCTGACGGCGGACGTGGACAACCCGTTCTGGACGTCGATGACGCTGATGTTCCAGAAGGAAGTGGGCCAGCGCATCGTCGCGGCTCCAGGGTCGAACCATTACGGCCGGCTGGGCGTGCTCGCCGGCTGGCTCACGCACAGCGAGATCCTGTTCGACGTGCCGCCGCAGGCCTTCACGCCGCCGCCCAAGGTCATCTCCAGCGTGGTGAGCATCCTGCCGCTCGCCGAACGCCTGCCCTGCGATCTGGCGAAGCTCGAGCGCGTCACCCACGCCGCCTTCGGCCAGCGCCGCAAGATGCTGCGCCAGAGCGTGAAGCCGCTCGGCGGCGAGGCGCTGCTCGCCCGCGTCGGCATCGACCCCACCCGCCGCGCCGAGACGCTGAGCGTCGCCGAATTCTGCGCGCTGGCAGAGGCTCTCTGATCCGCCGCCCGGACCGCCGGGCCGCGGGCCTCGCGCTCAGGCCAGCGCCGGGAACACGCCGGTTTTCTTGACCGTTCCATAGACGATGCTGGTGTCGATCGAGGCGATGCCGCCGATGGCGTGGATGCGGTTGCGGATGAAATCCTCGTAATGGTCGAGGCCGGACACGACGACGCGCAGAAGGTAATCCGCCGGCCCGGTCATCAGATGGCACTCCAGCACCTCGTCGATCGCCCGGATCCTGGCCTCGAACTCCTGGATGTGGCTGCCGGTGTGGCGCTCCAGCCGGATGCGGATGAACACCATCATCGGCAGCCCGTAGGCCTTGGCGTCGACATCGACGCTGTAGCCGCGGATCGCGCCGCTGTCCTCGAGATTGCGCAGCCTTCTCAGACAGGGCGACGGCGACAGGTTGACCGCCGCGGCGAGATCCTGGTTGGTCATGCGGGCGTTCGTCTGCAGCGTCCGGATGATCTGGCGATCCTTGCTGTCCATTGTCACTCTCCCTGGCAGATTCTGCCAATACGCTTGCCCGTTAGGGCATAAATAGCAATCCGATGCCTTTGAAGATAGGCAATAATGGTGCTGCAGCTCAGCGCGCCGGCTCCGGATTGATCCGGAGGGAGCCCGCCGCATCGGAAAGGACCCGCCATGACCACCCGCAGCCCCAGTTTCTCCACCCGCGCCATCCACCACGGCTACAATCCGATGGACAATGAGGGCGCGCTGACTCCGCCCCTGCATTTGACCTCGACCTTCGCCTTCGAAAGCGCCGAAGCCGGGGGCGAGATGTTCGCGGGCGAGCGGCCGGGCCATGTCTATTCGCGCATCTCCAATCCGACGCTCGATCTTCTCGAGAAGCGCATCGCCGTGCTGGAAGGCGCCGAGGCGGGCCTGGCGCTGTCCTCGGGCATGGGCGCGATCGCCGCCACGCTGTGGACGCTGCTGGCGCCGGGCGACGAGGTGATCGTCGACAAGACCCTTTACGGCTGCACCTTCGCCTTCATGCGCCACGGGCTCGCCAAGTTCGGCATCACCATCACCCATGTCGACATGACCGAGCCGCAAAACCTCGCAGCAGCGATCTCGGAGAAGACGCGGGTGGTCTATTTCGAGACGCCCGCGAACCCCAACATGCGGCTGGTCGACATCGCCGCGGTGTCCGAGATCGCGCATGCCGGCGGGGCGACGGTGGTGGTCGACAACACCTACGCCACCCCCTACCTGACGCGGCCGATCGAACTCGGCGCCGACATCGTCGTCCATTCCGCCACCAAATATCTCGGCGGCCATGGCGACGTGGTGGCGGGCCTCCTGGTCGGGCGCGCCGAACAGGTCTCGCAGATCCGGCTTTACGGCATGAAGGACATGACCGGGGCGGTGATGGCGCCGTTCAACGCCATGCTGATCCTGCGCGGGCTGAAGACGCTGGCGCTCAGGATGGAGCGGCACTGCGCCAATGCGCAAGAAGTCGCCGCCATGCTGGAAGGTGCGGCGGGCGTCACGAAGGTGCAGTATCCGGGGCTCAGAAGCTTCGCCCAGCATGAGCTGGCCGCACGGCAGATGCCCGGCTTCGGCGCGATGATCGCCTTCGAACTCGACGGCGGCATCGAGGCCGGGCGGCGGCTGATGAACCGGCTCGCGATGATCGGCCGCGCCGTCTCGCTCGGCGACGCGGAATCGCTGATCCAGCACCCGGCCAGCATGACCCATTCGACCTACACCGCCGAGGAACGCGCCGAGCATGGCATTTCCGACGGGCTGATCCGGCTGTCGGTGGGGCTCGAGGATGTGGCCGACATTATCGACGACCTCGCCCAGGCGCTCGAGGGCGATCCGGTCCGGGCGGCGGCCTGAGCGCTCCTGCGCGCGCGGTCGGGCGGGGACCGGTCCTTGACAGGTCGGGCCCGCCCGGGCGACGCTTCAGGGAATGCGGGCCGGCATCGCCTTGACCCGGCGCAGCGGGATGGAGGACTGGATCGAGGCCACGCCCTTGATCTTTGTCAGGCGCTGGGTGAGGAACCGCTCGAAGTCGGCGAGATCGCGGGTGGCCACGCGCATCAGATAGTCGCGGTTTCCGGTCATCAGCCAGCAGTCGACCACCTCGGGAAAGCGCTTGATCGCCTCCTCGAAGATCGCCAGGGCCTCGTCGACCTGCTTTTCGAGCTGGACGGAGACGAAGACGGAGACCGGAAAGCCGAGCGCGGTCTCGTCAAGCCGCGCATTGTAGCCGGTGATGACGCCGCTGGCTTCGAGATGCTTGACCCGGCGCGCGGTGGGAGTCGGGCTCAGGCCCACGGTCTCGCTCAGATCGTTGAGCGACATCCGGCCGTCGGCGGCGAGAAGACGCAGGATCGCGACGTCTTTGTCATCCATGCTGTTTTCCACCAGAAAATGGCCGATTCACGCGTTTTCCCACTCAATCGATGGAGAACAAGAGCGAATATCGCATAGGATATCTCAAAAGGACAGACTAGTCTGCAGGCAACGCACAAGGACCGCAAAGTGATGTTCACGCTTGAAGAGATCGAAGACGCGGCGGCGCTCGTCCACCGCCACATGGCGCCCACGCCGCAATATAGCTGGCCGCTGATCAACCGCGCGCTCGGCATCGAGACCTGGATCAAGCACGAGAACCACACGCCCACCGGCGCCTTCAAGGTGCGCGGCGGCATCACCTTCATCGACTGGCTCAAGCGCACCCGGCCCGAGATGCGCGGCATCTGCACCGCCACCCGCGGCAATCACGGCCAGAGCCAGGCGCGGGCCGCGACCGCCGCCGGGCTGAAGGCGAAGATCTATGTGCCGGAAGGCAATTCGCCCGAGAAGAACGCCGCGATGAGCGCCTTCGGCGCCGAGGTGATCCTCTTCGGGCGCGATTTCGACGAGGCGCGGCTCGAGGCCGTTCGGGTGGCCGGGGCCGAGGGGCTGGCCATCGTGCCGCCGTTCCACCGGGAGCTCGCCCGCGGCGTGGCCACCTATGCGTATGAGCTGTTTTCCGCCCAGCCGGACCTCGACACGGTCTATGTGCCGATCGGCTGCGGCTCGGGCATCTGCTCGACGATCGCGGTGCGCGACGCGATGGGGCTCAGGACGAAGATCGTCGGCGTGGTGTCGACCGAGGCGCAGGCCGCGAAGCTGTCGGTCGAGGCGGGCGAGCTGGTCGAGACCGAAACCGCGCGGACCTTCGCCGACGGAATGGCGGTGCGGGTGCCGGTGAAGGAAGCCTTCGACATCTACGCCGCGGGTGCCGCGCGGATCGTGGCGGTCAGCGACGACGAGGTGGCCGAGGCCATCCGCACCTATTTCCGCTGCAGCCACAATGTGGCCGAGGGCGCGGGGGCCGCGCCGCTCGCCGCGCTGATGCAGGAGAAGGAGCGGATGCAGGGCAAGCGCGTCGGCGTCATCCTCTGCGGCGGCAACATCGACACCGGCAAATTCATCACGGTCATGCAGGGGGGCACACCGGAACCATGAGCGACAGGGCACATCTCAAGACCATCGAGCTGCGGCTGTTGTGGCTGTCGCACTGGATGATCCACAATGCCAACCACATCCGCCCCAAGGCGGACGGCATCAAGGTGGGCGGCCACCAGGCCTCGTCCGCCTCGATGGTGTCGATCCTGACGGCGCTCTATTTTTCGGCGCTGAGGCCTCAGGACCGGGTGGCGGTCAAGCCGCACGCCTCGCCGATCTTCCACGCCATCCAGTACCTGATGGGCAACCAGACGCGCGAGAAGATGGAGAATTTCCGGGGCTTCGGCGGCGTGCAGTCCTACCCGTCGCGGACCAAGGACATCGACGATGTCGATTTCTCCACCGGCTCGGTGGGGCTCGGCGTCGCCATCACCTCCTTCGCCTCGATCGTCCAGGACTACATTGCCGCCAAGGACTGGGGCCGCGACATGAAGCTCGGCCGCATGGTGGCGCTGGTCGGCGACGCCGAGCTCGACGAGGGCAATATCTACGAGACGCTGCAGGAAGGCTGGAAGAACGACCTGCGCAACACCTGGTGGATCATCGACTACAATCGGCAGTCGCTCGACGGCATCGTCCACGAGGGCCTGTTCCGCCGCGTCGAGAAGATCTTCGAGGCCTTCGGCTGGGAGGTGGTCAGGGTCAAGTACGGCCATCTGCAGCGCGCGGCCTTCACTGAGAAAGGCGGCGACAAGCTGAAAGACTGGATCGACGCTTGCCCCAACCAGCTCTACGCGGCGCTCACCTTCATGGGCGGAGCCGTGTGGCGCAAGCGCCTGATGGACGATCTCGGCGACCAGGGCGATGTCACGGCACTGATCGAGGCGCGCTCCGACCGGGAACTGGCCGATCTCATGGAGAACCTCGGCGGCAACTGCGTCTCGACCATGGCCGACGCCTTCGCGTCGATCGACCACGACCGGCCGGTCTGTTTCCTGGCCTACACGATCAAGGGCTGGGGCACGCCGATCGCCGGCCACAAGGACAATCATGGCGGGCTCATGAACAAGACCCAGATGGCCGAGTGGCAGCGCCACATGGGCGTGCCGGAGGGAGAGGAGTGGGAGAAATTCGCCACAGTCGAGGATCCGGACGCGCTCCAGGCTTTCCTCGACCGGACGCCGTTCTTTGCCAAGGGCCGGCGGCGCTACACCGACCACGTGATTGCCACGCCTCAGATTGAGCTTGCGACAGACCGCGAGATCTCGACGCAGATGGCGTTTGGCAAGATCCTCGACGATCTCTCCAAGACCGACAGCGAGCTCGCCGCCCGCATCGTCACCACCTCGCCCGACGTCACCGGCACCACCAATCTCGGCCCCTGGGTCAACCGCCGCAAGCTGTTTGCCCGCGAGGCCCGCGCCGACACGTTCAAGACCCACAACATTCCCTCGACCGCGAAATGGGAATTCGCGCCCGACGGCCAGCACATCGAACTCGGCATCGCCGAGATGAACCTGTTCCTGCTCTTAGGCGCCGCCGGCCTGTCGCATTCGCTGTTCGGCAAGCGGCTGATCCCGATCGGCACGGTCTACGATCCCTTCGTCGCCCGCGGGTTGGACGCGCTCAACTACGCCTGCTACCAGGATTCGCGCTTCATGATCGTCGGCACCCCCTCGGGCGTGACGCTGGCGCCGGAAGGCGGCGCGCACCAGTCGATCGGCTCGCCGCTGATCGGCATGAGCCAGGACGGGCTGGCGGCATTCGAGCCGGCCTTCGCCGACGAGCTGGCGGTGATCATGAAATGGGCCTTCGACTACATGCAGAAGGATGGCGAGGGCGATCCGGACGAGCGCACCTGGTTGCGCGACGAGACCGGCGGCTCGGTCTATCTGAGGCTCACCACCAACCCGATCGAGCAGCCGGGCACCCGCGCCGACGAGGATTTCCGCCAGGGCGCCATCGACGGCGCCTACTGGCTGCGCAAGCCGGGACCCAATTGCGAGGTGGTGATCGCCTATCAGGGCGCCGTGGCGCCCGAAGCGATCAAGGCGGCGGGCCGCATCGCCGAGACGCGGCGCGATGTCGGCGTGCTGGCGGTGACCTCGGCCGACCGGCTCAACGCCGGCTGGACGGCGGCGCAGCGCGCCCGGGCGCGCGGCAATGCGAACGCCGAAAGCCATATCGAGACGCTGACCTCGGCGCTCCCCCGGCATTGCAAGCTCGTCACCGTCATCGACGGCCATCCGGCGACGCTCGGCTGGATCGGCTCGGTGCAGGGCCACCAGACGATTCCGCTCGGCGTCGAGCATTTCGGCCAGACCGGCACCATCGGCGATCTCTACCATCATTTCGGAATTGACGCCGAGGCGATCGTCCAGGCGGCGATCGGGCTCACCGACGGGCGCCGGGGCTTGCCGCGGCTGATGACGCGGTAATGCGGCGGGAATCGCGGCTGCCGATCAGCCCTCGAGCAGGCCCTTGACGAAATCGAACAGGCCGGGGCGACGGTCGCGGCGCAGGCGCTCGGCCTGGACGATGGCGCGCACGGCCGAATAGGCCCGGTCGAGGTCGTCGTTGATGACGACGTAATCATATTCGCGCCAGTGCTCGATTTCCGAGCGGGCGTTGGCGAGCCGCTGCTCGATCACCTCCTCGGAATCCTCGGCGCGGCGGTGCAGCCGGGCGCGCAGTTCCTCCATCGACGGCGGCAGGATGAAGATCGAGACCACGTCGGCGCTCATCTTCTCCTGCAGTTGCAGCGCGCCCTGCCAATCGATGTCGAACAGCATGTCGCGGCCTTCGGCCATCGCCGTCTCGGCGGCCTCGCGCGGCGTGCCGTAGCAGTTGCCATGCACCTCCGCCCATTCGAGCAGCGCCTCGGAATCGCGCATCCGCTCGAAATCGCGCTTGGACTTGAAATGGTAGTGCACGCCCTCGATCTCGCTGCCGCGGCGCTGCCGCGTCGTCACGCTGACCGAGAGGCTGAGCCCGTCGTCATGTTCGAGCAGGTTGCGGGCGATGGTGGACTTGCCGGCGCCCGACGGCGAGGAAATCACCAGCATGAGGCCGCGCCGCTTGATGCGGGCCGAGGGAAGATGGGCGGGCGGCTGGCTCATCGCTACTCCAGATTTTGAACTTGCTCGCGAAACTGGTCGATCAGGACTTTCAAATCAAGCCCGATCGCGGTCACCGGCGCGGCATTGGATTTCGAACATATGGTGTTGGTTTCGCGGTTGAATTCCTGGGCCAGGAAATCGAGCCGGCGGCCGGCCCCGCCCTCGCCCGCAAGCAGCGCCCGGGCGGCTGAGACATGCGCCTTGAGCCGGTCGATCTCCTCGCAGAGATCCGCCTTGGTGGCAAGCAGCGCGGCTTCCATGTGCAGCCGGTCGCGGTCGAGCCCGGCGCCGCTGTCCATCAGCGCCGCCACCTGGGCCGCCAGGCGATCTCGGATGGCTTCGGGCGAGCGCGACGGGTCGGCCTCGACCATCAGCGTCAGGCGTTCGATCTGGTCGACCTGGTCGGCAAGCACCCGGGCGAGTGCGGCGCCTTCCGACAGCCGCATCGCCCTGAGGTCCTCGACCGCCGCCAGGAAGCCCGACAGCAGCGCCGCGTCGCGCGCCGCTCGCTGGGCGTCCGAGAGTTCGGGATCGCGGAATTCGAGCACGCCCTTGATGTTGAGAATGCCGTCGAGCGCCGGCTTGCGCGCGTCGATGCGGTCTTCGAGCTTGTTGACGAGATTGATCACCGCCTCGAGCGCCGCCTCGTTGACCACGGCCTCGACGGCGGCGCCGGTGGCGCTGACCGAGAGCGTGACCTGCAGGTTGCCGCGGGCGAAGGCTGCGGCAGTCGCCTTGCGCACCGGCTGCTCCAGCGCCTCGAAGCCCTGCGGCAGCCGCAGCCGCACATCCAGGCCCTTGCCGTTGACGGAGCGCAGCTCCCAGACAAAGCGGCAGCCTTCGGCCTCGCCCTCACGGCGCGCGAAGCCCGTCATCGACTGAACCGCCATGCCACCCCCCTGTTGCCCCAACCGATTTTGACTGGCCCGGCGCGCCCCACATCAGGCGATCCGGATCAATTGCCTGCCGGCTTTTCCTCTGTCGCGGCGGCGTTGGCCGCGGCCGCGTCTTCCGCCGCCTTGAGCTGCTCGGCCTCGAGCCTGCGCCAGCGGGCGACATTGGCGTTGTGCTCGTCGAGCGTCTCGGCGAAGGCGTGGCCGCCGGTGCCGTCCGCGACGAAGTAGAGATCCTTTGTGCGCGACGGATTGGCGACCGCCTCCATCGCCTCGCGGCCCGGATTGGCGATCGGCGTCGGCGGCAGGCCGTTGATCACATAGGTGTTGTAGGGCGTGGGCTTGTCGACGTCGGACTTGTAGATCGGCCGGTCGGCGGGCTTTCCCGCGCCGCCGAACAGGCCGTAGATGATGGTCGGATCCGACTGCAGGCGCATGCCCTGGTTGAGACGGTTGATGAAGACGCCGGCCACGCGCGGCCGCTCGTCCGCTTTGGCGGTTTCCTTCTCGACGATGGAGGCCAGGATCACCAGCTCCTCGGGGGTCTCCAGCGGCAGGTTGGGGTCGCGCCGCTCCCACACAGCGGCCAGCGCCCGGGTCTGCGCCTTGACCATCTGCTCGACGATCTCGGCGCGGGTGGTGCCGCGCGAAAACTTGTAGGTTTCGGGCAGCAGCGCGCCTTCGGCCGGCATCTCCTCGGGCAGGTCGCCCTCCAGCATCGTGTCCGCCCGCAGCCGGTCGAACACTTGCTGCACGGTCTGGCCTTCCGGCACAGTGAAGGAATGCAGGATCGATTTGCCCGACTGCATCAGCTCGACGATGTCGCGCATCGAGGCATGCGCCTTGATCTCGTATTCGCCGGCCTTGAGCGTGTCGTCGCCAAGCATGCTCTTGGCGCCGAGCGAGAAGACGCGCTGGTTGGCGATGATCCCCTGCCGCTCGAGCCCGGCGGCGATCTGGTTCAAGCCGGCGCCGTCACGGACCATGAAATCGGTGGTCTGGTCGAGCGGACCGGGGCCTTCGAACTCGGTCTTGCCGTACCAGAAGACGCCAACGCCGATGATGGCGATGAAAATGATCAGCGACAGGATGAAATTGAGGAACACCACCACCTGGTTGCGGGCGCGGCGCGAGCGCTTGGGCGGCTGCGGCGCCTTTTCCGGCTTCAGCGCCTGCGACGGCGACACAGGCACGATCGGACCCGAAGCGCCTTTCTTGTCGCCGGCCCGGCCGAAAAGTCCCTTGTTCTGATTATCGCGGTCGTTCACGAGGTCAATCTCCGCTGGAATTCACGCAGGGCAAAACCCTGGACAGTGTCTATACCGCTCAATGTGGCGAAATCCCGGTTCGAGGCCAAGCGCGCCGGGAGGCGGCGCTCCTGATCCTCAATCGGCGAATCGTTTCAGGACAAGCGAGGCGTTGGTGCCGCCAAAACCGAAGGAATTGGACAGCGCCACGTCGATCCGGCGGTTGCGTGCCACCTTGGGAACCAGATCTATCTTGGTCTCGACCTCGGGATTGTCGAGATTGAGCGTCGGCGGGGCGACATTGTCGCGGATGGCGAGCGCCGCGAACACGGCTTCCATCGCGCCGGCGGCGCCGAGCAGGTGGCCGATGGCCGATTTGGTCGAGGACATGGAAATCCCCGACGCGGCGTCGCCGACCAGCCGCTCGACGGCGCCGAGCTCGATCGTGTCGGCCATGGTCGAGGTGCCGTGGGCGTTGATGTAGTCGACATCGGCGGCCGTGAGGCCGGCGCGCTTCAGGGCCATCTGCATGCAGCGGTAGGCGCCGTCGCCATCTTCCGCAGGCGCGGTGATGTGGTAGGCGTCGCCCGACAGGCCGTAGCCGACCACCTCGGCGATGATGTTCGCGCCGCGCGCCTGGGCGTGTTCGAGCGCCTCGAGCACCACGGTGGCCGCGCCCTCGCCCATGACGAAGCCGTCGCGGTCGCGGTCATAGGGGCGCGAGGCCTTTTCCGGCGTGTCGTTGTAGGAGGTCGACAGCGCCTTGCAGGCGGCGAAGCCCGCCAGGCCGATGCGGCAGATCGCCGCTTCCGCGCCGCCGGCGACCATCACGTCGGCATCGCCGAGCGCGATCAGCCGGGCGGCGTCGCCGATGGCGTGCGCGCCGGTGGAACAGGCGGTGACGACGGAATGGTTGGGGCCGCGCAGGCCGTGGCGGATCGAGACCTGGCCGGAGATCAGGTTGATCAGGCGGCCCGGAATGAAGAAGGGCGAGACCCGGCGCGGACCCTTGTCGCGCAGCGTGTAGCCCGCCTCGACGATGCCTTCGAGGCCGCCCACGCCGGAGCCGATCATCACGCCGGTGGCGATCTGGTCTTCGCGCGACTGCGGATGCCAGCCGGCATCCCTGAGCGCCATGTCGGCGGCGGCGACGCCGAAGAGAATGAACTTGTCGACCTTGCGCTGTTCCTTGGGCTCCATCCAGTCATCCGGATTGAAGCCGCCCTCGACAGAGGTGTCGGTCGGCACGGAACAGGCAATCTGGGCGGCGATGTCGCTCACGTCGAAGGCGGTGACGCGGGAGGCCGCGTTGTGGCCGGCGATCAGCCGCGACCACGTGATCTCCGTGCCGCAGCCGAGCGGAGATACGACACCCGTTCCGGTGATGACGACTCTGCGCATCGTCTCAATTCCCAGTCATGCCAGAATAGCAACAAACCGGCGCAGGTCCTGCGCCGGTCTTGAAGGCGGCAGAACAGCCGCCCGCCGTTTCATGTCCATTCAGGCCTGGGCCTTGGAGATGAACTTGACCGCGTCACCGACGGTCAGAATGGTGTCGGCGGCGTCATCGGGGATTTCCACGCCGAATTCTTCTTCGAACGCCATCACCAGTTCGACCGTATCGAGCGAGTCCGCGCCGAGATCATCAATGAAGCTTGCGCCTTCGTTCACCTTTTCAGCGTCAACGCCCAGATGTTCGATGACGATTTTTTTAACGCGGTCTGCGATGTCGCTCATGTCGGTTTCCTCGACCTGTTTCAAATTGTTGTTGCGCCTCGTTACCTGCGCAAGCATGGGTAATCAAGCTCGTTAAGCGTTTTTATGCCCTGGGCTCGGTCCAGTCAAAGCCGAAGCTGTGGATTTCGGCATATTCTGCCTCCGAGCCGGGTCCTTTACACGCTCTCCGGCGCCGGCGAAGTACCATGGTTTGGCAGTCGGGCAAAGCCGGAAAATGCGTTCGGTCCGGTGATTCCCGCCGGACCGCCGTCCCGTCGCCCGCCGCCGCCCGGTCCGGACGGCCGCGCCCGCGCTCAGACCATCAGCATGCCGCCGTTGACGTGGATGGTCTGGCCGGTGACATAGGCGGCCTCGTCACAGGCGAGCCAGGTGACGGCGGAGGCCACTTCCGCGCCCGAGCCCATGCGCTTGAGCGGAATGGCGCCCATGATCGCCTCTTTCTGCTTGTCGTTGAGCTTGTCGGTCATCGCGCTTTCGATGAAGCCCGGCGCCACGCAGTTGACGGTGACGTTGCGCGGGGCGATTTCCTGGGCCAGGCTCTTGGAGAACCCGATCATGCCCGCCTTGGCGGCGCAATAATTGGCCTGCCCGGGATTGCCGGCGACGCCGACGACGGAGGTGATGTTGATGATGCGGCCATGGCGGCGCTTCATCATCGGATGGGCGAGTTCGCGGGTGAGGCGGAACACGGCGGTCAGGTTGACCTCCAGCACCTGATCCCAGGCGTCGTCGCTCATGCGCACGAACAGGCCGTCCTTGGTGATCCCGGCATTGTTGACCAGGATGTCGACGCCTTCGAGCTCGGCCTCTGCCTTCTTGCCGAGCGCCGAGACCGCCTCGCGGTCGGACAGGTCGGCGGGAAACATCATCACCCGCTCGCCCAGTTCGGAGGCCAGCGCCTCGAGCCGCTCGACGCGGGTTCCGTGAAGGCCGACGGTGGCGCCGCGGGCGTGAAGCTGGCGGGCGATCGCCTCGCCGATGCCACCGGACGCGCCGGTCACCAGGGCCTTGCGGCCGGTCAGATCGAACATGAGAGGTCCTTTCGGGATTTGCGTCTGTGCCTGAAGTCAGGCCGTCTTGTGGAGCGTGCTCAGTCTGTTTGCCCGGCGATTGCGGCCAGAAACGGGTCAATGTCGGCGGGACCCGAGACGTTCAGCCCGGTGACCGCGCGGTCGATGCGGCGCGCGAGCCCGGTCAGCACCTTGCCGGACCCGATCTCGGCCAGCGTGGTGACACCGTTTGCCGCAAACCATTCCACGGTCTCGCGCCAGCGGACCTGGCCGGTGACCTGCTCGACCAGCAACCCGGCGATCTCGTCGGGATCGGACACGGGCGCGGCCCGGACATTGGCGACGAGCGGGACGACCGGGGCGGATTTCCTGACGCCCGCGAGCGCCTCGCGCATGGCGTCGGCGGCCGGCTGCATCAGGCTCGAATGGAAGGGGGCTGAAACCGGCAGCATCAGCGCGCGCTTGGCGCCCTTCTCGGTGGCCGCGGCGGCCGCCGCCTCGACGGCGGGCTTGAGGCCGGAAATCACAAGCTGGCCGCCGCCATTGTCATTGGCGATCTGCACCGCGCCGAGCGCGCGTGCGCCGGCGCAGGCGGCCTCGACATCGGCATTCTCCAGGCCGATGATGGCGGCCATGGCGCCCTGGCCCGCCGGCACCGCGGCCTGCATGGCGTTGCCGCGAATGCGCAACAGCCGCGCCGTGTCGGCGATCGAGAACATTCCGGCGGCGCAGAGCGCGGAATATTCGCCCAGCGAATGGCCGGCGACGTAGCTGGCGGCGGTCTCGAGCTTGAGGCCGCGGGCCTCGAGCACGCGGATCAGGGCCATGGAGACCGCCATCAGCGCCGGCTGGGCGTTGGCGGTCAGCGTCAGCGTCTCGTCGGGGCCTTCGAAGATGACCGCCGAGAGCTTCTCGCCGAGCGCGTCGTCGACTTCGTCGAACACGGCGCGGGCCTCGGGATAGGCCTCGGCCAGATCCTTGCCCATGCCTGTCGCCTGGCTGCCCTGCCCCGGAAAAGTGAATGCTGTGGCCATGATTGCCGCTCCGATCAGTTCTTGTCCCGTTGGCGCTTCAATTCACATTCGCGACGCCGGTGTCAAGCTTCGCCCGCCAAGCCGGTCCGCAAGCGCAACGTTTGCGGCGGCTGCTTTCGGCGCAAAGAATATTTGCGCGCGCCGATCCGGGTCATCTTGAATTTGCCACCAACCGCCGTCACATGATGCGCGTTGCGCTCAAATCCGGCAGCGCCTTTTTGGAACCACACAGATGTCGCATCCCGCGTCACCGGCCTCTTCCGCCCCCTCCGCCAGAGCTTACAGCAAAAGCAAATTCGCCGCCTTTCTGACCGCCATCGGCGCCATCGTGCTGATCGGCGCCGAAATCTGGCTCGCCGCCGTCGCCGCGCTCTGGGCACTCGACGGTTTCTTCGACCTCGCCATGATCGGTGACCTGATCCTGGTCGCGCTGATCGCTCCGGCGGCCATCTGGGCCACCTGGATGACGGCGAAGCTGGCGATCGCGGCGGAAATGAACCCCGAAAACGCCGACTGAACGGTCACACCGGCTCCTGACGCCCTATATCACCCCATGATACGCGCTGCCCCCCCGCGGAGTCTTCCGCAGAGGGCCGCGCGTCTTGCCGCGCCATCTGCCGCCATCAGGCCCGTGACCAAAGGAACCTAACATGCTCATCAACATCCTGCTGCTCGCCGCCGGACTTGCCCTGCTGACCTTCGGCGCGGAGTTCCTGGTCCGCGGCGCGATCTCGCTCGCCAACCGGCTCGGCATGCCGCCACTGCTGATCGGGCTCACGGTGGTGGGCTTCGGCACGTCGATGCCCGAGCTCCTGGTGTCGCTGCAGGCAGCCCTCGGCGGCGCGCCGGCGATCGCGGTGGGCAATGTGGTGGGGTCCAACACGGCCAACATCCTGCTCATCCTCGGCGTCGCCGCGGCGATCTCGCCGATCAACGCCCGCATCCCCAATCTCAAGCGCGACCTGGTGATGATGCTCGTGGCGGCCGTGGTGATGCTCGGCCTCGGCTATTGGGGCGTGGTCAATTTCTGGCTCGGCCTGGCGATGTTTGTGGCGCTTGCCTCCTACCTGGCCTGGGTCACCTACACCGACCGTCGGCGCCTGACGCAGGAGGAAGCCGATCTCGTGGTCAAGCTCGAGGGCTGGAAGGAAGCGCTGTTCATCGTCGGCGGCCTTGGCGGCCTGTTCTTCGGCGCCGACCTGCTGATCGACGCCGCCACCGCCATTGCCAAGAGCTACGGCATTTCCGAGGCGGTGATCGGCCTGACCATCGTCGCCGTCGGCACCAGCCTGCCGGAGCTCGCGACATCGGTCGTCGCCGCCTTCCGCCGCCATGCGGAGGTGGCGCTGGGCAATGTCGTGGGCTCGAACATCTTCAATATCCTGGGCATTCTCGGCATCACCGCGATGGTGATCCCGGTTCCGGTCGAGGCGTCGATGGCGTCCTTCGACATTCCCGTCATGCTGGCGGTGTCGGTGGCGCTCGTCGCGCTGATCCTGATGGCCGGGCGGATCGGCCGGGCCGCGGGGCTTGCGATGCTGGCGGCCTATACGGGCTATGTCGCCTGGCTGTTCTAGCTCCAGGGCGGCCCGGCGCCCGGGCATTCTTGCGGCATAACCGGCTTGCGCCCCGGGCCGCCATGGCTATGGTGCGGCCCGGACACCGACAGAAGGAACGGCCCGCATGAAGATGAACCCGCTCGGACGCACCGGCATGATGGTGAGCGAGATCTGCCTCGGCACCATGACCTGGGGCCAACAGAACACCGAAGCCGAGGCGCATGCGCAGATGGACTACGCCCTCACCCAGGGCGTGACCTTCTTCGATGCGGCGGAGATGTACCCGACCCCGACGCGGGCGGAGACGCAAGGGCGCACCGAGGAGATCATCGGAAGCTGGTTCCGGAGGTCCGGGCGGCGGCAGGACGTCGTCCTCGCCACCAAGATGGGCGGCGACGGCGTCGAGTGGATCCGCGGCGGCCAGGGGTTCACGCGGGCCTCGGTGATGGAGGCGGTGGACGGCAGCCTGAAGCGGCTCGGGGTCGAGCATATCGATCTCTACCAGTTGCACTGGCCCAATCGCGGCTCCTACCATTTCCGCAAGCACTGGGCCTTCGACGCGAGCGCCCAGGACAAGCGCGGCGCCGTGGAAGACATGCGCGAGACGCTGGAGGGCCTGGGCGACGCGGTCCGGGCCGGCAAGATCCGCGCCGTGGGCCTCTCCAATGAAAGCGCCTGGGGGACGATGACGTTCCTGCGCCTGGCCGGGGAGCACGGACTGCCGCGCATGGCCTCGATCCAGAACGAATACAACCTGATCTGCCGCCTGTTCGACACCGACCTCGCCGAAGTGGCCCATCACGAGGATGTGGGCCTGCTGGCGTTCTCGCCGCTGGCGGCGGGCATTCTCACGGGCAAGTACCAGGGCGACGTCACGCCCGAGGGCTCGCGCCGGAGCCTGACGCCCAATCTCGGCGGCCGCTGGTGCCCTGAGGCCGAAGCCGCGACCGCGGCCTATCTCGAGGTCGCGGCAAGGCACGGGCTCGATCCGGCGCAGATGGCGATCGGCTTCTGCCTGACCCGGCCGTTCATGACCTCGACGATCATCGGCGCGACGACGATGGACCAGCTCCGGACCGCCATCGGTTCCAAGGACGTGACGCTGTCGGACGCGGTTCTCGAGGACATCGCCA
The DNA here is from genome assembly GCF_000759435.1 of Hoeflea sp. BAL378. Taxonomy (GTDB): domain Bacteria; phylum Pseudomonadota; class Alphaproteobacteria; order Rhizobiales; family Rhizobiaceae; genus Hoeflea. The sequence continues at coordinate 77,942 of NZ_JRJG01000044.1, forward strand.
CCGCCCGGCGGGCGCATCCGCTGCCGATCTGACGCAGCGCGGCCGGGCTTCGCCGCTCCGCCGCGATCCCTGCCCTCAGTGGCGGCGAAGACCCAGCTTGGCGTGCGTGCGCCGGGCGACCAGCGCGCAGCCGATCAGCAGCAGGCCGGTGGCCGCGAACAGGCCCTGCACCGGCGCGACCGTCAGAACCAGCCGGGCGAAGGCGGGCGAGCCGACCGAGGCGACATCGCGGAAGGTCGAGTAGACCGCCGCCATCTCGGTGCGCTCGGAGGGCTTGACGGTGAGCAGGAAGGGCAGCCCGCCGCAGATGTCGAGCAGGATCAGGAACAGCGTCGCCGAGACAAGGACGGCGATGGCCGGCCAGGGAAAGGCCGATAGAGCCGTGGCGGCGATGAACAGCAGCCCGCTGCCCGCGAATCCCGCGACAAGGGCGTTGCGCACCCCGGTCTTCTGCAGGTAGCCCAGCATCACCGGCGTGAGGAACAGGAAGCCGTTGGATATCGACAGCGCCAGGCCGCCGATCTGGTCGCTGAGCCCGGATTTCACCGCGAAGATCGGCAAATAGATGATGTAGATCGACCAGCCGACGGAGCGCATGGTGGCGTAGAACCAGCCCGCCACCAGCGTCGGCTGGCGGAAGAAGCGCGGCAGGTAGCGCAGCGGATTGGCCGGCGGCCGCCGCGCCTTGGTGATGACCTTGCCGTCGCCCAGCCGCAGATGCCAGAAATAGGCGAGCATCGCCAGGCAGGCGGCGATCGAGATCAGGAACGGGATCTGCGGATGCAGGTCCATCAGCACCACGCCCAGGAACGGGCCGACGCTCCAGGGAATGCCGCTGAACAGAAGCCGCCGGCTTTCGTTGCGGCCCATCGAGGCGCGCTCGACATAGTCCATCACATAGGCGTTGAAGCACACCGCCACGATCACCAGCCCGACCGAATTGAGGGCGACGGCGAGCGGCACGAAGCGGGCGTTGAAAAAGCCGCCGAGAACGCTGCCCGCGATCATGATCAGGATGCCGAGCGTGTAGAGCCAGCGCCGGGGCACGTAGCGGGCCAGGAACGGCACGCCGAGCGCGCACGCAAGCCCGGTACAGCCGATCAGCACATAGACCTCCGACACCGTGGCGGCGTTGCCGAGCGCCCGGTACATCAGCACCGGATAGACGGAAATCAGCGTCGCGCGGGCCGAGGCCTCGCAGGCAGCCAGGATGGCGAAGGAGTTCACGCCGGGACGGGCCGGCGGAAACTCGACGAGCGGAAGACGATTTTGCTGCAATGGAGGGGCTAACGCGCGAAAAGAGGCAACTGAGGATGCTTATCCGCCGCACAATCCGCCCGATTGCCGATTCTGGCAAGATGCCCCCGCGACATCGGACCCCGCGCTAAGGACAGCGGCGCGCGCAACGCCTGTCGCCCATGCCGCGGCCCGGCGGGCGCGGCATGGGCAAGTACGTGAGGGTCGGCCTACATCGCGACCTTGCCGCTGTCGCCGAGATCAGGCTTGCCGAGGCCGGCGGCGGCCGCGGCCATCTTGATGGTCGAGATCAGGTTGTGCGGGCTGTCCCAGGCCTGGGCGTCTTCCGGGACCACGCGGATCAGGCGGATGGTCGGATCCTGCGGCCCATCCCAGAACGACTTCATCATCGGCGACCACAGTTCCTCGATCTTGGCGCGGTCGTTGGAGACCGCCGCCGTGCCCGTGAGCGAGACATAGTCGTTCTTCGACTGGTCGACGAAGGCCAGGGTGACGATCGGGAAACGCTCGATCTGGCCGTCCTTCTCGGCCGCGGCGTCGGTCAGGAAGTAGATGGCGTGCTCGTCCTGCCGCGGCATGGCTGCCATGGGGCGGGCGCTCTGGCGCTCGCCGTCCCAGGTGATGAACATGGCGATATGGATGTCGCCGATCATGTCCCAGACATGTTGCTGATCGATCTTCGTCATAAGCGTGCTCCTGTTGGCTGTTGGCTCAGCAGGTGAACGCGGAAGCGACTGATTGGTTGCGTCTTTCGGCGGGCGGACACGGGCTCGTGACCGGCCGGCGGAGGCTGCGGCGGAGCCGGGTCAGGCGCTCAGGCGGCGCCTGGCGTCGGTCCGGCCGTGGCCCGTCGCCTCGCCCATGTGCAGCCGTGCGGCGGCGGCGACGCCGTGAAGGATCGCCCGGGGAAGATCGTCGAAGGGGACGGGACGACCGAAATGATAGCCCTGGATCGTCTCGCAGCCGGCATCGCGAAGCGCCTCGATCTGGCCCGGGGTCTCGGCGCCCTCGGCGGTGACGTTGATGCCGAGCTGATGCGCCATGGCGGCGATCGAGCCGACGATGGAGCGGGCGCGCTCGTCGGTCTCCATCTCCATCACGAAGGCCCGGTCGATCTTGAGTTCATCCCACGGGAACTGCCTCAGATAGGACAGCGCCGAATAGCCGGTGCCGAAATCATCAAGCGCGATCGAGACGCCCATGTCCCTGAAGCGGGAGAGGATGTCCACGGCCCGGTCGGTTTCCGAGATCATCAGCGTCTCGGTGACCTCGAGCGTCAGCCGGTGCGCCGGCAATCCGGTGGCGTCCAGCACGTCGCGCACCGTGCCCAGGATGTCGTCGCGGATGAACTGGATGGCGGAGAGATTGACGGCGACGCCCACCTCCTCGGGAAAGCAGAGCGCGTCCCGGCACGCCCGCTGCAGGACATTGCGGCCCAGAGCGACGATGAGGCCCGATTCCTCGGCGATCCTGGTGAACTCGCCCGGCGACACCGGGCCCAGCGTCGGATGCGTCCAGCGGGCCAGGGCTTCCACGCCGCGGACGCGTCCGCTGGCGACGTCCATCTTGATCTGGTAGTGCGGAATGATCTCGTCCTTGGCAATCGCGCTCGCCAGTTCCGCCTCGATGGAGGCGCGGCGGATGAAGATATCGTGCATCGCCGGGTCGAATTCCATCACCCTGCCCTTGCCCGAGCCCTTGGCCTGGGACAGCGCGATGTCGGCGTCGATGAGCAGGCTGTTGGGATCGCGGCCGGGAACGCTGATCGCCACGCCCACGGAGGCGCCGACGATGAGCGAACTGCCCTCGATGGCGTAGGTCTCGGACAGGACCGCGCGCAACTGCTCCGCCTGGGCGAAGATGAGGGCAGCGTCGCCCGACGCGTCGAGCATGACGACGAACTCGTCGCCGCCGATCCGGGCGGTCAGCAGGTTGTTCTCGAAGGTCGCGCAAGTGCGCGTCATGCGCTCGGCGACTTCCTTGAGCAGGGCGTCGCCGGCGGCATGGCCAAGCCGGTCGTTGACATTCTTGAAGCCGTCGAGGTCGACCGCCAGCACGGCGATCCTGGTGCATTCGCAATCGCCGCAGGACGCGGCCGCGCGGGCGAATTCGGCGGTGAAGGCCATGCGGTTGGGCAGTCCGGTCAGGCTGTCGTGGTGGGCGAGATAGGAGAAGTCGACGGCGCTGCGCAGCGCCGTGCGGGTGGCCGAGCGGAGGAAGCGGTTCTGCAGCGTCGAGATCCCCAGGAGCAGGGCGATCGAGCCGAACAGGCCGCTCACGAGCCATGTCTGCAGCTTCTGCTTGGCCTGCATCTCGGCGCGGATCTGCGCGGCTTCGTTGACCGAATCGGCCTGCGCCTCGGCGCCCACCCGATCGACCGCGGCAAAGACCCTCTCGAGCTTCTGCCGCAGCGCCGCCAGCGCCGGAGCATCGAGCGTTTCCACCGCGTGCAGAAGCGGCCTGAGCTCGCCATATTCGACCGCCGCGGTCTCGATCAGGTGCCGGCGTTTCGGCTTCATGTCCATGAAGGCCTGGAATCCGGGAGCGTTGTAGATCGAGAAGCGGTTGGCCAGGATCTCCGAGAACAGCGCCACCTGATCCGCATCCCGCCGGTCTTTAGAGACGAGGAAATTGCCGAGCGCCTTCTGCAGGTAAAGGATCTCCATGCGGCCGGCGGCGCCCACCCAGGCGCTGTCGTAGCGCGACGAGCGCTGCATGGCCTGCTCCGTCGCCGTCACGAGATTGGTGTGAACCACGATGATGGTGAGCAAGGCGACCGTCATCGCCACGGCGATGAAGTTGAACACGCTGGTCAGCCGTCGCATGAAGGTTCTCCTGATCGCGGCGGATTCGGTTACTCGACGGTGATCGAGCGGACCTGCCAGGCGGACCGGGCGTAATAGACCTCGTTGTCGAGCGCCGCGTCGGAATCGAACGGATAGACGATGAACAGCGGGCCCTTGTCGCTGACGGGCATGTAGGCGCCGTCCTGCTTGAGGGCGAGGATGACGCCGTAGTGCTCGATGTCGGCCAGCGGCAGTTCGGACCGGTAGTTGTTGAGGGCCACAACGGCGAGAGTGTCGCCGGTGGCGCCGACCCTGTCGAGCAGGGCCTTGAACGGCACGCCCTCGAAGGTGACGGCGCTTTCGCTCCAGGGCGTCCTGGTGACGATGGTGGCGGAGCCGAGCGCCTCGAGATCCTCGCGCGTCATGTCCACCGGAGCCCCTCCGGCGATCTCGCCGTCGATGGTGAGGATCACCTCGCTGGCCGAGACCGGCAGGGCGGAGAGGGCGAGAACGGCAGAGGCGACGAGACCGGCGCGCAGGCGAGAAAACATGAACTGCTCCATGAACAAGGCCGGTCGAGCGGACCGTTTCGATATCGAAGCAAATATCAGCTTCCCGCTAAAGGCTGCTTAAGGCGATAGTGTCAATTTTCACGAGATGGCCGGAATCGGCTCACACCGCGCGTCGCGGGCGCGGATGTCCGGGGCGTTTAAACCTGTTTCGGGCCAGCCCGGCCTTGCAATGCCCGCAAAACCGCGTATAAGCGCGGCTGTTCGAACACCCGGTCATCTGGCTGGTGGCTGAACGGAGGGTGCGATCCTTAACAGGGATCCTAGGGGCAACAGCGCTCCGGCCTCCCGTGTCTCCGCTCACGACCGTCTCGATACCACGTCTTTCTTGCCCGGCCACAGGCCGCCAGGACAAGTCGCTGGGGCTTAGCGCCGGATCCGGGTGATGTATAAAGCAAGAAAGGCAAGTCAATCATGGCTCTGTATGAACATGTATTCCTTGCCCGGCAGGATGTCTCCAGCCAGCAGGTCGAAGGCCTTGTAGAACAGTACAAGGGCGTGATCGAAGCGAATGGCGGCAAAGTCGGGCGTATTGAGCACTGGGGGCTGAAGTCCCTCACCTACCGTATCAACAAGAACCGCAAGGCGCATTACGCGCTGATGGACATCGACGCACCGTCGGACGCCGTCAAGGAAATGGAGCGCCAGATGCGCTTCAACGAAGACATCCTTCGTTTCATGACCGTGTCCGTCGACGCCCATGAGGAAGGCCCCTCGGCCATGCTTCAGAAGCGCGACCGCGACGACCGCCCCCGCGGCGACCGTGACGACCGTCCGCGCGGCGACCGTGATCGTGGCGATCGCGGTGACCGTGGCGACCGTGGCCCGCGCCGTCCGCGCGAAGACCGCGAATAGGAGAACAGACAATGGTCGACATCAACCAGATCCCGACACGCCGTCCGTTCCATCGCCGTCGCAAGACCTGCCCGTTCTCGGGAGCGAATGCGCCGAAGATCGACTACAAAGACGTCCGTCTCCTGCAGCGCTACATTTCCGAGCGCGGCAAGATCGTTCCTTCCCGCATCACCGCGGTGAGCCAGAAGAAGCAGCGCGAACTCGCCAAGGCGATCAAGCGCGCCCGTTTCCTCGGCCTGCTGCCCTACGTGCTGCGCTAAGCCGCTCCTGGACCCGGCGCACGCGCCGGGTCCATTTCCCTTCCCGCGACGGGCGCGGGGTCAGGGCCGCCAAATCCCGGGTTGGGGCGACGCCTCTAACTGCGTGACGCAGGACAGCGACAGATGACACAGCAAAGCACATCGCTCCTTGTGGGCCTGCTCGCCGGCGTTTCCGCCGCGCTCATGCTTGTCAGCGCCGGTTCCCCCTCGAGCCTGTCCTTCATCCTTTTCGCCGCCGCCGCCCTTCCGGTGCTGATCGCAGGGCTCGGCTGGTCCAACCTCGCCTCGATTGTCGCGGTCCTGTCGGCCATGGCGATCATCGGCCTGGCGACGACGCCGCAGGCGGCCCTGGTCTCGGCCGTCACCACGCTCGCGCCCGCGGCCTGGATCGCGCATCTGTCCAACCTCGCCCGTCCGGCCGAGGAAGTCGGCGGACCGGAAGGTGCGGTCGCCTGGTATCCGCTGCCCGACATTTTCGTCAACATCGCCGCATGCGTCTGCGTCGGCCTGGTGGCCGTCGGTCTGGCCATGGGCTACGGCCCGGCGCTGGTCGAGGAGCTGGTCAACGTCTTCGTGGCCACCCTGCAGGAGACCAACGCCGACTACCAGCCGTCCGCCGAGGCGCTCGCGGAGATGAAGCAGTTCTTCCTCTACGCCCTGCCCTCGATCCAGGCCGGGATGTGGGTCGTCATCCTGTTCGCCGGCTGGTACGTGGCCTCGGCGCTGGTGCGCCTGTCGGGCCGCTCCAGGCGGCCCAAGGACGACATCCCCTCGCAGCTCAGGATGCCGCGGCTGGGCGGCTTTGCCCTGGCCGCCGGCGTGGCGATGAGCTTCGTGGGCGGCGGCGTCGGGCTCATCGGCTGGACGCTGATCGGCGCCTTCGGCATGGGCTTCGTCGTGACCGGATTCGCCATCGCCCATCACCGCACCCGCGGCAAGCCGGCGCGCGGCCTGCTGCTGTGGACCGCCTATCTGGCCACCGTGATCTTCACCGTGCCGCTCGTCTTCTTTCTCTTCCTCGGGCTGTTCGACACCGCCCGCGGCCTCACCGCGACCGGCAACGGTCCCACCTCCAAACCCTGACACCACCTCTTGACCTGACACCCCTCGAAAGGAACACCACCATGGACGTCATTCTTCTTGAACGCATCGCCAAGCTCGGCCAGATGGGCGAAACCGTAAAGGTTCGCGACGGCTACGCCCGCAACTTCCTGCTGCCGCAGGGCAAGGCGCTGCGCGCCAACGCCGCCAACAAGTCGCGCTTCGAAGCCGAGCGCGCGACGCTGGAAGCCCGCAACCTCGAGCGCAAGTCGGAAGCCCAGCAGATCGCCGAAAAGCTCGACGGCAAGACCTTCGTGGTCGTCCGCTCCGCCGGCGAAACCGGCCAGCTCTACGGTTCGGTCGCAGCCCGCGACGTGGTCCAGGTGCTTGCCGACAACGGCTTCACCATCGGCCGCAACCAGGTCGACATGAACAACCCGGTCAAGACCATCGGCCTGCACATCGTGCCGCTGGTGCTGCACGCCGACGTCAACGTCAAGGTGACCTTCAACGTCGCCCGGTCCGCCGATGAAGCCGAGCGCCAGCTCAAGGGCGAAGACCTGTCGTCGGCCGACGCCATCTACGGCATCGACGAGGAAGCCGCCGCCGAAGCCGCGGAAGCCGCCGCCAACGATCCGGACTACCTGGATGAGGACGGCGAAGGCGAAGACAACGCCTGATTTGCGGAAGCCGCCTCGCGGCCGCGCAGT
>NZ_JRJG01000045.1 GCF_000759435.1 Hoeflea sp. BAL378
CCCCCCCCCCAGAAACGTGCCTGATTCGCTCTCAAATCCGCAGATTCGGCGGGGTCCGGGAGAGGGCGGTTCATGACATCGCGAATTCGTCGGCAAGTGCTGTTGACAGCGGGTCGATTCGTTTTCTATATTCTATACAATGTAGAATATGCAGCACGACCAAGGAGGATGATATCGTGACAAGCATGGACAAGAGGACGATTGCGGGGCGCAGACGCGTGCTTGCGGGGATGGCCGGATCCCTGATTCTGGCGACGATGCCGTGGGCCTCGGCCTGGGCGGAAGACGGCCTGGGAACCGCCGACGCTCCCGTTGAAGTCCGGATCATGGCCAACGAAGCCTTCGCCAACTCGTGGCAGACCCTGCTCGTGCCGGAGTTCAACAAGGTGTATCCCAACATCCACGTCACCTTCGACGGCGTGCCCTACACCGAGTTGCTGGCCAAGATGATGCTCGACGCCACCAGCCCGCAGCCCGAATACGACGTGCTCCTGGTCGATGATCCGTGGGTGCCGCAGCTCGCCGAAATCGGCGCTCTTGCGGACCTCAAGGGAGAGAAGATCGCCGCCCTGACGAGCGCGGACTACGACTGGGACGACTTCAACGCCGCGCCGCTGGCGGCCGGCGAATGGAACGGCGTCCAGTATGCGGTTCCGGTCCGCTCCAACATGCTGCTGCGGTTCTACAACCGTTCGCTCTACAAGGCCGCGGGCCTGCCCGAGCCGACGCCGGCGCAGACCTGGGACGAGTTCTTCAGCGACGCCGAGAAGCTGGTGCGCGACACCAATGGCGACGGCAAGGCCGACGTCTGGGCGGTTGACACCTATTTCGTCCGCGAGCCGCTGACGCCGACGATCTGGCAGTCGATCCTCAACGCCAATGGCGGCAGCCTGCTCGATGACGCCGGCGCGCCCGCCTTTGCCAACGAAATCGGCGCCAAGTCGCTCGAAACCCACAAGCGCCTGCTGGACTACGCGCCGCCCGGCGCCCTCGGCCACGGCTTCTCCGATTCCCTGCAGGCTTTCCGCCAGGGTCTCGTGGCCAACCTGTTCAACTGGGGCAGCGTCTACAAGTCGACGGCGGTCGATCCCAAGTCGACGACCCTGACCGTCGACGAAGTCGGCATCCAGGTCCTGCCGGTGGGCGACGCCCGGGCAGGCTCGCACCGCGGCATCTGGATCGCCGGCATCGGCAGCAAGACCGAGCACGTCGAGGCGTCCTGGGCCTTCCTGCAGTGGCTCACCTCCAAGCAGGGCGAGAGCGTCAACGCCACGCTGGCCGGCTCGTTCCCGGCGCGCAAGTCGACACTCACCGGCACGCCGGCAGAACCCTGGCTGGGACCGGTCTACCAGACCCTGCAGAATGCCTATGAGGTGGCGGCCGAAGGCGGCATGTGGCGCATCCGCAGCGCCAAATCCGACGCGGCCCAGCAGATCCTCGCCGACGAGATCGCCCGCGGCCTGGCCGGACAGGCGAGCGCCGAGGAAGCCCTTTCCACGGCGTCTGAAAAGATCGCCAAGGTCCTCAAATAGACCGGCCCACGCACTCCGGCATGGGCGCCCCGCGCGCCCATGCCACCCTTCCCGCGGGCCTCCGCGGGGAAGCCTTCCGATTTTCAAACAACCGGCGACGACGCAGGACCGGGGCGCGACAGCGTCACGTGCATCAGGCGACGAATGCCTCTGGGCGGATTGACCGAGCCCGTTCTTGATTGGGGACTATGATGCCGACGAAAGCCATTGTCAGTGAGGTGAAGACGCTCTCCTGCAGCAATTCCTGGCGCAACTATTATTTCCTGAAGATCACCACCGAGGATGGCATCGTCGGCTGGAGCGAATTCGACGAGAATTTCGGCTCGCCCGGCGTCTGCGCCGTCATCAACGAACTGGCCCATCGCCTGATCGGCCAGAGCGCGATGTACCACGAGCATGTCCGGGAAGACCTGCGCAATGTGACCCGGCCGGGTTCCGGCGGGGTGGTGGGCCAGGCGCTGGGCGCGATCGAGAACGCGCTTCTCGACGTCAAGGCAAAGGCCCTCGACGTGCCCTGCCACGTGCTGCTCGGCGGCAAGGTCCGCGACCAAATCAGGGTCTACTGGTCGCATTGCGTCTCCTACCGCACGCGCACCGAACATTTCACCCCCGGCATCGTCGATGCCGACGGCGTCCGCCAGATCGCCCGCGAAGTCGGCGAAAAGGGCTTCACCGCGCTCAAGACCAACATCTTCCACTATGACGAAGAGGATCGCATCGAGGGCTGGTCCCCGGGCTTCAGCCGCCCGCACGAGCCCGGCCGCAATGTCGAGCGCAAGACCCGCAGGGACCTGCGCAAGCACCTCGAGATCATGCGCGAGGCGGCGGGCCCGGACATCGACATCCTGCTCGACCTCAATTTCAACGGCAAGACCGAGGGTTTCCTGAGCATGCTGCGCGAGATCGAGGATCTCGACATCTTCTGGGCCGAGATCGACACGCTCGATCCGAAAGCGCTCGCTTACATTCGCTCGCAGAGCCGGCACCCGATCTCCTCCTGCGAAACGCTGATCGGACTGCAGCAGTTCCTACCCTTCTTCCGCGAGCAGGCGGTGGATGTCGCCATCATCGACACGCCGTGGAACGGGGTATGGCAGTCGCTCAAGATCGCCGCCGCCGCGGAAGCCTATGAGGTCAACGTCGCCAGCCACAATTTCTATGGCCACCTGTGCACGATGATGAACGCGCATTTCAGCGCTGTCGTGCCCAACATGCGGATCATGGAGATCGACATCGACCGCATTGCCTGGGACACGGAAATCTTCACCCATGTTCCCGACATCAGGGACGGTCATCTGATCGTGCCGGACCGGCCCGGCTGGGGCACCGAGCCGATCGAGGCCGCCCTTGCGAAATATCCGCCGCTGCCCACCGTCGGCATGCCCAAGCGGGTTTCGATCCCCCGTCTTTCGCTGTAGCGGTGGGATGGCGCCGCGCGGCCGCAAGCAGGGAACAAGGCAATGAATGAACCTGTCGACGTCCTCATCATCGGAGCCGGTGCATCCGGCGCGGCGGTGGCCTGGAGCCTCGCCGACACCAGGATGCGCATCCTCTGCCTCGAGCAGGGGGATTGGACCAGGCCGTCCGATGTCCCCAGCACCGGCAGGGACTGGGAAGCCCGCACGCTGGAGGACTTCGCCATCAGTCCCAACCGCCGGGGCCTGGCCGCGGACTATCCCGTCAATGACGACGATTCGCCGATCAAGATCGCCAATTACAACGGTGTCGGCGGCGGCACGGTTTTCTACGCCGCCCATTTTCCGCGGCTGCATCCCTCCGACTTCCGCGTCCGCAGCCTCGACGGGGTCGCCGACGACTGGCCGATCAGCTACGAGACGCTCGAGCCGTTCTACGCATTGAATGACCGCATGATGGGGGTCTCCAGCCTCGCCGGGGACCCTGCCTATCCTCCCAAGCCGTCCATCATGCCGCCGATTCCGCTGGGCCGGACCGGCGAGAAACTCGGCGCCGCGCTCAACGGTCTGGGCTGGCACTGGTGGCCGTCCGATGCGGCCATCGCCACGGAAGCCTATGAGGGGCGCGCGCCCTGCATCAACCTGGGCCAATGCGGCTCGGGCTGCGCCCAGGGCGCCAAGGGCAGCACCGACGTGACCTACTGGCCCGAGGCGCTCCGCGCCCGCGTCGAGCTGCGCACCCGCTGCCGCGTCAGCCGCATCGAAACCAACCAGGCCGGCATGGCGACCGGCGTTCACTATTTCGACGCCCACGGAACCGAGCGGTTCCAACCCGCCGAAATCGTCATCCTCGCCTCGAACGGCATCGGCACGCCGCGCCTCCTGCTCAATTCGGCCTCCGATCGCTTTCCCGACGGCCTGGCCAATTCCAGCGGGCTGGTCGGCAAGAACCTGATGCTTCACCCCTACGCCCAGATCCGGGGCCATTTCGACGAGCCGCTCGACGGCTATCGCGGACCGCCGATCTGCACCTGGAGCATGGAGTTCTACGAGACCGATCGGACACGCGACTTCGTGCGCGGATACTGCTTCCAGTTCTCCCGCGGCCTGGGTCCCGCCCGCGCGGCGATCAACGGCATGGCCGACGGGTTGATCCCCTGGGGGCAAGGGCATCACGAGGCGTTCCGGCGGTTGTTCAACCACAGCGCCGGGATGGTCTCGGTCTGCGAGGATCTGCCCGAGGAGACCAACTGCGTGACGCTCGACCCGGGTCTGCGCGATTCCGATGGAATTCCGGCCGCCAAGATCCGCTACCGGCTGTCCGAGAATTCCCGCCGGATGCTCGATCATTCGGTCGCCCGCGGCATCGACATCCTCAAGGCCGCCGGCGCGCGCGACATCACCAGCAAGGCGCCGCTGTCCTATGCCGGCTGGCACCTGATGGGAACGGCGCGCATGGGCCGGGATCCGGAGCGATCGGTGGTCAACGAATGGGGCCGCAGCCACGATGTGAAAAACCTGTTCATCGTCGACGGCAGCGTTTTCGTCACCTCCGGCGGCGTCAACCCGACCTCGACCATCCAGGCCTTTGCGCTCTATGTCGCCGACCAGATCAAATCCCGAATCTACGACCTTTTCGAGTGAGATCGCGATGACCACAGCCGAACCCGGACCCGTCGATTTCTCGGACCTTGAGCGGGAGACGTTGCGCTGTGTCCTGCGCCACATGATTCCGGCCAGCGCCGAGCTTGGCGTTCCGGGCGCGGATGATCCGCTCATTTTCGCCGACATCCTGCGCTCGATCCAGCGCGACCGGTGGAGGGTGGGCGACGCGTTGCGCGTCATCGACGCGCTCTGCGGCGGCGGCCTCGCCGGCCTGGCCGATTCCGACCAGGAAAAATGCCTATCCGAATTCCGGGCCCTGCATCCCGGTCTTTCCGGCATTCTCGAATCCGCGGCCGCGCGCTGCTACTACCGCGACGACCGCGTCATGGCCTCGATCGGGATGGAGGCACGCCCGCCCTTTCCGCTCGGCTACCAGGTCGACCAGGGCGACTGGTCGCTGCTCGACCCGGTGCGGGCGCGCGGCAGGATCTATCGTGATGCAAGCTAGAATGGAGGGGAAACCATGAGCACCGACACTGAGAAGGCGACCGGGCAGACGTCCCCCTTGCGCCGCCGCGGGCGCACGACCGACCTGATGGTGCGCTGGTCGTTCATGTTCCCGGCGATTCTGCTGCTTGTCACCATGCTGGCCTATCCGATCTTCTACACGATCGACATCAGCTTCTCCCGGTTCGACATCGCCACTTTCGGCGCCGCCGAATGGGTGGGATGGGACAATTACCGCGAGGTGATGAGCGACTACCGCTTCTGGGAATCGCTCAGGGTGACGATGATCTACCTGGTCATCGCCCTGCCGCTGCAGGTCGTACTGGGCTTCGCCATCGCCTATCTGATCAATGTCGAATGGGCCGGCCGCGGCGTCATCCGGGCGCTGTTCATCATCCCGATGGTGGTCGCCCCCGTCGTCGCCGGCGGCATGTGGCGCATGATCCTCGATCCGCTGTGGGGCATCATGAACTACTGGCTGGGCTTCATCGGCGTCGGCCCGATGGACTGGTTCGGCGATCCCACCCTCGCCATGGCGGCGATCATCATCATCGACACCTGGCGCTGGACCCCGTTCATCGTGCTCATTGCCACGGCCGCCCTGCTGGCGCTGCCCAAGGATGTCTTCGAGGCCGCCCGGATCGACGGCGCCAATTGGTGGTCGACCCTGTGGTCCGTCGCGGTGCCGCTTCTGGTTCCGGTCATCGCCGCGACCTTCGTCATCCGCTGGCTCGGCGCGGTCAAGATGTTCGACATCGTCTTGGCGGCGACCTATGGCGGGCCGGGCAAGGCCACCAATGTCATCAACCTGTTCATCTACGAGGAGGCGTTCCGCTCCCTGCGGTTCGCGGAATCCGCCGCCATGGCCGTCATCGTGCTGGTCCTGACCATGGTGCTCACCGGCCTGTTCCTTCGCGCCAGCCGCAAACTGGAGGAACTGTTTTGAGCTCTCCCGCCGTCTCCCTGCCGCGCCGGTCGCGCAGCTCGCTCGCCACCCGGCTCAGGATCGCCGGCGGCATCCTCGTCAGCGTGATCTTCCTGTTTCCGATCTACTGGATGATCCTGACCTCGTTCAAGGACCAGGTGGACATCTTCACCACCCCGCCGAAGTTCTTCTTTACCCCGACGCTGGCGGCCTATGTCGAGTACATGAAGCGGGCCGACATCGTGAACCGCCTGGTCAACACCATCATCGTCGCCGCGGGGGCGGGGCTGCTGTCGATCGTGGTGGGGACCATGGCCGGCTATGCGCTGGCCCGGGTCCGGCTGCGGGGAGCGGCGACATTCGGCGTGGTCATCCTGCTGTCGCGGGGCGTCCCGCCGATCGCGCTCGCCGTGCCGATGTTCCTGGTCGCGCGCAAGCTCGGCCTGATCGACAAGCACATCACCCTGATCCTCGCCTACAGCACCTTCCTCATTCCCTATGTGATGTGGCTGATGCGCAGCTTCTTCATGTCGCTGCCGCGCGAGCTCGAGGAATCGGCGATGATCGACGGATGCTCGCGCTACGGCGCCTTCTTCAAGATCATCGTGCCGATTTCCCTGCCGGGCCTGCTGTCGACGCTGATCTTCTCGATGATCCTGGCCTGGGAGGAACTGCTGTTCGCGCTGGTCCTGACCAGCCGGCACGCGTCGACCATCCCCGTGGCCATCGCCGGGATCGCCGGCGACACTGTCAACGGCGCGAACTGGGCCGCCCTGACCGCGGTGGGCACAATTACCGTGATACCCGTCGTGGTGTTTGCACTTCTGGTTCAGAAGTGGCTGATTAAGGGCTTGGCTGAGGGAGCGACCAAGGGATAGACACCCCGCCTGTCCCATTTTAACCGAAACTGGACCGATCGATGGCTAATTCCAACACGTACATGACGAAGGCGGAACTCGCGCGCCGCCACATTCAGTCGATGATACTGACCGGCACCGTCGGACCCGGGGACCGGATCACGACGCGGGAGGTCTCGACCGCGCTCGGCATCAGCGAGACGCCGATCCGCGAGGCGATCCGGGGCCTGGCGTCGGAAGGCTGGCTTGAGGTGCAAAACCATATCGGCGCGGTCGTGCAGGGGCTGAAGGCCGACCAGATCCGCGAAATCAGCGCGCTGCGGGGTCTCGTCTGCGGCCTGGCGATCGAGCTGGGCGCGCGGAACTTCGACGCCCGGCGCCTCGACCAGATCGACGCCAACATCGAGGACTATGCAAGGGCGCTGAGCGAGAAGGATTACCAGCGCGTGGCGGACAAGAACTACGAGTTCCACGAGCTGCTGTGCGACAATCCGCAATCGCCCGCCTGCCACCGCCTGATCGAAAACATGCACGGCCAGATGTCCGCCCAGCGCCACGGCATTCCGCCGCAGCACACCCGCCTCGGCGATGCGTTGGAGGAACACAAGCGCATCCGCGACATGCTGCGGGCGGGAGATTTCTCCGGAGCGGCGGACATGGTCAAGCGGCACGAGAAGAACACCGGAGATTTCCTGATCGAAATGATCAGCCAGATGCCGGACGCATGAATCGAGGGCCGGCCTCAGGGGCCAGCCTGAAGTCCGCGCTCCAGCGGACGATACACGGGAGGAGTTTTCAATGGGTACTGTGCAAATCCGCGACGTGCGCAAGTCATACGGCGCGCTCGAGGTGCTTCACGGCGTGTCGATCGACATCGAGGATGGCGAGTTCGTCGCCCTCGTCGGGCCTTCGGGATGCGGAAAGTCGACGCTTTTGCGCATGATCGCCGGGCTCGAGGACATCACCGGCGGCGACATCCTGATCGGCGACCGCGTGGTCAACGATGTCGCGCCCAAGGACCGCGACATCGCCATGGTGTTCCAGAACTACGCGCTCTATCCGCACAAGAATGTCCGCGACAACATGGGCTTCGCGCTGCGCCAGCGCCGTGTCTCCAGAAGCGAGATCCAAAGGCGCGTCGATGACGCGGCGCGGATCCTCGGGCTCGAGCCGCTTCTCGATCGCAAGCCGCGGCAATTGTCCGGCGGCCAGCGCCAGCGCGTCGCCATGGGCCGGGCGATCGTGCGCGATCCCAATGTCTTCCTGTTCGACGAACCGCTGTCCAACCTCGACGCCAAGCTCCGCGTCCAGATGCGCTCCGAGATCAAGGAACTGCACCAGCGGCTCAAGACGACCACGGTCTACGTCACCCATGACCAGATCGAGGCGATGACCCTGGCCGACCGCGTCGTGGTGATGAACAGCGGCATCATCGAGCAGGTGGGGTCGCCGCTCGAGCTCTACGATCACCCGGCGAGCCTGTTCGTCGCCGCCTTCATCGGGTCTCCGCCGATGAACTTCCTCGAGGGCGACTTCCTCGACGCCACGACCTTCGCGCTTGCCGACGGCACCAGGCTCCGGCTGCCCACTGCCGATCCCAAGGGCCGGCAGCGCGCCACCATCGGCATCCGCCCCGAGCATTTCACCATTGCCGAGACCGGCTGGCCGGCGACGGTGTCTGTGGTCGAGCCGACGGGATCGGAGACCCAGATCACCTGCCGCCTCGCCGGCAAGGTCATTCGCGTGCTCATCCGCGGACGCACCGCGACGCGGCCGGGCGAAACCATCCACCTCGCGGTCGCCCCCGACCTCGTCCACTTCTTCGATGCCGCGCCGGTTCCGGCCGTGGCCGAGATGGAAGACGTGGCCTGACCCGGGTCTGGTCCGCCGGCCTCGGGACAAAGGAGCTCAAAGTGCGCGAACTGCAGACATTCTACATCGGCGGCCGGTGGCTGCCGTCCCGGTCCGCCCGGACCCATGCCATGGTCGATCCGTCGACCGAACAGGTGACCGGTTCGGTTTCGCTCGGCGACGCCGGCGATGTGGACGCCGCGGTCGCCGCCGCGCAGGCGGCCTTTCCCGGCTGGTCGGAAACGGACCCGGCAGAGCGCATGGCCCTGATTGGGCGCATGCAGGCCATCTACTCCGCGCGCAGCGAAGAGATGGCGAAGGCGATCTCCGACGAGATGGGGGCGCCGATGGAGCTGGCGCGAACGCGCCAGGCGCCCGCGCCCCTGCGCCACATGACCAACTTCCTCGAGGCGATGAAGCATGTCGAGCTCATCCGTCCGCTGGGCTCGCACGCGCCCGGCGACCGGATCCTGCTCGAGCCGATCGGCGTCGTCGGCTTGATCACGCCGTGGAACTGGCCGATGAGCCAGGTCGCGCTCAAGGTCGTTCCGGCGCTGCTCGCCGGCTGCGCCATGGTGCTCAAGCCGTCCGAATATGCGCCGCTGTCGTCGGCCCTCTTGGCCGAGATCATCGACGAGGCCGGCGCGCCCCCGGGCGTGTTCAACCTTGTCCACGGCGACGGCGCGACCGGCGCCCGGCTGGTGGAGCATCCGGAGGTGACGATGATCAGCTTCACCGGATCGACGCGGGCCGGCCAGAGCGTGCTTTTGGGCGCGGCCCCCGGCTTCAAGCGCGTGGCGCTCGAACTGGGCGGCAAGGGCGCCAATCTCGTCTTCGCCGATGCCGATGACCAGGCTGTGGAGCGCGGCGTGCGCCAGTGCTTCCTCAACAGCGGCCAGAGCTGCAACGCCCCGACCCGGATGCTGGTCGAACGCTCGGTCTACGCGCGGGCCGTGGAGCGGGCGCGCGCGGTGGCCGAGGAGACAACGGTCGGGCCGTCAGGCAGCGAAGGCGGCCATATCGGCCCGGTCGTCAATGCGCGGCAATACGCGCAAATCCAGGCGCTGATCGAGGCGGGGATCGGCGAAGGCGCGCGCCTCGTCGCCGGCGGCTGCGGCCGTCCCGCAGGCTTCAACAGCGGCTACTTCGTCAAGCCGACCGTCTTCGCCGATGTCGCCGGCCACATGCGCATCGCGCGCGAGGAGATCTTCGGGCCGGTGCTGTCGATCATGGCCTTCGAGGATGAGGAAGACGCGGTGCGGATCGCCAACGACACGCCCTATGGCCTGACCAACTATGTCCAGAGCGGCGACGGGGATCGCCGCAACCGCCTGGCGCGGCGGCTGCGCTCCGGGATGGTCGAGATGAACGGTCAGCCGCGCGGCGCCGGGTCTCCCTTCGGCGGGGTCCGCCATTCCGGCGGCGCCAGGGAAGGCGGGACATGGGGGCTCGAGGAGTTCATGGTCGTCAAGTCCGTGTCCGGCTGGGGCTGACCCGGGAGGGCTTCGCCTCGCTCTAAGCCGCCGCCGATTAGCGGGTGAAGCCCAGCGGCACCGAGAAGGGCCAGCTCGAGCGGCCGGCATCGGCCGGGATCGGCGGGAAGGGGGCCGCGCGGCGCACCGCGTCGGCGGCCGCGCCGTCGAGCACCGGCGAGCCCGAGCTCCGGGCGATGCGAATGCTGCTGACGCCGCCATTGCCGGTGACGACGAAGGAGACCACCACGTCGCCTCTGATCCCCTGCCGCCTGGCTTCGCGCGGATAGCGCAGCGACCGCCGGAGCTTGGACGCGATCTTGCCCGGATAGTTGGAGACCGCGGCGTTGCCGGCCGCGGCGCTGCGCTTGGCCGCCGCCGTTCCGCTCGAGGATCGGCTCGCCGTGGCGGCCTGCTTGCCGCCGTCGCCGGTCTTGGCCGGCTTGGACGCGGCGCGCCGGGTCTCGCGGTCGGCCTTGGCCTTCCTCGGCTCGGTCTTCGCCGCCTTCTTCGGGGCGGGAGCGGGGGGCTTGGGCTTGGCCGTCGCGGCCTGCGGCGGCTCGGGACGCGGCACCGGCAGCGGTATGGTGTCGGGAAGCGCCACGTCCGGGGCCGGTTCCGCGGCGGGCTCGATCTCGCGCGGCGGCGGCAGCGCCGCCAGTTCCTGGGACTGGGCCGGCAAAGCCTCGATCACCGGCGTGGCGTTAAGCGTTTCGGGCTGCGCAGTGCTCGTGGCATCGGGCCCGGCGAGCGCGAGCGCCGGCGCCGGCTCGACGGCAAGCGCTTGCTCCGGCGGAACCGGTCCGGTCTCGTGAGCGATGACCGTCTCCGACGGCAAATGGTCAGGCGCGACGGGCGCAACCGCGGTGTCGGCAACCTGCGCGTCCGTGTCCGTGGTTTCGACCGCCTCGGCCGCGACGGGCTGCGTCTCGGCGACGGCGTCGACGGGGTCCAGCACATCGCCCGGCTCTCCGGCCATCAGGCTGTCGTCGAAGGCGGTGCCGATTATGAGCTCGCTTGTCGCGGCGCCGCCGGCGATCTCGCCCTCGGGCTCAGGCTCGATGAAGATCGCAGCCGCGGCCACGTGCACGGCGAGCGAGAAGGTCATGGCGGTCAGGAGCTGGGCGCGGCGGAGTTTCATTCCCGCCCCCGCTCGACGAGGAGAACGATCCCGTCGACGCCGGCCCTGCGCAGCTCGTCGAGCCTGTCGAGCAGGTCGACGGCCGGAAGCAGCCGGTCGGCGGCGATCCGGAGCGGGCGCGGTTCGGGAGCCCCGGCCTGCAGGCCCTGCCAGCGCAGGACGTGATCGGTGAGCGGCAGCGCTTCGCCGCGCCAGGTCAGGGTCCCGTCGGCGCGGATGAACAGCATGTCCGGCGGCGCGGCGGGATCGGTCGCCGCCAGGGTGATGAAATCGACGTCGCCGTCGGGCGCCGGCGCCAGCGTGCCGGCAACCAGGAAGAAGATCAGCATCAGGAAGACGACATTGATCAGCGCCACCGTGTTCTCGGGCTTGCGCGATGTCCGTGCCGGCGCGATCCGCATCATCTTTGCCGCCTCGCCACCGTCATCGGCATCTCCGACTTGCGGGCTTCGGCGATCGCCGCCACGAAATCCTGCGACGCGGCGTCCCCCTCGACGATGACCAGAAGCCGCTCGGCGCCGGCTTCCTTGAGGTCGGCGAGCCGTCCGTCGATCTCGGTGAGCGGTGAGACCATGCCGTTGAGCTTGAGCCCGTCGCGGGCGACGGACAGGATCACGTCCGGCCGCGAGGCCGGCCCCGCCGCGCCGCCGCCGCCCGCCACGGCGATCTCCGAATAGCGCGAGAAGGTGGAGGAGAGCATAAAGAACAGCAGCAGCAGGAAGATCACGTCGATCAGCGGCGTGAGCGAGAGCCGGGAATGGCGCCGGACGGGAAGATCAATGCGCAAGCTGCGGCTCCCCTGCCATGTCCCGGACCGGCGCCGCACCCGACAGCGGGGCGGCGCCCGACAGGATGTCGGCGGTGAGCGTCTGAATGGCGATGCGCTCGTTTTCGACCCTCGTCTCGAACCAGGTCAGGATCACCGAGACCGGCATGGCGACGGCGAGGCCCACCGCGGTCGTCAGCAGCGCCACCCAGATGCCGCCGGCAAGGATCGAGGGATCGACCGCGTTGCCCGCGGACTGCAGCTTCTTGAACGCCTCGATCATGCCGAGCACCGTTCCGAACAGCCCCATCAGCGGCGCCATCTGCGCCACGGCGTCGAGGAACCGGAAACCCGACTGCAACTCGTGCAGCCGCTCGGTCGCCAGCCGGGAGAGCCGTTCCTCGATGGCCGGCTTGTCGAGCCGCTTGTCCATCACCAGCGAGATCGCCTGCGCCACCGTCTCGGCAGCGGGGTTGCTGCCCCGCGACGCGAGATCATAGGCCTCGCGGGGACGGCCGGCGGCGAACAGGGACACCGCCTGTTCCGACCGGCGGCGCGAGCCGACGCCGGCCCGCGCGAACTGGAAGATCTTGAGCAGGATGACCGCCAGGCTCAGGATCGAGCCCACCAGCAGAATGGCCACCACCGGGCCGCCCAGATCCAGGAACGCGCCGATTTGCGCAACGATTGTATCGGTCAGGGGCATGGGCGAGCCTTTCGGGATCAGCGGCCGAAGTCGAGTGCGGCACGGTTGGCGGTGGTGAAATCTGCCTGGCAGCGGGGAAGATCGATGCTGTGCCCGGCGCAGCGCGCCACGGAGTTGATCAGAATGCGGGAGAGCTGTCCGCAGTCGGTCTCGGGCAGGTCGAAACGCCGCACCAGGGTCTTGCCCGCCGGCATGGCGCCGAAATCGATCACCGTCATCAGCCCGATCAGGCCGGCGGTGTCGAAGGTCACCAGCTCGAAGGCGGCTTCGTCCAGGCTCTCCTCGAACCCGTTCCTGGCCACCAGCGTGGCGCGGCAGGCCGGGCCGTTCTGTTCGAGGCGGTTGAGTTCGAGGGAAAGGCCGGCGGGCGCCGGCCCTTCCTGAGCCGCGGCCGGCGCCGACAGCAAAGCTGCCAGCGCCAGACCCGGGGTCATCAAGGGGACCAGGGTCCGCATGCTCACCACCCGAATTTCTTGGCGAGCGAGATCTTGAAGGTGCGGCCCTTGGCGTAGTCGTTGTTGAGGAATTCCTTGTAATTCTCGTCAAAGACGTTGTCGACGCCGATCTGGGTCTCCCATCCGGCGAACTGTCCCTCCTTCGGCGCCCAGCTCAGGTAGACGTCGTGGACATTGAAGGATTGCGAGAAGCGGCTGGTGCTGGCGCCGGGGCAGGTGACCGATGTCGCGGAATTGCGGCAGGAATCCTGCGGGCCGGCGACGATCCGGGACTTCAGGCCGAATTCGATATCCCGGTCCGGCAGGCGGCCGCCGACGGTGAAGGAGAATTCGTCCGGAGCGACCGTCGTCAGATGCTGGTCGTTGGTGGCGTTGCGCCCCAGCACATGGGAGTAGCCGGCCGAGGCGAAGACGTAGTCGGACTCATAGGCGACCTCCACCTCCACGCCGTGGATGCGGGCGCGGTCGATGTTGTAGTAGCCCTGCGTGTTGTTGAAGCCGGCAGCCAGGCCGGGCTTGAGGGCGATCAGGTCCTGGATCGTGTTGTGGAAATAGGTCGTCTTGAGCTGGACGCTGTCGCCGGGCCTGACCACGTCGTAGCCCGACAGTGCGAAGCCGCCTTCCCAGTTGTCCGATTTCTCCTTCTCCAGTCCGAAGCTCGGAAGGAAGACCGAGCGGCTCGACGTCGTCGAGAAGACCTCGTCGATGGTCGGAAAGCGCTCGGTGTGGGCGAAGGAGCCGAAGATGGCGACGGTGTCGTTGAACCGGTAATGCGCGGCGATCTTGGGCGAGACCGCGGTGTCCTCGAAATCTCCGTTCACGCCGGACGACGCGGTCGGCGATAGCCTACGGGTATCGAAGCGGATGCCAGGGATGAGCGTGAACTTCTGGTCCCAGACGAACTCGTTCTGGACGAAGATGCCGTTGCGCAGGTCGGTGCCTTCGGGGTGAAAGCCGATGCCGGAAGCGGCCGCCGGCCCGCTCAGGACGTCCGCCGTGCGGTCCTGGTGGGCGATCTGCCAGCCATAGGTGAGATAGTTCTTCCAGTTCTCGCCCTGGAATTCCGAGGTGTTCTCGATGTTGAACTGGACGGTCTGGTAGCCGTAGTCGGTATCGCAGAACAGCGCGCTGCTGGCGCAGGTGAGGCCGAACATGCGGTTGCCGGTGGCGTTGCGCTGCTCGGTCGACGTGTTCGAATACGAGGCCGAAACCTTCACGTCGATCCAGTCATTGTCCGAGAAGGGGTTCTCGTAGGACGCCACGATCGTATCGTCGACCACGTGCCGGTCGACATAGCCGAACATCGGCATGCCCATCGTCACGCTGTCGGAGCCCGATTGCGCGTAATCCTGCCGGTCGGCGTCGGAGTCCCAGCGCTGGTAGGAAAGCCGCGCGCGGCCCTCGTCGCCGACATTGGCGGTCGCCTTGGCGAGGCCCGACCAGGTGTCGAAGAAGGAGGAGCGGATCTCGGTGCCGTCGCCGGTGGTGTAGTTGTCGGCGGTGCGGTAGTTGCCGGTCAACAGGAATTCGGCATCCGGGCTCATGCGCTGCGCCAGCACGAAGGAGCTGAGCCAGCCCTTCTCATTGGACGAATAGCTGCCCTTCAGCCTGAGCGCGCCGTTCTTGCCGGGATCGATGAAATCGGAGGCGTCCTTGGTGGTGAAGTTGATCACGCCGCCGAGCGCGCCGGAGCCGTAGAGCGTCGAGGAGGCCGGCCCGCGCAGCACTTCGATGGACTTGTAGAGCTCGGGATCGGAGAAGAACCCGCCCATCCGGTACTGCTCGTAGAACTTGTTGACGCCGTCGACATTGACGATGATCCGGCCTTCCTCGCCGGCGTTCTCGGGGGCGCCGACGCCGCGGATGTTGAAGGTCTGGCCGAAGGCGCGGTCGGAGCCGGAGGTGTTGACGCCGGGAATGCGCTTGAGCACGTCGCCGACAAGGGTCGCCTGTTCGCGGTCGATGTCTTCCTGGCCGACGACCGTCACCGCCTGCGGCGTGTCGATGGCGACCTTCTCCTGGCCGGCGCCGACGACGAGCCGCTGCAGCGCCGTCGTGCCCGCTGTCTGCGTGGAAGACCCGGCGCCGGTCGCTTGTCCTGATGCCTCCTGGGCGCGGACATCCTGTCCGATCGCCACAACAAATAACGCGATCCCGCACATCAGATGCGCGCTGCGCCGCTTCGCCAAACCCATGACACTACTCCTGTTGAAAAACGTTGAGTGCTGGCTGGCGTCGGGCTTGCTGGCATTCGGGATATGAGTGAAAAAACATGATTTTTTGACTCAACTATTGTGTTCGATATAAAACATGATAATTCTTGTCAAGAAATAACGCACGACCACCAACCCTCGCCCAGCCAGCACGCCGCCAGCCCAGCGAGACGAGGGATTATCCCAGCATGAACACCATCAAGAGCCAGGCTGATCGCGACCAGGCATCATCGACTTCGCCGGTTTCGGCGCGGCCGACGGGGGCGCCGTTTGCGCCGCAGATACCGGTCTTTGACAGCAAGCAGCTTTTCGGCGCCTCCAGCGAGATAGGCATCATGCACCAGGGCTCCCTCTACCGGTTGAAGATCACGCGGCAAGGCAAATTGATTCTCAACAAGTAAGAGGCCCGGCAATGACACATGCACTCGACCCTGCGGCGATACGAGCGGCGCAGGCCGACAATCCGAAAATGCGCGCGCGCGATCTGGCAACCTCGCTCGGCATTGCCGAGGCGGACTATGTGGCTGCCTGGTGCGGCGAAGGCACGACCCGCCTCAAGATGGATTTCAATGCCATCTTCCCGGCGCTCGAAGCGCTGGGCGAGGTGATGGCGCTGACCCGCAACGAAAGCGCCGTCCACGAGAAGGTCGGCGTCTACGACAAGTTCTACGGCGGCAAGGTCGCCGCCATGATGCTGGGCGAGACCATCGACATGCGCATGTTCTCAAAGCACTGGGCGCATGCCTTCGCGGTGGATACGCGCGACGGCGACGCCGTTCGCCACAGCCTGCAGTTCTTTGACGCCCATGGCGAGGCGGTTCACAAGATCCATTCCAAGCCCGCCACCGACCTTGCCGCCTGGCGCGACCTGGTCGCCACCTTCGCCCATGAGGATCAATCCGCCTCCGTCGTGCTCGAAGCCAGGGGCCCGGCCGCCAGGCGTTCCGGCTCCGAGATTGCCCTCGACGAGCTGCGCGAGCGCTGGAGCCGCATGACCGACACCCACCAGTTCGTCTCGATCCTGAAGAAGCTCGACCTCGAGCGCATCGACGCCGTGCGCGGCGTGGGCCCCGATTTCGCCTGGCAGATCGACGCCACCTCGATTGCCGCGATGCTCAGGCTGTCGGCCAACGAGAAGCTGCCGATCATGTGCTTCGTCGGCAATCCCGGCTGCATCCAGATCCATTCCGGCCCGATCGACTCGATCAAGGAGATGGGGCCGTGGCTCAATGTCCTCGATCCCGGTTTCAACCTGCATCTGCGCCAGGACCACGTGAAAGAAGTCTGGGCCGTGCGCAAGCCGACCGACAAGGGCCACGTCACCTCGCTCGAAGCCTATGACGCGGCGGGCGATCTCATCGTCCAGTTCTTCGGCAAGCGCATCGAAGGCCAGGACGAGCGCGAGGGCTGGCGCATGATCATGGAGCAGTTGCCGCGCGTCCACGCCGAGCGGGCGATCGCATGAGCGCCGTGATGAGACCCGCCCGGCGCCTTCTGATCGGCGGCGCCATCGCCATCGCCGCCTTTGCCGGCGCGGCCCTGACCGCCGCGCCCGGCTTTGCCGAGGAACCCGACCGCATCGTCGTCATCGGCGGATCGCTCACCGAGATCGTCTATGCGCTGGGCGAGGAACACCGGCTGATCGCCCGCGACAGCACCAGTTCCTTCCCCCAAGCCGCCAACGACCTGCCCGATGTCGGCTACATCCGCCAGCTTTCGCCGGAAGGGGTGCTGTCGGTGGGTCCCGACATGATCCTCGCGCTCGAGGGCTTCGGTCCGCCGGAAGCGGCAAGCGTCATCTCGCAGGCGGGCATTCCGGTCGTGGTCGTGCCCGACGGCTTTGACAGCGACGCGATCCTGACCAAGATCCGCGTCACCGCCGAAGCGCTCGGCCGCGCTGAGGCGGGCGAAAAGCTGGCCGCGAAAGTCGGCGCCGATCTCAAGGCCGCCGAGGACGCCGCCGCCGGAATCAAGGACAAGCGCAGGGTGCTGTTCCTTCTCTCCGTGCAGGGCGGGCGCCTGATGGCAAGCGGCGGCAACACCCATGCCGACGGCATCATCACGCTTGCCGGCGGCGTCAACGCCCTGTCGGGCTTCGACGGCTACAAGGAGGTGTCCAACGAAGCCGTGATCGAGGCGGCGCCCGACCTGATCCTGCGCATGCGCGGCGGCCGAGATCCCTCCAGCGACGCCGAGGTGCTGGCCCATCCGACGGTCGCCGCCACGCCCGCCGGCAAGGCCGGCAGGGTGATCGGCATGGATGGTCTCTTCATCCTCGGCTACGGACCGCGCACCGCCGAGGCCGCGCGCGAGCTGGGCCAGGCGCTCTACGCCGACCTTCCGGCGGCCGGCAACTGAGCATGCTCCAGCGCATCGCCCAGAGACAGGCCGCAACGGCCTATCCACCCGCTCTCCAGGGCGACCGGTCCGCGCGCGCCCGTTTCGCCCTGGTCGTTCTGGCGGTGACGCTGGTCCTGACCATGGCGCTTGCCCTGCAGGTCGGCGCCTTCGACGCGCCGACGCTGCGCATTCTGATGGCCTGGGCCGGCCTGGACGACGGCCAGGGGCTCGCGGCAGTGGACCGGATCGTGATCCTCAGCATCCGCCTGCCGCGGGTGATCATGGGGGCCATGGTCGGCGCCGCGCTCGCGGTCTCCGGCGCGGTCATGCAGGGCCTGTTCCGCAATCCGCTGGCAGATCCCGGCATCGTCGGCGTCTCCGCCGGGGCGAGCCTGGGCGCGGTCGCCATCATCGTCCTGGGCGGCACGGTGCTGGCGCCCTATGCCGAGCTGACGGGAGCCAACGCGCTGCCCTTCGCGGCCTTTCTCGGCGGCCTCGCCTCGACCTACATCCTCTACTCCATCGCCACGCGCGAGCGCCGCACGTCGGTGGCGACCATGCTCCTCGCCGGCATCGCGCTCGGCGCCTTCGCGCTGGCGATGACCGGCCTCCTGATCTTCGTCGCCGACGATCTGCAGCTCCGCCAGATTTCCTTCTGGAGCCTGGGCTCGCTCGCCGGCGCCACCTGGGAGAAGGTGGTCTCGGTGATCCCGATCATCCTGCCGGCGCTGGCGGCGAGCGCCTATCTGGCGCGCGGGCTCAATGCGCTGGCCTTCGGCGAGGCCGCCGCGGTGCATATGGGCATCCCGCTGCAGACGGTGAAGAACACCGCCATCTTCGCCATCGCCGCGGCCACGGGCGCCGCCGTCGCCGTCTCGGGCGGCATCGGCTTTGTCGGCATCATCGTCCCGCATGTGCTGAGGCTGCTGATCGGCCCGGATCACCGCTACCTGCTTCCCGCCTCGGCGCTGCTCGGCGCGGTCTTCCTCCTCCTCGCCGATTGCGTGAGCCGGACCATCGTCCCGCCCGCCGAATTGCCGATCGGCATCGTCACCGCCGCCATCGGCGCGCCCTTCTTCCTGTGGATCCTGCTGCGCCGGCGCGGGATCATCGACCTGTGAGGACCGCCGCCATGGTTGAAGCCGAGAACCTCAGCATACGCTACGGACCCCACCTGATCCTGCGCGACATCGACTTTGCGGCCGAGGCGGGCTGCGTGAGCGTGATCGCGGGCCCCAACGGCTCGGGCAAGACCACGCTTCTGAAGGCGCTGTGCGGCGACCTGTCCTATGCGGGGACGATCCGCCTGAACGGCCGGAATATCCGCGGCCTCAAGCCCTACCAGATGGCCGCCCGCCGCGGCGTGCTCGCCCAGGAAACCACGCTGAGTTTCCCGTTCACGGTGGCCGAGGTGGTGCGCATCGGCATGTCCGCGCTCGCCGCCCGCCCCGACGATCGCGCTTTCCGCGACCGGCGCGTCTCCGAGGCCCTGGCGGCGGTCGATCTGCCGGGCTTCGCCGGCCGCTTCTACCAGGAACTCTCCGGCGGCGAGCGCCAGCGCGTGCAACTGGCGCGGGTCCTGTGCCAGATCTGGGAGCCGGTCGACGAGGATGGCCCGCGCTGGCTGTTCCTCGACGAGCCGGTGTCGAGCCTCGACATAAGGCACCAGATCGGGGTGATGGAGCTGGCGGCCGATTACGCGCGGCGCGGCGGCGGCGTCATCGCGGTCATGCACGATCTGAACCTGACGGCGATGTTCGCCGACCAGGTCACGCTGCTGTCGGGCGGCACCGTCGTCGCGGCGGGGACGCCCGACAGGGTCATGACCGACGCGGCGCTGTCTACGACCTTCGGCTGCCGGCTGCGCGTGGGCGTGAGGCCTTCCAACGATCTCTTCGTCCTGCCGCACTCCATGATGGCCCATTCCGCGACCTCCTGAGGGAGCGCGGGCCTGCGGTCGCGGATGACATCCCCCGAATACCCATCGCCAGTCCCGTGAAGATGCGGGCGACTTGATCCCGATCAAGTCGCCCGACGGCCATTGGGCGCACCTTGTGGCCATCGGTGGGGACCGTGCCGTTTGCGCTCGTTTCTCATCGACAGGAAGCCAACCCTATCGGGCACGGGCGCGACGACAGGCCGGACCCCTGTGGCGCGCGCCGGGGCGGAGGGGAGTATCGGGGAGTGCCCTTCGCGTGAATGCAATGTCCCATGACCGAATTAAGACCACCTTGCTGGCCATCGCCGCGCTCGGGCTGGCCGCGGGTCTCGCCCTCCTTGCGGCCGGGCTCCCGGTCCAGGCCGATCTGGTCTGGACGGCGGGCGTTGTCCCGGTCCTCGCCGCCCTGCTGATCGAGATCGTGCGCAGCCTTTCCAGGGGCGAGGTCGGGCTCGACATCGTCGCGGCCCTGTCGATGACCTCGGCGCTCGTCTTCGGCGAAACCCTGGCTGCTGCGGTGGTCGCGGTGATGTATTCGGGCGGCACGTTTCTCGAGAGCTTCGCCGAGGGCCGCGCCCGGCGCGAGATGAGCGATCTTCTCTCCCGCGTGCCCCGGACCGCGACGCGGCGCCGCAATGGCGCGCTCGACGAAGTCCCGCTCGACGACATCGCGCTGGGCGACCTTCTCCTGATCCGGCAGGGCGATGTGGCGCCGGTCGACGGCACGGTCGAAAGCGACCGGGCGATCCTCGACCAGTCGGCGCTGACGGGCGAATCGATGCCCGTGCGCCTGCTGCGCGGCCAGGAGGTGATGAGCGGCTCCACCAATGCGGGCGACGCCTTCGACCTGCGGGTCGCCCGGCGCGCCGCCGACAGCACCTATGCCGGCATCGTCCGGCTGGTGGAGGCCGCGCAGGCGTCCCGGGCGCCGATGGCGCGGCTCGCCGACCGCTGGTCGCTTTTGTTCCTGCTCGTCACCGTCGCCCTGGCGGCGGCGGCCTGGTGGCTCACCGGCGACCCGATCCGCGCGGTCGCGGTGCTGGTCGTGGCCACGCCCTGTCCGCTGATCCTGGCGGTGCCGGTGGCGCTGGTGGCGGGCCTGTCGCGGGCGGCGCATTTCGGCGTGCTGATCAAGGGCGCCAAACCGCTCGAGGCGCTGGCGCGCATCACCACGCTGATCCTCGACAAGACCGGCACGCTGACCGACGGCCGGCCGCAAATCGTGTCGATCGGCGTCCACGGGACCTGGTCCGAAGACGAGATCCTGTATTTCGCCGCGGCCCTCGACCAGGCGTCCAAGCACCCCATCGCCCAGGCGATCGTCGCAGCGGCGAGGGAGCGCGGCATGGTCCTGCCGGTCCCGGAAAACATGGTCGAGACAGCCGGCGAGGGCGTCGCCGGCACCATCGATGGACGAAACCTCCTGGTCGGCGGCGCAAAATTCGTGGCCTCGCAGCTCGGCACGACCGACATTGACGGCGCGGTGGCCGAGACCGGGTCGGTGGTCGTGTCGCTCGGCGTCGACGGCGTGCTCGCGGGTCATCTTGTCATGGCGGATGCGCTGCGGTCGGGCACGGCCGAGTTCCTGGCGGGCCTGCGGCGGCTGGGGGTGGGACGCATCCTGCTCGCCACCGGCGACCGCCGCGCGGTGGCCGATTCCATCACCGCCGGGCTGGGCCTCGATGCGGTGCGCAGCGAGCTGACGCCCGACCAGAAGGTGCTGCTGGTCCTCACCGAGCGCAAGAACGGTCCCGTGATGATGGTGGGCGACGGCGTCAACGACGCGCCGGCGCTTGCCGCAGCCGATGTCGGCGTGGCCATGGGCGCGCGCGGCGCGGCGGCGTCGGCGGA
The DNA here is from genome assembly GCF_000759435.1 of Hoeflea sp. BAL378. Classification (GTDB taxonomy): domain Bacteria; phylum Pseudomonadota; class Alphaproteobacteria; order Rhizobiales; family Rhizobiaceae; genus Hoeflea. The sequence goes on from NZ_JRJG01000045.1 coordinate 21,576, forward strand.
GGCGGCGGAGGTGGTGCTGCTGGTCGATCACCTCGACCGCCTGCTGCCCGGCATCGAGGTGGCCCAGCGCGCCCGCCGGATCGCGCTCGAAAGCGTCGCCGTCGGCATCGGCCTGTCGATCCTCGGCATGATCGCCGCCGCACTCGGCTATCTCACCCCGGTCGAGGGCGCGCTGCTGCAGGAACTGATCGACGTCGGCGTGATCCTGAACGCGCTGCGGGCGCTCAGGATCAATCCCAGGCTCGGCGCGGCCTCGGCCGAGCCGGAGGCGGCCGGCCACCGCCCCGCGTGAGGGCAGGGCGGTGGCCGTCGCGGCCCGTGGCCTATCTGGATCCGGGATAGGGGTCTCGCGCAAGCAGTCTCGCCAGATGCAACGCATTGGCGACCATCATGTCGATGGTGCTCTGGACCTTCTTCGGCGTTTCGGGCAGATCGATGAAATCCGTCGATTTCATCGCTTCGCCCACCCAGTAGGCGATGGCGTTGGGCGCAAGCGAGAACCCGACATCGTTGAGCGCCTGGTACAGTTCGGCCGAGACATGGTGCGCGCCGTCCTCGTTGCCGACGGCGGCGACCGCGGCGACGCGACCATAGGTCGGCATCCGGCCCCGATCGTCGGTTTCGCCCAGGAACGCGTCCATCCGCTCCAGCGCGCGCTTGCACACGCTCGACGGCTGCCCCAGCCAGATCGGGGTGCCCAGGATCAATATGTCGGCTGCGAGTATCTTCTCGCGGATCATCGGCCATTCGTCGCCGTCTCCCTCGCCCGAGGTCACGCCCGGCCAGATGTCGTAATCGGCAAGCGTCAGGATCTCGCAGTCGACATCTTCCTTTTTCATCGCCGCGGCGATGAGGTCGAGCATGTGGCCGGTCGACGATTTGCTCCGGTCGGGGCCGGACTTGAGCGTGGCGTTCAGTGCAATGGCTTTCATCTGCATCCTCCGGATCTGCGTCCTGCTGCTGTTTTCTGGCGGGGGCTTTGCGAGGAGCCGTAGGAGCGTGGTGGTCGTATCTGGCGCGCCCTGTCCCGGTTCCCGCTTTGAGGCCGCCCCGGGTTCACAACCATGCCCGTCCGGGTTTGTTCCCGGCCGGGGAGGCGGCGGCGGAGGAAAGTTTTTTGGAACTTCGGCGGCGCTGCGCGGTTACCCGCGTATCGACACAGAGGAGAGATGACGATGAAACATGTTTTGCTGGCAACCCTGCTGCTCGCACTCGGCGCCTGCACCGCGACTGAACGAGGAGCGGCCATCGGCGGCGTTTCCGGCGCTGCGATCGGCGGCGCCGTCAGCGGCGACATCCGGGGAGCCGCCGTGGGCGGCGCCGTGGGCACCGTGGCCGGCGCCCTGATCGGCCGGGCCAGCGAGCCGGGCCAGTGCTACTACCGCGACGGCAACGGTCGTCGCTACACCGCTGCCTGCCCCTGATACGGCCCGAACCCGTGACGCAGACCCGGCGCCTTCGGCGGGTCTGCGTTCGGTTTTCAGGCGCAGCGGAAGCCGCCAGGCAGGAGACCCTGCCTGCCATGAAAGCGCGGATGACAAGAGATACAATTCAGACGGAAAGGCGCATGTGTGGGGGATGCGGACTTCTGGAGCCTTTGCGATTTAAAAGCAGGCGAGCGGCCAGTTGCGAAGCCCGGCGGATGACCCATTGAACGAAATCTGACGAGGGCCCTGAAGCCCTCGTACTCGCAGACGAACGGTTCCGCGTTGGCGTCAGTAGACGTAGGCTTGCGGTGCGGCCGGGGTTTTCTGGTTGGTGGCGAGATCGCGGAGCGCACCGTCGGCACCCAGCCGGCGCAGCACCAGCCTGGTCCCGTCGGTGATCTTGCCATGGGTTCCGGATTTGACGGCGGTCACCGCCAGATGCAGGCTCGGATAGGAGGCCATCAGGCGTCCGTCCAGAAGCACATCCCAGCCATCAGACTGGGGCATGAAGTCATACACACGCTGTGCCATCGGGTCTCTCCTCCGCTGCTCGCAATTGGCAACCGGGATAACGATCGATGCGGCCGTTGGTTCCACCTGCGGAGGCAATTTTGCGCGTGGTTATGCTACTGGCCTTCCACCTTGTGCCGCAGGGGAAGGGGGCCCAAAAAAATCGCGCGGCGCCGGATCTTTCCGGGTCCCGAAGCATTGATATGGCAAGCACAGATGCGGCGAGCACAAGGGAGTTCATCATGATCCACCGTGACAAGAGCATTCGCGAAAGAGCCTATGAAATCTGGGAGTCCGAAGGCCGTCCCGAAGGCCGCGAGGCCCAGCACTGGGAACAGGCGCGCGCCGAGCTGGCGAGCCTGACCGGCGCCGGCGAGGCCAACCAGGCGCCCGAGGCAGTCTCCAAGGCCGGCGCAAAGCCGCGGGGCAGCACCAAATCCGCGGCTGCCGCCAAGCCGGGTGCCAAGGCTGGCTCCAAGTCTGAGGGCAAGGGCGGCGTCTCGGCGGTTGACCGGGGTGTGGCGGTGCTCCGCGAAGATCCCAAGGCCGAAAAGCCCAAGCCGAAACGCAAGCCCGGCAAGACCTGAGCGCCGCTCGGCGGATCGTCTCCGGCGCTTCCAGCCTGCATGACGCCAGGTGAAACAGGCGTCGCACGAATGCCTTCTGCCGCGGCAAATGCCTGCGGCAGCCCGCGAGGATGGGCGCGAATTGCCCGCCTGAAGGGCGAAGATCCGGCGCGCGCTTCGCCGCCGGTCCTGAAAAAAATACGGAACCATTGGCCCGCCACTCTGTTGACCTGTCACACGACCGACCGGGGAGACTTCTTTTGCCATCCAGCACCGTGAACATCTTGCGCATGCAAGCAGAGCCGGGCCGTTCCGGGCCGGACGTCGCCGACACCCTGAATCGTGCGGCTTCGGCGGGCTTTGACGCGGCGTTGTGGCGGGGCGACTGGCTGCTCTTCGGCCCCGAGGCGGTCGACCCTGCCGACATGATTCCAACCGGCGCGGCGGCGTCGCTGCGCACCATGGTCGAGATCGACGTCGCGCGGTTTCCGCTCGACCATCCCCTGGTCCGCGAGCATCCCGACCTGTTTTCCATCCGCCGCTCCGGCCAGGCCGACGGTCCGGTCGATCCGCGCAAGCCGATGCCGCCGATCGGCGAAGCGATCGCCCGGCTCAACCATCCCGACGCCACCGAGTTGCTGGCCCGGCCGATCGCCGAGCGGCTGAAGCAGCTCGCCGGGGCGGGCGTCGGCGGCTTCCGTCTGCTCAATCCGGCGCGGCTCGGCGGCCAGACCCTTTCCTATCTGACGGGCGAACTCAGAGGCTGCGGCGTGCTGACCATCGCCGCCGCGGCGCCCGGCGCCGGCTCGGTGTTGGCTTCGTCCGGCCTTGATTGCCTGGTGACGCCGCTCGGATGGTCCGATTTCGCCTCGGGCCGGCTGCCCGGCGAGGACGGGGCGATGGACCAGGATGTGCCGGTGCTCGCCGAGCTTGACTCCGGCCAGCCCTTTCCCGAGCACCGTGGCGGCGGCTTCGGCCGGCTCATCCACGCGGCCGCGGCGCTTGCCGGCGGCCTCATCGTGCCGGAGACGCTGCTTGCCGGCGGCGCCGCCGATTTCGCGGTGGCAGCGAAGGCGATCGCCCTCGTCGGCCGGGCCGCGCCCTATGACGGCGCCGTCCAGCGCATCGCCCGCACCGGCAGCGTCATGGCTCTCGCCCGCACCCGCAAGGGCGACCCGCGCGGCGCCCGGGGCGCGCTGCTGATCCTGATCAATTCCGGCGCCAGCGCGCAGCCCGCGCCGGGCAGGGGGCCGATCATCCAGCGCCTGGGCGCCCCGCTCGATCTCGGCACCGCCGACCTGTCGCCGCTGGCGCCTGGCGAAGTCAGGCTCGTCGAGCTGTCGCCCTCCAGGCCGATCATCGTCGCCGCCGATGCCCACACCGGCCCGTCGGCCGCCCGCGCCTATGCGGCGGCGCCGCGGCTGGTGGTGGAGGCGGTCACGCCCTCTGTCGAGGGCGGCGATTTCGCCGTCAAGCGCGTGGTCGGCGACACCGTCGAGGTCAGCGCCGCCATCTTCGCCGATGGCCATGAACAGCTCGCCGCCGAACTGCGCTGGCGCGGCCGCGACGGCGACGCCTGGGGCGCGGTCCGGATGCAGCCGCTCGGCAAGAACGACCTGTGGGAAGGCGAGTTCACGCTCGAACGCCTCGGCGCCCATGAATTCGTGGTGGAGGCCTGGCTCGACCGCTTCGGCGCCTTCCGCCGCGATTTCACCAAGAAGCGCGACGCCGGTGTGGCCCAGCCCGTCGACCATGCCGATGGCCGCGCCCTGATCGAACAGGCCGTGGCGCGCTCCGAGAAGGCCGGCGCCGAGATCCTCAAGGCCGTCCTCAAGCAGCTCGACTCCGCCGCATCCGCCGACGACAGCGCGGCGATCCTGCTCGACGAGGACCTCGCGTCTCTCATGGACGAGGCCGACGACCGCCCCTTCCGCATCGTCTCCGCGCCGCAGCGCGTCGACGCCGAGCGCCTCGCCGCCCGCTTCTCGAGCTGGTACGAGCTGTTCCCCCGCTCGATGACCGACGACAAGTCCCGCCACGGCACGCTCGCCGATGTCATCCCGCATCTCGCCCGCATTCGCGACATGGGCTTCGACACGCTCTATTTCCCGCCCATCCATCCGATCGGCAAGACCAACCGCAAGGGTCCCAACAACACGCTCACGCCCGCGCCGCATGATGTCGGCAGCCCCTATGCGATCGGCAGCGCCGACGGCGGCCATGACGCCATCCATCCCGAGCTCGGCAGCTTCGAGGATTTCGACACTTTGGTCGAGGCCGCCCGCGAGCACGGGCTGGAGATCGCGCTCGATTTCGCCATCCAGGCCTCGCCCGACCATCCCTGGCTCACCGAGCACCCGGGCTGGTTCTCCTGGCGGCCGGACGGGTCGATGAAATATGCCGAGAATCCGCCCAAGAAATACCAGGACATCGTCAATCTCGATTTCTACGGCCCCGACGCCGTGCCCGACCTGTGGCTGGCGCTAAGGGACGTGGTGCTGTTGTGGATCGAGCACGGGGTCAAGACCTTCCGGGTCGACAACCCGCACACCAAGCCGCTGCCCTTCTGGGAATGGATGATCGCCGATGTGCGGCGCGCCCATCCGGACGCCATCTTCCTGGCCGAGGCTTTCACCCGGCCGACGATGATGTACCGCCTGGCCAAGGTCGGCTTCTCGCAGAGCTACACCTATTTCACCTGGCGCGACGGCAAGCACGAGCTGATCGACTACATCACCGAGCTCACCAGCACCGCGCCGAAGGAGTTCTACCGGCCGCATTTCTTCGTCAACACGCCCGACATCAACCCGGTCTTCCTGCAGACCTCGGGCCGCCCCGGCTTCCAGATCCGCGCCGTGCTGGCGGCCACGCTGTCGGGCCTGTTCGGCGTCTATTCCGGCTTCGAGCTGTGCGAATCGGCGCCGCTGCCGGGCCGCGAGGAATATCTCGATTCTGAGAAATACGAGATCCGTCCGCGCGACCACGCTGCGCCCGGCAACATCATCGGCGACATCACGCTGCTCAACCGTCTGCGCCGCGCCCATCCGGCGCTGCAGACCCATCTCAACACCCGCTTCTACCTCGCCCACAACGACAACATGATCTGGTACGGCAAGCCATCCCCCGATGGCGGCGAGATGATCATGGTGATGGTCAGTCTCGACCCGCACCATGCCCAGGAAACCCATTTCGAGGTGCCCCTCTGGGAGTTCGGCCTGTCCGACACCGACGGCATCTCAGTGGAGGACCTCGCCCTCGGCTACCGCTTCGACTGGTACGGCAAGACCCAGTGGATCCGTATCACCCCCGATCTGCCCTACCGGATCTGGCGCCTGAGCGCGCCGGGAGGAACCGCATGAACCAGACTACTCGATCCATCACCGCCCCCGCCATCGTCACCGATATGAACGATCCCTTGTGGTACAAGGACGCCATCATCTACCAGGTGCACGTCAAGTCGTTCTTCGATTCCAACAATGACGGCATCGGCGATTTCGCCGGCCTGATGCAAAAGCTCGATTACGTGGCCGAGCTTGGCGTCACCGCCATCTGGCTGTTGCCGTTCTATCCCTCGCCCCGCCGCGACGACGGCTACGACATCGCCGAATACTGCGCCGTCAGCCCCGACTACGGCACGATCGAGGAGGCGCGCGCCTTCATCGAGGCGGCGCATGCCCGCAACATCCGTGTCATCACCGAGCTGGTCATCAACCACACCAGCGACCAGCATCCCTGGTTCCAGGCCGCCCGCAAGGCGCCGGCCGGTTCGCCCGAGCGCGATTTTTATGTCTGGTCGGACGACGACAAGCTCTATTCCGGCACGCGCATCATCTTTCTCGACACCGAGAAGTCCAACTGGACCTGGGACGAGGAGGCGGGCGCCTATTTCTGGCACCGCTTCTATTCGCATCAGCCGGACCTGAATTTCGACAATCCCGCGGTGCTCGAGCGCGTGCTCGAAGTCATGCATTTCTGGCTGGATGCAGGCATCGACGGCCTGCGGCTGGACGCCGTGCCCTATCTCATCGAGCGCGACGGCACCTCCAACGAGAACCTGCCCGAGACCCACGATGTTCTCAAGCGCATCCGCGCCGACATGGACGCGCATTATCCCGGCCGCATGCTGCTCGCCGAGGCCAACATGTGGCCCGAGGACACGCAGCAGTATTTCGGCGGCGCCGCCTGCGGTGAGGACAACGTCGCGCCGGTGACGGACGAATGCCAGATGGCGTTCCACTTCCCGCTGATGCCGCGCATGTACATGGCCGTGGCCCAGGAGGACCGCTTCCCGATCACCGACATCATGCGCCAGACACCCTCCATTCCCGAGGACGCGCAATGGGCGATCTTCCTGCGCAACCACGACGAGCTAACGCTGGAAATGGTCACCGACGCCGAGCGCGACTATCTGTGGAACACCTATGCGTCGGACAAGCGCGCCCGCATCAATCTCGGCATCCGTCGCAGGCTGGCGCCGCTGATGGAGCGCGACCGCGCCCGCATCGAGCTGATGAACGCGCTGCTCCTGACCATGCCGGGCACGCCGGTGCTCTATTACGGCGACGAGATCGGCATGGGCGACAACATCTTCCTGGGCGACCGCGACGGCGTGCGCACGCCGATGCAGTGGTCGCCCGACCGCAACGGCGGCTTCTCCCGCGCCGACCCGGCCTCGCTCACGTTGCCCGCGATCCAGGATCCGCTCTATGGCTACGAGGCGGTCAATGTCGAGGCGCAGGAGCGCGACCGCCATTCACTTCTGAACTGGGTCAAGCGCATGCTCGCCGTGCGCCGCGGCCACCAGGCCTTCGGCCGCGGCACGCAGACCTTCCTGCGCCCGCCCAACCGGCGGATCCTCGCCTATCTGAGGGAATATCAGGGCGAATCGATCCTCTGCGTCGCCAATCTCGGCCGCACCGCCCAGGCGGTCGAGCTGGACCTGCACGAGTTCGAGGGCCGCACGCCGGTGGAACTCACCGGAGGCGCCGCCTTCCCGAAGATCGGCCAGTTGCCCTATCTGCTGACGCTGCAGCCCTACGGGTTCCTGTGGTTCCAGCTCGCCGAGGGCGTCGAGCCGCCCAAATGGGCCACCTCCGCTCCGGGAGAGGAGATCGAGCACCACACCTTCGTGCTGCGCTCCGGTCTCGACGGCATCGCCGATTTCGCCAACCGCGCCGCGCTGGAGCGGGACGTGCTGCCGGGCTACATCGCCCATCGCCGCTGGTTCGGCGGCAAGGACGAGCCGATCACCGGCGTCAGGCTTGAACGGCTCACGCCGATGCCCGCGGCCCAGGACCTGGTGCTGGGCGAATTCCGCGTCACCACCCCGGTGGCCGAGGCGACCTACACCCTGCCGCTCGGCATCGCCTGGGCCGACGGGCAGAACGGGCCCTATGCCTCCAACCTGGCGATCTCCCGCGTCCGCCGCGGCCGCGATGTGGGCCTGCTCACAGACGGCTTCGCGCTTGCGCCGTTTGCCCGCTCGGTGCTGACCGCCATGCGTGACAACACCGTGGTTGCCAGTGGCGAAGGCGAGATTCGCTTTTCCGCCATGCCCGGCTTCGATCTCGATCCCGAGGGCGATGTTGAATGGATGGCGGCTGAGCAGTCGAACTCCACCATGGTGCTCGGCCGCAAGGCGGTGCTCAAGCTCCTGCGCAAGGTCGCGCCCGGCGCCCATCCCGATGTGGAGATGGTCCGCTATCTCTCCGACAACGGCTACCGGAACGTGCCGCCGATGCTCGCAACCGTCACTCGCCACGAGAACGGCGAGGACACCCTGCTGATGCTGGCCCAGGCCTTCGTCTACAACCAGGGCGACGGCTGGCAGTGGAGCCTCGATTTCCTGAACCGGCTCGCCACCGAGACCGAGCCCAGCTTCTCCAATTACGAGAACTTCGCCGCCAATCTCGGCCGGCGGCTGGCGGCGATGCACGAGACCCTTTCGAGCCCCACCTCCGAGCCGGACTTCGTGCCCGAGCCGGTGACGCTCGAACAGGCCGACAAGCTCGGCGGCCGCATCAAGGGCCAGGTCGACAAGGCCATGGGCCAGTTGCGCGGCGCGTCGCTCGACGAGGCCCGGGCCCGGGACGCTGACTTCCTGTTCGACAAGCGCGACGCGCTGATCGAGCGCATCGGCGCCGTCGTGCGCGGCGCGGTCGACCGTTCCCGCACCCGCATCCACGGCGATCTGCATCTCGGACAGGTGCTGGTCACCGGCGACGACGTGATGTTCATCGACTTCGAGGGCGAGCCCACCCGTCCGATCGCCGAGCGCCGCGGCAAGGACCTGGCGCTCCGCGATGTCGCGGGCATGATGCGCTCCTTCGACTACGCCGTAGCCGTCGCCGAGCGCAACCGCCCGGCAGGCGCCGAGCCCTGGAGCGAGGAATGGTCCGATTCCTTCCGCAAGAGCGCCAAGCAGGCGTTCCTGGCAGGCTATCACGGCATCGAACCGGAAACGATCTCCGGCGAACCCGCCGACGGTGAAAAGCTGCGACCGGCAGTCGAAGTCGATCCTCTGCTCGACGTGCTGATCATCGAGAAGGCGGCCTATGAGGTCATCTATGAGGCGGCCAACCGTCCCGACTGGATCGGCGTGCCCGTGGCCGGGCTGGCCCGCGCCGTGCACCGCCTGCTTGCAGGGGAAGTGCAATGACCGGCAATGACGATATCCTGGGCGCGGCAGCCGCCGCGCTCCTGGAAGGACGCCTCGACGATCCCTTCGCGCTGCTCGGCCCGCACACCGTGCGCGACGGCCGCGTCGTGCGCACGTTCCAGCCGGGCGCAGAGCGCGTCTCGCTGGCGGCGCGCGACGGCGGCGCCGACCTCGGGGAGCTCGACCAGGCAGCGCCCGGTTTCTTCACCGGCCCCGTTTCCGACGACCGTCCCTATCTCTTGCGCATCACCTGGCCCGGCGGCGCGGTGCAGGAGATCGAGGACCCCTACAGCTTCGGCTTCGTGCTGGGCGATCTAGACCTGCATCTGTTTTCCGAAGGCCGCCATCTCGACCTCGCCAAGGTCTTCGGCGCCCAGCCCACCACCATGGAGGGCGTTCCGGGCGTGGCCTTTTCGGTCTGGGCGCCCAATGCCCGCCGCGTCTCGGTGGTCGGCGACTTCAACACCTGGGACGGCCGCCGCCATCCGATGCGGCTGCGCCACCAGGCCGGCGTGTGGGAGCTGTTCCTGCCGCGGCTGGGGCCGGGCGCACGCTACAAGTTCGAGATCGTCGGCCGCGACGGCAGCCTGCTGCAGAAGGCCGATCCGATGGCCCGCCAGACCGAGGCGCCGCCGGCGACCGCCTCCGTGGTGGCCGGTCGCCCTGATTTCAAATGGCACGATGCCGACTGGATGGAGGAGCGCGCCCGCCGCCATGCCGACGACGCGCCGATCTCGGTCTACGAGGTCCATGCCGGATCCTGGATGAAACCGGACGGCGAAGGCGACCGCGCACTCGACTGGCGCGGACTGACCGAACGGCTGATCCCCTATGTGGCCGAGATGGGCTTTACCCATGTCGAGCTGCTGCCGATCATGGAACATCCCTTCGGCGGCTCCTGGGGCTACCAGCCGCTGTCGCAATTCGCCCCCTCGGCCCGCTTCGGCAGGCCCGAGGATTTCGCCCGCTTCGTCGATTCCTGCCACCGCGAGGGCGTCGGCGTCATTCTCGACTGGGTGCCGGCGCATTTTCCCACCGATGCCCATGGCATGGCGCATTTCGACGGCAGCCATCTCTATGAGCACGCCGATCCGCGCGAGGGCTTCCACCAGGACTGGAACACGCTGATCTACAATCTCGGCCGCCGCGAGGTCTCGGGCTTCCTGCTCGCCTCGGCGATCTGGTGGCTCGAGGTGTTCCATGTCGACGGCCTCCGCGTCGACGCCGTCGCCTCGATGCTCTACCGCGACTACAGCCGCAAGCATGGCGAATGGGTGCCCAACATCCATGGCGGCCGCGAGAATCTGGAATCCGTGGCCTTCCTCAAGCGGATGAACACGATCGTGGCGGAACGCTGCCCCGGCGCCATCACCATCGCCGAGGAATCCACCGCCTGGCCGGGCGTTTCGGCGCCGGTGGCCCAGGGCGGGCTTGGCTTCGACTACAAGTGGAACATGGGCTGGATGCACGACACGCTCCACTACATCGAGCGCGATCCGCTGTATCGCCGCTGGCACCAGGGCGAGCTTACCTTCCCGATGGTCTATGCCTATTCGGAGAAATACATCCTGCCCATCAGCCATGACGAGGTGGTGCACGGCAAGGGTTCGCTGGTCACCAAGATGCCGGGCGACCGCTGGCGCAAATTCGCCAATCTGCGGCTCTATCTGTCGCTGATGTGGACCCATCCGGGCCGCAAGCTGCTGTTCATGGGCTGCGAACTCGGCATGGAGACCGAGTGGAACCACGACCAGGCGCTGCCCTGGCATCTGCTCGACCATCCCGAGCACGCCGCCATCCAGAGGCTGGTGCGCGATCTCAACCGGCTCTACGTCACAGAGCCGGCGCTGCACCAGCGCGACAGCAATCCCTCCGGCTTCCAGTGGCTGGTGGCGGATGATTCCGAAAACAGCGTCTTCGCCTTCGTCCGCCATGGCGACGGCGGGTCCGTGGCGGTGGCGCTCAACATGACGCCGCAGCCGCACGATGGCTACCGGATCGGCCTGCCGGCAGCGGGCCACTGGACCGAAGTGCTCAATTCCGACGCCAAACGCTTTGGTGGCTCCAACACCGGCAACGGCGGCGGCGTCCATGCCAGCGACCACCCCATGCACGGCCAGCCCTGCTCGGCCGCCATCACCCTTCCACCCCTCGGCGCCATTCTTCTGCGCCATCAAGGATCACGCACTTGAACCTGAATATTGATCGGCTTGAACCCGGCTATCCCTATCCGCTCGGCGCCACGTTCGATGGCCTGGGCGTGAACTTTGCGGTCTTTTCGGCCAATGCCGACCGGATCGACCTCTGCCTGTTCGAATCCTCGGGCAAGCGGCAGGTGCTCTGCCTCGAACTGCCCGAATGCACCGACGAGGTCTGGCACGGCTACCTGCCCGACGTCGGCCCGGGCCTGCTCTACGGCTTCCGCGCCCACGGCCGCTACGAGCCCGAGAACGGCCACCGCTTCAACCCCAACAAGCTTTTGCTCGACCCCTATGCCAAGCGGCTGTCGGGCGAGGTGCGCTGGACCGACGCGCTGCACTCCTATTCGGTGCGCTCCCGGCGCCAGGACCTGAGCTTCGACCGGCGCGACAGCGCCCCGGCCATGCCCAAGGCCGTGGTCACCCAGAGCGCCTTCGACTGGTCGCAGGATGTCCGCCCGAAAACGCCCTGGTCGGAGACGGTGATCTACGAGGCCCATGTCAAGGGCCTGACCAAGCTGCTCGAGGACGTTCCGCCGCGCCAGCGCGGCACCTATGCGGCGCTGTCCCATCCCAAGGTGATCGAGCATCTCAAGCGCGTGGGCGCCACCGCGCTCGAACTGCTGCCGATCCACAGCTTCGTGCAGGACCGCAGGCTGCAGGAGGCGGGACTCACCAATTACTGGGGCTACAACACGCTGTCCTTCTTCGCGCCGGAAGGCCGCTACATGGCGAGCGACAATTCCGACGAGCTGCGCATCGCCATCCGCAGGCTGCACGCCGCCGGCATCGAGGTCATCCTCGACGTGGTTTACAACCACACCGCCGAAGGCAGCGAACTGGGCCCGACCTTCAATCTGCGCGGCCTCGACAATGCGAGCTACTACCGGCTGGTCGAGGGCCAGCCGCGCTATTGCGTCAACGACACCGGCACCGGCAACACGCTCGACCTCAGCCATCCCCGCGTGCTGCAGATGGTCATCGATTCGCTGCGCCACTGGGCGGAAAGCTACCGGGTCGACGGCTTCCGCTTCGATCTCGGCGTGACGCTCGGCCGCGACGGCAACAACGGCTTCGATCCGCGCTCGGGCTTCTTCGACGTGCTGCGCCAGGATCCGGTGCTCAACCAGCTCAAGCTGATCTCGGAGCCCTGGGACATCGGACCGGGCGGCTATCAGCTCGGCCAGCACCCGCCGGGTTTCGCCGAATGGAACGACAAGTTCCGCGATTCGACGCGCCGCTTCTGGCGCGGCGACAGCGGCCTGCGCCCCGAATTCGCCAACCGCATCGCCGGCTCCGCCGACCTGTTCGACCGCCGCGCGCGGCGGCCCTGGGCCAGCGTCAATTTCATCACCGCCCATGACGGCCAGACCCTGCGCGACCTGGTGAGCTTCGAGGGCAAGCACAACGAAGCCAATGGCGAGGACAATCGCGACGGCCATTCGGAAAACCTCTCCTGCAACTGGGGCGAGGAGGGCCCGTCCGACAATCCGGCGATCGAGGATGTCCGCGACCGCGTCACCCGCTCGATGCTCACCACGCTGCTGACCTCGCTCGGCACGCCAATGCTGCTTGGTGGCGACGAATTCGGCAGGACCCAGCAGGGCAACAACAATGCCTATTGCCAGGACAACGAGATAAGCTGGTTCGACTGGACGTTGCTCGAAAGCGATCACGGCCGCAAGCTCACCGACTTCGTCGGCCGGCTGACCAGGGCGCGCCAGGACTACCCGCTGATCCGCGCCAACCGCTTCCTGCATGGCGAGGTCGAAGTCGCTCCCGGAATTCTCGACATCGACTGGTTCGACGAGCGCGGCGAGCACCTCTCCGAGGAGGACTGGAACAACGCCGAGGGCAGGGCGCTGGTGATGCGCCGCTGCCGCCGCAAGCCGGATGGCTCGATCGAAACGGTGACGCTCTTGATGAACAGCTCCGGCGACACGCTGACCTTCAGGCTGCCGCCGCCGGATCTCCACCGGACGCTGGTCATCGACAGCGCCGATCCGGAGGCCGCCGAAGCCGAAGTCGGCGCCGAGATCGAGGTGCGTGACCGGGCAGTCCTGCTGGTGGTCGGAACCGACAGGGAAGAATAGATGAGTTGGGGACCGCAGATCACCGCCGAGGGCAGGACCCGTTTCCGGCTCTGGGCGCCGGACAGCGATGCCGTTCACCTGGAACTGGCCGACGGCACCGTGCTGCCGATGGCCCGGGACGCGGAGGGATGGTTCGAGGCAGAGGCCGACGCCCCGCCGGGAGCCCGCTACCGGTTCCGCATCAGCGACGATCTTGCCGTGCCCGATCCGGCGTCGCGCCGGCAATCGGGCGGCGTGCATGAATGGAGCATGGTCACCGATCCCGATGCCTATCGCTGGACCACGCCCGACTGGGCCGGCCGGCCCTGGGAGGAGGCGGTGATCCTGGAGCTGCATGTGGGCGTGCTCGGCGGCTTCGACGGCGTCGCTGAACAGCTCGAGCACTGGCGCGACCTCGGCGTCACAGCCATCGAACTGATGCCGGTCGGCGCCTTCAGCGGCACGCGCAACTGGGGCTATGACGGCGTGCTGCCCTATGCGGTCGCCGAAAGCTACGGCACGCCCGATGACCTCAAGGCGCTCGTCGACCGCGCCCATGGGCTGGGCATGATGGTCATGCTCGACGTGGTCTACAACCATTTCGGTCCCGACGGGAACTATCTCGGCGCCTATGCCTCGGGCTTCTTCGACGACACAGCGGACACGCCGTGGGGCGGCGCGGTGGCGGTGTCGCGCGATCCGGTCCGGCGCTACTTCATCGACAACGCGCTGATGTGGCTCGGCGAATACCGTTTCGACGGATTGCGCTTCGATGCGGTCCACGCCATCGGCGATGCGGAATTCCTCGACGGGATGGTGTCGGAGATCCGGACCGAGCTGCCCGGCAGGCAGATCCATCTTGTGCTTGAAAACGAGCACAACGACGCCGACCGGCTCCTGCCCGGAGGCTATGACGCGCAGTGGAACGACGATTTCCACAATGTGCTGCATGTGCTGCTGACGGGCGAGACCGAGGGCTATTACGCGGCCTTCGCCGATGATCCGACGGCCAGGCTGGCGCGCTGTCTCGAGCAGGGCTTCGTCTACCAGGGCGAGGAGGGCGGCCGCGGCCCGCGCGGCAAGCCGAGCGGCCATCTCGAGGCCACGTCCTTCGTGGCCTTCCTGCAGAACCACGACCAGATCGGCAACCGGGCGATGGGCGAGCGGCTGATCGAGCTGACCGATCCGGCGCGGCTCTGCGCCGCGGTGGCGCTGATGCTGCTGTGCCCGCAGATCCCGATGCTGTTCATGGGCGAGGAGACGGGAAGCCGGACTCCCTTCCTGTTCTTCACCGACTTCCAGGACGACCTCGCCGACGCGGTGCGCCAGGGCAGGCGCCAGGAGTTCTCGCACTTCTCGGCCTTCACCGATCCCCAGGTCCGCGAACGCATTCCCGATCCGAACGATCCCGCCACTTTCGCGGCCTCGGCGCCGAAGCCCGGGCCGGAGGCTGCGCACTGGCTGAGCTTCTATCGCGAGCTGATCGCGCTGCGCCACCGCCACGTCGTGCCGCGCCTCAAGGGCGCGCGCGGTGAGGCCGCCCGGGTGCTGGGCGACAAGGCGGTCACGGCGAGCTGGCGCATGGCGGACGGCTCGATGCTGTCCGTTGCCCTCAATCTCGGCGAGGCCGCTGTCGCTTTTCCCGAGCCGGACGGCGACATCCTCTTCGCCCTCGGCGAGGCCGGTATGCCCTCGAGCTTTGTCGCCTGGACTGGCCGATGACGGCGCTGCACCAACTGGCCCGCGCCGCCGGGCTGCAGATCGACTGGACAGACGCCCTCGGCGAAAACCAGCGGGTGAGCGACGAGGCATTGCGCAAGGTGCTGGCGGCGATCGGCCTGCCGGCCGGCTCCGGCGCCGAGATCGCCCGCAGCCGGGAGCAGTTGCACGAGGCCGAGCGCGAAAACTGCTTCGTCTCCGTCGATCTCGGCGAGCGGGTCATCCTGCCGCCCGGCTTCGGCGTGGCCGGCGAAGGCCTGCTGACGCTCGAGAGCGGCGAGGCCGTGCCGGTCCTGCTGCACCAGGACGCGAACAGCCTATGGATCCCGTCGATCGATGTGCCCGGCTACCACCACCTCGAGCAGGGTGGCCGCGAGATCCGCATCGCGGTGGCGCCGAAGCGCTGCTTTTCCGTGGCCGACGCCGCCCCCGGCCGCAAGCTGTGGGGACCGGCGGTGCAGGTGCCCTCGCTGCGCGACGGACGCGGGCTGGGCTTCGGCGATTTCGGCACGCTTGCCGACAGCGCCGCGAGCTTCGCCGCCCGCGGGGCCGATGCGCTGGCGATCAGCCCCACCCACGCGCTGTTTCCCTCCGATCCCGGCCGCTTCAGCCCCTATTCGCCCTCGAGCCGCTCCTTCCTCAACATTCTCTTCGGTGATCCGGCGCTGATCGGCGCTCCGGTCGCCGGGTCTGCCGCCGCGGGCGAGCTGATCGACTGGACCACGGCGGTCCCGGAGCGCCTGGCGGTCCTGCGCGCGGCCTTCGCCAACCGCGGCGACGGGGTGCGCGACGCCGTTGCCGCCTACCGCGCCGGCGCC
>NZ_JRJG01000046.1 GCF_000759435.1 Hoeflea sp. BAL378
GGCCTTGCCGCCGAAGAGCCGGTGAGCCCGAAGGCAGGCCAGGTCGAGGTCATCGACTCGCGCCGGTTCATGCCGGCGCCGTCGCTGACCGGCAACGCCCAGATGCTCACCCGGTCGCTGATCGAGGCCAGCGATGCGGCGTTGGCGGCGGGCCGCGCGGCTCCCGCGCAGGCCGCAGCCGCTGCCGCCGCCCAGCCGGCCTCCGGCCAGATGCTGCATACGCTGAAGCTTCAGCTCAATCCGGTCGCGCTCGGCAGCGTGACCGCGGTGCTCAAGCTCACCGGCGAGGACCTCTCGGTGTCGATCCAGGTCGAAACCGCCGAGGCCTACCGCCAGCTCAAGGACGACAACCAGTCCATCCTCAAGGCCATGCGTGCCCAGGGCTATGCGGTCGAACAGATCACCGTCCAGCATGTAACCTCTCCCGACCGCCCCGCCGGCCAGACGCCGCAGCAGGCTTTCCAGGGCGGGTTCCACGGGTCGGGTTCGGGCGATGCGCAGTCTTCGTCCGGCGGCCGCAATGACGGCAACAACTCCCGCCAGCAGGGAGCACACCAGGATGGAGGACAGGGCCGTGAGCAAAATCCGTATTCTGGGTCTGGCGCTGGCCGCACTGACGGCGTTTATCTTTGAGTCCGGCGCACCCCGCGGCGCACACGCCGCGGCCGGGGCCTGCGAAGCCGAGATCCTGGCGGCGGCGCGGACCTATGGCGTGCCGGCCGGCATCCTCTATTCCGTGGGCCTGACCGAAACCGGGCGCAAGGGCGCGCTCTATCCCTATGCGCTCAACATCGAGGGACGCACGGTCTATGCAAAGAGCAGCGGCGAGGCGCTCAGGGAGTTCGAGCGCGCCCGCGCGGAGGGCAAGAGCCTGATCGATCTCGGCTGCATGCAGATCAATCACCATTACCACGGCGCCGAATTCAGGTCGGTGGGGGCGATGCTCGATCCGCGCGCCAATGTCGATTATGCGGCGCGGTTCCTGGCCCGGCTGCATGCCCGCCACGAGACCTGGACGATGGCGGTCGCCCGCTATCACGCCGGTCCCGACAACGATCCGGCGCAGAAGCGCTATGTCTGCCGTGTGATCGCAAATCTCGTCGCCACCGGCTACGGAGCATGGACGCCCGAGGCAAGCTCATTCTGCCGTTGATACAACCAAAACGCGAAAAATGGATTGTGCCGGCGCTCGTTCAGCAATAAGGCAGCAATTGGGCAAAGGTTAACAGCGCAAGCGAAAAATTAACCTTTTGTTAACTTTTCCCCGAATAAATAGTGAATATCCACAGGTTGCCCACAACATATAGCCAAATCAGTGCAAAACATGGTTAATCAACTCTTAAAATATACCCTCCGGATTTCATAGTTTACCCTGATTCACCGCCTTCGTACTCCTATGGGCATGACGTACCACACTGATTCGGAGGCGGACGAATGATCGTAGTGGTTGATGACCGGAAATTGGTCAAAGACGGATACACATCTCTTTTTGGTAGGGAAGGCGTGCCTTCGGCGAGTTTCGATTCCATCGAATTCGGCGAATGGGTGCATGCGGCGGCGGATTCCGATCTGGAGGCTGTCGAAGCCTTCCTGATCGGCCAGGGCAGCCACACGCTGGACCTGCCGCGGGCCATCCGCGACCGGTCCCAGGCGCCGGTGATCGCGGTCAGCGATACGCCGTCTCTGGAAGCGACCCTGGCGTTCTTCGACAGCGGCGTCGATGACGTCGTGCGCAAGCCGGTCCATCCGCGCGAAATCCTGGCCCGGGCGGCGGCGATCCGGCGGCGCCTGAAGACGCTGACGAGCCACATCGACATCGGCCCGATCCGGGTGTTCTCGGACGGCCGCGATCCGGAAATCGAGCAGCAGACCTTCGCCCTTCCGCGGCGCGAGCGGCGCATTCTCGAATACCTTGTCGCCAACCGTGGCCGCAGGGTGACAAAACAGCAGATTTTCAACGCCATCTACGGAATCTTTGACGAGGACGTCGAAGAGAATGTGGTGGAAAGCCACATCTCCAAGCTGCGCAAGAAACTTCGCAAGAAGCTTGGCTTCGACCCGATCGATTCCAAGCGGTTCCTTGGCTACCTGATCGATTGGAAATGAACCTGTCGTGACCGGCCGAATGAACTCGGCCGGTCACGATCTTCCGGGCGGTTGGAAACAGGTTCACGCAAGGCCCGCCAGCTAGTCTGGACATCGTATGAAACGAGGGATGACGCGATGAGCCTTTACGGAATGATGAGCACCGGCGCCTCCGGCATGAACGCTCAGGCCAACCGCCTGAGCACGGTGGCCGACAATATCGCCAACGCCAACACCACGGGCTACAAGAAGGCCTCGGTGCAGTTCTCCTCCCTGGTTCTGCCGGGCGCCAACAGCTCCTACAATTCGGGCGCCGTGCAGACCGACGTGCGCTACGCCATTTCCGAAGCGGGCACGCTCGAATTCACCACCTCGGCCACGGATCTCGCGATCGACGGCGACGGCTTCTTCATCGTCGAGGATTCCAACGGCATCCCGTTCCTGACCCGCGCCGGCTCCTTCGTTCCCGATGGCGCAGGCAATCTGGTCAATGCCGCCGGCTACACCCTGCTCGGCTATGACTACGACAGCGGCGTTCCTGCCCCCGTGGTCAACGGCTTCGACGGCCTGGTTCCGGTCAACATCGCGTCGGGCAGCCTGGCCGCCAACGCCTCCACCACCGGCATCTTCTCGGCCAACCTGGATGCCGGCGAAGCCATCGTCCCGGCCGCCGATCTGCCGTCCACCAACTCGGCCACCGCGGTATACAGCCACAAGAGCTCGCTGGTCGCCTACGACAATCTCGGCGGCGAAGTGCTGCTGGACTTCTATTACACCAAGACGGGGACCGACACCTGGGAGGTCACTGTTTACGACCGCGCCGGCGCCACCCCCGGCACGTCGTTTCCCTACGCTTCTGCCGCTCTGGCGACCACCACGCTGACCTTCGACCCCCTGAACAAGGGCCTGCTGACGGCGACCAGCCCGACCGACATCGCGCTGACCGTTCCCGGCGGCGCCGGCTTGACCGTCGACCTGTCGAAGATGACCCAGCTCGACTACAGCTTCACCGTCCAGAAGGGCGACGTCAACGGCAACGCCCCCAGCGCGGTCACCGACGTGGTCATTTCCGAGGACGGCACGATCTACGCCAAGCAGGAGAACGGCGAGCTCAAGCCGCTCTACCGCATCGCGCTGGCCCGGGTGTCCAGCGCCGACAAGCTCCAGCCGCTGGCCGGCAACGTCTACCAGCAGGGCGTGGATTCGGGCGTCGTCACCACCGGCTTCGCCGGCTCCGGCGGCTTCGGCCAGATCATCTCCGGCGCGCTCGAAAGCTCCAATGTCGACATGGCCCGGGAACTCACCGACATGATTGCCTCGCAGCGCAGCTATACCGCCAACTCCAAGGTCTTCCAGACCGGATCCGATTTGATGGACGTGCTCGTCAATCTCAAGCGCTGACTTGAGCTTTGGACGATAGAAAGGTCAGTATATGTCATTGTCATCGGCGATAAGTTCCGCCCAGACGTCTTTGTCGAATTACGCGACGCAGACGAGTATCCTGTCCCGTAATATTTCCAATGCCTCCAACGCCGACTATTCCCGGCGCAACGCGGTGCTGGCCACCTCGCTGGTCGGGGCCCAGGTCGTCACCATCCAGCGGGCCCAGGACGAAGTCCTGTTCCGCAAGACCATCAGCAGCACGTCGATGGCGAGCGGCCAGGATACGCTGCTCGCCGGGCTGACCAATCTGAAGGACATCCTCGGCGGCAACGACTATGAAAGCGCGCCGGCGACGCTGATCGCCAACATGCGCGACACGCTGTCGAGCTATGCGGCCAAGCCCGGCGAAAGCACGCTGGCGCAGACCGCCATCGCCGACGCCAACACCGTGGCCATCGGCCTGCGCGATGCCTCCGCCGCCGTCCAGGATGTCCGGCTCCAGACCGACCAGGAGATCTCCCGCCAGGTCCACACGCTCAACGAACTGCTTTCCAATTTCGAGACCAACAACAAGGCGGTCTACAGCGGCACCCAGACCGGCAAGGACATCAGCGCCGAGCTCGACGAGCGCGATTCCATCCTCAAGCAGATTTCCGAGATCATCGGCGTGACCACCGTCACCCGGCCCGGCAACGACATGGCCATCTACACGGCCGACGGCATCACCCTGTTCGAAACCTCGGCGCGGCCGGTCACCTTCGACGCCTCGTCCGGGTTTGCGGCGGGCATCGACGGCAAGTCGATCTATGTCGACGGCGTGGCGCTGGCGGCGGGCGAGGGCGCCACCACGACCGCCCGCGGATCGCTGCAATCGCTTCTGCAGATCCGCGACGTCTATGCGCCGGCGATGCAGGATCAGCTCGACGAGGTCGCCCGCGCGCTCATCGTCACATTCGCCGAGACCGACCAGTCCGCCGTTCCGGCGCTTCCCGACGCGCCGGGGCTGTTCACCTGGGGCGGCGGCACCGTTCCCGTCGGAGCGACCATCGTCCAGGGCATCGCCGCGACGATCACCGTCAACCCGGCCCTGGTCCAGTCGCTCGGCGGCAATCCGCAACTGCTGCGCGACGGCGGCATCAACGGCGCCGCCTACGTCGCCAACCCGGCCGGCAATGCCGGCTTCTCGACGCTGCTGGACGGCTATGTGCTGGCGCTCGACAAGCCGATGGCCTTCGACCCCGCGGCCGAGCTGTCCGCTTCGGTCAGCCTGATGGATTTCGCCTCCGATTCCGTCGGCTGGCTCGAACTCCACCGCAGCGAGGCCGACTCGGCCGCCGAAACGCGCGAGGCCACGCGGTTCCGCTCGAGCGAGGCGCTGTCGAACGAGACCGGCGTGTCGCTCGATGAAGAGATGTCCATGCTGCTCGAGCTGGAGCAGTCCTACAAGGCTTCCGCCCGCCTCATTTCGGTCGTTGACGAAATGCTGAAGGCGCTCATGGCGGCGGCGGGGTAAGCACATGAAAGTCAGTTTCATATCCAACCTGGCGATGCAGAGCTCCATGCGGTTGACCATTTCCCGTGGCCAAAGCGAGGTGCAGACGCTTCAGAAGGAAATCGTCTCCGGCCGCTTCGCCGACATCGGCCTGTCGCTCGGCGCCAAGACCTCCAACAGCGTCACGCTCAACCACGACGTCTCGCGGCTCAAGAACATCCAGGATTCCAACGCGCTGGTGACCCAGCGCCTGTCGGCGTCCCAGTCCGCTCTCGATCTGATGGCCGACAGCGCCCAGCAGATGCTGGAAGCCTTCATCTCGGTCAACGGCTCCGACGACGCCAACAATCTGCTGATCGCGCGCCGCGATGTCGAGGCTTCGCTCGGCTCCTTCACGGTGGCGGTCAACACCTCGTCCAACGGCGAGTATCTCTTCTCCGGCATCAATTCCAACACCAAGCCGGTCGAGGACTATTTCGAAGCCGGGTCGACCCCCAAGGCCGCGTTCGACGCCACCTTCCTGGGCCATTTCGGCTTCAGCCAGGACGACCCGCTCGCCGCCGGCATCACCGTCGCGCAGATGGACAACTTCATCACCAACGTGCTCGAGCCCTCGTTCTCGGGCGCGGACTGGAACACCAACTGGTCGAGCGCTTCCGACACCAATATTTCAAGCCGCATCCTCAGCAACGAAGTGGTGGATTCGGGCGTCAACGCCAATGCCGCCGGCATGCGCAACTTCGCGCTGGCCGCGGTCATCGGCATCGAGCTGCTGGATTCCGCCATCGGCGCCGAAGTACGCACGGCCGTCAACGCCAAGGCGATCGAGTATGCCGGGCAGGCGGTCACCGGCATCGACAACCAGCGTTCCAATCTCGGCGTGGCCGAGAACCGCGTGACCAAGGCCAATACGGCGCTGGTCTCGCAAATCAAGATCATTACCCTGCATCTGGGCGATATCGAAGGCGTGGATGCCTACGCGGCCTCGACCCGCATGCAGACCCTGCTGGACCAGGTCGAGACGTCCTACGCGCTCACCGCCCGGATCCAGAAGATGAGCCTGATGAATTACCTGTAACTGCGTCGCCAGGGGTAGCCTGGCAAATTGACAAACATGAAGGGCGTCTGAATGTACCAGTTTTCATATGCGGATGTGCAGGAGGATGGAGTTGCCGAAGCGCGCGAGCGCGAGCGAGAGGCGATCAACCATTCGATTGCCCTGCTGACCGCCGCCAAGAGCAATGGCCTCGAATCCCGCGATGCAATTGAAGCTGTCTACTTCGTCAGCCGCCTCTGGGTGCGTTTCGTGGAAGACCTCGCCTCTCCCGAGAACCAGCTCTCCAACGAGCTTCGCGCCAATCTCATCTCGATCGGAATCTGGATCCTCAAGGAGGCCGAGCGCATCCGTCAGCGCAAGTCCGACAATTTCCAGGGGATCATCGACATCTCACTCATCATCAGGGACGGGCTGAAATGAAAAGTTCACTGCGCATTTCCCTCAAGGCCGGCGAACGCATCTTCATCAATGGAGCCGTCCTGCGGGTGGACCGGAAGGTGGCGCTGGAATTCCTCAACGACGTGACCTTCCTGCTCGAAAACCACGTGCTGCAGCCCGAGCAGGCGACCACGCCGCTCAGGCAGCTCTATTTCATCGTGCAGATGATGCTGATCAACCCCGAAGGCGCCGATCAGGCCATGGGCATGTTCCGCAAGTCGGTGGTCATGCTGCTGACCTGCTTCAAGAACGACGAGGTGCTCGCCGAACTCAAGCACATCGACGGCATGGTCACCCAGGGCCGCGCCTTCGAGGCGCTGAAGGCGATCCGCGCGCTCTATCCGATCGAAGAACAGATTCTCAACACATCGGCGATGCCCGCGGGCACCATCGAACAGATCCGCAGGGAGCTCGCACCATGGTCGTAGGAGGAGTCAACAGCGCAACCTCGCCAACCGGCGGATCGGCGGCCGACACCGCCGCCAAGAAGACAACGCTCGATTACGATACCTTCCTGACGCTGCTGGTCCAGCAGATGAAGAGCCAGGATCCAACCGATCCGATGGACGCCACCGACCAGATCGCGCAGTTGGCCACCTTCAGCCAGGTCGAGCAGACCATCGTCACCAACAAGAACCTCGAGAGCCTGCTGCAGTCCTCGACGCTCAACCAGGCCGGATCGATCATCGGCCGCACCATCACCAGCGCCGACGAGAAGACGTCCGGCATCGTTACCGAGGTCAAGGTCTATTCCGACGGGCTGATCGCGGTGCTCGACAGCGGCAAGCAGCTTGTCGTCGGCGCCGGCGTGACGATCCGCTGAGATGAACGAAGCCGACGCCCTCGATATCGTCCAGACCATGATCTGGACCGTGCTGGTCTGTTCCGGACCGGCCGTCTTCGTGGCGATGTTCGTCGGCGTCGGCATCGCCTTCATCCAGGCCCTGACCCAGGTTCAGGAAATCACCCTGACCTTCGTCCCCAAGATCGTCGCCATCCTGATCACGGTGGCCGTCTCCGCGCCCTTCGTCGGCGCGCAGATCTCGACCTTCACCAACATCGTCTTCCAGCGCATCGAGACCGGCTTCTAGCGCCTTTGCGTTTGCCCTGGCCCAGCGCCGGCGGGGCTCCCGCGCCGCCGCCGGTTTTCTCGGCCCCGGCCTGTCCCTGCCACCTTCGCGCAAGCTTCAGCCCTTAGGGTCGCCTCACAAATCGCGCCTGCATGATGCCGGCGCCGTGACCCGGAGCTCACCACAGTATGGCCGATCCGCAGGCGCTGGCGATCCAGAAGACGAGTTTCCAGGGAAAGGACATGGGCTTTGCCTTCGGCATCGTCGTCATCCTTTCGATCCTGTTCCTGCCCATCCCCGCCTTCCTGATCGATTTGGGCCTGGCCTTCTCCATCGCCTTCTCGGTGCTGATCCTGATGGTGGCGCTGTGGATCAAGCGGCCGCTGGATTTCTCCTCGTTCCCGACCATCCTGCTGATTGCCACCATGATGCGGCTGTCGCTCAACATCGCCACCACCCGCGTCATCCTGTCGGAAGGCCATCTCGGCACGGAGGCCGCGGGGCAGGTGATCGGCGGCTTCTCGCAGATGGTCATGTCGGGCGATTTCGTCATCGGCGTCATCGTCTTCCTCATTCTGGTGACGGTGAATTTCATCGTCATCACCAAGGGCGCCACCCGCATCGCCGAAGTGGGGGCGCGCTTCACCCTTGACGCCATCCCCGGCAAGCAGATGGCCATCGACGCCGACCTCTCGGCCGGCATGATCAACGACAAGCAGGCCCATGACCGCCGCCGCGAGCTGGAGATGGAAAGCTCCTTCTTCGGCTCCATGGACGGCGCCTCGAAATTCGTCCGCGGCGACGCCATCGCCGGCCTGCTGATCACCGCCATCAACATGTTCGGCGGCGTCATCATCGGCTATGCCCGCCACGGCATGGAAATCGGCGAGGCGGCCGATGTCTTCGTGCGCCTGTCGGTCGGCGACGGCCTCGTCAGCCAGATCCCGGCGCTGATCGTCTCGCTCGCCGCCGGCCTGCTGGTCTCGCGCGGCGGCCAGCTCGGCACCACCGACGAGGCGGTGATCGACCAGCTCGCGGGCTACCCGCGCGCGCTGTTCGCGGCCTCGGGACTGCTGTTCCTGCTTGCGGTCATGCCCGGCCTGCCGTTCCTGCCCTTCGTCTTCCTGGCCTCGGTGATGGCCTTCGGGAGCTGGGTGATCCCGCGCCGGCGCGACCGCAAGGCCCGCGCCGAGGCGCAGGAAGTGCACCGCAGCGAGCAGGAGGAAAAGGACAAGGAGAAGGATTCGGTCAAGTCGATCCTCAAGACCGCCGAGATCGAACTGGTGCTCGGCAAGCAGGTGGCCACCAAGCTTCTGGGAAGCCACGAGGAACTGGCGTTCCGCGTCGCCAAGATGCGCAAGAAGTTCGCCACCCAGTTCGGCTTCGTCGTGCCCGAGATCAAGGTCACCGACGACATCTCGATCAAGGACAAGAGCTACCAGATCCGCATCCACGGCACCACGGTGGCGGCCAACGACCTGCGCGTAGGCGAACTGATGGTGGTGCTCTCCGGCTCCCGCCGGCCGTCGCTGCCCGGCGACGAGATCCGCGAGCCGGCCTTCGGCCTGCCGGCGCTGTCGGTGCCCGAGAACTTCGCCGAAGATCTCAAGCGCGAGGGCTTCCAGCCGATCGACAACGTCTCGGTGGTGCTGACCCATCTCTCCGAAGTGATCCGCAACAACCTGCCGCAGCTCCTGTCCTACAAGGACATGAAGATCCTGATCGACCGGCTCGATCCGGAATACCGCAAGCTCGCCGACGAGATCTGCACCTCGCACATGTCCTATTCGGGCTTCCAGGCGGTGCTCAAGCTGCTGCTCGCCGAGCGCGTCTCGATCCGCAACCTGCATCTCATCCTCGAGGCGGTCGCCGAACTCGCGCCGCATGTGCGCAAGACCGAGCAGATCGTCGAGCATGTGCGCATCCGCATGGCCCAGCAGCTCTGCGGCGACATCGCCCGCAACGGTCAGCTCAATGTACTCAGGCTCGGCAACCGCTGGGACCTCGCCTTCCACCAGGCACTCAAGCGCGATCCCAAGGGCGAGGTCATCGAGTTCGACATCGATCCACGCATGCTCGAGGAATTCTCCGAGGACGCCACCAAGGTCGTCCGCGAGCACATGGACAAGGGCGTTCCCTTCGTGCTCGTCACCTCGCCCGATTCCCGCCCCTATGTGCGCATGATCGTCGAGCGCATCTTCGCCACGCTGCCGGTCCTCTCCCATGTCGAGATCGCCAAGGGCATCGAGGTCAAGCTCCTGGGCGCCATTTCGTGATCGCGGATCCGGAAGGCACGGTGCTGGCGCTGTTCGCGGCGTTCTGCCGGATCGGCGCCTGCATCATGGTGCTTCCGGGATTTTCCAGCTTCCGCGTCCCGGTGCAGATCCGCCTGTTCATCGCGGTCGCCGTGTCCATGGCCCTGCTTCCGGTGATGTGGGATTCGATCTATCCCCGGGTCCAGGGCGGCGGCAGCAACTATCTGCTGCTGGTCGGCGTCGAGATGCTCATCGGCGTCACCATGGGGCTGATCGCCCGCTACATCGTCCTGGCGATGCAGTTCGCCGGCACCGGCATCTCCATGGCGATCGGCTTCAATGCGGCGCCCGGCGGGGGCCTCCTCGAGGCCGAGCCCGAGGGCCACATCACCGCCTTCATCAGCTTCACCGTCCTGTTCGTGCTGTTCCTCAGCGATTTTCACCACATGGTGATCGCGGCCCTGGTGCGGTCCTACAGCTTCATGCCGGTCGGCGCGGATTTCGATCCCCGCATGGCGCTGATGACGCTGACCGACACGCTCGCCGGCGCCTTCATGCTGGCGCTCAGGCTGGCGAGCCCGTTCCTCGTCTACGGCCTGATCTTCAACCTGTCGATCGGCATGGTCAACAAGCTGTCGCCGCAGATTCCGGTCTACTTCATCTCGATTCCGTTCATCCTGTTCGGCGGGCTGATCCTGCTCTATTTCGGCTCGCAATCCTTCTTCACCCTGTTCGTCAACGGCTTCGAGCCGCTCTATCTGGGCCTGCCCTGAGATGGCCGGGTCGCGCGCCGACAAACTCTCCCGCTTGGTCCGGGTCCAGCGCCAGATCGAGCGCATGACCGAGAACGAATTGTCCCGCATCCTGCGCGAACAGGCGCTGGCCGAGGCCACCCAGGACGCGCTGGTGGAGGCGATCGGCTCGCTCGACCCGGTCCACGCCGCGATGTCGCATCACTACGCCCAGCGCTTCCAGCGCCTCTCCGTCCGCGCGCAGCACCTCTCCGGCATGAAGGCGGTGCAGGAAAAGCGCGTCCTGGTCGAGAAGACCAAGGCAGACCGGCTGCAGGAACAGGCCGGCGAAGCGGCGAGGAACGAGGATCGGCTGGCCGATGATGAAACGCTGCTCGACCTGCTCGAGGCCTTCCTCGGCGCCGCCCCGGACAGCACAAGGCCAGCGTAAGCTTCATAGGCGATACTGGAGGGGATCATTCCCGGTCCCTTTTCGCGAGGCAGTCTCTTTGTCCATACAGACGGCAACCGATCTCATTCTCGACGTGGTGAAAGCCGCCGATCCGGCCGTGGCGCGGAAGGCGGAAGCCATGCTCGAGGCGGCGTCGGCCCGCCGCTCCGGCCAGGCGGCAGCGACGCCCGCGTTCGAGCAGCAGCTCCTTGCCTCCGCCGATCCGTCCGCGGTGCTGGCGCCCGCCCGGCCCGCCCCCGAGGGCGCCCGCGACCCCAACGCCCAGTCCTACCAGCGCTTCGAGGCGATGATCCTGCAGAATTTCATCGGTTCGATGCTGCCCCAGGACAGCGAGGAGCTCTACGGCAAGGGCACCGCCGGCGAGATCTGGAAGGGCATGATGGCCGAACAGTTGGGCGCGGCCCTCGCCAAGGGCGGCGGCATCGGCATCGCCGAACGCATGCTGGCCGACCGGTTCTCGACGGGCCTGAAGCCGGAAGCCGCGAGTGGCGTCAACTCCAATGTGTCCAACCGCGCCGCCTCGCTTATCCATGAAGTCCAGACGCAGATCCTCGCCGATATTTCCACTTCGGGCGAACCTGTCGACGCAACGAACATCACCAGCCGCGGAGAAACCTCATGAGCGAACCGAATTCCCACGACCTGCGGGTCAACGGGGTACTGTCCCGGCTGGAAGCCGTCATTGACGCCGAGAACGCCGCCATAGGCTCCGATCGCCGCTTCGACTTCAAGCAGTCGAACGCGCTCAAGAGCCGCTGTCTCTACGACATGACGGTGCTGTTCAGGGTGGTCAAGCCGTCCGATCTCGACGAGCAGCAGAAGAACCTGCTCGCGACCGTCAAGGCCAAGCTCGACCGGAACCAGCTCAAGGTCCGGGCCCACATGGAGGCGGTGCGCGACATCGCCGAGATGATCAAGGCAACCGTCACCGCCTCGGAAGCGGACGGAACCTACTCCGCCGACCAGTTCAGGACCCATGATCTGTCATGATCAAGCTTCTGGTCACCGGGGTCTGGATCTGCGCGGTGGCGCTCGCGTCGGTCTATTTCTCGGTGCAGACCGCCAACAAGAAGGAACAGGTCGAGCCTGATCCGGCGATGTTCGGCGGCCTCGAGACCATTCGCGGCGACATGGTCTCGATCCCGGTCATCAAGGAAGGCGCGGTGCACGGCTATTTCCTGACCAAGCTGTCCTACACGGTCGATCCCGAGAAGGTGAAGGCGCTGACGATCCCGATGCCGGATCTCGTCACCGACGTGCTCTACACCGCGCTTGTCGGCGAGCAGGTCATCGATTTCTCCGGCAACAAGAAATTCGATCTCGAAGCCTTCAAGGCCAAGGTCAAGGACACGCTCAACGCACGCCTCGGCGAGGAAGTGTTCCACGACGTCATCGTCGAGCAGATCGATTTCCTGTCGAAGGCCGATATCCGGTCGAACATGCAGCGGGGCGCCGTCGAAATGAAGAAGGGCGAGCCCGTGGGCGAGACCGACGCGCCACCTGAGGGAACCCCGGCGCCCACCCATTGACCTGACGGCGAGACGGCGCGGAAGCGCTCAGTTGCTTTCCGGATTGCGGTACTGCTCGTTGACCAGGCCGAACTCTTCCATCAGCCGGCCGAGCGCCACCTGCAGGTGATAGAGGCCGATCACCGCCGAACCGGTCTTGAGGCCGAGCCTCAGGCCGCGCCACGGCGCCGCCGCCAGCAGCGCCAGCGATTTGGCGAAGGTGCGCACCCGTCCCTGCAGCCCCGGCCATTGCCGTTTCTCGAGGATCGAGGAGATGGCGCCGTTTCTGAGCGAGCGGGCATTGAGCCAGGAAAATTCGGCCCGCCGCGACATCAGCGTCTCCATCACCGCGGCTTCCGCGCTCCAGGCGAAGTTGAAGCCGCTGGCCTTGGCCCGGCGGTAGAAGTCGCTGTCGCCGCCGCCGATGAAATTGAACGCCGGATCGAGGAACGGCCGCGGCATCATGTCGAGAACCGGACGCGAGATCAGCACGTTGCCGGAGGAATAGAGGATCGGCACCAGGCCGGTTTCGGCATAGTGCGGGGTGAACACCGGATGCCTGCGCCAGCCGTCGAGCGCCTTGTCCGCGAACACCGGCACCTGCGGGCCGCCCACCAGGTCCGCCCCGGTCTTCTGCGCGGTGCGCATCAGGCCCGTGAGCCAGCCCGGCCCGGCAATCTCGTCGTCGTCGATCACGGCGATATGGGTGAGCCGCGGAAACTCCGCCAGCGCCGTTTCCCAGCCGGCATTGTAGGCATGGCAATTGCCGCGCTGGTGCGCCACGATGACGATGCCCTTGACATAGGAAGTCTGGAACCACTCCGCCGCCGCCCGCGCGCCGGCAAGCCCCTCGGCGTCATTGTCCATGACGATGATGGCGGTGTCGGCGCCCAGGCCCTGGGCCTGCAGCGAATCGAGCGTCATCACCAGGTGATCGGGCCTCCGGAAGGTCGGCAGCGTCACCGCCACGCGCACGGTCTCCGGCTTCAGGCCTGCGGAACGCGCATGCTCGGTAACGGAAGCGGGATCAGGCGACATGGGCAAGCGTCCGGTTGATGAAAGGCCATCCAAGCACAGGAATCTGAAGATTGCCTGAACAGGACCCATGGCATTTGAGGCGCGCCTTTAATGCGGCCTTCAAGCGGGTGCGCTACAGTCCGCGGGAGCTTCGCAATGGATCCCGCATGCATTTTGTCTTCGTTTCCTCGCTCGTGCCGGTCCGGGCCCCGGCCTCGGGCTATGACATCGCCAACCGGGTGATCGCCGACGCCGTCAGGCTGCTCGGCCACCGGGTGTCGGTGCTCGGCTTCCTGCAGCCCGGCCACGAGCCCGCGGCCCCCGGCGACACCCATGTGCTGGGACGCCTCGAGGTGACCAATGCCAGGGTCTCCAGGCTGCAGAAGGCGCTGTGGCTCAAGGATGCCGTGCTCCACGGCGAACCGGTGTCGGTGGCGAAGATGCACGCTGCCCGGCCCGCCGAGATCAAGGCGGCGCTCGCCGGGATGGGCGGGATCGACGGGCTGATCCTCAATTCGGTGCAGTTGCCCGGCGCGTTCCTCGATATCTTCCGGGCCTGGCCATGCCTGTTCGTCGCCCACAATGTCGAGGCCCGCAGCGCCGCCGACAACGCCAGGGCCGCCGGCGACCCGCTCACAAGGCTGCTGTTTGCCCGCGACGCGCGCCTGCTCGCGCGCCTTGAGCGCGACCTCTGCGCGGCCGCGCGGCACGTGTTCACCCTGGCCGAGGCCGATAGCGCGGAGCTGGGCGTCGCCCGGCCGGACCGCTCCAGCGTGCTGCCGCTGGTGACCTCCGTCACGCCGCCCGAGGCGCCCGCGGCGCGCGCGACGGCCTTCGACGCCGGCATGATCGGCTCCTGGACCTGGGCCGCCAACCGCGCCGGGCTCGACTGGTTCCTCGCCGAGGTGGCGCCGCGCCTGCCCGCCGATTTCCGCATCGGCATCGCCGGCGGAACGGGCGGCTCGGTTCCCCCGGCGCCGGCCAATGTGAGCTTCCTCGGCCGCGTCGGCGACGCCCGCGAGTTCGTCCGCTCCTGCCGGGTAATCCCGCTGATTTCCCGCACCGGCACCGGCGTGCAGCTCAAGACCATCGAGACCTTCGAGATGGGCCTGCCCTCGGTCGCCACCGCCAACGCCCTGCGCGGCATCTCCAGCCCCCCGGCCAACAGCGTCCCCGCCGACGAGCCGGCGGCCTTCGCCGCGGCGCTGGTCGAACTGGTGGGCCGGTCGCGCGCGGGGGAGGCGCTCGATCTCGACGGCCGCGCCTTCCATGCAGCCCAGCTCGAAGGTCTGGGCCAGGCCCTGGCGCGCGGGCTGGCGTGCTGCGGCGGACAGGGTTAACGAATGGTGAATCGCCGGTTTAACCGAGATTGGCGAATGGCGGTGCGGAGATATTAAGAAAATGCTAACACCCGGACCCGGGCAGGCCATGATGGCGGCCCTGTATCTGACGGTGTCTGGAGTTGAAATGCGAGCAATGGAACGGGATCGGCATCGCGACATCATCGGCATCCGGGTGGCGGCACTCGGATGGCGCCAGGCGCTGGACGAACTGACCCGCGGCCTTGAGGACGGCACCCCGCAGCGCATCTTCAACTTCCTCAACGCCAACAACGCCAATCTGGCCATGCGCGATGCCGGCTACCGGCAGGGCCTGTCCCGCTGCGAGGTGCTGCCCGACGGGGTCGGCGTCGAGATCGCCTCGCGCACGCTGCACGGCATCGCCTTTCCGGCCAATCTGAACGGCACCGATTTCATTCCGGCGCTGCTGGTCTATGCCGAGCGCCCGCTCAAGGTCGCGCTGATCGGCGCGCGCCCGGAAATGCTCGCCGGCGCGGTGAAGAATTTCCGGATCCTGACGCCATGGCACGAGTTCCACGCCGTCTCCGACGGATTCTTCGACAAGGCCGACAGTTCGGCCGTGCTCGACAAGCTCGCCGCCCTCGACCCCGACATCACGCTCGTGGCGATGGGAACGCCGCAGCAGGAGATCTGGATCGACGCCAACATCCGGCAGGGCCACGGTCGCATGGTCTTCGGCGTCGGCGCCCTGTTCGATTTCATCTCCGGCGCGGTGCCGCGGGCGCCGCTGGCGGTGCGCAATCTCCGGCTGGAATGGGTCTGGCGGCTGATCCAGGAGCCGTCGCGCCTGTGGTACCGCTATATTGTCGGCAATCCGGTTTTCCTCTACCACGTCTTCCGCTACAAGTTCTCCGGCGCGCACCGGCACCGGGAAGTCCACGCCTGAGGATCGCCATGCCGCACACTGCGAGAACCCGGCCGGCGCTCCGATGAAGACAGCCGTCATGACCGCTTCCTATGCCGGCGATTTCGATCGCTGCGCGCTCCTGTGCGAAAGCGTGGACCGCTTCATGCGCGGCACCTGGCACCACCATATCCTGGTCGAGCGCGCCGATGTCACCCTGTTCCGCAGGCTCGAAGGGCCGAAGCGGACCGTGATCAGCGAGGCGGAGCTGTTTCCGGCCTGGCTGCGCTCGTTTCCAGATCCGCTCAGCCTGGGCCGGCGGCGGATCTGGCTGAGCCCGTTTTCGGCGCCGCTGCGCGGCTGGCACGCGCAGCAGATACGGCGCCTCGCCCTGGCCCGCCATGTCGAGGCCGACACGCTTCTTTCCATCGATTCCGATGTCGTGCTGGTGCGTCCGTTCGATCCCGCCAGCCTCTGGACCGGCAACAGCCTGCGCATGTTCCGCGCCGACAACGGCGCGGTTAACGCCACGCCCGGCCATCTCGCCTGGCTCGCCCATGCCGGCCGCATCCTCGGCCTGCCGCCCCGGCCCGATCCGGCGCATGACTACATCTCCAACATGGTGGCCTGGCGGGCGGACACCGCGCGGGCGCTGCTCGATCATATCGAGGCCTGCACCGGCAAGGGTTGGGTGCGGGCGGTGATTTCCTCGCGCGACATCTCCGAATGCATGATCTACGGCCGCTTCGTCGACGAGATCCTCCTGGGCGCCGGCCATCATGCCGACCCCCGCTCGCTGTCGCACGTGATCTGGTTCCGGGAGACTTTCCCGCAGACGCCCGAAGGACTCGACCAGTTCATGCGCGGCCTCGGGCCCGACCAGATCGCCATCGGCGTGCAGTCCTTCGTCGATCATCCGCTGTCGGAGATCCGCCGTGCCGCCTTCTCCGTGACGCCGGGCTAGGGCAGGGCGCACCCCACCTCCGGATGCACAAACGGCAGGCCATCCTTCGATGGCCTGCCGTCGGCATGCGTTCCGCCTGGGCGGGGCTGCTTACAGGTCGAGCTGGAGACCGTTTTCGCAGAAGTCGAACTTGGCCGGCTCGGATTCGCTGCCGTCGGCAAAGGTCGCCTTCACCCACTGCTCGCAGGCTTCGTTGTTGGTGGCCTGCGACCAGACGAGGTTGACGGTCTCGCCGGGCTTGATGCCGCTGCCGATCTCGAAATAGCCCCAGTCGCTCTTGTTTTCGGACACGAGGACTTCGGTGATGGCTGTGCCGGTCGTATTGGTGGCCGTGAAGGAAAACTCCTCGGCATGGGCGCCGGAGACGAGACTTCCGATTGCTGTAACACCGAACGCGAGTGCAACGAGGCCCGTGCGGACGCTGTGGAGGTTCATGTTTTATCCTTTGAGGAATGAGGGGCTTAACACAGATGTTCTGGCATTGTCCGTATCGAAAGTCGACGGAAATAATTGGACGTTTGTTCCCGTTATGTCCGGCGTCCAGAACCCGACCGGGCCCGTCTTCGCAGGCTAGATCGCCCGTCGCTTGACCGACCGCAGCGCCCGGTAGGTGAGCAGCGCCGATTGCAGGTACAGAACCAGGAACGCGGCGTTGAGCAGCCCCACCCAGACTGGGGTCTCGAGCTCGACTCCCAGCAGCGAGGCCAGCAGCAGCGCCTTCGCCGCGGCCAGCGACGCCAGCACCAGCATGCGGATGAAGGTCCGCCCGGTCGCGTAGAGCAGTTCCGAATGGTACTCGACCAGGTTGCGGAACGCCGGCACCAGCACCACCAGGATCAAGAGCGGCGCGACTTCGGAGACATTCTTGCCGAGCGCCGTGGGGAAGATCCACAGGAAGCCTGCCATGGCGAGCAGGCCCGCGGTCGAGACCGCCGCCACCGCGCCCTCGAGCAGGAGCCGCGTCTTGAGGTCGTCGAGCATCCTGGCGCTGCGCATCAGCCGTTGCGTCAGCACCGTCAGGAAGGCGCGCACCGGCAGGGCGGTGAGATCCACCAGCCGCATGATCATCGCGTAGATCCCCGCCGCCGCCGGTCCGCCCAGCGACAGCACCAGCACCTTGTCGAGCTCGGACTGGACATAGAACAGCATTTCGGCGCCCGCCACCGACACCGCGTCGGCCCAGCGCCGGAGATAGAGCGCCGGCTTCCAGCGCAGCTTGATCTTCGGATAGAAGAACGCCACCGCGATGATCGCCGCCAGGTCGTTGGCGAGGATGTAATAGGTCGCCCAGACCTCGAGCGATCCGTCCGTGAACCGGGCGAACAGCACCGCCGCCACGGTTTTGAAGGAGGTGGCGATCACCACAAGCATCGAGCCCGCGGCGAACCGGTTGACCCCGTAGCTGACGATGACGGCGATCTCCATCAGTCGCCAGCACAGCACTTCCGCCAGGATGATCTTGGAGTAGGTGATGACGTCCATCTGCCCGGCGAAGACCAGCGCGAAGACGGCCCAGGCGGCGAGCGCGATCACCGGCGCCGACAGCACCATGCCCGCCAGGAAGCCCGCGGTGTAGGCGCCGAGCAGGCGGGTCTTGACCGTGGCGATGCGGTAGAGCGGCGAGACGAAGCCGAAGGCGAGCAGGCGCGACAGCATGATGCCGCAGGCCGAAGCGGTCGCGAACAGGCCGAATTCGCTGATCGACAGCGTGTTGGCGATGGCGATGAAATAGACGAGCGAGATCACCAGCCGGCCGGCCGATCCGCCGACCATGGACAGATAGGCGCGGATGGAGCCGCTGTTGGCGCGGGCGAAATCTTTCAGGCGAGCAATCATGGACACCGCGTCATGCAGACGATCGCGCTTGCCGCAGTCGCCGTTTCAGCGATTAGCCATAGCCGGAATGTGTTAATTCGACGTTTGAGGACAGCGATCCCGGCGGACCGGCGGCGGGCCGCTCGAAGCCGGCCGGGTGGCGAATTGACGGAATTATCTGCGATATCTCGTTTGCCGGCCGGAAATTAACCATTTGTTACCCATGAATTTATAGCTTGCCTTAACGAAGTTGAGATTTTGCCAGCAAGGGTGGCCCAAGCCGGACATGAGCGATTCCACCAAAGACCACAGGCAGCACGTCCGGCGGGGCTCGCTGCTCGACCATGCTGGCGACGCGCATGCCGCGCCGGCCCCTCCGCGCGCGCAGGCGCCGGAGGCCGTGGGCGCATCCGGGCAGGCACGGATCCCGGGCGCCGCGGCCCGGCGCCCGGCGCCGTCGATGCTTGCCGCCCAGCCGCGCACCGCGCGCCTGTCCACCGCCGCCTATGCCGCTTCCCGCAACGCGCCGTCGCCCGCCGATGCCGCCGCTTCGGCGCAGCTCCGCCCCGACTCGGCGCCTGCGGCCCAGCCCGCTTCGGCCCAGATCCCATCGACCCAGGCCCCGTCGGCCCAGACCCCCTCGACCCGCGAGAGGTTCGGCGATCGCATCGCCCGCCTGATCGGCACCGTGCCGGCGCAAGACCGCCCCGCCGCCGACAGCTCCGCCGCCGATGCCCCGCTTCGGGACAATGCCGCCCGATCCGGGCCGCAGGCGGAACAGCCGGCCGCCCGCCGCTCCGCCGATGCGCCCGCGCAGGACACGCCGCCGCCGCGGGAGTTTGCCGCGCGCGATCCTGCGCCACGCGCGCCGGCCCGGCGCCCCGACCAGGGCCACGACGATCATTACCACTGGCACGCGGCCGCGGGCGGCATGGACGATGGCGCGCGTCCGCTGCTCGACGCCTCGATCCTGATGTCCGCGGTCTTCCGCTACCGCAAGCAGATCGCCGCCGCCGCCGTCGCCGGCGCGCTTCTGGGCGTTCTCTTCGCCCTGTCGACGCCGCACCGCTATTACGCCGAAAGCCGGCTGTTCATCGATCCGCGCGAGGTCCGCGTCACCGAGGACGACATCCGCAACCAGCAGCTCTCCACCGAGGCGATGCTCGCCATCACCGACAGCCAGTTGCAGATCCTGTCCTCCACCAGCGTTCTGGAAAAGGTCATCACCGATCTCGGCCTGGAGCGCGATCCCGAGTTCAACGGATCGCTTCCGACCGGCGGCCTCAGCGGCGGGCTGACGCTGATCAAGGAGATCTTCACCGGCGAGGGCGGCCCCTCGGAAGCGGAACAGAAGGCGCTCGAGAAGCTGCGCGACTCGCTCTCGGTCGCGCGCGACGCCAAGACCTTCGTCATCATCGTCGGCGTGAGCTCGCGCGATGCGGAAAAATCCGCGCTCATCGCCAACCAGATCGTCGAGACCTATCTCGATTCTGAAGGCCGGGCCCAGTCGAGCCTGCTTGAGCGCACGTCGGAATCCATCGACACCCGCATCAACGCGCTCCGCTCCGATCTCGACGCCGCCGAGCGCGAGGTCGAGAAGTTCAAGGCCGAGAACGGGCTTGTCGGCGTCGGCGGCCAGTATATCGACGACAAGGTGATCCTGGCGCTGAGCGACCAGCTCGCCAATGCCCGCGCCATGAAGGTCGGCATCAGGGTGAAGGCCAACAACCTGGCCAATGTCAACATCGACGACGTGCTCTCCGGCGCCTTCCCCGAGGAGCTGCTGTCGACCAACCTGACCGAATTGCGCAAGCAATACACCGAGACCAAGTCGCGCGCCGATTCGCTCGCCACCGGCCTCGGCCCGCGCCACCCGCAATATATCGCCGCCAAATCCGCGCTCGACACCATCCGCACCGAGATCAGCGCCGAGCTGCGCCGCATCGTCGCCAGTTCCCAGACCGAGCTGCAGCGCGCGGTGGAGACCGAGCAGGAACTGGCGAGCCAGATGGCGGTGGCCAAGAGCCGCGCCATGGACCAGTCGGTCGAATTCGTCACCCTGCGCGAGCTCGAGCGCAAGGCCGCCGCCACCCGCGGCATCTACGAGGCCTTCCTCACCCGCTCGCGCGAGACCTCGGAACGCTCCAATTTCACCACCCGCAA
>NZ_JRJG01000047.1 GCF_000759435.1 Hoeflea sp. BAL378
GCAGGCGGCTTGAGTGTGGTCGGTCAGCCCGCCGCCGGCGCGGCCGATCCGCCGGCCTTGTCTGCCGCGATCTTGCGCATGGCGTCGACCAGCGCGTCTGCGGGCTGGGCGCCGACGACGGCGTATTTCATGTCGATGATGAAGCAGGGCACGCCGGTGACCCCCATCTTCCGCGCCTGGTCGATCTCGGCTTCCACCGCGTCGCGGTCGGCGTCGCCAGCGAGCAGCCGTTCGACCACCTCGGCTTCCAGTCCGGCCTGCCGTCCCGCCTCGACCAGCACCTGGTCGTCGCCGATGTTCTTGCCGTCCTCGAAATAGGCCTTGAACAGCGCCTGCACCGCCGTGTCCTGCGCCGCCGGGCCGAGCGATCCGGCCCAGCGGATCAGCCGGTGGGCGTCGAGCGTGTTGGCCGAGACCGGGATCTTCTCGAAGGCGAAGGGAATTTTCTCCTCCGCGCCTGCGGCGCGCACGGTTTCATAGGCTTTTTCGGCCCGTTCCGGCCCGCCGAACTTGTCTTCCATGTACTGCTTGCGGTCCTTGCCCTCCTTGGGCAGGGTCGGGTCGAGCTGGAAGGGCCGCCAGCGGACATCGACTTCGATCTCCGATTTGACCTCCTCAAGCGCGGCCTCCAGCCGCTTCTTGCCGATGTAGCACCAGGGGCACATGACATCGGAGACGATATCGATGGTCAGCGAGGGAACAGTCATGGAGAAACCTTCTTGAGAGCTGTGGCGTGTCGGGTGGCCTGAGGCTTGGGCGGCCGGTCGGTCAGGGCTTCGCCGTCGTGTCCCACCAGGCCGGCAGATAATAGCCGTAGAGCGGCGGCGGCCCCTCCGGTGCTGCGATCCGGGCGCGGTGCGCCACCCAGGACTTGCCGAGGTGAAACGCCGGAATGACATAATGCCCCGACAGCAGCACGCGGTCAAACGCCCGCACAGACGAGCGGAAATCGTCGGCGGTGCGGGCGTTGAGCATCGCGTCGATGGCGGCGTCGACGGCGGGGCTCGCCACGCCGGCGAAATTGAACGAGCCGTCGCGGTCGCGCGTGGCCGAGCCCCAGCGCCCGATCTGTTCGATGCCGGGCGACATCGAGGAGGGGAACGATTTCATGATCATGTCGTAGTCGAAGGTCTGCGAGCGCTGCTGGTACTGGGCGTCATCTACGGTGCGGATCGCCATCTGGATGCCGAGTGCGGCGAGCGAGCGCTGGAACGCCACCGCGAGCTTTTCCTGGCCCTCGTTCTGGGTCATCAGCGAGAAGGCGAAGGGCTTGCCCGCCTCGTCGATCAGCCGGCCGCCCTCGATGCGGTACCCCGCTTCCTCGAGCATCGTCAGCGCTGCGCGGCTGACCTTGCGGTCGCGCCCCGAACCGTCGGTCACCGGCAGCGCCCAGGTTCCCTCCATGATGTCGTCGGACACCGCGTCGGGGAAGGGGGCCAGGATCTCGCGCTCGCGCGCATCGGCGGGCACGCCGTGGCTCGACAGCTCGGAGCCGTCCCAGAACGACTGGGTGCGCGTGTAGCTCAGATCGTAGAGGCTGCGGTTGGCCCATTCGAAATCGAACAGCAGCGTCAGCGCCTTGCGCACCCGCACATCCTCGAATAGCGGCCGGCGGGTGTTGAAGACAAAGCCGTACATGCCCGAGGGGGTGCGGCGGTCGTATTCCTGGCGGAGCACCTCGCCATTGGCGACGGCGGGGAAATCATAGCCGCGCGCCCAGTTGGTGGCGCTGCCGTCGGGATAGACATCGACCACGCCCTTCTTGAAGGCTTCGAACTGCGCGGTTTCCGACAGAAAATACTCGACCACGATCTCGTCGTAATTGTCGATGCCGCGCTTGATCGGCAGGTCCCTGGCCCAGTAGTCCTCGCGCCGGGTGAAGGTGATGCGTTCGCCGGTCTTGATCTCGCTGATCCGGTAGGGGCCCGAGCCGATGCCGGGCTCGAGCGTCGACTGGTCGTAGGTGTCCGCATCGGTGGCGTGTTTAGGCAGCACCGGCGACATCGACAGGATCAGCGGAAACTCCCGATTGGAGGTCTCGTTGAAGGTGAAGCGGACGGAGAGGTCGCCGACCTTCTCCATCTTGGCGACCTGGTTGAGCCGGGTCGAGAACGGCGGGCGGCCCTTGTCGCGCAGCAGTTCCATGGTGAAGATGATGTCGTCGGCG
The DNA here is from genome assembly GCF_000759435.1 of Hoeflea sp. BAL378. Taxonomy (GTDB): domain Bacteria; phylum Pseudomonadota; class Alphaproteobacteria; order Rhizobiales; family Rhizobiaceae; genus Hoeflea. The sequence goes on from NZ_JRJG01000047.1 coordinate 2,168, forward strand.
GTCACCGGCACCCCGTCCGACCAGCGCGCCTTCGGGTTGATGTTGTACTGGATGAAGCTGCGGTCCTCGTCCCATTCCACCGTCTCGGCGAGCAGTCCATAGAGCGTGAAGGGCTCGTCCTGGGAGCGCTGCATCAGGGTCTCGTAGACGAGGTTGCCATATTCCGGATCGACCACGCCGCGCACGGTGGTCCGCATGCTGCGGACGATGAACGGCCGCACGCTGTCGAAAGTGCCGACCACGCCATAGGTGACCTTGCCGCCTTTCGGCGCATCGGGATTGACGTAGGGAAAATGGGTGAAATCGGCGGGCAGGGCCGGCTCGCCATGCATGGCGATGGCGTGGACAGGCTCGGCAAGGGCGCCCGCCGAAAGTCCCGCCAGGCCGCCCGCCGCGGCTGCAACCATGGCAATCGCTGCCAGCAAAGGTTTCATTCTCGATCCTCCAGGATGGGGCGCGCGGCGCCCGCCAGGGAGTGCGCCGTCGATTCTCGGCCCGAAGATATACGCGCCCTCCCAAGCAGGCCACCTTGGTCGGCCAATGCGGCGCTTTTTTTGCCGTCAACCCGCCTGCGGGCTGGATATTGGCGTGTGACCGCGCTAACACGATCGCGAACAAAGCCTTGCTGTCGCCGCATTTTCAATCGAGAAGGCGCGACATAGTCGTAAGGGCGCGGAAACCGCGCAAACAGAACGCTGCCCCGGGGGCCGCATTTCAGGAGAGTTGGAAGCAAATGAACGCCACCACCAAGACCTTTCTCGCAGCAATCATGTCGGCCGGCGTCGCCGCCGCAGCCATGCCGGCAACTGCTTTCGCACAGGGCGCCAACCAGGGCTGGTACAAGACCTGCACCAAACAGGAAGACAATGATGTGTGCGTTGTCCAGAACATCGTCACCGCCCCCACCGGCCAGCTTCTCACCGCCATCGGCCTGATCGACGTGACCGGCAAGGTCAACCGCAAGATCCTCCAGGTGACCGTTCCCACCGCACGCCTGATCCAGCCGGGCGTCGGCCTGCAGGTCGACGGCGGGCAGGCCCAGCGCGTCGAATACGCGATCTGCATGCCCGAGACCTGCGTCGCCGAGATCCTGCTCACCGACGCGATGATCGCCTCCTACAAGAAGGGCGGCGAACTGATCCTGACTTCGGTCAACTACCAGCGCACCCCGAACCCGCTCCGGATTTCGCTCGAAGGCTTCACCCAGGCCTGGGACGGCGAGCCGATCGCCCAGTCCGAGCTGCAGGAGCGCCAGCGCCTGCTGCAGGAAGAAATGGCCAAGAAGGCCGAGGAAGCCCGCAAGAAGCTCGAAGACGCCCAGGCGGCCGCGAAGAAGAACTAAGCGCCAAGCGCTTTGACGTAAATAAACAGGCCGGATGCGACATCGCATCCGGCCTGTTTTTGTTTGGTCTGGCTTTCACAAGATCCGGCGGGACGAGGCGTCCGTCCGGGTCAGTGGCTGACCCGTTCCTTCGGGTGATAGACCCCGTTGGACCAGGTGTCGAAGAACTCTCCGATCTGCGGATGCCGGACCGGCCGGTCGCTGTCGTCGGTCAAGAGGTTCTGCTCCGAGACGTAGGCCACGTATTCGGTCTCGTCGTTCTCGGCCAGAAGGTGGTAGAACGGCTGGTCCTTGCGCGGGCGCACATTGGCGGGAATGGCGTTCCACCACTCGTCGGTGTTGGCATAGACAGGATCCACGTCGAATATCACGCCCCGGAACGGGAAAATCCGGTGCTTGACGACCTGTCCGATCTGGAATTTTGCGTGTTTGGGCGTCATGGCTTTCTTCCTTTGGTCCTTTAAGATGGGATGTTTGCCGGAAAATGCAACCGCCCGGCCTTGACGGCGGATGGCTTGGTCCGTACCCCCTCTCGCTGAGCTGAACCCTTGTCTGAACAGCTATTGCGGGCATCAAGTATGGCTGAAATCACAGGTCTGGTTCTCCCCTTCTTCGGCCTTATCCTGTTGGGCTACATCGCCGCGCGCATCACCAAGCAACCGCGCGAGGCGATGGGCTGGCTCAACACCTTCATCATCTATGTTTCCCTGCCGGCTTTGTTTTTCAAGCTCCTGTCGCGCACGCCGATCGAAGAACTGGCGCGCTGGGACTATGTGCTGACCTCGATGGTGGTGACCTACATGGTGTTCGCGCTGGTGTTTGCGGCGAGCATCCTGATAAGGCGCGCGGCCATCGCCGAAGCCACGGTGCAGGGGCTGGCAGGCGCCTATGGCAATATCGGCTACATGGGGCCGGGCATCGCCATCCTGGCCTTCGGCGAGCCCGCCGCGGTGCCGGTCGCGCTGATCTTCTGCTTCGAGAACATCATGCACTTCACCATCGCGCCGATGATGATGGCGATCGCCGGCGGCGACCACCGCAGCCTCGGCGCGCTGGTGCTGGGGGTGGTCCGCAAGATCGCGTTTCATCCCTTCATTCTGGCCACCGCCGTGGGCGTGGCGGCAGCCTGGCTCGAGGTCGTGCCGCCGGTGCCGGTGGCCCGGTTGATCGATTACCTGGCGCAGGCCGCCGCACCCTGCGCGCTGTTCGCCATGGGCGTGACGCTGGCGCTGAGACCGCTCAAGCGGGTGCCGCCGGAACTCGGCTTCATCGTGCCGATGAAGCTGATCGTTCATCCGGTGATGATGTATGTGGGCCTGAGCGCGGTGGGCGATTTCGAGCCGGTCTGGGTCTACACCGCGGTGCTGCTGGCGTCGCTGCCCACGGCCACCAACGTCTTCGTCATCGCCCAGCAATATTCGACCTGGGTCGAGCGCGCCTCGGCCACCGTGCTGGTGACCACGGTGAGCAGCGTCGCCACCGTCTCGGCGCTCTTGTGGCTGATCACCAGCGGAACGCTACCGCCCGACCTGTTTCCCTGAGGCGTCCCCGGCGGGCCGGAACCAGTCCTTGCGCCAGCCCGGCGTCATGCCTTCGCGCATGGCGAGGTTTCGGAGCGGCGGGATCGCCGACAGCACCGCGAGCCCGCCCGCGCGCAGCGCCTGGACCGGCAGGAACGGGCTCAGCAGCGCCCGGTTGAGCAGATCCACGCCCGCCGTGCGGCTGGCGATGTCGAGCATGCGGGTGCGGTTGAAGGCGCTGACCGCCTGGGGAGCCTTCTGCGGGCCGCCGGCGTCCCTGAGCGCGCGGATCGCCTCCATGATGTCGCGCAGGCCGAGATTGAGCCCCTGCGCGCCGATCGGCGGAAAGCCGTGGCCGGTCTCGCCCACCAGCATCGTCCGGCCGGCGCCGAACCGGTGGGCGATCAGGCTCGACAGCGGCCAGGCCTGGACGCTGCCCTCGACCTCGACCTTGCCGAGGATCGAGCTCATCCGGGTTTCGACCTCGCGGTTGAGCGCCTCGCGCGGCATGGCCAGGATCGCCTCGACGCGTTCGGGCTTGACCGCCCAGACCAGGCTCGAGCGGTTGCCCGGAAGCGGCACCTGCGTGAACGGACCTTCCTCGGTGTGGAACTCGGTGGAGGTGTCGGCATGCGGCTTGCCGTGGGAAAAGTTCAGCACAAGCGCGGTCTGCGGGTAGGACCAGGTCTTCACGCCGATGCCCACCTCCTGGCGCAGCTTCGAGCCGCGGCCATCGGCGGCGAGCGCGGCCAGCGCGGTCACGCGCGTCGCGTCCTCGAGCACAAGCTCGATGCTGTCCGCGGACTGCTCGGCCGACTGAAGCGGGCTTTCGAAGCGCTCGATCAGGGGCGACTGCGCCACCTGGGCCTGAAGTGCGTCGAACAGCGGCTGGTTGGGAATGTTGTAGCCGAAGGCCTCGAGCCCGATGTCGCTCGACCGGAACGAGACCGGCGGCGAGCGCAGGAGGCGGGTGGTGCCGTCGAGAATGCGCATCGTGCGCAGCGGCGCGGAGGCGGGCTTCACGCCGTCCCAGATGCTGAGGCTCGCCAGATACGCCACCGATTCCGACAGCAGCGCCGTGGTCCGGCCGTCCTGGCGCGGGGGCCGGGGCGCGATGAAGGCGACCCGCCAGCCCTCGGCGGCCGCCGCCAGCGCCGCGACCGATCCCGCAAGCCCGCCGCCCACCACCGCGATGTCATAGTGCTCCTGCATTTCTTCGGCCTTTCAGTTGGTTGCCGATTGCCTAGTGGTCGGATGATCCTTTACATCGCTTGGCAATCGAACTCCATGGGATCAATTGGCGCATGTTCACGCCTCGCGGCAACTCAGATCCGCTCGACGGCCGGTTCGACCATTTGGACCGGTCCGGGCGGGCCATCGCCGGCCTGGCGCGGCGACCGCTGTGGCCGGTGCTGGCCATGGTGGCTCTGACGGCGGCGATCGCCTGGTGGTTCCTCGTCTCGATGGCGGGCTCGATCGCCGCGGTCGAGGGCTCGGCGCGGCCGCTCGGGCCCGGCATGTCGCTGATCGCCCGCTTCCTGCCGCTCGAGCCCGGCTCCTTCGCAGCCGTCATCGCCGATCTCTGCCTGTCGGGAACTTCGGGCGCGGCCCTCGCGCCGGGATCGGCCGTTGCCACCGGTCTCGCCCTGTTCGTGATGTGGTTCGCGATGGCGGCCGCCATGATGCTGCCCACCGCCGCGCCGATGATTCGCACCTATGCCGAGATCGCCGACACCGCCGCCGGCCGCGGCGACAGGGTCGTCCATCCGGTCGTGCTCGCCGCCGGCTATCTCGTCGTCTGGGCGGGCGCCGCGGTGCTGTTCACGCTGGTCCAGATGCTGATCGGGTCGCTCACCGGCGCGCCGGCCGCGGCGCCGGCGAGAGGCGTCGTCGCCGGAATGATCCTGCTTGTGGCCGGCGCCTACCAGTTCACCGCGCTCAAGCACGCCTGCCTGACCAAATGCCGCAACCCGTTCACCACCCTGTTCGCCCGCTGGCGCACGAGCCCCGCCGGCGTCTTCCGGCTGGGCATGGAGCAGGGCGTCTGGTGCCTGGGCTGCTGCTGGGCATTGATGCTGATCATGCTTGCGGTGGGCAGCATGAATGTGGTCTGGATGGCGGCGCTGACGGTGTTCACATTTGTGGAAAAAACCGGCGCGGGCCGGGTGACAACGCGCGCGGGCGGGGCGATAGTGGCCGCCTGGGGCGCGGCGCTGATAGGGGCCGCGCTGGCATGACGGCGGGAGTGGAGTTGCATGGCTGATGTAGAATGGGCGCTGAAGGGGGAGCTGGTGCTGTCGTGCAATTGCACCGTGTTCTGCCCCTGCGTGATCTCGCTGGGCCAGCATCCGCCGACCGAAGGCTATTGCCAGACCTGGGCCGGCTTCAAGGTCGACGACGGCTATTACGGCGACACCGACCTCTCCGGCCTCAATCTCGGCCTGGTGATGGAGATTCCGGGCTATATGAGCCGCGGCAACTGGACCGCCGGCCTGTTCGTCGACAAGCGCGCCTCGATCTACGCGACCAAGGCGTTCACGAAGATCTTCACCGGCAAGGCTGGCGGCACCACCTCGCTGCTCTCCATCCTGGTCGGCAATTTCCTCGGCGTCCAGCAGGAGCCGATCAGCTACGAGATCGAGGACAGGAAGCGCATCGTCAAGATCCCCAAGATCATCGACGGCGTGATCTCGCCGATCCCGGGCAAGGCCCATGGCGAGGACACCGTGATCTCCAATTCCGAATACTGGATCGCGCCCGAGATCATCGTGGCCAAATCGGAACGGTCCAAGATGCGCGCCTTCGGCCGCAACTGGAATTTTGCCGGCCGTTCGGCCGAAATCTGCAAACTCGACTGGAGCGGCCCCAACTAGGCGCGCGCGTAACCAAGGTGTCGGCGGCATGAAGCTTCCATTTAAATACCGCCGCGTCCCCTACGCGGAGATCCGGGCGTTTTCCGTCCATATCCTGACCGCGACCGGCTCCTACATGGCGTTCCTGGCGCTGGTGGCGGCGGCCGAGGGGCGGTTCATCGATCTGTGGTGGTGGCTTGGCGTCGCCATGCTGATCGACGGCATCGACGGGCCCATCGCCCGCAAGCTCAACGTCAAGGAAGTGCTGCCCAACTGGTCGGGCGTGATGCTCGACAATGTGATCGACTACGTCACCTACGTGCTCATCCCCGCCTTCGCGCTCTACCAGAGCGGCATGATCGGCGAGCCGCTGTCCTTCGTCGCCGCCGGCCTGATCGTGGTGTCGAGCGCCATTTATTATGCCGACATGGGCATGAAGACCGACGAGAACTTCTTCTCGGGCTTCCCGGTGGTCTGGAACATGCTGGTGTTCACCCTGTTCGTGACCCACCCGTCGGAGATGGTCGCCTTCGGCATCGTGCTCGCGGCGGTGGTCATGACCTTCCTGCCGATCAACTTCCTGCACCCGGTCCGCGTCGTCCGGCTTCGCCCCTTGAACCTCGGCATTTTCGCCATCTGGTCGGTGCTGTCGGGATACGCGCTGCTCCTGCATTTCGAAAGCCCCGACTGGCTGATGTGGGCGGTGATGCTGACTGGCGCCTATCTGTTCGTGATCGGCGGGATCATGCAGCTCTTCCCCGGCCTCGGTAAACCCGCCGCGGACCGAGCCGCGACCGAATGAAGATCCGGCGCGACCGCCGGCCCGAATGGAGATGACTGACATGAAAGCAATCCTGGTTTCAAAGCACGGCGGCCCCGAAGTGCTGGAATGGCGCGATCACCAGGCCTCCGATCCGGGCCCCGGCGAGGTCCGCATCCGCCACGAGGCGGTCGGGCTCAACTTCATCGACGTCTATTTCCGCACTGGGCTCTATCCCGCGCCCAACGGCCTGCCGCTGGTGCCGGGCAACGAGGGCGCCGGCGTGGTCGTCGCGCTGGGCGAGGGGGTCACGCTGTTCAAGCAGGGCGACCGCGTCGCCTATGCCGGGCCGATCGGCGCCTATGCCGAGGAGCGGGTGATCGCCGCCGACAAGCTTGTCAAGGTTCCCGACGCGATCGACCTCGACGTCGCCGCCGGCATGATGCTCAAGGGCATGACCGCGGAGTACCTGCTGTGCCGGACGCACAAGGTGGTGGCCGGCGAGACCATCCTGTTCCACGCCGCCGCCGGCGGCGTCGGCCTCATCGCCGGGCAATGGGCCAAGTCGCTCGGCGCCACCGTGATCGGTACCGTGGGCTCGGCGGAAAAGGCGGAGCTCGCAGCCGCCAACGGCTATGACCATGTGATCAACTACCGCACCGAGGATTTCGTGGCGCGGGTCAAGGACATCACCAAGGGCAGGGGCGTCGACGTGGTCTATGATTCGGTCGGCAAGGACACGTTCCCGGGATCGCTCGACTGTCTGCGCCCGCGCGGGCTGTGGGCGAGTTTCGGCCAGTCCTCGGGACCGATCGAGCCGTTCAACATCGGCATCCTGTCGCAGAAGGGCTCGCTGTTTGCGACCCGGCCGACGCTGTTCACCTACAATGCCAGCCGGCCCGACCTCGAGGCGTCGGCGAACGCGCTGTTCGACGTGGTGGCCCGCGGCATCGTCAGGATCGAGATCAACCAGCGCTACAGGCTGGAAGACGCCGCCCGCGCCCATGCCGATCTCGAAGGCCGCAAGACCACCGGCGTGACGGTGCTCAAGCCGTGAAGCCGGGGCGGACTGCGGGGCATGAGCTGAAGCACTCTCAAAACAAATTTGCAAAAGCGACCCGCCTTTCGCCTCCACGAGAATATCCGGGCCTGCCCGGCGATGAAAACACTTGGTATTTTCTGTCTTCGGTCTCTTGTGCGGCGCACAATTGTTGCGCCGCATGAAGTTCTGGAGAATGCGGCGCAATCGCAAAGATCCCTTGAATTTCAAGGCCAGATAGTGAAGCTTGTTTCTTGTGCTTTCCGGAAAAACGCCTCAAAACTAGGCGATTCGGGAGGGTGCTGAGTTCAGAGGGCGACGTGGACACCAATCACACCGAGATACCGCTTCTGGAAACGAGGGGGCTCACCAAGATCTTCGGAAGCCTGAGGGCCTGCGACGGCATCGACCTGGCGATCGCTCCCGGCGAAGTGCACGCGCTGCTGGGCGAAAACGGCGCGGGCAAGTCGACGCTGGTCAAGATGCTGTTCGGCGTGCTCGAGCCGTCCGCGGGCGAGATCCTGTGGAAAGGCGCGCCGGTCAAGATCGGCAGCCCGGGCGAGGCGCGCGCCACCGGCGTGGGCATGGTGTTCCAGCATTTCTCGCTGTTCGAGGCGCTGACGGTGGCCGAGAACATCGCGCTCGCGCTTGACGGCAAGGTCCCGATCGAAAGGATCTCGGACGAGGCGCGGCGGCTGTCGGTGGAATACGGACTGCCGCTCGACCCGTCCGCCCATGTCGCCGACCTGTCGGTGGGCGAACGCCAGCGCATCGAGATTGTTCGCGCGCTGCTGCAGAACCCGGAACTGATTATCCTGGACGAGCCCACCTCGGTGCTGACCCCGCAGGAGGCCGACAAGCTGTTCGAGACGCTGGCCAAGCTCAAGGCCGAGGGCCGCTCGGTTCTCTACATCTCCCACCGGCTCGAGGAAGTGCAGCGCATCTGCGACCGGGCCACCGTGCTTCGCCACGGCAAGGTCACCGGCGCCTGCGACCCGCGCAACGAGACGCCCTCGTCGCTGGCGCGCATGATGGTGGGCGGCGAGGTGCCCGAGATCTCGGGCGCGGGCCTGGGCGAGCCAGGCGAAGTCCTGATCGAAGTCCACAGGCTGTCGGCGCCGGCGCGCACGCCGTTCGCGGTCGCGCTCACCGATGTCGACCTGACGGTCCGGGCCGGCGAGGTGATCGCCATCGCCGGCGTCGCCGGCAACGGCCAGAGCGAGCTCTTCGACGTGCTGTCGGGCGAAGTCACGGTGGCGCACGCGGACTCGATCCGCATCGCCGGCGTCGCCGCCGGCCGGCTCGGCATCACCGCGCGCCGGCTGATGGGCTGCAGCTTCGTGCCCGAGGAACGCCACGGCCACGCGGCGGTGCCGACCATGAGCTTGAGCGGCAACCTGGTGCTGTCGCGCTATGCCTCGGACCGCAAGACCTTCATCACCGGCGGCTGGCTGGGCCTGATCAACACCGGGCCGGTGGCGACCGCGACCAAGCGGATTTCGAGCGCCATGGACGTGCGCAAGTCGCTGGTCGATCCACCGGCGGGATCGCTCTCGGGCGGCAACCTGCAGAAATTCATCGTCGGCCGCGAGCTCGACCGGCAGCCCCGGGTGCTGGTCGTCAACCAGCCGACCTGGGGCGTCGACGCGGGGGCCGCGAGCCGCATCCGCCAGGCGCTGGTCGACCTTGCCAAGAGCGGCTCGGCGGTCATCGTCATCAGCCAGGATCTCGACGAGGTGTTCGAGATCGCCTCGAGCATTTCGGTCATCAACGAGGGACGGCTGTCGAAGCCGGAACCCGCCGCGACCATGACGCGCGAACGCATCGGCTTGCTGATGGGCGGCTTCCATGACGGAGCCGGCCATGGCGTCGACCCGGCGGAGGTTGCCCATGCACATTGAACTGCAAAAACGGCCGGTGCCGTCGACGCTCTATGCCGTGCTCTCGCCCTTCATCGCGCTGGCGCTGACGCTGGTCGCGGGCGCCATCCTGTTCATGGCGCTCGGCAAGAACCCGTTCGACGCGCTCTACAGCTTCTTCATCGAGCCGCTGACGGAAGTCTGGTCGATCCATGAACTGACGGTCAAGGCGGCGCCGCTGATCCTGATCGCGGTCGGGCTTTCGGTCTGTTACCGGTCGAACAACTGGAACATCGGCGCCGAGGGCCAGTTCATCATGGGCGGCATCCTGGGGTCGCTGGTGCCGATCCTGATGCCCGGCTTCCAGTCCTGGCTGACGCTGCCGCTGATGCTGGTGCTGGGCATGATCGGCGGCGCCGCCTGGGGCGCGATCCCGGCCTATCTGAAGACAAGGTTCAACACCAACGAGATCCTCGTGAGCCTGATGCTGGTCTACACCGCGCAACTGTTCCTCGACTGGCTGGCGCGCGGCGTGCTGAGAGACCCCAACGGCAACAATTTCCCAGGCTCCATCCGCTTCTCCGAAGCGGCGAGACTGCCCGAGATCATCCCCTCGCAGGGCAGCGCCCATTACGGCCTCGTGCTCGCCCTTGTCGCGGCGGTCGTCGTCTGGTTCATGCTGCGCTTCACGCTCAACGGCTTCGAGGTGAGGGTGCTGGGCGCCAATCCGCGGGCAGGGCGCTTCGCCGGCTTCTCGCAGACGCGGATGGCCTTCTTCGCCTTCCTTCTCTCGGGCGGATTGGCGGGGCTCGCTGGCATCGCCGAGGTCTCCGGTGCTATCGGGCAGTTGCGCGAGACGATCTCGCCCGGCTATGGCTTCACCGCCATCATCGTCGCCTTCCTCGGGCGGCTGAGCCCGCTCGGCGCGATCGCCGCGGGCTTCATGCTGGCGCTGACCTATCTCGGCGGCGAGGCGGCGCAGATGACGCTCGGCATCTCCGACAAGGTCGGCCGGGTGTTCCAGGGGCTGCTCCTGTTCTTCGTCCTCGGTTGCGACACGCTGATCAATTACCGGGTGCGGCTTGTCTGGCGCAAGGCCACCGCACCCGCCGGAGGCCAGGCCTGATGGATATCGCCCAGAACATTCTCTTGACGATCATGACGGCGGCGACGCCGCTGCTGATCGCCGCCATCGGCGAACTGGTGGTCGAGCGCTCGGGCGTGCTCAATCTCGGCGTCGAGGGCATGATGGTGATCGGCGCCGTCTGCGGCTTCGCTGCGACGCTGCTCTCCGGCTCGCCCTGGATCGGCATGCTGGCGGCGATCGCCGCCGGCGCGTTCTTCTCGCTGCTGTTCGGGGTGCTGACCCTGTCGCTCGCCGCCAACCAGGTCGCCACCGGCCTGTCGCTGACGCTGCTCGGGCTCGGCCTGTCGGGCATGATCGGCGAGAGCTTCGTCGGTTCCGCCGGCATCAAGCTCGCCAATCTTGACATTCCGGTGCTCGGCGACATCCCGCTGGTCGGGCGGCTGATCTTCGGCCAGGACCCGATCTTCTACATCTCGCTCATCCTGACCGGCGGCGTCGCCTGGTTCCTGTTCCGCACCCGCGCGGGGCTGACCCTGCGCGCCATCGGCGACAACCATGCCTCGGCCCATGCGCTGGGCATCAACGTGCTCAAGATCCGCTATCTGGCGGTGATGTTCGGCGGCGCCTGCGCCGGGCTCGCGGGCGCGCATCTGTCGCTGGTCTACACGCCCCAATGGGTGGAGAACATGACCGCCGGCCGCGGCTGGATCGCGCTGGCGCTGGTGGTGTTCGCCTCCTGGCGGCCCTGGCGGGTGCTCGGCGGTGCCTATCTGTTCGGCGCCGTCTCGATCGGCCAGTTGCATGCCCAGGCGCTCGGCTTCGGCATCCCGTCGCAGTTTCTCTCGGCCTTGCCCTATGTCGCCACCATCGTCGTCCTCGTCATCATTTCCCGCGACCGGCGCTTGACACTGATGAACACTCCGGCTTCGCTGGGCCAACCCTTCGTGCCGGACCGGTAACACCCGGGCCGTGCGCGCATCGACGTCTTCCCATTCCATCCGGCAAAGCCGGAGGAGCAACAGAGAGGTGAACCACATGAAGAAAATCGTTCTTGCACTGGCGGCAACGCTGGCTGCCGCCACCGCGACAAGCGCCGTGGCCCAGGAGAAATACAAGGCCTGCTTCATCTATGTCGGCTCGAAGACCGATGGCGGCTGGACCCAGGCGCATGAAGTCGGCCGCGAATATGCTCAGGAAAAGCTCGGCGACAAGGTCGAGACCGTGGCGCTCGAGAACGTGCCGGAAGGTCCGGACGCCGAACGCGCCATCGAGCGCTTCGCCCGCTCCGGCTGCGGCATCATCTTCACCACCTCGTTCGGCTTCATGGACCCGACGATCGCGGTCGCCGAAAAATTTCCGGACGTGAAATTCGAGCACGCCACCGGCTACAAGACCGCGCCGAACGTCACCACCTACAACTCGCGCTTCTATGAAGGCCGCTACATCATCGGCCAGATCGCCGGCAAGATGTCCAAGACCGGCGTCGCCGGCTACATCGCCTCCTTCCCGATCCCGGAAGTGGTGATGGGCATCAACGGCTTCCTCACCGGCGCGCGCTCGGTCAATCCCGACTTCAAGCTCAAGGTGGTGTGGGTCAATAGCTGGTTCGACGCCGGCAAGGAAGCCGACGCCGCCAAGGCGCTGATCGACCAGGGCGTGGACATCATCACCCAGCACACCGATTCGACCGGCCCGATGCAGGTTGCCGAGGAACGCGGCATCAAGGCCTTCGGCCAGGCCTTCGACCAGATCCAGGCCGGCCCGACCGCGCAGCTCACCGCCATCGAGGACACCTGGGGTCCCTATTACGAGAAGCAGATCAAGGCTGCGATGGACGGCACCTGGAAGGGCGGCCAGTCCTCCTGGGACGGGCTCAAGGACGGCATCCTGTCGATGGCGCCCTACACCAACATGCCTGACGACGTGAAGGCGATGGCGGAAGAGACCCAGGCCAAGATCGAATCGGGCGAACTGCATCCCTTCACCGGCCCGATCAACAAGCAGGACGGCACCGTCTGGCTCAAGGAAGGCGAAACCGCCGACGACGGCACGCTGCTCGGCATGAACTTCTACGTCGAAGGCGTGGACGACAAGCTGCCGCAATAAGGCGCAGGGCGCGCCGCGCTTGAGGCGGGGCGCTGCAGGCAAAGATCGAAAAGAAGCGGGGGCGGCTGCATGGGCCGCCCCTCTTGTTATCCCCGTCGTCTTGCGGCCTTCATTCGGCCGGCGCGGGGTATCGCGGCAGCGTGCGCGGCAGGAAGCGCGCGGCCGGCGAGAACAGCGCCCGGATGAGCCTGCGCCCGCCCGGCTCCACCTGCCGGTAGATCCACCAGCTCACCGCCAGCGACAGCAGGATCGCCAGCGCGAAGGCACTCCATTTGCCGATCACCGGGGCCGTGAGGTTGATGAGGATATAGCCGGAGTTTTGGTGGACGAGGTAGAGCGGATAGCTGATTCCGCCGAGCGCCAGGATCCAGGGACCGGCCCGGACATGGCGGCCCAGGATTGCCGCCAGCAGGAACACCGCGACGAGGCCGGCATTGGCCAGCGCGACCATCCCCGGGGTGGAGGCCTCGCCGAGCCGGGAGATGACGTCGAGCCGCTGCACTTCGGCGGCATGGAATGTCATCACCAGCGCGAGCCCGGCCAGGAACAGCCGGAGATTGCTGGCGCCGAGCGAGGAGATCCGCCACACCATCGCGCCCAGCGCGAAATAGGCGCCGTATTCGGTCAGCAGGATCAGCTCCACGGGACGCGAGCCGATGAGGAGGTTGTTGGCGACGATCAGCGCCAGCCAGGCCGCGACCACGCGGTCGGTGTGGCGCGGCAGCAGGCCGGTGAACAGGCCGACCGCCACCCAGAAATAGAAGATCAGCTCGATGACGATCGACCAGTAGGCACCGTCCATGAAGGCCGAACCGAACATCGGCGCCAGCATCGTCAGGTTCGCGAGCCAGTGGGAGACATCGGTGAGGAAGGGCGGTTCGGCCCACCAGGCCATGATGAGGAAGGTGATGGTCATGGCCGCCAGATGCGCCGGATAGAGCCGCGCCAGCCGGCTCACGGAAAACGCGTACCAGTCGCGCCCCGACGCCGACCAGATGATGACGAAGCCGGAGATCAGGAAGAACAGGTTGACGCCGAGATAGCCGAGCGTCACGGCGTCTCCGGTCGCGCCATAGGCATGGTCGAGATAGCCGCCCTCGCGCGCGCCGCGATAGAGAAAGTGATAGGCGGTGACCATCAGGGCGGCGCCAAAGCGCAAGAGGTCGAGCAACCCGTTGCGGTCGCTGGCCCGGGTGGGGCTTCCCATCGAATGATCGTCTCGCACGGCGGTCTCCCTTCAACGTGACCACCATGATAGCGCAAAGCAAAACGCCGGGCTTGATAACCCGGCGTTAAGCTTAAGCGTAAGGGTTAATGCGGGCCGCCGCTCAGGCGAGGCCCTGCTTGCGCACGTCGTCCCAGGCGAGGTCGAGCGCCCTTCGGGCGCTGGCGACGAGTTCGTCGGTCTCCTCCTCGGTGATGACCAGCGGCGGCGAGATGATCAGGCTGTCGCGCACGGCGCGCATCACCAGGCCGCTGTTGAAGGAATGGTCGCGGGCGATGGTGCCGACCTTGCCGACATCGCCGAACCGCTTCGACAGGTCTTCCTTGTCCGGCACCAGTTCGAGCGCGCCGACCAGGCCCTTCATCCGGGCTTCGCCGACCATCGGATGGTCGCCCAGCTCCAGCCAGCGCTTCTGGAAATAGGGGCCGATGTCGTCGCGGACGCGATCGACCAGTTTCTCGCGCTTCATGATGGTGAGATTGGCGATCGCCGCCGCACAGGCCGCGGGATGACCCGAATAGGTGTAGCCGTGGTAGAATTCGCCGCCCTTCTCGTGCAGCACCTCGGCCACCCGGTCCGAGACGATCACGCCGCCCATCGGCAGGTAGCCCGAGGTCATGCCCTTGGCGATCGCCATCAGGTCCGGCTTGGTGCCGTAAGTGGTCGCGCCGAACCACTCGCCGGTGCGGCCGAAGCCGCAGATGACTTCGTCGGAGACGAACAGGATGTCGCGCTCGCTCAGGATGCGGCTCACTTCCGGCCAGTAGGTGGCCGGCGGAATGATGACGCCGCCCGCGCCCTGGATCGGCTCGGCGATGAAGGCGCCGATCTTGTCCTCGCCGATCTCGTCGATGGCGCGTTCCAGTTCGCGCGCCGCCCACAGGCCGAATTCGTCCTCGCTCATGCCGGTCTTCATGCCTTCGCCGAACCAGTAGGGTTGGGCGATGTGGCGTATGCCGGGAATCGGCAGGTCGCCCTGGCCGTGCATGCCGCCCATGCCGCCGAGCGAGGCGCCGGCGACGGTGGAGCCGTGATAGGCATTCTGCCGCGACAGGATGATCTTCTTGTCGGGCTTGCCCATCAGGTCCCAGTAATAGCGCACGAGCCGGAAGATCGTGTCGTTGGCGTCCGAGCCGGAGCCGCCGTAGAACACCATGTTCATGTGCTCGGGCGCGAGGCCCGCGATCATCTCGGAGAGTTCGATCACCGGCGGATGCGTGGTCTTGAAGAAGGTGTTGTAATAGGACAATTCGCTCATCTGCGCGCGCACGGCCTCGACGATCTCCTGCCGTCCATGGCCCACATTGACGCACCACAGGCCCGCCATACCGTCGAGCATGCGGTTGCCGTCGGTGTCCCAGATCCAGACCCCGTCGGCCCGGGAGATCACCCGCCGCTCGTCGATGCCAAGGGCGCCATGATCGGTGAAGGGGTGAAGATGGTGCTTGTGATCGGAGACCTTGAGATCATGAGAAGACACATTGACGCGCATTTGTTCATTCCTGACTGGTTTTAGGCAAAGGCCTTATGCAAACCCGTTTGACCTTTATTTGAGTGTGTGCACAAATTTTCCGTGCGGACAAGCACCGCACTCTCCGCCTGACGGATATCGGGATCAAATGGATTCATCCGCGCGATGCTGTATATGCGGTGGCTCAAAGGTGCTCAAGCACCGGCCCGTTCCAAGGATGCGGCCGGTTCTTCGGTGCGCAAACGGAAAGTCCTGAAGGGGCATGGTGACATTATGCGCGAGAGCGCCAGCACGACCAACACAGACGCGAAGCTCCCCACCAATGAGGAGGCCGAGCGGTTCCTGGCCGCCAATCCCGACATCGAATCGGTCGATTTCCTGATTCCCGACATCAACGGCGTGATGCGCGGCAAGTGGGGGCCGACCGAGGCGCTGGGCAAGGCCGGCTATCCCGGCATCAACATGCCTTTGTCGATCTTCGGTCTCGACATCTGGGGCAGGGAGGTCGAATCGACCGGCATCCACATCGAGACCGGCGACATCGACGGCTATTGCCGCGCCATTCCCGGCCGCATCAACCGCGCCCCCTGGGCGCCGCGGCCCTCGGCACAGGTGCTGATGTCGATGTACACCGAGAACGGCGAGCCCTGCGACTACGATCCGCGCAACGTGCTCCAGCGCATCGTCGACCGCTTCACCGCCAAGGGGCTGCGCCCGGTCACCGCGTTCGAGCTCGAATTCTATCTGGTCGATCCGGCGGTGTTCCAGCGCTCCGGCCGCATGGGCAAGGACCACGGGCCGGGTCCGGACCAGCAGCAGATGTACTCGCTGTCGGAGCTGCGCGGCCAGAGCGATCTCTTCGCCGAGATCCGCGCCGCGGCCGTGGCGCAGGGCCTGCCGATCGACACGATCATCAAGGAGGCGGCGCCGGGCCAGTTCGAGGTCAATCTCAAGCATCGCGACGATGCGATGGCCGCGGCCGACGACACAGTGCTGCTGCGCCGGCTGATCACCGAATCGGCGCACAAGCACGGGCTCAGGGCGACGTTTATGGCCAAGCCCTTCCTGGAGTGGCCGGGCAACGGCATGCATGTGCACGCCAGTATCCTCGATGCGGACGGAACCAACATCTTTGCCGGCGAGGCGGGCGACCTGCGCCTGCAGCATGCGGCGGCGGGCCTGCTCGACACGCTCAAGGACACGCTGCTGCTCTATATCCCCGGCTTCAACGGCTATCGCCGGCTTCAGCCGGGCTCCTATGCGCCGACCCGCATCGCCTGGGGCCGCAACAACCGTTCGGTGGTGGTTCGGGTTCCGGCTTCCGACGACCGCTCGCGGCGGCTCGAGCACCGCATGTCGGGCGCCGACGCCAATCCCTATTTCGTGCTGGCGGGCGTGCTGGGCGGCATGCTCGAAGGGCTCGAGAACGGGAAAATGCCGCCGCCGGCGGTGGAGGGCAACGCCTACAATGTGCCGCTGCCGCAATTGTCGGACGACATGGACGACGCCATCGAGGATTTCGAGCGCTCCGATTTCATCCGCCGCCTGTTCGGGCCGGAACTGCGCCGCATCTTCGCCGAAATCAAGCGCGAGGAACTCAAGGCCTTCGACAACGAGATCACCCCGCTGGAGCGCTCGACCTATCTTTGAGCAAAGGTCATGCGCCATTTATGCTTCGGTCATGGTCAATGAATAGGATATGTCCGGTCGCGATTTGACATAGGACAAAGTCTCCCCATGCGCCGTGTGCGACGATTTGACGATCATGTCGAGTCCGCTTTCCGGGTTGACGCGATCGTTATTGTTTCGCATCTTGTTGGTGACACATAGGAAGAATACAATGGATTTTGAAGCGTTCTTCGAGGAAAAGCTCGGCGGCCTGCACGAAGCGGGGAACTACCGGGTGTTTGCCGACCTCGAGCGCCATGCTGGCGGTTTTCCGCGAGCCACGCGTTACCGGCCCGATGGATCGACGCAGGACGTGACGGTCTGGTGTTCCAACGATTATCTCGGCATGGGCCAGAATCCGCTGGTGACAGGCGCCATGAAGGAAGCCATCGAGCGCTGCGGCGCTGGCGCCGGCGGCACCCGCAACATCTCCGGCACCAATCACTATCACGTGCTGCTCGAACGCGAGCTGGCTGATCTGCACGGCAAGGAAGACGCGCTGATCTTCACCTCGGGCTACGTGTCCAACTGGGCGGCGCTGGGAACCCTGGCCGGCAAGATCCCCGGCATCATCGTCTATTCCGACGCGCTCAACCACGCCTCGATGATCGAGGGCATCCGCCATTCCCGCTGCGAGAAGCGGGTTTTCCGGCACAATGATCCCGAGGATCTCCGCCGCCTGATGGCGCTCGACGATCCCGCCGCCCCGAAGATGGTGGCCTTCGAGAGCGTCTATTCGATGGATGGCGACATCGCCCCGATCGCGGCGCTCTGCGACGTCGCCGAAGAATTCGGCGCGCTGACCTATCTCGATGAAGTCCACGCTGTGGGCATGTACGGTCCGCGCGGCGGCGGCATCGCCGAACGCGAAGGCCTCATGCATCGCCTGAGCGTCATCGAAGGCACGCTCGGCAAGGCCTTCGGCGTCATGGGCGGCTACATCACCGGAACCCGCGCGCTGTGCGATTTCGTCCGCAGCTTTGCCTCGGGCTTCATCTTCACCACCGCGCTGCCGCCCTCGCTCGCCGCCGGTGCCGCCGCCTCGATCCGCCATCTCAAGGCCAGCCAGCTCGAGCGCCGCCGCCATCAGGACGCCGTCGCCAAGGTGCGCCGCGCGCTTGATTCGCACGGCATCCCGCACATGCCCAATCCCAGCCACATCGTGCCGGTGATGGTGGGCAATGCATCCAAGTGCAAATGGATCTCCGACGTGATGATGGAGAATCACGGCATCTATGTGCAGCCGATCAATTACCCGACGGTTCCGGTCAAGACCGAGCGGCTGCGCATCACGCCGACGCCGATGCATTCGGACGCCGACATCGAGAAGCTGGCGGGCGCATTGAGCGAATTGTGGTCGCAGTGCGCCCTGGCCCGTGCGGTGGCCTGACACGCTGCTTGTCCCGAAGGCGGGACCCGTCATTGAGAAAGCCGGCCAGGGACGACCTGGCCGGCTTTTCTGTGTGCAGAATGCGGGAACGGCGGGCGAGGGCGGATGCGCCGTTCAGTCCGCCTGGTCGTCCTTGTTGCGCACGGGCGCGCAGAACAGCGTGTACAGCGTGCCGATGACCGAGGAGACTTCCTGATTGAGGATCGAATAATAGATCATCCGTCCCTCGCGCCTGGTCCTGACCAGTCCGTCCAGGCGAAGCCGCGCCAGTTGCTGCGACACCGCGGCCTGCGGCATGGCGAGGATTTCCTCGAGTTCGGAAACCGATTTCTCGCCTTCGGACAGAATGCACAGAATCATGAGCCGGGTCTCGTGGCTCAGTGATTTCAGCAGTTCGCTGGCCTTGCGTGCCTGGACCAGAAGCACGTTCAATTCTTCCTGATCCATATCGGCTCTGATTTGCGGTAATGACATCTTGTTTCGCTCGATGAATGAATGAAATGGGATATAGGGCGTTTGGGTCGGCACGAAAAGGGCGCCTTCGGCACCTTTGGGAGGCTGGGGTGATCCTGGCGACGCGGATGCACAATTCTAACCGATTATAGACGCGCTCCGCAATGCGCGGATGCGATTTCCCGGAGCCTTCGCGCAACAGCGTGCAATCGTCGCCACCGCACCGGAATCCTCTTGCCCGCAAGCCTGATCCGGCCCTACTCTTGAGGTCAGGTCCATGGTCCGGGATCAGGTCGCCACAGGCGGAATGAGGAGGACATGGAGGGTTCGCAATCTGCCCGGCCGAGCCCGGGCGCGGGAGGTACCATGTCTGCACTCCGTCGCATTCTGATCTGCATCACTCTTGTGATCATGGCGCTGCCGGCGATGGCCCAGGATGCCTCGCGGCGAATCGAAACCACTGAAAACGCGGATTATTTCGGCTTCGACCTGCGGACGGTGCGGGACATCGGCCTCAAGCAATGCGAGGCTGCCTGTCTCGACGACCGGCAATGCAAGGCCTTCACCTACAACGTCAAGGCCAAATGGTGCTTCCTCAAATCCGACTACAACACCATCAATCCCTTCGCCGGCGCCATTGCCGGCCGGGTGGTCAGCGGCGGCGAGCCGGACCTTGGAGCGGCGCCGGATCTCGC
The DNA here is from genome assembly GCF_000759435.1 of Hoeflea sp. BAL378. GTDB lineage: Bacteria > Pseudomonadota > Alphaproteobacteria > Rhizobiales > Rhizobiaceae > Hoeflea. The sequence goes on from NZ_JRJG01000047.1 coordinate 21,635, forward strand.
CTTCGTCCCCGCGTCGCTTCTCGATGAAGCCCGCGGCTACCGCGAGCGGACGATCGCGCGCAACAGCGGCGCCGGCGGCAGCGCTTCGCAATATATCGCGCTGGCCCAGTCGGCGGCCGCGGAAGGCGACATGGACGGCGTGGTCCGGTTCTATGCCATGGCGGCGGCGGCCGATCCGGCGCAGAGCCTCACCTGGAGCGAGCTGTCGCGCGGTTCGCTCGCCTATGTGACGCAGGACGAGTCGATGCTGCGCAGCCTGCGCTCGGTGGCGATCTCGGCGGCCATCAACGCCTATCAGACCTCGCGGACCGCCTCCGCGCGCGCCGATTCGCTGGCCGTGCTGGGCGAAGCCCTGGCGCGGTCGGAAAGCTGGCGTCCGGCGCTGGCGGCCTACCGGGCCAGCCTCGAGATCGCCGAAGTTCCGGCGCTGCGCGCGGAGTACGAGGACCTGCGCGCCACGCACGGGTTCCGGGTGGTCGACAACACCATCGACGCCGACAGCGAAACCCCGCGCGTCTGCGTGCAGTTCTCCGAGGAGCTGATTCCGGGCCAGGACTATTCCGGCTTCGTCAGCATCGACGGCGCCAGCGACGTGGCCATCGAGACCGATGCGGCGCAGATCTGCGTCAACGGCCTCGAACACGGCCGGCGCTACCGGCTGGTGCTGCGCGAGGGCCTGCCGTCTTCGGTCGACGAGAGCCTGGAAGCGCCGGTGGAGCTGTCGCTCTACGTGCGCGACCGCGCCCCCGTCGCCCGCTTCAGCGGGTCGAGCTTCGTGCTGCCCGCCAAGTCGCGGCTCGGCATTCCGCTGGTCACCATCAATGCGCCTTCGGCCGATCTCAAGCTGTTCAGGGTGGGCGACCGCGCCCTGTCGCGCATCATCTCGGGATCCGAATTCCTCAGGCAGCTCGACAGCTATTCGCTCGAAACCATTGCCGGCGATGTCGGCGCGCCGGTCTGGGAAGGCGCGGTCGAGATCGCCAGCGAGCCCAACCGCGAAGTCGTCACCAGCATCCCGATCGACACCCTGCTGCCCGAACGCGAGCCCGGCGTCTATGTGCTGAGCGCCGCGCCGCTCGGCGACAAGTCGGAAAGCTGGGAGCCCAAGGCCACGCAGTGGTTCGTCATTTCCGACATCGGGCTTTCGACCTTCGCCGGGGAAGACGGACTGTCGGTGTTCCTGCGCTCGCTGGAGACGGCCGAGCCGCTGGGCTCCGTCGCGCTCACGCTGCTTGCGCGCAACAACGAGGTGCTGGGCGAGGCGGTGACGGACGCCGACGGCCGCGCCACGTTCCAGCCCGGCCTGATCCGCGGCCAGTCGGGTCTTGCCCCGGCGGCGCTGCTGGCCAAGGGCGAGGACGGCGATTTCGTCTTTCTCGACCTGACTACCGGCGGCTTCGACCTCTCCGACCGCGGCGTGGCCGGACGACCGTCTCCCGGCGGCGTCGACGTGATGGCCTGGACCGAGCGCGGCATCTACCGCCCGGGCGAGACGGTTCATCTCGCAGCCCTTGCCCGCGACGGGCAGGCCGAGGCCCTGGCGGACCTGCCGCTCACTATCATCCTGCAGCGGCCCGATGGCGTGGAGGACCGCCGCGAAGTCTCCGACGGCGCGGCGCTCGGCGGCCATGCGCTGGCCTTCGATTTGCCCGGCAACGCCATGCAGGGCGCCTGGCGCGCAAGCCTGCACACCGACCCCAAGCGCCCGGCGATTGCCGAGGTCGCGTTCCTGGTCGAGGATTTCCAGCCCGACCGCATCGAGATCGACCTCGACGCCGGCGAGGCCGTGGTGAGCCCCGACAGTCCGGCCGAGATCGCGGTCACCGGCCGCTATCTCTATGGCGCCCCCGCGGGGGGCCTCGCCACCGAAGGCGAGATCGTCGTCAGCCGCTCGCGCGAGCTCGCGGCCTATCCGGGCTATGAATTCGGTCTGGCGGACGAGGAATTCGAGAATTCGCGCATCGCGCTCGACAATCTGGCGGCGCTTGACGAAGCGGGCGAGGGGATCGTCGAGGTCGATCTTGCGGCATTGCCCGCCACCACGCAGTTCCTCAAGGCCGACGTGACGGTCCGCGCCTCGGAGAACGGCGGCCGGGCGGTCGAACGCACGGTCGAGCTCAAGGTCGCCACCGAGGGCCCGCGCATCGGCATCAACCCGGATTTCAACGACGGGCAGGTTACTGAAAACAGCGAGGCGGGGTTCCGCGTCATCGCCGTCGACGCCGACGGCGCACGCATCGCCATGCCCGGCGCCACCTGGTCGCTGGTCAGCATCGAGCGGAACTACCAGTGGTACCGCGAGGGCAGTTCCTGGAACTACGAGGTGGTGGATTTCACCACCGAGATCGCCGACGGCGAGGTCGACCTCGGCGTCGACGAGCCCGCCCGGGTCGCAGCCGTTGTCCCGTGGGGCCGCTACCGCCTCGATATCACCGGCGCCGACGGTGCGGAGAGCAGCGTCTTGTTCGACGCCGGCTGGCATGTCGAGGCCAAGTCGATCGAAAGCCCAGACGGGCTCGAGATCGCCTTCGACAAGGACAGCTACCAAGTGGGCGAGACCGCGCAGCTCAGGATCTCGCCGCGCTTTGCCGGCGAGGCGCTGATCACGGTCGGTTCCGAGCGGTTGATCGCCACCACCACCGCCTCCGTCGGCGAAGACGGCGCCACCATCGACCTGCCCGTGACCGAGGAATGGGGCGCGGGCGCCTATGTCACCGCCACGCTCTACCGGCCGGGCGACGAGGCATCGCGCATGCTGATGCGCGCCATCGGCGTCAAGTGGCTGTCGGTCGATCCCGCGGACAAGCAGCTCTCGGTGAGCCTCGATCTGCCGGAAAAGACCACGCCGCGCGGACCCTTCACGGTACCCGTCACGCTCGCCGGCCTGACGCCGGGCGAACAAGCCTTCGTCACGGTGTCGGCGGTGGACGTCGGCATTCTCAACCTGACCCGGCACGCCGCGGCGGATCCCGAAGCCTGGTATTTCGGCCAGCGCGCCCTGGGGCTCGAGATCCGCGACCTCTATGGCCGCCTGATCGACGGCTCGGCCGGCGTCACCGGGCGCATCCGCTCGGGCGGCGACGGCGCGATGATGCGCGCCGACGGCAGCCCGCCGCGTGAAAAGCTGGTGGCCTTCTTCGAGGGGCCAGTCGAGGTCGACGCCAATGGCAAGGCCAGCGTCACCTTCGACATGCCGCAGTTCAACGGCACCGTCCGCGTCAACGTGGTCGCCTGGAGCGCCGGCGGCCTTGGCCACGCGACGCAGGACGTGATCGTCCGCGATCCGGTGGTGATCACCGCCAGCCTGCCGCAGTTCCTGGCGCCGGGAGACACGTCGGAGATCCTGGTCGAACTCGCCAACACCGACGGCCCCGCCGGAAGCTACAGTGTGGAACTGTTGACGGCGTCCGGCCGGGTAAAGGCCGGAAGCGGGATGCGCCAGACCCTCGATCTCGGCGCAGGCGCCCGCGACAGCCTGGTGCTGCCGCTGGAGGGGCTGCAAACCGGGTCCGACACCATCACCATCGCGCTCTCGGGCCCCAGCGGGCTCGCGCTCGACCGCGAGGAGATCGTCACCGTCAGGCCGTCGGCCATGCCGGTCACCACCAAGCGGATCATCAGCCTCGCCGGCAATGGCGGCACCCTCAGGATCGACAGCGAACTGCTGGCCGACAGCCAGCTCGACGGCGCCTCGGTCACCGTCGGCGTCACCCGCAACGCCGCCTTCGACGTCGCCTCGCTCCTGATGGCGCTCGAGCGCTATCCCTATGGCTGCGCCGAGCAGACCACCAGCCGGGCGTTGCCGCTGCTCTATCTCAGCGATCTCGGCGACACGTTCGGCGACGACGCCGCAGAGATCCGCAAGCGGATCGAGGGCGCCATCACCCGGCTCGTGGCCTACCAGTCCTCCTCGGGCAGTTTCGGCCTCTGGGGGCCGGGATCGGGCGATCTTTGGCTTGACGCCTATGTCACCGACTTCCTGACCCGCGCTGCCGAGAAGGGCTTCTCGGTGCCGCCGGTGGCAAGCAGGCTCGCGCTCGACAATCTGCAGAACACGCTGGCCTACACCACCGACGTGGGCAGCCAGGGCAGCAGCATCGCCTATGCGCTCTATGTGCTGGCGCGCAACCAGAAGGCCGCCGCTACCGACCTGCGCTATTACTCCGACAGCCAGATCGATGCCTTCGCGCAACCGTTGGCCCGCGCCCAGATCGGCGCGGCGCTGTCGCTCTATGGCGATCCGCAGCGGGCCGAGGAGAGCTTCCGCTCCGCCTTCGACCATGCCCGCGCCACCGCCATGATGCTGGGCGGGCGCGACGATTACGGCTCCAACCTGCGCGACGGCGCGGCGATGCTGGCGCTGGCGGCGGAATCGACGCCCACGCCCGGCGTCGTGCCGGAGCTGATCCGGTTCGTGAGCGACGCCAAGGCCGCACGGTCGGCGACCAGCACCCAGGAAGACGCCTGGATGGTGCTGGCCGCGCGCGCGATCACGGCGGGCAACCGGTCGATCTCGGTCAATGTCAACGGCCAGGCCTTTGCCGGCGCCTACGAGAACCGGATGAGCGGCGAGGACATCGCCGCCAATCCGCTGACGCTCGTCAACCAGGGTCCGGAGCCGGTGGATGCGGTGGTCACCACCATCGCCGCCCCCGCCCAGCCGCTGAGCGCCGGGGGGACCGGTTTCGACATCAGCCGCAACTACTACACGCTCGACGGCCAGCCGGCCTCGATCTCGGCGGTCAACCAGAACGACCGCTTCGTGGTGGTGCTGCAGATGCGCGAGGCAAATGCCTGGCCATCGCGGGTGGTGGTCACCGACCTGCTGCCGGCGGGCTTCGTCATCGACAATCCGCGCCTGATCGGCAGCGCCGAACTGGGCAATTTCGCCTGGCTGGGCGAGCCCACGGCCAGCCACGCCGAGTTCCGCACCGACCGCTTCATGGCGGCGTTCGACCGGTCGGACTCCTCCAGCCGCGACTTCTTGGCGGCCTATGTGGTGCGGGCGGTGACGCCCGGCGTCTATGCGCATCCGGCGGCGGTGGTCGAGGATATGTACCGTCCGGAGCTCGCCGCGCGCACGGCCACGGGCGTCCTTGAGGTGCTCGGGCGGCCATGATGCGGCCGCGCCTCCTGCGGTTCCTGCGCCGGGCCGCGCTGGCGGGCGCCTGCTGCGTGGCGGCGGCGGGACTGGCGCTGTTCGCGCTCGACCGGGCCGACCAGGCCTATCCGCCGCCGCTTGAGGCCGCGAATGCGATCTCGCGCCAGGTGCTCGACCGCGACGGAGGCCTGCTCAGGGCCTACACCGCGGCGGGCGGCGTCTGGCGGCTGCCGGTGACGCTGGACGAGGTCGATCCCGACTACGTCAACATGCTGATCGCCTATGAGGACCGGCGGTTCCGGTCGCACCACGGCGTCGACCCGGTGGCGCTGATGCGCGCGGCGGCGCAGTTCGTCGGCAATGGCGGCCGCATCGTCTCGGGCGGCTCGACCATCACCATGCAGCTCGCCCGGCTGATCGAGCCGCGCACCGAACGCTCGCTCGCCGCCAAGCTCCGCCAGATGGCCCGCGCGCTGCAGATCGAGCGGCGGCTCGGCAAGGACGAGATCCTCAGGCTCTACCTGACGCTTGCCCCCTATGGCGGCAATCTCGAAGGGGTGCGGGCGGCGAGCCTCGCCTGGTTCGGACGGGAGCCCAGGAAACTGTCGCTGTCGCAGGCAGCGCTGCTGGTGGCCCTGCCGCAGTCGCCCGAATCCCGGCGTCCGG
>NZ_JRJG01000048.1 GCF_000759435.1 Hoeflea sp. BAL378
TGAGGGGAGGTCGGAGAAGCGAGCGCCAGCGAAGCTGATCCGGGTGGGGGTAGTGAGCGCTCCGCGAGGTGTGGAGCGAGCGGCGGCTACAGAACCCCCACCGGCTCTGCCCGCCCTTCGGGCGGTCAATCGCCGTCCTGCGGACCCCCTCAAGGGGGAGGCAAGGCGGCTGCCTGTTGCCCGACCCCCTCACCAACAAAATCTGCGACTTGGCCCTGCGGTCCAAGACCGCGATTTTATATCCTCTCCCACGAGGGGCGAGGAGAGGGTGACGCGGGGTTTGCGGTCCTGCTTCTCCCATCGTGGGAGCGCAATTTCAACACCTTAGGGCGGCCAAGTGCTGGAAATTGCAGGTGAGGGGGATGGTGGGTATCCACCCGACTCCGCGCGTCCGGGCATTTCTGGGACCCGTCATGCCGGACTTGATCCGGCATCCAGCAGGCGAGCGTCCGCGAGCCGGAAGAGTCTCTCACCGCGCCGACGCGCGGTGGCTGGACCCCGGCTCAAGGCCGGGGTGAAGGAGAAGAGGGATTTCGGCCTGTGATGCGGCATCCACCTCCCCCTTGAGGGGAGGTCGGAGAAGCGAGCGCCAGCGAAGCTGATCCAGGTGGGGGTGATGATCCATCCGCGAACTCCGGAGTGTGCGGCAACTGCGGTACCCCCACCGGCTCTGACCGCCCTTTGGGCGGTCAATCGCCAGCCTCCCCTCAAGGGGGAGGCAGGGCGGCTGCCTGTCACCCGCCCCCCGCACCAACAAAATCTGCGACTTGGCCCTGCGGTCTAAGACCGTGATTTTGGATCCTCTTCCTATTGAGGAGAACAAGCAATTTCAGGATCTTAGCGTCGATATGCTAGGCCTAGAAATTAAAAAGGGATGTCATCATCGGCGTTGGGCTCCGGTGGCGAGCTTGTACGAAGCTCTATGGACTGCACGTTATCAGACACCCATGTCCAACCTTCTTCTGTTGGCTTGCAGACCTCGAACTCCTCATTATTATTCCATCCGCTTTCGATCCCGCTTGAGATAAGACCAACAGACAGCAGTTTTTGAATTGCCAAATTGCCCGCTAGGCCTGTGAATCCAGCCTTGTTAAGCAACTCTTTGAGGCGATAGACGGATAATGTATCATTTGAACCGTCCACCTCTGTGGCAATTGTGACAAGAGCAGCAATCTCGTGATCAGCCAAGCCTGCGCGTGGTTTGGTCACTGCATCAATCTGAAGTTTTTGTCTATTTTTATTCCGTTGTGACACGTGAAGTAGCTTCTCGGTAATTCTATTCTTTAGATCGTTAAAATCGCTCAGAGATTCATTTTTGTATTTAATAATTGTTCGATGTTGAACGTCAAACGGAAATTTAACTCTTTCGCTAGAGCATATCATTATAACAGGCTTATCAGATGCTATAGCGAATCCCAATTCATACCAAACATTTGCGTTATCTTCAGTGATTTCTGCTAGGCAAATTTCAGATTCTCTAATTCTTTGTTCGATGTCTTCTATTGGAATCTCGACTGAAGGATCTTTATCTACACGGTAGGCATGGAAGCCTGCTTCTTCTATTGCTGGCTTGAAAGTGTCTTTAAATCGTTTGTCATATCGACCGCCGTCAAATGGTTGAATCACGAAACAATTTTTTGGCATAGACATTGACCCAAAATTGGCCCCGCCAGTTACGGCGGGGCTCCGTATGGTTTCACTTATAAGCTCTTTGCCTCAGCTACACCCGCTCGTCGCCCCGCACGTGTCGCACTTCTCGCAGGTCCCGTTCCGCACCATGGTAAAATTCTGGCACTCCGAGCACATGTTGCCCGTGTAGCCCTGGGCCAGAGACTTGGCGCGGCGGGCGGCCGCCTTGGCCTTGGCGTCGCGGGCCTCGGCGTCGGCCACGTCGGTGAACAGGGCCTGGGCGTCCTGCTCGACCAGCGCGATCTCGGCGGCCAGCACCTCGGCGCGTTCCTCGTAGTCGCGCTTGAAGGCGACCGCGCCGTCGTTCGCCGCGGTTTCCGGGTCGGACTTGACGGCCAGGTTGCCGGAGCTCTTGGTGGCGAAGGAGGCGGTGATCACCGAGGCGCCCGAGGGGGCCTTGGCGGGAGACGCCATGCCCTTGGGCTCGGAGGCGCCGACGGAGCCCGCGACGCTGGCGCCGGTGACGACCTTGAGCGAGGCGCCGCGGGTCAGGCCCTTGGAGAAGGGCTGCGCCTTGCCCTCGGAAATGCCCTTGCCGAGCGCGGTGTTGCCGAAGTCTGAGGTGTCGACATGGGCGAGGTCATGGCGCGAGAGATAGGACACCGCCAGTTCCCGGAAGATGTAGTCCAGGATCGAGGTGGCGTTCTTGATCGCGTCGTTGCCCTGCACCATGCCGGCCGGCTCGAACTTGGTGAAGGTGAAGGCCTCGACATATTCCTCGAGCGGCACGCCGTATTGCAGGCCGAGCGAGATGGCGATGGCGAAATTGTTCATCATCGCGCGGAAGGCGGCGCCCTCCTTGTGCATGTCGATGAAGATCTCGCCGAGCCGCCCGTCGTCGAACTCGCCGGTGCGGAGATAGACCTTGTGGCCGCCGATCACCGCTTTCTGGGTGTAGCCCTTGCGGCGGTTGGGGAGCTTCTCGCGGTCGCGGTAGAGCCGCTCGACCACCCGCTCGACGATCTTCTCGGTGACCTGCACGGCCTGGGCGGCGGCGGGCAGGGCGGCGAGCGCCTCGATGGCGTCATCCTCGTCCTCGTCGTCCTCGATCAGCGAGGCGTTCAGGGGCTGGGAGAGCTTGGAGCCGTCGCGGTAGAGCGCATTGGCCTTGAGCGCCAGCTTCCAGGACAGCATGTAGGCGTTCTTGCAATCATCCACGGTGGCGTCGTTGGCCATGTTGATGGTCTTGGAGATGGCGCCCGAGATGAAGGGCTGGGCGGCGGCCATCATGCGGATGTGGCTGTCGACCGAGAGGTAGCGCTTGCCGACCTTGCCGCAGGGGTTGGCGCAATCGAACACGGGATAGTGCTCGACCTTCAGGTGCGGCGCGCCTTCGAGCGTCATCGCTCCGCAGACATGGATGTTGGCGGCCTCGATGTCCTTCTTCGAGAAGCCGATCGCCGACAGCAGGTCGAAGGAGAAATCGTTCATCTGATCGTCGGTGAAGCCGAGCACGTCCTTGCAGAACTCTTCGCCCAGCGTCCACTTGTTGAAGACGAACTTGATGTCGAAGGCCGCCTTGGTGGCGCCGTTGATGATGTCGATCTGGGCGTCGGTGAAGCCCTTGGCCTTGAGCGAGCCGGGATTGATGCCGGGCGCCTGGTTGATGTTGCCGTGGCCAACCGCATAGGCCTCGATCTCGGCGAGCTGGGCTTCGGAGTAGCCGAGCGTGCGCAAAGCCTCGGGCACCGCGTTGTTGATGATCTTGAAGTAGCCGCCACCGGCGAGCTTCTTGAACTTCACAAGCGCGAAATCGGGCTCGATGCCGGTGGTGTCGCAATCCATCACCAGGCCGATGGTGCCGGTGGGGGCGATGACGGTCGCCTGCGCGTTGCGGTAGCCGTGCTTCTCGCCCAGTTCCAGCGCCTTGTCCCAGGCGGCGGTGGCGTGCTTGACCAGTTCCGGATCGGGGCAGTCGCCGTGGATCAGCGCCACCGGGTTGACCGAGAGGCTCTCGTAGCCCGTGGTCTCGCCATGGGCCGCGCGGCGGTGGTTGCGGATCACCCGCAGCATGTTCTTCCTGTTGTCCTTGTAGCCCGGGAAGGGGCCGATCTCGGCGGCCATCTCGGCGGAAGTTGCGTAGGATACGCCGGTCATGATCGCGGTCAGCGCGCCGCAGATGGCGCGGCCTTCCTTGGAATCATAGGGAATGCCGGTGGTCATCAGCAGGCCGCCGATATTGGCGTAGCCGAGGCCCAGCGTGCGGTACTTGTAGGAACGTTCGGCGATCTGGTGGGACGGGAACTGCGCCATCATCACCGAGACCTCGAGCACGATGGTCCACAGCCGCACGGCGTGTTCGTAATCGGCGACGTCGATGCGCTTGGTGGTCGCGTCCTTGAACTGAAGCAGGTTGAGCGAGGCCAGGTTGCAGGCGGTGTCGTCCAGGAACATGTATTCCGAGCACGGGTTGGAGGCGCGGATCGGGCCTTCGGCCGGGCAGGTGTGCCAGTCGTTCATGGTGGTGTTGAAGTGCAGGCCCGGATCGGCAGAGGCCCAGGCGGCATGGCCGATCTGTTCCCACAGGTCGCGCGCCTTCAAGGTCTTCATCACCTTGCCGTCCTTGCGGGCGGTCAGGTTCCAGTCGCCGTCGGTTTCAACGGCGCGCAGGAAGTCGTCCTTGATGGAGACCGAGTTGTTGGAGTTCTGGCCCGAGACGGTGAGATAGGCTTCCGAATCCCAATCGGTGTCGTAGGTCTTGAACTCGATGTCGGTGTAGCCCTGGCGGGCGAACTGGATGACGCGCTTGACGTAGTTTTCCGGCACCTGGTCGCGCTTGGCGGCCTTGATCTCGCGCTTGAGCGCGGGGTTCTGCTTGGGGTCGAAACAGGCGTCGTTGTCAGCCTCGCAGTTGATGCAGGCCTTCATGATCGCCTTGAGGTGCATCGCCACGATCTTGGAGCCGGTGACGAGCGCCGCCACCTTCTGCTCTTCCTTGACCTTCCAGTTGATGTAGGCCTCGATATCGGGGTGATCGATGTCGACCACCACCATCTTGGCGGCGCGGCGGGTGGTGCCGCCCGACTTGATGGCGCCCGCGGCGCGGTCGCCGATCTTAAGAAAGCTCATCAGGCCCGACGATTTGCCGCCGCCCGACAGCTTCTCGCCTTCGCCGCGCAGATAGGAGAAGTTGGAGCCGGTGCCCGAACCGTATTTAAACAGACGCGCCTCGCGCACCCACAGGTCCATGATGCCGTTCTCGTTGACGAGATCATCCTCGACCGACTGGATGAAGCAGGCATGCGGCTGCGGATGCTCGTAGGAGGATTTCGACTTGGTGAGCTTGCCGGTGAAGGGGTCGACATAGAAATGGCCCTGGCCGGGGCCGTCGATGCCATAGGCCCAGTGCAGGCCGGTGTTGAACCACTGCGGACTGTTCGGCGCCACGCGCTGGGTGGCGAGCATGTAGGCGAGCTCGTCCATGAAGGCGCGGGCGTCATCCTCGGAGGTGAAGTAGCCGCCCTTCCAGCCCCAGTAGGTCCAGGTGCCGGCGAGCCGGTCGAAGACCTGGCGGGCGTCGGTTTCCGAGCCGTAGCGCTCGCCTTCGGGAAGCTCGGCCAGCGCCGCCTCGTCGGCGGTCGACCGCCACAGCCAGGACGGGACCGAATTCTCCTCGACCTTCTTCAGCCGCGCCGGAACGCCGGCTTTGCGGAAATATTTCTGCGCCAGGATGTCGGCCGCGACCTGGCTGAACTGCACGGGCACGTCGATGCCGGCCAGGCGGAAGACGATCGACCCGTCCGGGTTCTTGATCTCGCTCGTGGCCTTGCGGAATTCGATGTCTGAATAGGCGGACTGGCCATCCTTGGTGAACCGACGTTCAATGCGCATTGTCTTCCTCTTTTAAATCTCTCGGTCGGCCGCAGTCCTTGCGTCTCGACAATATCTCGTCCGCAGGCCGCACACTCATTGCGCAGCCAGTTTGATACTCGGTCACTCGATGTGATTCCCGCTCTGGGGAAATCCTCTATCTTGTGGTCAGGATCGCTGCAAACACTAAATATAGTATTAACAGCTTCTTACCACCAGCCCCTTTTTCGCTGCGCCGGCTCTTTTCAGAGCCGGGACACGCCCCTCCGATCACCGCGCAGATCTGCACAGTGTCAGACGTTTTCACCCGGAAATGTCAGGAATTGACTGGCCTCGAAACTCTCCAGCCGCGCCGCCGCCGCAACGTTGATCCTATAAGCAGCGACTCGGTTGCGTGCGTCAAGAGGTTGACTGTGACGGATTCATGTACACCACATCTAGTGGATCCGGATTGTGGAAAACGAGGACAAAGGCGGTTTTAACCCGATCTGCCATTGCCGGGGGATAAACCCCTGAATCCCAAGGCGTTGAGGCGGGGCGCTGCCCCATTCTGGGACGCCCGGCGGCAGGGTCGCAAACGGGACGGAAAATCTGACGGGTGAGAACTGATGCCGGGCGTGGCGCTGCCGGATCAAATCCCTCGCGGCGACATTGGAGGGACGCAGCCGCACCGGCCGGGCGGCGCCGTGGACGCGGATCCAACATTGCGGAATTTGGGATGGGATGTGGACGAAGCGGTGAGGTCAGGCGGCCTTGAGCATCTTGAAGGCGTCGCGGATGACGTCCTTCAATCCCTCTTCGCCGATCAGGCCGATGGCGCTGGCGACGGGGAACCATTTGCGCCGGCGCTGGTCCCGTTCGGGCCACTGGTCCCTCAGCTCGATCAGGCTGACCAGATAGACGTCGACATCGCACAGCGCGTCGCCGCGCCGGGTTCTCTGCTTGACGTAGCGGTAGTGGCCCACCGGGCCGCCGGGCAGGACGTCGCCAAACACGCCGGCCTCTTCCCAGGCCTCGCGGATGGCCGCGGCCGGGCCGTCCTCGTCGCTTTCGATCCATCCCTTGGGCACGATCCAGCGGCCGGTGTCGCGGCTGGTGATCAGCATCAGCTCGCGCGAATCGCCCGAGCCGCGGAACACCGCGGCCGCGGCTTGGCGCTTGGGCTTGCCGCGAAGGCACGAGTCCGCGTCACCGGGTTGCCTGAAGAGATCCAGCAGGGTCTTGATCCTGTCAAAAGCGGTAATAGTCAGCGAATCGCCTCCTGCGATCAGGGTTTCATGCAAGTATGACAGTTTTGATACAGCATTGCAGAGCCTTTGGCCGACAGCCTCTCAGGGGCGGGAGGACCGGAGCATGCAATACTAACCAGATATAGTCGCCGGGCGCCGTTCTTCAATCGGCGGGCGGCAGCAAAACCATCCTACCACTGTCGGGCAGCGATGCGAAGCTCTGGCAGGGCTCAGAATTCGTCCCATTGCGGGGCCACGGCGGCCGCGGCGTTGCCGCGCGCGACCGCGCCGCCGCTCCGCTGGACAGGGGAACGAGAGGCATGGGCCGCGACAGGCGCGGCGGTTCCGGGCGTCGAGATCAGATGCGGGGTCTCGCCGTCATTGACGTTGAACACCGCCAGCTTCGCGACCAGGCCATCGGCATTGCTCGCAAGCTGGCGGATGGAGTTGGTCGCCTCGGACACCAGGCCCGCGTTCTGCTGCGTGCCCTTGTCCATGGTGGAGACGGCGGCGTTGATTTCCGAAATGTCGCTGGCCTGGTCGCGCGCGGTGTCGACGATCTTGCCGATGTAGTCGTTGATGGTCTTGACCTGTTCGCCGATCGAGCGCAGCGCGTCGCCGGCCTGGTTGACCAGGGTCACGCCAACGTCGACCTGGCTCGAGGAGGTGGCGATCAACGTGTTGATCTCCTTGGCGGCGCTGGCCGAGCGCTGCGCCAGTTCGCGCACTTCCTGGGCGACGACGGCAAAACCCCTGCCTGCCTCGCCGGCGCGCGCGGCCTCGACGCCGGCATTGAGCGCCAGCAGGTTGGTCTGGAAGGCGATGCCGTCGATGACGCTGATGATCTTGCTGATCTGGCGCGAGGAGTCCTCGATTTCCGCCATGGCGCCGACTGCCTTTGCGACGATGTCGCCGGAATGGGCCGCGTTGCGGGTGGTCTCGTCGACGAGGCGGCCGGCTTCCCCGGCGCGCTGCGATGCGCTCTGAACATTTTCCGTGATTCGCCCGATGGCGGCGGCGGTCTGCTCCAGCGAAACGGCCTGCTGCTCGGTTCTCTGGGAAATGCGCTCGGCGTCGCTGCTGGCGCTCTTGGTGCCCTCGCGCATGTCGAGCGCCGAACGGCCGAGCTCGGCCACCGTGCGTTCGAGGGTTTGCATGGAGGTGTTGAAATCGACCCGGAGCTTTTCGAGCGAGCCGTCGAACGGCTCGTTCAGGCGGAAGCGCAGGTCGCCGCGCGCCAACTGGTCGAGGCCGCGGCCGAGCGCGTCGATGGCGAAACGCAGACGGTGATCGTCGCTGGCCCGTTCGGCCTCGCGGCGGCTGGAATCCTCCATGTTCTGCTTCTGCGCCTGTTCGGCGCGAAGCGTCATTTCGCTCGCCCGCTCGGTGGCGGCGCGGCTTTCCTGCATGGTCTCCTCGTTCTGGGCGAAGGCCTTGGCGAGCGTATGGCCCAGCGCCATCAGCGCGCCAGCCTCGAGGATGAGAATCACCGCATGCAGAACCACCCGGCCGAGGTCGGAGGAATCGGGAAACACCGCCGCCGGCAGCACGAAGAACAGCAGCAGGTGATGCACGGCGGTAAGGCCCGCGAAGGCGATGATCGGGCGCCAGCTCACCCAGGAGGCGCAGATCGCCAGGCTGGCGAAGAAATACATGTGCATGTCGATCTGCAGCGGCGAACCGGAGAACGCATAGACCAGCAGCGCCACGCTCGCCGCGTGGGCGAGCGCCGTGGAGATCTGCGTGGCCGTGCCGATGCGGTCGCGCCACCAGGTCAGGGTCGCGACGCCGGCGATGGCCGTGCCGCCGCCAAGCACGATCACCGGATCGGCGCTCATGCCCCACCAGAAGCGCAGGCCCATCATCAAGAGGTTGATCCACAGCAGCGCCACGATGGCGATGGCCGCACGGGTGCGAAGCGAGGTCATGTAGGTCATGAAGGCGAACTCCTGCAAAGGAAGGCTAAACTTCCATCGAGCACCAGCACAGCGCCGGACTTGAACAATCGGTAGGTGAAAAAGGGTTCGCTCGAATGGGCGATGGCGGCGTAGGGCGCGCCGGTGCCGTTGAGGATCGATCCTCCGGCCTGGGCGATCACCTCGACCACGCGGCCGGGTTCGCTCCAGGGCGAGACGAAGACCAGCGCCCGTCCATCCCGCGGCGTCATGGCGGCGGCCGAAAGCACAATGAGGATGACTGCGAGATTGATGCCGACGATCCGGACCTGCCTGGATAGTCCGCCCGAAGATGACGACGCCTGCTGCATGAACTGATCGATCCGCGAAATGGGAAAGCCGCATGCCCGCCGGGAGGCTTGTCGTGGCTGAAGTCATCCCAGCCGCTCGTTCAGTTCCGAGCAGCCTTTCATGCCATGAGTGTCGATAAGGGAAGGTTAATGATGCCTGTCAAAACCCGCCGGGCGTCACAGGCTCGTGCGGGCGCGGCGGAAGACCAGGAAGGCTATCAAGAACAGCACCGCGCCGATCAGGAACCAGGCGCCGGGGAGGGGCGCGAGGGGTGCCGGCCCCGAGACATTGGCGAGAACCAGATTGGCGACGGCCGGGGCGATGATGATGACCAGGCTGTTGACCGAGGCGATGGCGCCTTGCAGCAGGCCCTGCTGGTTGGCCGCCACGACCTGCGAGGCGAGCGACCGGAGCGCCGGTTCGGCCAGCGCCGCGCCGAGGATGAAGGAGCCCACCAGCGGCAGCGCCAGGAGCCCGTTGTCGACCAGCGCGAAGGCGAAGAGGCTCGCTGACGCGAGCAGGTAGCCCGCGCCGATGACCGGCGGTTCGCCGCAGCGGGCGACCGCGCGCCCGACCAGGCCGCCCTGGACGATGATGTACATGAGGCCGACGAAGGCGAGCGAGAAGGCCGCCTCGCGGATGCCCCAGCCGTAGCGGAAATCGGCGTAGAGCACCCAGATGCTCTCGAGCCCGCGCTGCGCCAGGAAGACCAGGAAGAAGCAGACGAGAAACGGGGTCAGCCTGGGCAGCCGCGTGAGCAGGCCGAGGGCGGCGAAGGGATTGCTCTGCCGCCAGCCCGCGAGCGGCCTCCGGTTTTCCTTGGGCAGCGATTCGGGCAGCACGCAATAGCCGAACACCACGTTGAGCGCGACGAGAACGCCCGCGACGAAGAACGGCAGGTGGATGTCGATCTCGCCCAGCACGCCACCCAGGAACGGCCCGATGACGAAGCCCAGGCCGAAGGCCATGCCGATGAAGCCGAAATTGCGCGCCCGGTTCTCGGGCGTCGAGACATCGGCGACATAGGCGCTGGCGGTCGACACGGTGGCGCCGAACACGCCCGAGACCAGCCGGGCGGCGGCGATCCACCACAGGGTGGGCGCCAGCGCCATCAGGAGATAGTCGAGCGCCAGGCCCGACTGGGCGATCAGCAGCACGGGCCGGCGCCCGTAGGCGTCGGAGAGATTGCCGATCAAGGGGGAGAAGGCGAACTGCGCCAGCGCGTAGATGAGGGCGACGGAGCCGTTGTAGAACGCGGCCTCGGAGATCGAATAGTCTCCGACCGCCTGGATCAGCTTGGGCAGCAGCGGGAAGGCGAGGCCCACGCCCATCATGTCGATGGTCACGACCAGGAAGATGAACAGCAGCGGACGCGACGCGCCGCCCGGACCGGCGGCCGGCGCGGCGGACGGATCGTCCGGGGCCGTCACGGCCCGGCCGCGGCTCAGCCGCGGGAATCCTTGGCGATGGGTTCGACATAGGCAAAGCCCATGTCCCAGGGGAAATAGATCCAGGTGTCCTGGCTCACTTCGGTGACGAAGGTGTCGACCAGCGGCCGGCCCTTCGGCTTGGCGTAGACGGTGGCGAAATGCGCCTTCGGCAGCATGGCGCGGACGATCGCCGCAGTCTTGCCGGTGTCGGTGAGATCGTCGACGATGAGCACGCCTTCGCCCTCGGTTTCGAGAATATCGGCGTTGATCTCCTTGAGCACCTTCATGTCGCCCTGGGTGACATAGTCGTGGTAGGAGGCGACCGAGACCGTGTCGATGCGGCGGATGTCGAGCTCGCGTGAGATGATGGCCGCGGGAACCAGGCCGCCGCGGGTGATGCAGACGATCGCGCTCCAGGCCTGCCCGGTGCCGCTCAGCCGCCAGGCAAGTGCCCGCGCATCGCGGTGGAACTGGTCCCAGGAGACCGGAAAGGCTTTGTCTGGAAGAGACATGGCGGATGTCCTTGGATGGGCGGCGCGACGGCAGCGGTTTGCACGGTTGATCGCGGCAGATAGCCGAAAACCGGTGTCAAGTGCAAGTCGGCCCGCGTCCGGCTAGGCGGGACCACGGACCGGATCGGGGATCCGGCCCGGACCGGCAAAGGCTCCGCGGCCACGGGCCCGGTTGCGCGTTTCCGGCGAACGGCCTCCGCAGGTCCGCCCGGACCCTTAGCGCGACATCAGCACCGCCACCGGCGCTTTTTCGAGGAAGGCGCGGGTGACGCCGCCGAACAGCCATTCCCTCAGCCGCTGATGGGTGTAGGCGCCCATCACCACGAGATCGGCATTGCTGGCCGTGGCCTGTGCCATGATGGCCTGGGCGGTCGAGCCGGTTCCCTTCGAGGTCGTCGTCACATTGGCGTGGATGCCGTGGCGCGACAGGCAACTGGCGATGTCGGCGCCGGCGAGGGGCGCGTCGATGTCGGGCAGCCTGTCGGCGTCGACGATGACGATTTCCACGGCCTCGGCAGCCTTGAGCAGCGGAAGCGCGTCATGGGCGGCGCGGGCGGCTTCGCGCGAGCCGTCCCAGGCGATCAGGATGCGGCGGATCGGGGCGGCGAGCGCGCCGCTGGGCGGCAGGAACAGCACCGGGCGTCCGCCTTCGAACAACAGCGCCTCGATGTTGCTGGCCATGTCCTCGTTGGCGGCGCGGTCGGGCTGGCGCACCACCACGAGATCGGACGACCTGGCGCTCACCAGCGCCGAGACCGCGCTGTCTCCGCCGGGCGAGCGCACCGGCCGCCATTCATGCGACAGGCCGGCCTTCTCGCAGGCCTTGGTGAAGGCGTCGCCGACTTCGCGCATGCGCGTTTCGGCCTGTTCGTAAAGCGCTGCGATGGTGGTGGCGTCGGGCACGTCGATCGGCGCGGAAAGGACCACGAACTGGGAAGGTTCGCCGTGACAGCCGATCAGATGGACTTCGTTGCCCGCGGCAAAACCGGCAACGGCGTCGGTCACCGGGGCGACGTCGGCTTCGGTTGCAAGGACGGCGAGGATCGTATGATAGGCCATGGGGATCTCCTTTGGGCGCTCCCGGGACACCGGGCCCGGAAGTCCACAATGCTGTGCGGCTCACGCCAGCGCATTGATCCTTGTCAAATCGGTCCGGGCGTCAGTCCGGGCGTCTCAGACCGCGGCCGTGCCGAGTTTTTGCGCGACGCTCGCAAGCATCGCCTCGATGTCCCGCCGGGCTGCCTCGATCAAGTCGCGCTCGCGGCCGCGGATGACGATCTCGGTGGAGAAGCCGGCGCCGGAAAAGCGCGGATAGGAGCCGATATTGACATCGGGGTGGGCCTTGGCGATCAGGCTCAGCGGGTCGCCGATGTCGCCCTCGCCAAAGGGACAGCTCACTTTCTCGGACAGGAGTTTGGTCCCGGTCTTCAGCGTCGGCAGCACATTGTCGAGCATGGCCTGGAACACCGACGGCACGCCGGCCATGACATGCACATTGCCGATGATGAAGCCCGGCGCGCGGGAGACCGGATTGTCGATGTGGCGGCTGCCCAGCGGCATGCGGGCCATGCGCTGGCGCGCCGGCGTGAACTCGAGGCCGCGCTCGGCGTAATGCGCGCCCAGCAGCGCCAGCGCGTCCGAGTCGTGGTCGCAGGGGACGCCGAAGGCGGCGGCCACCGCGTCGGCGGTGATGTCGTCATGGGTCGGGCCGATGCCGCCCGAGGTGAAGACATAGTCGTAGCGGGTGCGGAGCGCGTCGAGCGCCTCGACGATCCGCTGCTGGTCGTCGGGGACGATGCGGACTTCCTCGAGCGCGATGCCGGCGGCGGTGAGCATCTCGGCGAGATGGCCGATATTCTTGTCCTTGGTGCGGCCCGAGAGCAGTTCGTCGCCGATCGCCAGCGCGGCTGCGGTCACGGTCAAGGTGTCGGGCTCGCTCATGGTCATGTCCTTTCCGGGTCTTGCCCGGACGGCATCGGGCGCGCTCCGGGCCAGAATGGATAGACGGCTTTCGCGGGGCTGCGCAAGCCTGCGCCGGGGATTAAATAACGTGCCGATTTGTGAACAAACCGTGCTGCGTTAGCTCACTATCATTGAACAACGAACCGCTTATGTGTTGCCTACCGTCCGCTGCGATGCGGCAAAGCAACACGAAGGAGAGCGACATGGCCAAGATTTTGGTGCTGTATTATTCGAGCTGGGGCCACATGGAAACCATGGCGAAAGCCGCTGCCAAGGGTGCCGCCGCCGGCGGCGCCGAGGTGACGCTGAAGCGGGTGCCGGAGCTGGTTCCCGACTCGGTGGCCGAGCAGTTCCACTACAAGATGGACCAGGACGCGCCGGTCGCCGACCCCGCCGAACTCGCCGATTACGACGGCATCGTCTTCGCCGTGCCGACGCGCTACGGCATGATGGCCTCGCAGATGAAGAATTTCCTCGACCAGACCGGCGGCCTGTGGGCCTCGGGCGCGCTGGTCGGCAAGGTCGGCTCGGTGATGGCCTCCTCGGCCACCCAGCACGGCGGCCAGGAATCGACCATCCTGAGCTTCCACACGGTGCTCCTGCACCACGGCATGCTGATCGCAGGACTGCCCTACACGTTCCAGGGCCAGATGGGCGTCGGCGAAGTCAAGGGCGGCTCGCCCTACGGCGCCACCACCATCGCCGATGGCGACGGCTCGCGCCAGCCTTCGGCCGTCGAGCTCGAAGCCGCCGAATTCCAGGGCAAGCGCGTGGCCGAGATCGCCGCGAAGCTGGTCGCCTGAACCGCGTCACCGGTCTGCTCCATCAACGAACACTCAGGCTCCGCGGCATTCACCGCGGGGCCTTGTTTATGCACAGGCCGGGGGCAGGGCCTTGCCTGCCGGCGGAGGGTGGGCTACCGACTGTCTGACGTGCGGACGTGGCGAAACTGGTAGACGCAAGGGACTTAAAATCCCTCGGCCGCGAGGCTGTACGGGTTCGATTCCCGTCGTCCGCACCAATTTTGGCTGTACCTCGCCGCCCGCCCAACCCAAGGCTTTGATTCCCTCTTGCCTGCAGACGGTTCACACGTTGATCTTGAAGCCGATCCTCAAGCCGCCCCAATGCCTTCCGCCGACCTTGATCGGGGCGGAGAGATCCTTCATCAGGCTGTATTTTCCGCCGCCCATATCGCGGCGGTAAGTCTGCAGCAGGAACGGCTTGGTGTTGCGCCCGGCGGCGAGCCCGGTGCGGTCGTTGAAGATGCGCCGGTTGCGGCAGTTGCCGGCGTTCCATACCGGATCGGCGCTTTGCGGCTTGGAGAAGACGTGGTTGTGGGTCGGCAGGTAGCCGTTGCGGTCGACCGCGGCGCAGAAGGTGACGCGCGGGTCGAAGCCGAGCATCGCCTCCTGGATCGGCGGCAGCAGGCGATCGGTGTGGCGGGTGAAGCGGGTCATGTGCTGCTGCGGATCGGTGCCCGGCAGTGGCTGGTAGTGTTCGTCAAACAGGTCGGCCATCGACAGCGCGCCGGATCTGACGGCCTCCTCGAACAGGGCGCCCACTTCGTGGGCCCCGGCGATGCACGCGCGGATCAGCGGCGTGTCCTCGGTCTCGATGCCGCTCTGGGCGACCTCGCCGATGACGTTTTCCGAGAATGACACCAGCCGGTCGATCTTGGCGCTGGCCGAAGTCAGCATCTGGGCGCTGTGATGCACCTGGGTGTCGAGGTCGGAGACCTTGGCGAGCACGGTCGTGCAGGCCCTCGTGGTTTCCTCCACCGGGGCGCTGATGCGCTCGATCTCGGTGATCATGCCGGCGACGCTCTCGCTGAAGCCGGTGAACTTGCGCAACTCCTCCTCGATCTCGGTCGAGCGCTGGCAGGCCAGCGTTGCGACGGCCTCGTTGGCGGCGTTCTGCTTCTGCAGCCTGTCGACGGTTGAGCGCAGCCCCTGCAGCCGCGCCACCATGTCGCGCGAGACATTGCCGGTCTTGTCGGCCAGTTGCTTGACGGCCTCGGCGACCACCGCGAAGCCGCGGCCGGCCTCGCCCGCATGCGCCGCCATGATGCCGGCATTGACGGCCAGCAGTTGCGTCTGGGTGGCGATCCCCTGGATCGCTTCCAGGAAGGAATGGATCTCCTTGATCTGGACCGAGACAGAATCGAGCACGCCGGTGATCTCGGTGGCGTTCTGCGCCATCGACTTGATGTCGGAGACGGCGTTGACGAGGATGCCGTTGACGCTCTGCGTGGTGGTGTCGAGCCCGGTCTGGGTGGACCGCGCCGACACGATGGCGCCGTGCGAGGCCTCGGCGACGGTCTGGTTGGAGCGGGCGATCATCGAGATGTCGCGGGTCAGCGCGTGGAACTCGTCGGCCTGCCGGGACATCGATCCCGACACGTCGCCGATCATGCCGTTGGTGTCGGCGATATTGACCGACAGCTCGCCGATCTGCGAGCCGATGACACTCATCGCCCGGGCAAGCCTGGCCTGGTCCTGGTCCGGGGCCTGGGCGGAGCGCGCGTCTGCCGGTCCGGCATCCGGCAAGTCCTCCGCGCCGTCGGCAAAAGATACCTGCAATGCGTGCATGGGAAACGATCCTCCGTGTCATTGGAGGAAAGCAGATTTTGGTTAATCGATGTATAATTTAGGCAAATGCGATATGGCCGGCGCTGCGCCTATTGCCGCCAGAAGGCCGGGATCAACAGGACCAGGACCGCGAGGATCTCGAGCCGGCCGAGCAACATCAGGAACACCAGGATCAGCTTGGCCGGATCGCCGATGGTGCTGAAATTGCCCGCCGGTCCGATCACCGTGCCGATGCCGGGGCCGACATTGGCGAGCGCGGTGATCGCCCCGGACGTCGCGGTCTCGATGTCGAGGCCGGTCGCGGCCAGCGCGATCGAGCCGAAGGCCCAGATGCCGAAATAGGCGCAGACGAACAGAAACACGGTGCGCTGCATTTCCGGCTCGACCGCCACCGCGCCATAGCGCACCGGCCGCACGCTGTGCGGATAGATCAGCCGCATCAGGCCGGAACGGATCGAGCCGAAGATGATGACCAGCCGGTAGGCCTTGATGCCGCCGGCGGTGGAGCCGGAGCAGCCGCCGAGGAAGGTGGCCATGAAGAAGATCGCCACGGCAAACGGGCCCCACAGCGTGTAGTCGGCGCTGGCGTAGCCGGTCGTTGTCACCACCGAGACGATGTTGAAGGCCGAATGGGTCAGCGCCATGCCGAAATTCTCGCCCGCGTTGAGGCGCAGGCTCAGCGCCACGACGAGGGAGAGACCGACGATGATGCCGAGATAGGCGTAGATCTGCGGGTCGCGCAGGGCGTCGAGCCGGCCGCGCACGGCAAACAGGATCAGCACCGAGAAGGGAAGGCCGGCGATCGCCATGAAGATGGTCCCGGTCCAGATCAGCGCCGGGGATTGGAAGGCGCCAAACGAGGCGTCGTGGGTCGAGAAGCCGCCGGTCGCCAGCGTGGTCATGGCGTGGTTGACGGCGTCGAAGCCGCTCATTCCCAGCACGCCGTAGAGGATGGCGCAGACCACCGTCAGCCCGATATAGATGGCGAAGAAGGCGCGCACGAAGACGGCGAACCGCGCGAAGGGCTTTTCCGAGGTGTCGGAGGATTCCATCTTGAAGACGGTGAAGCCGCCGACCTTGAGGAATGGCAGCACCAGAAGCCCCATGGCGACAATGCCGATGCCGCCGAACCATTGCAGCATCGAGCGCCACAGCAAGAGGCCCGGCGGCAGCCGGTCGAGGCCGGCGATCACGGTGGAGCCGGTGGTCGTCACCGCGGAGACCGATTCGAACAGCGCGTCGGCGAGGTCCAGCCCGAGGGTGGAGAGGTAGAGCGGGATGGCGCCGGTCACCGACAGCGTGATCCACAACATATTGACCACCAGAAACCCCAGTCGCCGGGAAAAGGGCGCGGGCGAGCCGCGGTTGGCTGTGGCCGAGGCGAGACACACTGCGCCCACCGAGAAGGCCGACACGGTGAAGACCTGCCAGTCGGGATTGCCGTAATAGAAATCGATCGCCGCGGGGACCAGCATCGCCGCGGAAAGATACAATCCCGCCATCGATGCGATGAAGACTGCGTAGCGGATGGTCTGGCTGGGCAAGCCGCGCCCCTCTCAAGAAAGGAATAGAGCTGGTTCTGGTTGGCAACCGGCTGCTTCCCGTGGCATAGACCGGAGATGGACGAAAAACAATCACCTGCTGCATTCCGCGCCTGCGCCGACAGGGCGCTCGACGAGATGCGGGCGCTGTTCGGACCCACCCCGCTGCAGCTCAACGACCATCTTTCGGCGCGCTACGGAGCGCAGATCTGGCTCAAGCGCGAGGATCTGTCGCCGGTCCGGTCCTACAAGATCCGCGGCGCGTTCAACTTCATCCGAAAGGCGCTCGACCGCGATCCCGGCCTGCCGCTGTTCGTCTGCGCCTCGGCCGGCAACCACGCCCAGGGCTTTGCCTATGTCTGCCGCCATTTTGGGCGCAAGGGCGTCGTCTTCATGCCGGTGACGACGCCGCAGCAGAAGATCGACAAGACCCGCATGTTCGGCGGCGACTTCATCGAGATCCGCCTGACGGGGGATTTTTTCGACGCCTGCTATGCCGCCGCGCAGGATTTCGCGCTGACCGAAGGCGCACTGATGGCGCCGCCCTTCGACCATGACGACATCATCGAGGGGCAGGCAACGGTGGCCGCCGAAATCGCCGCGCAACTGCCCGAGGGCGAGACGCCCGACCTGATCGTGCTGCCGGTCGGCGGCGGCGGCCTGTCGGCGGGCGTGGCGCGCTATTTCGAGGGCCTGGTCGACAATGACCGCTTCCTGCTGAGCGAGCCCGCGGGCGCGCCGAGCCTGAAGCAGAGCCTTGCCGCCGGACACCGGGTGAAGCTCGCCAAGATCGACAATTTCGTCGATGGCGCCGCGGTCGCGGAAATCGGCCTGCGCAATTTCGAGATCCTCAAGCGGTTTCGCGCCGACCAGGTCATGATCGTGCCGGAAAACGCCATCTGCCTGACCATGACCTCGATCCTCAACACCGAAGGCATCGTGCTGGAGCCCGCAGGGGCGCTGTCGCTGTCGGTGCTCGAGGCGCTGGGGCCGGAGCGGCTTTCGGGCAAGAGCGTGGTCGCCGTCGTCTCCGGCGGCAACTTCGATTTCGAGCGGCTGCCCGACGTCAAGGAACGGGCGATGCGCTACGCGGGAACGAAGAAATACTTCGTTCTGCGGCTGGCCCAGCGGCCCGGCGCTCTGAGGGACTTCCTGTCGCTGCTGGGGCCCGACGACGACATCGCCCGATTCGAGTATCTGAAGAAATCGGCGCGCAATTTCGGCTCCATCCTGATCGGCATCGAAACCAAGGCGCCCGAGAACTTCGTCCGCCTGATCGAGGCCTTCGACCAGGCGGGATTGAGCTACCAGGACATCACCGACAACGAGATCATCTCCAACCTGATCATCTGACGTGCCGGCCTGTCGCGCCGGCTAAAGGCCGGCGATCCAGTCGGCGGCGGTCCTGGCGAGCCTCTCGGTGGTGCCGGGAGACAGCGCGTCGCCGGCGATCACGTGGTGGTTGGGGTCGCCGCTGTCGGTCACCTCGACGGTCTCCGCGGCTGCCCCCCACTTCGCGGCCATGGCGGCGACCAGATCCGGGCGGATGACCTTGTCCTGCGGCGAGAAGATGAACAGCGAGGGGACCTGGATGCTCGCCGCGTCGACATCGTTGGCGAGCTGCACCAGAGACGCCATCGGCAGAAGCGCGAGGCTCGGATATTCATAGGTCCAGAATTGCGCCTGCAGCTCGTTGACGGGCTCGAACGAACGGCGCCGGCCGGCGATCAGCGGCACCAGCCTGTCGGCCCAGGGCATGGTCAGGAGGCTCGAGCCCGCGGCCTGGACGCCGTAGTTCGGGG
The DNA here is from genome assembly GCF_000759435.1 of Hoeflea sp. BAL378. Taxonomy (GTDB): domain Bacteria; phylum Pseudomonadota; class Alphaproteobacteria; order Rhizobiales; family Rhizobiaceae; genus Hoeflea. The sequence goes on from NZ_JRJG01000048.1 coordinate 18,810, forward strand.
AGATCTGCACCAGGCCCGCGACATCGCGCATCAGATCCGGCTGGGTGGCGGCCCAGGTGGCGAGTGACGCGCCGGTCGAGGTCGCCATGACGACGACGCGCTCGCCCAGCCTGCGGCCGATGGCGAGCGCTTCGGCCATGTCGTTGACCCAGGCATGGACCGAGCCTTCGAGCATGGCGTCGCCGCTTCGGCCGTGCCCGGTCAGGCGGGCGAAGTAGATATTGGCCCCCAACTGGCGGCCGACGAGATCGGGCAGGGGGCGGATTTCGGCGGGGCTGGCGGAAAAGCCGTGGACATAGACGATGGAGATCGGCGTGCGGGCCTTCGAGGCGGGATAGGCCCAGACGATCTGCCGCTCGTTGCCGGGCCGGAGATCGTCGAACCGGGCTTCCGACTGGGTGATGTACTGGTCGAGATCCTCCGGCAGGTCGGCATCGGCGAACTGGATGCCGGTGTCGACCGGCGGGCGCGGCCCGAAGAGATAGGCGGCGCCTCCGGCAATGATCACAAACGCGATGAAATACAGCACTTTGCGTGTCCTCGACATCCGCTTTGCCATGAGCCTGTCCTCCCGACCGGATCCCCACCTTTGGCCGGTGAGAGAAGTGACGCGACATTAGGTTAGGGAATGCGGCCGCGCAATGGCCTGGCGGCGGCGCGCCGGCCGGGGACTGCGGCGGAAACGCACGGGCGGTCAGGCGGGCAGGGGGCTGTCCTTGAAGAAGCGGTAATAGCTTTCGACCTTGGCACGGTTGTTGGAGGTCAGCACGAGTTCCGCGCCGACCCGCGGCCGCCGGATCCAGCGGACGGTTCCTATCAGCAGACCCATCTCCTCGGTTTCCACGGTGATCTTGTCGCCGCGGCCGACCGGGATGTCGATCGCCAGATGCAGGCAGATGCCGTGCTGGGAGAGATCGAGCACCGCGCCATGGGTCTTCTGGCCCATGCAGTCGATCTTGGCGCGCAGCCGCGTCTTGTCGCGCTTGAGCGCGCGGCCGATGTGATTTTTCATGTCCGTTCGCCTCCCCGTGGCTCGACGAGGCCAAGTCTCGCAACTATCCGTAATCAAAAGGCTAATGCCGGCGCCAAACCTTGCACGCGGTTAAAGCCGGGTGAATCCCGGCGGCTGTTCGCCGGGACCACTCGGAGCACCGGTTCACAGCGTGATGCGGAACAGTGCGAAGCCCTCGGCGCCATCGCCGGCGGGTTCAATGGCGACGCCCTCGACGTTGTCCAGGAATTCCTTGGCCCGGGGCCCGGTCGAAAACAGCACCGTGGCGCCGCCCGCCGGTGCGAAGCTCCAGTTGCCGTCGGCGGAGGGATTGATGGTGCCCTGGTCGATGATGTAGCGCACGATCACGTCGCGGTTGGTGTCGGGCGCCTCGAAGACCACCTTGTCGGGGGCGATGCCCGGAAAATTGCCGCCGCCGCCGCCCCGGTAATTGTTCGTCGCGACCACGAATTCCTGCCCAGGATCAACCGGTTGTCCGTTGAAGCTGAGATTTTGAATCCGGTTCGCCTGGCCGTCGAGCAGATCGCCCTTGGAGGAGTATTTGGCGGGCTGGGTGACGTCGACCTGATAGGTGACGCCGTCGATGACATCGAAATTGTACGACGGGAAATCCGTGTTGATCAGCTCGGCATCAGTGGCGCCGGGCGCGATCTGGTTGAAGATGCCGGCCGACATTTCCAGCCACTCCTTCACCTCGGCCCCGGTGATGACCACGGCCTGGACGGTGTTGGGATAGAGATAGAGGTCGGCCACGTTCTTGATGGCGATGTCGCCCGCGGCCACATCGGTGTAGTAGTCTGCGCCGCCGCGTCCGCCGGCCTTGAAGGGAGCGGCCGCGGACAGGACCGGCAGGTCCTTCCACTGCGTTTCCTTGAGCATGTCGGTGATGTACCAGGTCTGCGCCTGGCTGACGATCTGGATGGAGGGATCGTCGGCGACCAGCGCGAAATAGGAATGCAGCGGCGCCGAGGTCTTGCCGACCGCGGTGCGCACATAGGCGAGCGTCGCCTCGTGCTCGGCCTGGGCGGCGGCGAGCACCTCCGGCTTGTCGGGCACCAGCGCCACGACCTTGCGGTCGACGCGTTCGTAGATGGGCCTCGCCTCCGAGCTGTGGCCGACGATCTTCCAGGAATTGCCGTCACGCTCGAGCATCAGGTCGATGAGGCCCAGATGCGAACCCCAGAAGCCGCCCATGACGCCCGGCTTGCCCGAGATCGTGCCCTTGGCGTTGTCGACGCCGGCGACGCCGTCGAATTTCGGACCGGGGAAATCGAGATGGCTGTGTCCGGTCAGGATGGCGTCGATGCCGGGAACGGCGGCGAGCGGCACGGAGGCATTTTCGAGATTCTCTGCCCAGGCCTGCGGACCTATGCCGGAATGCGACAGGGCCACGACGAGGTCGCAGCCTTCCTCGCGCATCTGCGGGACCCAGGCTTCGGCCGCCCGGACGATGTCGCGGGTGGCGGCGTTACCGCTGAGATGCCTGGCGTCCCAGGTCATGATCTGCGGCGGCACGAAGCCGATCAGGCCGATGCGGATCTTGTGCTCGGCGCCGGCGCCGTCCTTGATGGTGCGATCGAGGATCACATAGGGCTTGAGGAACAGGTCGTCCTCCTGCGGATTGGCGGCAAGCGTTCCCTTGGCGAGATTGGCGCAGACCATCGGGAAATTGGCGCCGGCGATGACCTTGAACATGAAGTCCAGGCCGTAGTTGAATTCGTGATTGCCGAGCGTGCCGCCGTCATAGCCCAGCACGTTCATGGCGGCGACGATCGGATGCAGGTCGCCCTCCTTCATGCCGCGCTCATAGGCGATGTAATCGCCCATCGGATTGCCCTGCAGGAAATCGCCATTGTCGAGAAGGATGGAGTTCTGCGCCTCCGAGCGGATCTGGTCGATGATCGAGGCGGTGCGGGCCAGGCCCATGGTGTCGTTGGGCTTGTCGCCGTAGTAATCATAGGCGAAGACATGCACATGCAGGTCGGTCGTCTCCATGATGCGCAGGTGCGCCTGGCCGGCATTGGCGCGGGCGGAGAAGGGATGCACCAGGGCGAGGGCGCCGGTGGCGGCGATCCCGCCCAGCAGGGACCGCCGTGAAATCGGATGCAGCATGTCGAGAATACGTTGGTCTTTCATGGACTTTCTCCCTGGCTTTGACCTAAAAGAAGTCTCCCGGATCCGTGTTTGGCGGGGACCGCATCGGCAGCAGACCGTATCTGCCCGGACGCGACCGATCCTGACGGGCAGTGCTACAGGCCAAGTGTGATCCCGACATGACGCTTGTGCAACCCAATTGTCGGCGGGTCACGCCGGTCCTCGGCTTGACCGGCGCGGAGCGCAAACCAGGTGAGAGTGAAAGCGAGGAGAAGGTCATGGCAGGAATTTTCGACAGCATCCGCAGCCTGTTCGGCGGCGCCGCGGCATCGGCCCCGCCGCAGGCGGCCAACGAGCCGGACTCCTACAAGGATTGCCTGATCTATGCCGAACCCATGGCGGAAGGCGGCCAATGGCGGCTTGCGGGGCGCATCGTCAGGGGCGAGGGCGCCAAGGCCAGGGAACACAAGTTCATTCGCGCCGACATCTTTTCCAGCAAGGACGAGGTCGAGGCGGCGACGCTGCGCAAAGCGCGGCAGATCATCGACGAACAGGGCGCGGCGCTGTTCCGCTGAGGCCAGTGCTTACAGTGCCGCCGCACGTCAACGGCGCGGAACCCAGGGAGTTCCGCGCCGCGCAAACAGGTCATTGATCCGGGACTGCCGGCTCAGTCGAAGGTGACTTCGTCGTCGCCGAGATAGACATTGGTGGCTTCGCAGATGTCGATGGTGTGCGGGTCATCCATCACTTCGGTGGTTTTGTCCTCGCCCAGCCAGCCGGCCTGGAAGACCTGGTCGCAGGCGCAGGTGTCGGCGGTGAATTCGGCCCGGGCCGTCTGACCGGGCGCCATCTTGCCGCCGAGCCAGTTGTCGCTCCAGGTCTCGCCGTCATCATCGCTCGTGTAGAAGCCGATCAGGGTGTTGACCTTGGTGTCGTTGTGAATCGTGAAAACGCATTCGGCGCCGCTCTGTGCGAGGGCCGAGGGAACGGCGAAGAAGGCGGAGAAAGTCAGTGCGATGGCCAGTCTGGTAAGCGTCATGGGTGTCCCCGGGTGAGAAAGAAGTCGTTACGGAGACGGACATTATCCCAGATCGCGAACCTCGTCTGCCCGGTTCAAATACAATATTTTCGTTGCGGCCACAGTCCCTTATCCGCCGCCGAAGCTTCAGCGGACGGGGCGTTCTGCGGCGGGAAGGGCGGTCCCCCACCGACGGGGCCGGGCGTCAGTCCTTGGAGGCGTGGGCGGGCAGGTCGTCGCGGCTGGTCGAGGCCAGCTCGTCGAGCTCCTTCTCGCTCATGCTTTCATACATCTCGCGCGAGGCGCCCTTGAGGTCGGAGACCTTGGTGTCTCCGCGCTTGGCGGACAGGGCGGCGCCGGCGGCTTTCTGCTGGGCTTTCGATTTGGCGGGCATGGCTTGATCCTTTCGCCTTGGGGTTCCCGTGACGGAGAAACGCCAATCCCGCGTTCCGGTTCCGGCGCCTGCAGGGGCAGGCCCGATCGATGGCCCGTCGACCCATCCGCGCCCGTGCGGCGCGGCAACGGGCCGGTGCGGGAAAATGTGTCGGCACGGCGGCGCTGCCATGAAAACACCCAGATGACAGAGGGAACGCGGACACGATGGACGCGTTGTTTGGACAGATCGGTCATGGCGGCGACTGCCGCGGACGGGCCGGTCCTCAACCCGGATGGCAACGGCCATCAACAAGGAGAGTCCCATGTCCACACTCACCAAGGAAAACGCTGCGGTCATCGGCAGCGACAAGGTTGCCGGCACGGAAGTCTATGACCGCTCCGGCAAGCACATCGGTTCGATCGAGAAGGTCATGATTGAGAAGGTCGGCGGCAAGGTGTCCTATGCGGTGCTGAGCTTCGGCGGTTTCCTCGGCATCGGCGACGACCATTACCCGCTGCCCTGGGAAAAGCTCAGATATGACGAGGAACTCGGCGGCTATCGCATCGACATCTCCAAGGAGCAGGTCGAAGGCGCGCCGCGCTACTCGAAGGGCTCCGACTACGACTGGACGCTGGGCGCGCAGGAGCAGCTCTACGCCCATTACGGCCAGCCGCCCTACTGGCGCTGACGCCTCCGCCAGCAATGGACGATTATGAACGGCCGCCGATCCCCCGGCGGCCGTAGTTCCGTGCTGTGGGGCGACGTCCAGGCTTCTCGCGTCAGCCCAGCCCGACATTGGGACGGTCGATGATCTCGCGCAGGGCAAAACTCGAGTTGATCTTGACCACATGCGGCAGGGCCGAGAGCCAGTCGCGGTGGATGCGCTCGTAATCCTCAAGATCGCGCGCGGCGATGCGCAGCGTGTAGTCGTACTCGCCGCTCATCAGGTAGCAGACCAGCACGTTGGGGCAGAGCTTCACCGCCGCCTCGAACTCCGACAGCGTCTTGGCGAACTGGCCCGACAGCGAGATATGGACGATGGCGATCATCCGGTAATCGAGCGCCTTGTGCGACAGCCGCGCGTGATAGCCCTTGATGACGCCGGATTTTTCCAGGATGTCGAGCCGGCGCGAACAGGCCGAGGCCGAGAGGCCGACCCGCTCGGCGAGCGCCGCGTTGGAAATCCGCCCCTCGCTCTGAAGCGTCTTCAGAATGGCGATATCGAGTGTATCCAATTCATTCATTCGCAGATTGCCCGAAAAAATGCCGATCTGATGCAAGAATATTCGAAGGGTGGGCGCCGGGCAAGGGCAGTTTGCAAGGACCTTTCACCACCCGGATGGTAGGATAAGCCGCATTGAAACCCGATCTGGCGCTGAAGACGCCAATCGCCGTCCCCGGAGGAAGATCTCAATGCGCGTAGGCTGCCCCAAGGAAATCAAGAACCATGAATACCGCGTCGGTCTCACCCCCGGCGCCGTGCGCGAATATGTGGCGCATGGCCACGAGGTGATCATCGAGACCAAGGCAGGCATGGGGATTGGCGCCGACGACGCGGCCTACCAGGCCGCCGGGGCAAAGATCGTGGGCAGCGCCAAGGAAGTCTTCGACCGCTCCGACATGGTGGTCAAGGTCAAGGAACCGCAGCCGTCCGAATGGGCGCAGTTCCGCGAGGGCCAGTTGCTCTACACCTATCTTCACCTGGCTCCGGATCCGGACCAGACCAAGGGCCTGCTGGCGTCCGGCTGCACCGCGATCGCCTATGAGACGGTGACCGACGACCGCGGCGGCCTGCCGCTGCTCGCGCCGATGTCGGAAGTGGCCGGCCGCCTCGCCATCCAGGCCGGCGCCACCGCGCTGCAGAAGGCCCATGGCGGACGCGGCATCCTGCTCGGCGGCGTTCCCGGCGTGCTGCCCGCCAAGGTCACCATCATCGGCGGCGGCGTGGTCGGACTGCATTCGGCGCGGATGGCCGTGGGTCTCGGCGCCGACGTGACCATCGTCGACCGCTCGCTGCCGCGCCTGCGCCAGCTCGACGACATCTTCAACGGCCGGGTCCACACCCGCTACTCGACCATCGAGGCTTTGGAAGAGGAAGTGTTCTCGGCCGACCTGGTGATCGGCGCGGTGCTGATCCCCGGCGCCGCCGCGCCCAAGCTCGTCACCCGCGACATGCTCTCGGGCATGAAGAAGGGCTCGGTGATCGTCGACGTCGCGATCGATCAGGGCGGCTGCTTCGAGACCTCGCACGCCACCACCCATGCCGACCCCACCTATGAGGTCGACGGCGTGATCCATTACTGCGTGGCCAACATGCCCGGCGCGGTGCCGATCACGTCCGCGCATGCGCTCAACAACGCCACCCTGCAGTACGGCCTGATGCTGGCCGACAACGGCCTCAACGCCATCGCCGGCGATCGCCATTTGCGCGCCGGCCTCAACGTTCACAAGGGCCGCATCACCAATCGCCCGGTCGCCGAGGCGCTGGGCTACGAGCTGGCCGATATCGACCAGGCCCTGAAGGCGGCGTAGCCGCCCGGCCTGAACAGGCTCCGTGGGCTGTCCACACCGGCCCGTCCCGTCCGCACCTGATCGTGCGGGCGGGATTTTTTGTGCGCGCCGGTCCTACGTCCGATCCGCGGAGACCGCCTTGCAATGGTAGCAATTGTTGCGCGAGGAGCGGATGTGCACCGCTTCGACGCCGGGCTCATCGAGCAGTTGCCCGATACGCGCCAGGATCTGCTCCCGCGCGATCACGCCGCCGGTGCCATAGACGATGCGCTCGCCCGCATCATAGCCCCGCAGGATGTAGTCGGGGCTGAGCAGGAAGGGCGGCAGCTCGCCGGGGCCGACGGGATCCGGCGCGCACGGCTCGGCGTGCAGGAACACCGGGCCGGTTTCCGCATAGGCGTGAAGCGCGCCGAACGGCCGCCAGGCGGCGACCAGATAGGGCTCGCCGCGGCTGACCATCTTCATGCAGCGCCGGCAGGGGACGCCGGCGCCGTCAGAGACCTTCTTCTCCGGCGGATTGCCATAGGAGTCCGGGCCGCCCTCGCGCAGATGCGCCGCGGTGGCCGGGTCCATGGGAACGAAAGTGAGTGTCATGATGTCCTCGCAAGCGTGGTGGGACCTGCGAGGTAGCCGCCGCGCCGCGTGGGCGCCACCCGATTTCAGCCGCGACCGCCGCCGGGTGCACCCTTGCTCAGGTTGTGGACTTCATCAGCGCCAGGATCTCGTCGTCGGACAGCGGCCGCAGGATTGCGCCGTTCTGGCTCACGGGACTGAAGCCGACGCGCTGGTAGAGCGGCAGCGCAGCGGGGTGGTCGAGCGTGTTGGTCGAGACGATGACGCGGGCGGGCGTCGTCGCCCAGGCGGTCGACAGGGCCTGGCCGAGCATCCATTCGCCCAAGCCCCGGGCGCGGGCATGCGCCATCAGGCCGAAATAGACCAGCTCCACGGTCGCCTCCTCGCGCTCGGAGAGCTCGAAGAATCCGGCTGGCGCGCCATCCAGGCTGAGAACATAGATATGGGTCGTCTTGGCGTGGACGATCTGCGAGAGCTCCTCGTCGCTCATGCGCAGGCGGTTGACCCAGTGCCATTCCCGCCCCACCCGCCATTGCAGGTAGCGGTAGAAATGCAGCGGGATGTCGGAGCACCTGATCAGGCTCGCGTGGAGATTGACCGGCAAGGGCTTGAGCGTGCGCGGATAGCGCTTCATCTCGAGATGGGTGACGGTGGCGGTGAGCGATTTGGGCTTGGGAGCTTTCGCCATCTCAGGCCTCCCCGGTGACGATGGGGGTGTCGTCGCGGCCACCCCATTCGGACCAGGACCCGTCGTAGAGCGTGTTGTTGCGGTGGCCCACCGATTGCAGCGCGAGCGTGATGACCGCCGCCGTCACGCCGGAGCCGCAGCTCGTGACCACCGGCCGGTCGAGATCGAGGCCCGAGGATTGAAGAACCTCGCGCAACGCAGCGGGTGATTTGAGCCTACCGCCCTCGAGCAGGCTGCTGAACGGGACGTTCCGGGCGCCGGGCATGTGGCCCGAGCGCATGCCGGCGCGCGGCTCCGGCTCGGCGCCGGTGAAGCGGCCCGGGCCGCGGGCGTCGGCGATCTGCGAGGACTTCTGTTCGACGATCGCCCGCATCTCCTCAAAGCCGATGACCGCGCGCGCGTTGAAGTCCGGGGTGAAGCGCGCGGGAACCGGAGGTGCCGGGTCGCCGGTCTCGACCGGCAATCCCTCGCGCTTCCAGGCATCGAACCCGCCATCGAGAACGAAGGACTTGGCCGCGCCGAACACGCGCAGCATCCACCAGACCCTCGGCGCCGAGAACAGGCCCGGACCGTCATAGACGATGATGGTGTCCGTCTCTGACAGGCCCAGTTCGCCCGCGGCTCGGGCAAAGGTCGCGGGGTCGGGCAGCGTATGCGGCAGGGTCGATCCCGGCGCCACGATCCTGTCGTGATCGAAAAACACCGCGCCCGGAATGCGCGCCGCGCGATACTCGGCCTGGGCGTCCCGGTTCTGCGCCGGCAGGTACCAGGAGGCGTCAACGATCCTGATGCCCGGCGCGCCGATGCGGTCCTTGAGCCAATCGAAGGAGACGACGAACGGGCTGGTGTCAGGCATAGCGGTCATCGGCAGCAGTCCTCATTTGCGGGGCCTCCATGACTACTGCATATTTGGACGAACCGGAATTCTTTTCCCGATTTATGCAGCCATTTTCAGAGAGACGGCGCGGCTGAAGGGGATGCCGCGGCTTGACGATGGGACTGCGCACGGACATGCCGTCCCACGCCAGGACAAGCCCTGCAACCGGCGCCGGAGGATGAGGCTTCCGTGGGGTGGAGAAGCGGTCCGCCCCGGAAGGCCAAGGGCTTGGCGCGGGATCAGTAGCGCGAGTTCGGCCTGTAGGTCAGCGCCTCGTCGAGATCGACGCCGTCCTCGGCCTCGTCCTCGGCCGCGTTGCTGCCGGACGATCCGCGGTCGGACCGCGCCGCATTGGTGCGTTCGGTGGAAATATAGGCGTTGACGCGGTTGGAGACGCCGCGGGTCTGCGCCGGCGCGCCTGCGGGGAGCGCCACGGCCCTGGCCGCAGCCACGCCCGCACTTGCATCGCGCGCAGGAGGCGGCGAGTGGCTCTGCGCCACGGCGGAGACGGAGTAGGAGACGGCTTGAATGACGGACATCGGCTCGTTTCTCGGCTGCCGGAGGCCCCGGGGCCACCAGCCTCGCAGATCCTCCACCTCATCGGACACAGGCTCCTACGCCCGCAGCCGTTAATGCGCCTTCAAACAAACCCTTAAGATTGTCGCGATCCGCCGCTTCGAGGGCCTCGCAACGGCCCGGCCCTCACTCCGGCGCGGGTCCGAACCTGATGCGGAAGCGGCGGTTTTCCTTGCCCTTCTTTTCGATCTTGGCGATGTGGATCTCGCCCACTTCGCCGGTCTCGCCGACATGGGTGCCGCCGCAGGGCTGGCTGTCGACGGACGAGGCCTCGCCGATGCAGACCAGGCGGATGTTGCCCTGGCCGCGCGGCGGGCGGACATTCTTGGACTTGACGATGCCCGGATTGGCCTCGAGCTGGGCTTCCGAAATCCATTCGTAGAAGACGGGATGGTTGCCGTTGACGAGGTCCATCAACTTTGCCGTCACCTCCGCCTTGTCGATGGTGTCGGCCATGTCGAAATCGACCCGGCTGTCGTCCTCGTTCACCGACGCGCCGGTGATCGGGTAGGGGCAGACCACGGAGAGCAGGTGGCAGGCGGTGTGCATGCGCATGAGCCTGTAGCGCCGGTCCCAGTCGATGTGCAGCACCAGCTTCTCGCCGATCTCGGGCGTGGCCTGGCCGGGGGCGGGGATATGGATGATCTCGGACTTGCTCTCGCCGGTCACCGTGCCGGCGATCACGATCCTGTCGCCGTTCGCGCGCTCGAAAAACCCGGTGTCGCCGGGCTGGCCGCCGGAGGTGGCGTAAAAGCAGGTCTGGTGCATGAGGATGCCGCCATCCTCGCGCACACCGGTGACGAGCGCTTCGGCGGTGGAAAGATAGACGTCCTTGAGAAAAAGCAGGGGCATGGAAAAGGGCTTTCGTGGAAATTATTCGGTCACATAGGGGATGGAGATCTCGCTCTTGCGGGTGAGCCATCCGGGCACCGGAAGGTTCTTTGACGCCAGGAACTCCGGATTGAACAGCTTGGACTGGTAGCGGTTGCCGTAATCGCACAGCACGGTGACGATGGTGTGCCCCGGGCCCATCTCGCGGGCCATGCGGATGGCGCCGGCGACATTGATCCCGGAGGAGCCGCCCAGGCACAGGCCTTCCTGTTCCAGCAGGTCGAAGACCAGCGGAATCGCCTCGGAATCGGGAATGTTGAACGACATGTCGGGCGTGAAGCCTTCGAGATTGGCGGTGATGCGGCCCTGGCCGATGCCTTCGGTGATCGAGCTGCCCTCGGATTTCATCTCGCCGGTGGTGTAGAACCGGTGCAGCGCCGCGCCGTCGGGATCGGCCAGGCCGATCTTGACGGTTCTTGAATAGCCGCGCAGGCCCTCGGCCACGCCGGCCAGCGTGCCGCCCGAGCCGACCGCGCAGATGAAGCCGTCGACCTTGCCGTCGGTGTCGCGCCAGATTTCCGGCGCGGTGGTCTTCACATGCGCCTGGCGGTTGGCGACATTGTCGAACTGGTTGGCCCAGATCGCGCCGTTGGGATTTGTCATGGCCAGTTGTTCGGCGAGCCGGCCCGAAAGGCGGACATAGTTGTTGGGATTGCGGTAGGGCGCGGCCGGGACTTCCACCAGCTCCGCGCCGAGCAGGCGCAGCGCGTCCTTCTTCTCCTGGCTCTGGGTCTCGGGAATGACGATGACGGTGTTGTAGCCGAGCGCGCGGGAGACCAGCGCCAGCCCGATGCCGGTGTTGCCGGCGGTGCCTTCGACGATGGTGCCGCCCGGCCCCAGCAATCCCCTTGATTCCGCGTCGCGGATGATCTCGAGTGCCGCCCGGTCCTTGACCGACTGGCCCGGATTGAGAAACTCGGCCTTGCCGAGAATCGTGCAGCCGGTGGCCTCCGACGCCGCATTGAGGCGAATGAGCGGGGTGTTGCCGATGGCGTCGAGAATGGAATCAAAGGCTGGCATGGGGAATCCTGTCGTTTGCTGTGGTCTCACGAGCGCACTGAGAGTAGGCAGCCAGTTGTGGCGTCTCGGAGGCGCTGTTGCAAGCAATCAGTGCTTCACAAAAACCTGGCGGCGGGTGTTATTTGCCTCAAAACGTCATAAATAGGAAATGGCATGTTCCGGTGATCCGGATTGCGCGTTCGGGCGTATGCACAGACAAATGGATTGGTTTACAGCGTCTGTTTGAGCCCCTTGGCGGCAACGGACGCGGAAATGATGGAAAGTTTGATACGCATGGTGCGTGAACACATCGATACGCTGGATTCTCTGCTTGCCAGATACGTCGCCGGAACCCTGCCAACCCCCGCGCGGGTGCTGGTGGAGGCGCATCTTGAGCTCAAGCCCAAAAGCCGCATCAAGGTGCGCAATCTTGAAGCCATGGCGGGGCTGGAGCTGATCGCCGCCGATCCGGTGGCGCTGTCCGACCGCGACGCCATGCTGGCATCGGTTCTGGCGTCGCAGCCGACGGAACAGGCGCCGCAGCCCGACCTCTCGGCTCAGCAGGACCGGGTCTTCCCCCGGGCGCTTTATGATTTCGTCGGCTTTGACGCCGCCGACGTGCCGTGGCGCACAAGGATGCCCGGCTTCCGGGAGTATGATCTGGGCGACATCGAAGGCTGTCACGTGAGCCTGTTCTGGCTCAAGCCGGGCCGCACGGTGCCGGCGCACACCCATGAGGGCAGCGAGCTGTCGCTGGTGCTCGACGGCGCGTTCAGCGACGCGCGCGGGCACTACGCCCGCGGCGACATCTCGGTGGCCGACGATTCCGTCGATCACCGCCCGAATGTCGATCTCGGCCGGCCCTGCATCGGCTTTGCGGTGATGGATGCGCCGTTGAAGCTGACCGGCTCGTTCCGCCAGCTCATCGGCGACATCATCGGCTGACGCCCCTCTTTTTTCACCTGTCCCGCAACCGAACCGGCGTCCGGAGCGTATGAAGCTTCGGACGTTTTTTATTGGAGAGAGCGCATGACCACCTATTCCGCCCGCCCGACCGATGGAGCCGCCTGGATCACCGGCGCCTCGAGCGGGATCGGCCGGGCGCTGGCGCTCAGGCTCGCGGGCGAGGGCTATACGGTCTATGCGACCGCCCGCGGCGAAGAGGCGCTAGCGGAGCTTGAACGGGATTCTTCGGGCCTGAGCGGCAGCATCATCGCCGCACCCGGCGACGTCGCCGACGCCGAGGCGATGGCCAGGATCGCCGGCCGAATCGATGCCGAAGGCAAGGGCCTGGCGCTTGCCGTGTTCAATGCCGGGATCTATCTGCCGGTGCATGGCGAAACGCTCACGGTCGCCGATTTCGACAAGAGCTTCGCCGTCAACCTGTCGGGCGTGGTCAATTGCCTCGTGCCCGCGCTCGAGCGGATGAAGGCGCGCGGCCGCGGCCATCTGGCGATCGTCTCCTCGGTCACCGGCTATGGCGGCATGCCCACCAGCGCCGCCTATGGCGCGACCAAGGCGGCGCTGATCAACATGGCCGAAAGCCTCAAATTCGATCTCGACAAGCTGGGCGTGCGCATCCAGGTGATCAACCCGGGATTTGTCGACACGCCGGCCACCGCCGGCAACGCGTTTTCCATGCCCGCCCTGATGCAGCCGGAGGACGCGGCCAGGCGTATCGCCGAGGGCCTGAGGTCGAGTTCCTTCGAGATCACCTTTCCGCGACGCTTCACCTATGTGCTCAAGGCGCTGCAGTTCCTTCCCTATCCGGCCTATTTCGCGCTGATGAACGCGGCGACCGGCTGGAAGAAGCGGCCGCTGGAGACCAGGTAGCGGTGGCCGGCCTCAGTCCGCCTCGATGCTGCGGCGCAGGGATTGTTGCGCGGCTTCGTCGAGCGGAAAATTCCACATCAGCGCAATTGCGATGAGCTTGGCGGCGATCGGCGCCCAGGCGTAGGTGACCGCCAGCGCGGTCAGGCCCTGAGCCGCTCCGGCCTGCGCCGCCGGATCGAAGCCGAAGCCCGCCAGCACCGGAAAGACGATGCCGACGCCGCCCGCGAGCGAGAGCTTGGTCGACAGGCTCCAGGCGGCGAAATAGACGCCCGAACGCTGTTCGCCCGAGGCTGCCGTGTCGACGTCGATGACATCGGCCTGGATCGCCGGCGGCAGCGCCAGGTCGAAGCCGAGCAGCAGGCCGGTGACGGCGCAGATCGTAGCGAAGGCCGCAAGGCTGCCTTCGGGCAGCAAGGGCGCGGGCGCGAAGGCGAGGCAGGCGGCGAGCATCGCGTAGCACCAGGCCCGGTGCTTGCCCACCCGGCGCGCGGCCCAGGTGGCGAGCGGCACGCCGGCGATGGCGCAGAGGAAATAGAAGAACAGCAGCGGCCCGCGCGCGTCGGGCAGGCCCAGGCGTGCGGAGACAAAATAGAGAAACAGAGTCGCCGGAATGCCGTTGGCGAGACCGTTGAGGAAGAACGCTGAGATCAGCCGAACGAAAGGCCGGTTGCGCATGAGATGGCCGAGCCCGGACTTGAGGTCGACCCGCGTCTTCGAATGCTCGGCGGGTTCGGGCGTGGCGAGGATCGCCGCAGCCCCGAACAGCGGCAGGGCGACGAGCACGGCGATGCCGAGCACCGCCAGCCCGTGCAGGCCGTCCGCCCGCTCGAAGCCGATGGCGAAGGGCAGGGCGATGGCGATCAGCGTGCCGACCAGCGTCAGGCCCTCGCGCCAGCCGGTGATGCGGGAGCGGCCGTGATAATCGCTCGCCAGTTCCGCGCCCCAGGCCGAGAACGGGATCAGCGCCGCGGTGTAGCCCAGCGACAGCAGCAGGCCCCAGGACACCAGCCAGGCGGTGGTTGCGTCCGCAGGCGGCCAGAACAGCATGAAGGCCGAGAGCGCCGTCAGCGGCAGGCTGAACGCGAACAGTGTCCGCCTGCGGCCGAAGCGGGGGCGGAACCGGTCCGCCGCCCAGCCGATCAGCGGATCGTTGACCGCGTCGAAGAGCCTGACCAGCAGCAGCGCGAGACCGACCGCGGCGAGCGGCAGCCCGAGCGTCTCGGTGTAGAAGGTCGGCACCAGCACATAAAGCGGCAGCGTCAGCGCCGCGAGCGGGATGGCGGGCAGCGCATAGGCGATGATCCGGGGCAGGGCCAGCCGTGCGGTTGGCGACTTCCTGCGAGCGGCTGAGGCGGAGTCGCTGTGTGCGGTCACGTTGGTATCCGGAGAGGGGTCCGAGCCGGCTGCGCGGATCAGAGCGAGGCTTCTTGTGACCGTGTCTACGGCGCAGCCGGGCTGTTGGTTCACCGCTGCCGGGATGGCCGCGACAGCGGTGAGCGTCTCTCAGGCCTGGCTGTACACCACCTGGCGGACGTTGATGTGGCCGGAGCGGAACCCGGCCTCGCAGTAGTACATGTAGAATTCCCACAGCCGCTTGAAGCGCAGGTCGAATCCCATCGGCTGGATCTCGTCCCAGACGTTCCAGAACCGCTGGCGCCATTCCGCCAGCGTGCGGCCATAATCGGGCCCGAAGGCGCGGTGGCCGATGAGTTGGAGCCCGGCCGCCTCGCCCAGCGATTTCAGATGGTTCTCGGTGGGCAGCATGCCCCCGGGGAACACGTAGCGCTGGATGAAGTCGGGATTGGCGCGGTAGGTGTGATAGGCCTCGGGCTTGATGGTGATGATCTGCAGGCCGGCCTTGCCGCCGGGCTTGAGGCACTGGCGCACCTTGGAGAAATAGGTGGGCCAGTATTTCTCGCCCACCGCCTCGAACATCTCGATCGAGACGACGCCGTCATAGCGGCCGGTCTCGTCGCGGTAGTCCTGGAAGCGCAGGTCGACCTTGTCGGACAGGCCGGCCTTGGCGATGCGCTGCTGCGCGAAGGCCAGTTGCTCGCGGGAGATCGTCAGGCCGGTGACGCGGCAGCCGATCTCGCGCGCGGCGAATTCGGCGAAGCCGCCCCAGCCGCAGCCGATCTCGAGCACATGATCGCCGGATTTGAGGCCCGTGGCCTGCGCCAGCGCCCGGTACTTGGCGGTCTGCGCGCTCGCCAGATCGTTGGCGCCATCCTGGTAGAGCGCGGAGGAATAGGTCATCGTCTCGTCGAGCCACTTCGAATAGAAGTCGTTGCCGAGGTCGTAATGGGCGGAGATGTTCTTCTTCGCCTGGGATCGCGAGTTGGAATTGAGCCAGTGGCGGATCAGCTCGACCACTCGGGCGAGACCGCGCGCTCCGCCCGCCAGAGTGTCGCCGACCTCGACATTGACGAGGAACAGTTCGAGGAACGCGGTAACGTCCGGGCTTTCCCAATCGCCGTCCATATAGGATTCGGCCACGCCGATGGTGCCGCCGGTCAGCGCCCTGTGCGCGAGGTTCCAGTTGTGCAGGACCAGCACCGCCTCGGGACCTTCGGCGCGGCCCTCGATCAGCACGGTGCGGCCGTCCGGCATGCGGATCGACAGCCGGCCGTGCCCCATGTGCAGCAGCCCGCGCAGCGCCATCTTGGCCTTGGCCGGCAGTCCGCGCAGATAGGCCGAGAGATTGTCCGTGGACAGTTTTTCGGCGGTTTGATGTTCAGTCCAGGTGGCTTCAGTCTTCATGAGCGCAGCCCCTCCGTCTCGCCATGGGTTGGTCCGTCACGGCTTTGCCGCCTGACGTTCGAGCTTGGCCTGATCGCGAAAGCTCGCGACCGGAGGCGGGGCCGGGCGGGGCACGTAACGCATCCCTTTGAGCCACAATCTCAATGCCTCATAGTGGATGCCGCCGACAATCTTCCACGTCAAAAGCGGAAACTGCAAGAGGCAAGCGAGAACCGACCCTGTCGACAGCCGCTTGCGGGCGCCGTTGTAGGTGGCCGCGAGCAGCGGGCCGGAGCCGTCGGTTTCCAGAATCCGCCACTTGATCCGGTCGCCGGGCAGGTTCATCCGGAAGTGATAGCGCATGTCGAGCTCGATGAAGGGCGAGACATAGAAGATCTTCGAGCGGCTCTGGCGGATGCCGGCCGCGGAGACGTCGCCGTCCTCGATCCGGCAGGCATAGGTGTGGCCTTCGCCGAAGGTGTTGCGCACCTGGTAGACCATGGCGATGGGCGCTCCGTCCGCGCCGTAGGCGTAGAAGACAGACAGCGGATTGAACACCTGGCCGAAGATGCGCGGGTAGCAGGCAAGCTCGATCCGCGCCGCGCGTTCGCGCACGCCGGCCTCCCGGAGCAGCCGGTCGATATGGGCGCGCAGCGATTTCTCGTGCGTTCCGCGCAGATGATCGGCCTCGTGGAACGACATCAGGTTGGCGCTGTTGACCGAAAACAGAGCCGACAGGCGGTCGGCTTCGTCAAGCCGGTCGAGATCGATCAGCAGCGAATAGACCTTGTAGCGGAAGCGGTGGCCCACCGGTTTCATGCGCTGGTGCATGACGTCGCCGATGTAGAGCGAAGCGGCGGCGGGGCCTGGGCCGGTCTTCAGCAGCGGATGGGCGAGGGGCGCATTCATGCTCAGGCCATCGCTTCGGCGGGGGCGGCGGACCCGGTGCGCCAGGGCAGCACAGCACCCAGCGCCTCGGCGGCGGCGATGCCCGAGCTCAGCCCGTCCTCGTGGAAGCCGTAGCCGGTCCAGGCGCCGGCGAAATAGGTGTTGTTGTCGCCCTGGATGGCCTTCAGCCTGGCCTGGACCAGCATTGCGTCGGTGCCGAACTGCGGATGGTCGTAGCTGTACTCGCCGAACACCATGTCCGGGCGCGGCTCGCGGTCCGGGTTGAGGGTGACGAACAGCGGCATGGAGGCATCGATGCCCTGCAGCCGGTTCATCCAGTAGGAGACGGCGACATTGGCGTCGCTCGACCGGTCGGACGAGCGCAGGTAGTTCCAGGACGCCCAGATCTTCTTGCGCACCGGCATCAGCCGGTCGTCGCGGTGCAGGATCACCCGATTGGCGCTGTAGGGAATGGCGGTGAGGATGTGGCGCTCCTCGTCGGTCGGACGGTCAAGCATCCGGAGCGCCTGGTCCGTGTGGCAGGCGAGGATGACGCGGTCATAGGTTTCGGACCGGCCGGTGGTGTCGAGGATATCGACGCCCTGGGCCGACCGGCGCACCGACACTGCACCGGTGTCGAGCCGGACGCGGCCCTCGAGCGGCGCGAGCAGTCTGTCGAGATAGTTGCGGCTGCCGCCGGTGACGGTGCGCCAGACCGGGCGTTCGGAGTAGATCAGGCGGTGGTTCTCGAAGAAATTGATGAAATGCGTGGCCGGGAACTCCAGCATCCGCTTGGCCGGGGTCGACCAGATCGCCGCCGCCATCGGCACCAGGTAATTGTTGGTGAAGCCGGGCGAGAAGCCGCGCCAGTTGAGATAGTCGCCGATCGAGCGGGCGGCGAGGTGGCCGTCGGCGCGGTCCCTCAGGCAGATCCGGTTGAAGCGCAGGATTTCGCGCAGCATCAGCAGGAAGGAGGGACGCAGCAGGTTGCGCTTCTGCGCGAACAGGGTCGAGAGATTGTCGCCGCCCCATTCGAGCTTTCCGTAATCGAGAGATAGCGCGAAGCTCATGTCGCTGTCATGGGTCTTGACGCCCAGATGGGCGAACAGCGCGGTGAGATTGGGGTAATTGAGCTCGTTGTAGACGATGAAGCCGGTGTCGACCGAGACCGGCACGCCCTGGTAGTCGATGTCGACGGTGGCGGTGTGGCCGCCGGGACGTTTGTCCGCCTCGTAGACGGTAACGTCGTGCCGGGGATTGAGTGCCCAGGCCGCCACGGCTCCCGAGATGCCCGAGCCGATGACGGCGATCTTCAGGCGCGCGGGGCCGGTCTTGACGGTGGGGGGCGACAGGTGAACGTTCATGCGGCATCCTTGAGGGTCTGATAGGCGGCAAGGGCGCGCTGGCGCGCCGCCTGATGGTCGACGATCGGGTGGGGATAGGTCTCGCCCAGGCGGACGCCGGCGGCCCGGAGCACGATTTCGGGCGCCTCCCAGGGCTTGTGCAGGAATTTCTGTGGCAGGTCGGCCAGTTCCGGCACGTGTCTGCGCACATAGGCGCCGTCGGTGTCGAACTTCTCGCCCTGCAGCACCGGATTGAAGATTCTGAAATAGGGTGCTGCGTCCGCCCCCGATCCCGCGACCCACTGCCAGCTCACCGCGTTGGAGGCGGGGTCGGCGTCGACCAGCGTGTCCCAGAACCAGGCTTCGCCCTCGCGCCAGTCGATCATCAGGTGCTTGGTGAGGAACGACGCCACGATCATGCGCACGCGGTTATGCATCCAGCCGGTGCGCCAGAGTTCGCGCATGCCGGCGTCGACGATCGGGTATCCGGTCAGGCCCTTGCGCCAGGCGGTGAGCGCCTTTTCATCGTCGATCCAGGGGAAGGCGTCGAATTTCGGATTGTGGTTGGACTGGACCAGGCCCGGATCGTTGACCAGCAGGTGCCAGGCGAATTCGCGCCAGCCGACTTCCTTGCGGAATTTCGACCGGTCGTCGGGGGAGGCATCTGTGTCGGCGGTCCTGAGCGCGTCGATGATCTGCGACGGCGTGATCTCGCCGCTCGCCAGATGCGGCGACAGGCCCGAGGTCGCCTCCACGCCGGGAATGTCGCGGCGCTCGGCATAGCCCCGCATCCGGCTCTCGAGAAAATCCGTGAGCCGGGCCCGGGCGCCGTCCTCGCCCGGGGTCCAGGCGTCGCGCAGCCCGCCGGCCCAGTCGGGATGCGCCGGCAGCAGCTTCCATTCCGCCAGGGGTTCGGCGTCGAATCCGTGCGGGACCGGGAGCGGCGCAAGCGCCTGTGGCGCGGGCAGCGGCGGACGATCCTCGATGCCGGGCTCCATCGCCCGCCAGAACGGGCTGTAGACCCTGTAGGACGCGCCGCCGCCGGTTTTCAAACGCAGAGGCTCGTGCAGCAACTGGCCGGCAAAACTCTCCGCCTCGAACCCGTCCGCCTGGAGCTCAGCCTTGAGCGCCGCATCGGCGGTCTGGTGGGCGGGGTCATAGCGCCGGTTCCAGTAGACCGCCCGCGCGCCGGTCGCCTTGACGAGGCCGGGAATGAGGCGGGCCGGATCGCCGCTCAGCAGCAGCAGCGGCGCGCCCAGGGCTTCGAGCTTCCGGGCAAGCTCCGCCAGCGAATGATGCAGCCACCAGGCGCGCGCCGCGCCCAGCGGCCGGGCAGGGGACGGGATCTCGCGAATATAGACCGGCAGGACGGCGCCGTGGCGGCTGGCCGCCATCAACGCGGCATTGTCGCTGACTCGCAAATCATTGCGAAACCAGACAATTGCCGTGTCATCTGAAAATGAGGTGTCGCGTCCCATCCCGAGCATTGTTTCCATTTGGGCGAAAGTCGCCAGGTCTTTGATTGTCTCATACGGAGGTACGCAAAAAGCGGATCAGAAGTTTCACGAAAAAACGCTGAATTTCCACGGCGTTGCGGAGAGGGCGGAGACGGGTCCCGCGCCGGCGGTCCGAATTGCCGCGAAAGCCGCACAATGATGCTCCCAGGTGTCCCTTGACGAAGCTCCGGTTTCCCCTCGGACGGAGCCCTCAAGAGAAGCAATCCGTTAACATATTCGACCTATCAAATGTCACAGCCCCCGCAATTTGCCCCCGATTGTGTAATGAAAAAGGACTGCGTCGATGTCGGATACGCTGCTGGATCACGATGGTGACGGTTCCGGTGAGTTTTTCCGGCATATCGTGATGGAATCGGCGGATGCCGTGGTTGCCATCGACCTCATGCAGAGGATCGTGCTGTTCAACCCTGCGGCGGAGTCGGTGTTCGGCTATCGCCGCGAGGACATTCTGGGCAAGCCGCTGGAAACGCTGCTGCCGCACCGCTTCAGGAAAGGCCATGCGGGAAAGGTGGAGGAATTCCACGCCCAGCAGAGCCCGGCCAGGTACATGGGCGACCGCAAGTCCCACCTTGTCGGCCTCTGCGCCGACGGCACCGAGGTGATGCTCGGCTCGACGATTCTGACGGTCGCGACCCCTCAAGGCCCCGTCATGGTCGCCATGCTCCGGGACATCAGCGAGCGGATCCGGTTGCAGACCGAACTGGCCCGGCTGGCGAGCGCGGATCCGCTGACGGGGCAGCTCAATCGGCGGGCGTTTCTGGAATCGCTGGATCGGGAATGGCAAAGGGCCTTCCGCTACAAGAGCGGACTGTCGCTGGTGATGTTCGATCTGGATCATTTCAAGTCCGTCAACGACACCTTCGGACATGACGCCGGCGACCGGGTCATCTGCGAATTTTCCGACCTCGCGCGCGGAGCATTGCGCGACATCGACATTTTCGGCCGCTGGGGCGGCGAAGAATTCATCGCGGCATTGCCGCATGCGGATCTTCGCGCCGCAAGGGTGGCGGCGGAACGGATCAGGGAGGCGGTCGCGCGGCGGCGCTTCAATGCCGAGGGCGACGGTCCGTTGCGCGTGACCGTGAGCATCGGCGTGGCTGACATCCGCGAGGGCAGAAGTCCGCTCCAACAGATGATCAAGGATGCCGACCATGCGCTGTATGAAGCCAAGAACAACGGCCGCAACCAGGTCGTGATCTGGAACGGGGCGGGGAGCATCCGCGCGCTGGCGAGCGGCGGCGAGGGCTGAGGCGCACCCACGATTCATGACGCGCGCCTTCGAGGCTCGCGCATCTTCGGGTCATGCCTGGGGGTGGGGAGTCCGCCTTTGCTGCCGCGAGCAGACTGCTGAATAAAGCAAGGCGGAAATGGTTTTGGCTCCCCGGGCCGGATTCGAACCAGCGACCGATCGATTAACAGTCGATTGCTCTACCACTGAGCTACCGGGGATCACTGCCTTAAGCAGCGTGTGGGGCCTATAACAAATGCCTCTCCAACTTGCCAAGCGGTTTTTGAAGAAAATGTGTCGATCTTGCACCGGCGGGCGGCAAAGCCCATGTCTTGGGTCCGGCCGAGGCCGGTTTTGCCCGAAGGAACGGTCCGCACGCCATGCCGAAAAAGCCGATTTTCCACTTTGATGCCGCCCGCGCCGAGATTCGCGTCGGCTCGCACCAGTTCCAGCTCCCCAGGCACGCGCGCGGGCGGATCGCGCTCGGGGCGGGGCTGATCGTGGGCGGCACGCTCGGGTTCCTGCCTGTGCTCGGCTTCTGGATGGTTCCGCTCGGGCTTTTGGTGCTGTCGCAGGATCTGCCGATGGTCCGGCGGTGGCGGCGGAATTTCGTGGTGCGGATGGAGCGCCGCAACGCGGAGAGGCAGGCGCGCCGGGCCGCCCGCAGTGACGGGAAGAAGGATGGAGCTGCGTCTGATCTGGATGAGTGAGAGTTTGGAGGCCTCGCCCGGAATCGAACCGGGGTGCAAGGATTTGCAGTCCTCTGCGTAACCACTCCGCCACGAGGCCTCGCGCCGGTCATCGACCGACGGCTGGCAAATAGACGGAGAATCGCAGCGGCGCAAGGGGCATGTGCGCCCCCGCGGCCGCTTTCCTGCGCCCCGGGCCCGCCGGGGGGCGAAAACCGGCAGGGACGAAAACAGTGAATTCGAACCGCGCCGTCCGCGGTTCAGCTTGAAAGTCCGGATGCGTCGCTCTATTGAAGCGCAGGACGAGATGCATCGGAGAGACCTTATGGGCACCGACTATCAAGCTGCGCGCCAGAAAATGGTGGACAACCAGATCCGTACCACGGATGTCACATCGCATTCCGTGTTGAAGGCGTTCCTGACGGTGGCGCGCGAGGATTTCGTGCCGACGCCGCTCAAGCCGCTGGCCTATATCGACACCGACCTTAAGATTTCCGACAGCGGCGGCATCGGCCGCTATCTCATGGAACCGTCTCCGCTGGCCAAGATGCTGCAGCTCGCCCGGATCACGCGCGACCAGGTCGTGCTCGAGATCGGCTGCGGCGCAGGCTACACGGCGGCGATCCTGTCGCTGCTGGCGGGCTCGGTGGTGGCGCTGGAAAGCGATCCGGCGCTGGCCGACTCGGCGAGCACGCTGCTCAGCGAGACCGGCTACGACAATGTGGCGGTTGTGACGGGCGACCTGGAAAAGGGCTACGCGGCCGAGGGTCCCTACGACGTGATCTTCTTCAACGGCGCGGTGCAGACCGTCCCGCCCGCGCTGTTCGACCAGTTGCGCGACGGCGGCAGGCTGGTGGTCCCGGTCGGTTCGGGCCTGTCGGCGCAGGCCTTTCTCTACGTCAAGGACGGCGGCGAAGTCTCGGGCCGGGCCGCGTTCAATGTGTCGGTCAAGCCGCTTCCGGGGTTCCGGACGGTGGAAGAATTCGTGTTCTAACACCGGCCTGGCCCGCAGGGTCGGGGATGCTGCCAATCGCCGCGCTGTTGCGCGATGGCAACGTGACCGGGATTAGTGATGGCTGCGTCGTCTTGTTTGATTGCTTCGGACGGCGCGAGATATCATATGTGGTTAACACCATGATCGTGTTCTGCGCTAAGTCGGCATCCCGTTCCCGCGCACGCTGGAGTATGTACTCGTGTATTTTTTCAAAAAATCGCTTGCCTGTTTCGCCATAATCTCGGCGGTAGCCTTGCTTCCCCAGCCGGTGATGGCGGAAACCCTTTACCAGGCGATGGCGAAGGCATACGAAAACAACCCGGATCTCAACGCCGCGCGCGCCGGCCTGCGGGCAACCGACGAAGGTGTTGCCCTGGCCAAATCGGGCTACCGTCCCACTGTCGGGGCGGAAGCGATCACCACCTCGACCAACACCAGCGGCTTCGTGACCAACTCGGCCAGCATCGGCGTGTCGATCAACCAGACGCTGTTTGACGGATTCCAGACGCGCAACAATGTCCGCGCGGCCGAATCGCAGGTCTTTGCCGGCCGCGAGAACCTGCGCGGCACCGAAATCGACATCCTCCTCGCCACCGTGCAGGCCTATGCCAATGTCAACCGCGACAACCAGATCGTGGTCTACCGCAAGCAGAACATCGCCTTCCTGCAGGAACAGTTGTCCGCGGCGCAGGCCCGGTTCGACGTGGGCGAAAGCACGAGGACCGACGTGAGCCTGGCCGAGGCCCAGCTCGCCGGCGCCCGCGCCAGCCTGACGGCGGCCGTGGCCCAGGCCAAGTCCAGCGTGGCCGTCTATGCCCAGATCGTCGGCACGCTCCCCAGCAAGCTGCAGTCGGTTCCGCTGCCGCGCAAGCTGCTTCCCCCCTCGCTCGAGGCGGCGGTGGCGCAGGGCACCACCGAGCATCCCGCGGTGCTGGCGGCGCTCTACGGCGTCGACGCGGCCGGCTACGACGTCAAGTCCAAGGAAGGCGCCTTCCTGCCGGGCGTCCGGGTCAGCGGCACGGTCGCCCAGGCCGACGGCGGCGTCGACACGGCCCAGATCCAGGCGCGGGTGACGATCCCGATCTATCAGGGCGGCGCAGCCTCCGCCACGGTCCGGCAGGCCAAGGAGCGGCTGGGCCAGCAGCGCATCCTGGTCGATTCCGCCCGCCGCGCGATCGAGCAATCCGTGGTCTCCTCCTGGACCCAGATGGAGGCGTCGCTGGCGCTGATCGAGGCAAACCGGGCGCAGATCTCCGCCGCCAACCTCGCGCTGAACGGCGTGGTCGAGGAACGCCGCGTCGGCCAGCGCACCACGCTCGACGTGCTCAACGCGCAGCAGACCGTGCTGACCGCCAAAGAATCGCTGTCGCAGGCGGAACGCAATGCCATCGTCGCGACCTTCTCGGTTCTCGCCTCGACCGGCAAGCTGACCATCGACCGGCTCGGCCTGCAGGTCGCCAATTACCGTCCGGAAGTGCATTACGAGGCCACCAAGGACCGCTGGTACGGCCTTCGCACCGTCGACGGTCGCTGACCGGCGAACAGGCCGGGACCGGCATTCGCCTGCCGCCGCAACCGGATAGGCCGCACGCGGCCTGCGGGAATACCTGTGCATGAAAGCAGAAGCTTCCACCGGCGCGATTCTCAAGTCGCGGCCGATGCCGTAGACTGCGAAGGTGATTCGCCGGTCGGCATGAGCCCGGCGACGAGAGTAATGGAGCGTAATCATGGGACAGGCCGGCGCGCAGCGCGAACCGTCGATGGAAGAGATTCTGGCTTCCATCCGCAGGATCATCGAAAACAACGAACCTGCGGCGGACGGCAGTCATCCGGCAGCCGGCGCGCATGCTTTTGACGGCAGCGACGCCTATGCCGACGAACTGGATGCCGATGAGGCCGACGACCAGCATGCCCGGGACGACGAACCGGCTGTCCGTCCGGTCTCGCTGGCCGAGGTCGCGGCACTGGCGCGCTCCGTTCCTAAGCATCTGGACCTGAAAACGGAGCTGCCGCGCTTTGCGGCCCAGAATTTCTCCCCCCGGACCACTGAGGGCGAGACCGCCGAAGCCCAGGCTTCGGGCGACCAGGAGTCCGAACCCCGGACGGCGCCGGTCACCATGCAGGTCGTCGCGGAAATCGATGACGCGGCCGCCGAAGAGCTGCGCGACGCGCTGGTGTCGGACGAGCCGGTGAAGGCTCCGGACCGGACCGAAGCGGCCGCATCCGATTCCGGCCAGACGGATCCTGTCGCCCAGGAGCCGGCGCAGCCGCAGTCCGAGGACCGTCGCGGCAGCACGGGGCAACTGGTTTCGCTGCAGACCGGGGAAAAGGTCGCTGCCGCCTTTGGTGAACTGGACGCGGCCATCGCCGCCGGACAGCACCGCTCGTTCGACGAGATTGCCGAGGAAATGCTCCGGCCGATGCTGACGCAATGGCTCGACGACAATCTGCCGACGCTGGTCGAGCGGCTTGTGCGGGAAGAAATCGAACGCGTGTCGCGCGGAAACCGCCGCTAGCACGATTGCCCAAAGGATCCGGGACGCCCGGGGCCAGGATGACTGGCCTCACCGCGTTCGGCTGTCCGCACAGGGATGGTCGAGTGTGCGCACGCCAACATTATGCCCCGGGCGGCGTTTCGCCGCAAAGGTCCAGGCCCGCCACCGCGCACCCATCGGTTTACAGTGGATGCGCTGGGCAAGGGCGGCCAGTAGCGCGCAACCGCCCGGGCGCGCAGGAGCTTCGCCATAGAGAGCGCGCCAATTCGGTCATAATGTCATCCGACAGTCCGGGCTCCGCGCCCCGCGCCTTTGTCGCGGCGGCAGCGGCCGTTGCGGCTTGACCTCGGCTTGCAATCGGCTCTACAGCGGGTGCAATCCCGGACCACGGAGACCTGTGACGATGCTTGACAAGACCTATGACGCCTCGGCCGTCGAGCCGAAAATCGCGACGCGCTGGGCGGAGGCGGACGCTTTTGCCGCCGGCGCCGGCGCAAAGCCCGGGGCGGAGCCGTTCTGCATCGTCATCCCGCCGCCGAACGTCACCGGCTCGCTGCATATGGGCCACGCACTCAACAACACGCTGCAGGATATCCTGGTCCGGTTCCAGCGCATGCGCGGCCGCGACGTGCTGTGGCAGCCGGGCATGGACCATGCCGGTATCGCCACGCAGATGGTGGTCGAGCGGCAGCTCGCCGAACGCCAGCAGCCCAGCCGCCATGTCATGGGCCGCGACGCCTTCGTCGAGCGGGTCTGGGAGTGGAAGGACGAGTCGGGCGGCATGATCTTCAACCAGCTCAAGCGGCTGGGCGCGTCCTGCGACTGGTCGCGCGAGCGCTTCACCATGGATGAGGGCCTGTCGGCCGCGGTGCTGGAAGTTTTCGTCAGCCTCTACAAGGACGGGCTGATCTACAAGGACAAGCGCCTAGTCAACTGGGACCCCAAGCTTCTGACCGCCATCTCCGACCTCGAGGTCGAGCAGATCGAAGTCCAGGGCAATCTGTGGCATTTCCGCTATCCGCTCGCCGACGGCGCGACCTACGAGCACCCGGTGACCTATAACGAGGACAGCGACACCCACACCTACGAGACCCGCGACTACATCATCGTCGCCACCACGCGGCCGGAAACCATGCTTGGCGACACGGCGGTCGCGGTCAATCCCGAGGACGTGCGCTACAGGGACCTGATCGGCAAGCAGGTGGTTCTGCCGCTCGTCGGCCGGCGCATCGCGATCGTCGGCGACGACTATGCCGACGAAACCGCGGGCTCAGGCGCTGTGAAGATCACGCCGGCGCATGACTTCAACGATTTCGAGGTCGGCAAGCGGCATCATCTCAAGGCGATCAACATCCTGACGACCGACGCCCGGATGACGCTCAAGGACAATGACGACTTCCTCGACGGCCTCAAGGTCGAAGGCAAGCTGATCGAGGTGATGGAAGCGCTCGACGGCATGGACCGCTTCGCAGCGCGCGCGCTGGTCGTCGCCAAGATGGAGGAGATCGGGCTGCTCGACCATGTCGAGCCGCACACGCACATGGTGCCGCATGGCGACCGCGGCGGCGTGCCGATCGAGCCGTTCCTGACCGACCAGTGGTATGTCAACGCGGCTGAAATGGCCAAGCCGGCGATCGAGAGCGTGCGCGAGGGCCGCACCAATTTCGTGCCGAAGACCTGGGAGAAGACCTATTTCGAATGGATGGAGAACATCCAGCCCTGGTGCATCTCGCGGCAATTGTGGTGGGGTCACCAGATCCCGGCCTGGTACGGGCCGGACGGGCAGGTCTTCGTCGAGAAGGACGAGGAGGCCGCGCTCGAGGCGGCGATCCAGCACTACATCGCCCATGAAGGCCCGTGGAAGGCCTGGGTCGAGGAAAAGCTCGAGAATTTCCAGCCGGGCGAGATCCTGACCCGTGACGAGGACGTGCTCGACACCTGGTTCTCCTCGGCGCTGTGGCCGTTCTCGACGCTCGGCTGGCCCGAGAAGACGCCCGAGCTCGCGCGTTACTACCAGACCGACGTCCTGGTCACCGGCTTCGACATCATCTTCTTCTGGGTCGCCCGGATGATGATGATGGGCCTGCATTTCATGGAAGAGGAGCCGTTCCACACGGTCTATGTGCATGCGCTGGTCCGCGACAAGGACGGCGCCAAGATGTCGAAGTCCAAGGGCAACGTCATCGATCCGCTTGCGCTGATCGACGAATACGGCGCCGATGCGCTCAGGTTCACGCTGGCGATCATGGCGGCGCAGGGCCGCGACGTGAAGCTCGATCCCTCGCGCATCGCCGGCTATCGCAATTTCGGCACCAAGCTGTGGAACGCGGCCCGCTTCGCCGACATGAACGGCGCCGTGCTCGACTCGGGTTTCGATCCGTCGTCGGTCAAGCTGACCATCAACCGCTGGATCCTGACCGAGCTCACCCGCACGTCCAACGAGGTGAAGGCCGCCATCGAGGCCTACAAGTTCAATGAGGCCGCCGGCGCGCTCTACCGCTTCGTCTGGAACCAGCTCTGCGACTGGTATCTCGAGCTGCTCAAGCCGGTGTTCAACGGCGAGGACGAGGCCGCCAAGGCGGAGGCGCGGGCCTGCGCGGCGCATGTGCTGGCCGAATCGGTCAAGCTGCTGCACCCGTTCATGCCGTTCATGACCGAGGAGCTGTGGGAGCATCTCGCCGGCTCCGACGCGGGCCTTGCCTGCCATGCGGCGTGGCCGGAGCCGTCCTTCGCCGACGCGGATGCCGCCGACGAGATCAACTGGCTGATCGATCTCGTCTCCGGCCTGCGCTCGGTGCGCGCCGAAATGAACGTGCCGCCTTCGGCCAAGGCGCCGCTGGTGATGGTTGGCGCCAACGCCGCCACCGGGGAGCGGTTGGCGCGCCATGACGCGGCGATCAAGCGGCTGGCGCGGGTGAGCGACATCACGGCGGAAAGCGCGGCGCCCCGCGGGTCCGCCCAGATCGTGGTGGGGGAGGCGACCGCCTGCCTGCCGCTGGGCGATCTGATTGATCTGGAAGCGGAAAAGGCGCGGCTGGAGAAGGCGCTGTCGAAGCTTGCCGAGGACATCGACAAGATCGAGGGCAAGCTCGCCAACGAGAAGTTCGTCGCCAACGCCAAGCCGGAAATCGTCGCGGCCGAACGCGAGAAACTGACCGAGCTCAAGGGGCAGAGGGACAAGCTCACGCAGGCCCTTCAGCGCGTCAGCCAGGCCGGCTGACGCGTCCATCGCGGCAATTCCGGCCCGGGACCCGGCCAGCGCCGCCGATGCCGTGCAATTCGCGCAAAATCACGGCAATTGTGACCGAAATGCAACAAAAGCGTGTCACGCTGGCGATTTGGTCGGATTCTGACCCCCGGACGTCGATATCCGGGCCCAAGATCATGGATTTCGGTGCGGAATCGATGATTTTTGGCCCGGTTGTCGACAAGTCCAGCGTCCTTGCTTCCGCGGTTGCTTCCGGGGCGGTTTACAAACCCCTCATAATCATTACCTAATCGCCTCAATCGTAAGCTTTTACGTCCTGGAGGGGATTCATGATTCGCGCTGTTTTGAAAACGATTGTTGCAGGTCTGTCGGTGAGCGTCGCATTCGCGTCTGCAGCTCAGGCCGGGGGTCTCGAACGGGGTGGCTACAATATCGATCTTCTGTTCGATACGTCCCGTTTCGCATCCGATGCATCCGTGGCCTATGTCATGCCGGACCGGGAGTTGACCAATGTGGTCGACACCAACGCCCGTGACGGCATCGGCAGCAATGGCTTCGGCGCCGGCACGAGAACCGCCGACGAAACCGAATCCTACCTGGTGCCGAGGATCGGCTTCAAGGTCGGGCTTGGCGAAAGCGCCGACTGCATGGCCGACTATTCTCAGCCCTACGGCGCGCACACCAATCCGGGCGCGAACTGGATGGGCGCAAACAGCAACATCGAAACCAAGATCGAGAGCGACGGCCTCGCCGCAACCTGTTCTTACAAGTTCAAGGCCGGCAAGGGCGATCTGCGCGTGATCGGCGGCGTGTCCTACCTCGACATGAGCGGCTTCAAGACCCGTCTGGTCGCTCCGCCGGCATTGGCGCTGGGCAACGGCCAGGGCCGGCTCGACCTGAGCGGCGACGGCTATGGCTATCGCATCGGCGCTGCCTACGAAATTCCGGAAATCGCCTTTCGCGCCAGCCTGATGTACTACAGCGAAGTGGACCTCGACGACATCACCGGCACCCTGAACCTGTCGCAGGTCAACGGCCAGGTGATTCCGGTGTTCGGCTCCACCTCGATGCCGGAAGCGGTCGAGTTCAAGGTGCAGTCCGGCATCGCTCCGGGCTGGCTGGCCTTCGGTTCGGTCAAGTGGGTCGACTGGAGCCAGTTGCAGACGGTCGCCTTCTGCCCGACCGCAACCCGCGCGCTCGGCTGCTCCTACAGCGGCGTCAACCGCGCCACCTCGCTCGACCTTCTCTACCGGGACGGCTGGACGGTCAGCGGCGGCGTCGGCCATCGCTTCAACGACAACCTCTCGGGCCTGGCTTCGCTGACCTGGGACCGCGGCACCAGCACCGGGACCGGAACGCAGACCGACACCTGGACCGCGGCTGCAGGCATCGCCTACACCCCCAACCAGAACGTTGAAGTCCGTCTGGGCGGCGCGCTCGGCGTGCTGACCTCCGGCAGCTCGGGCGTGGTCACCACCTCGCAGGGCCGCTTCGGCACCGATGTGAGCTACAATTTCGGCAACGATCTGGTGGCCGCGGTCTCCGGCGCGATCAAGGTCAAGTTCTGATCCTGACCCCACGGGTCTGATTTCAAAACCCCGCCCTCGTGGCGGGGTTTTTCGTTCTGGACAGGGCAAATCCGGTGAATTTCTGCCGGTCATCACGCAATGTGACGATTCCGCAACACTTTTTTCAAATGCATCTGCTATGAAATCCGGGAGGCTTTTGGTGCCCATTTCCCGCCACAAACGGGGCGCACGGCAAGGCTTCAGTTCGGCCCCGCGGCCCGGCCAGTTTGGACCGGGGCGCGTTTGAGGATCACATGACCGCCAGTGCATTCGACAAGTCCAAGCTTCCGAGCCGGTACACCACGGTCGGGCCGGCGCGCGCGCCGCACCGAGCGTTCCTGTACGCCATGGGACTGTCGAGCGAGGAGATCGCCCAGCCGCTGGTCGGCGTGGCCTCCTGCTGGAACGAGGCGGCGCCCTGCAACATCTCGCTGATGCGGCAGGCGCAGGTGGTCAAGAAGGGCGTGGCGTCCGCCAAGGGCACGCCGCGCGAGTTCTGCACCATCACCGTGACCGACGGCATCGCCATGGGCCACCAGGGCATGAAGGCGTCGCTGGCGAGCCGCGACCTGATCGCCGATTCGGTGGAACTGACCATGCGCGGCCATTGCTACGACGCCATCGTCGGGCTTGCCGGCTGCGACAAGTCGCTGCCGGGCATGATGATGTCGATGGTCCGGCTCAATGTGCCCTCGATCTTCATCTATGGCGGGTCGATCCTGCCGGGCAGCCACCGCGGCCGCCAGATCACCGTCCAGGACGTGTTCGAGGCGGTCGGCCAGCATTCGGTCGGCAACATGTCGGACGAGGAACTCTACGAGATCGAACAGGCGGCGTGCCCGTCGGCCGGCTCCTGCGGCGCCCAGTTTACCGCCAACACCATGGCGACGGTGGCCGAAGCCATCGGCCTGGCGCTGCCCTATTCCTGCGGCGCGCCCGCGCCCTACGAGATGCGCGACAAGTTCTGCTATGCCGCCGGCGAGAAGATCATGGAACTGATCGCCAAGCAGATCCGCCCGCGCGACATCGTCACGCTCAAGTCGCTCGAAAACGCCGCCGCCGTGGTGTCCGCCACCGGCGGGTCCACCAACGCCGCGCTGCACCTGCCGGCGATCGCCCATGAATGCGGCATCGAGTTCGACCTGTTCGACGTTGCCCGGATCTTCGAGCGCACCCCCTACATCGCCAATCTCAAGCCCGGCGGCAAATACGTCGCCAAGGACATGTTCGAGGCGGGCGGGATTCCGCAGCTCATGAAGACGCTGCTCGAGCACGGCTACCTGCATGGCGACTGCATGACCGTGACGGGCCGCACTTTGGCCGAAAACATGGAGCATGTTCGCTGGAACGACGATCAGGATGTCGTGCATCCGGCCAACAAGCCGATCACCGTCACCGGCGGCGTTGTCGGGCTGAAGGGCAACCTGGCGCCGGACGGCGCGATCGTGAAGGTCGCCGGCATGGCCAGGCTGAAGTTCAGCGGCCCGGCGCGGTGCTTCGAGTCGGAAGAGGACTGCTTTGAAGCGGTCACAAACGGGAATTACAAGGAAGGCGAGGTTCTGGTGATCCGCTATGAAGGCCCCAAGGGCGGGCCCGGCATGCGCGAAATGCTGTCGACCACCGCGGCCATCTATGGCCAGGGCATGGGCGACAAGGTCGCGCTGATCACCGACGGCCGGTTCTCCGGCGCAACCCGCGGCTTCTGTGTCGGCCATGTCGGACCGGAAGCAGCAGAAGGCGGGCCGATCGGCCTGCTCGAGGACGGCGACATCGTCGAGATCGACGCGGTCGACGGCATTTTGAGCGTGAGGCTGTCCGACGAGGAGCTGGCCGCGCGCAGGGACAAATGGACAGCGCGGGAGACCGATTATGCATCGGGCGCGCTTTGGAAATACGCCCAGACGGTGGGGTCGGCGCGCTACGGCGCGGTCACCCATCCGGGCGGAGCGAAAGAAAAGCACTGCTATGCGGACATCTAGTCTTACCCGGACCGGTCTTTTTTGCGCAGCTCTCGCCGCCGCCATCGGCATGAACGAACCTGCGCGCGCGCTTGATCCCAATGCCGGCGTGACGCGCGAATCGGGTCCGTTCGATCTCTTCAAGTTCGGCTTCTCGGCCTACAAGAAGGGCCGCAAGGACGAGGCCGTCGAGGCCTACAAATATGCCGCCGAAAAGGGCCATCCCGGCGCGCGCTGGGCGCTGGCCAACATGTACGCCTATGGCGACGGCGTGGTGGAAAACGACTACGAGGCCTTCAAGATCTATGACGACATCGCCCGCCAGGGCGTGGAGCCCGGATCGCAGGACACCGGTTATTTCGTCAATGCGCTCTTGTCGCTGGCGTCCTACTACCAGATCGGCATTCCCGGCAGCCCGGTCAAGCCCAACCTGGGCGCCGCGCGCCAGCTCTATTTCCAGGCGGCGTCCGCTTTTGGCGTGCCGGAAGCGCAGTACCGTCTCGGCCGCATGATCCTCGAAGGCGAGGGCGGCGCCAACGACATCCAGCAGGCGAAGAAGTGGCTCAACCGGGCGCGCGTCAGCGGTCACCCGGCGGCCTCCGCCGTGCTCGGCAATGTGGTGTTCGAAGAGGGGCAGGTGGTTCGCGGCCTGGCCTTCATGACCACGGCGCTCGAACGTTCGGCGCCGTCGGACAAGCCGTGGATCCAGGCCCTGCAGGAGCGGGCGTTCTCACTCGCCGGCGAAGCCGACCGCCGCACCGCGGTGGCTCTGGCGCAGGACATGCTGGCCAAGGGCCTCAACTGACCTCAGTCCACTGATTCCGGCGGGAAATTATCCCCTTTATCAGCGCCGTAAGAGCGGGCAGGGGCGGAGCGTCAACCGCGGACTTGCGCCGTGGCCTTCCAGGGCGACATCTGCGCGGTGGGGCAGCCGTCGGAGATCTTCTTCCAGCTCGTGTTGTTGAGATTGCGTTCGCAGCGCGCCAGATAGCGCTGGGATGAGCCGATCTGCAGGCAGATCACGCCACCTTCCTTGATGCGCTTGCCGTTGCCGAGGCACTCGCACTCCTGTCCCGCCGTGGCGGGCGGAACGGACAGGCCGAGGACCGGAAAAACACCGAGCCCCACGGCCAACAGCCATGATCGCGCATGTTTCATGCCCGCATGATGCGCCTGTAAGGGCGTCTTGGCAAGATTAGCGGCGAGCCCCGCAGGGCGCTCGGTCAGATGGAGAGGGAGATCGCCACGGGAACATGGTCGGAGGGTCGCTCCCATCCGCGGACATGCTTTTCGACGGTCGCCGAGAGGAGCCGGTCGGCCGCCTCCGGCGAAAGCATCAGATGGTCGATCCGGATGCCGTTGTTCTTGGGCCAGGCGCCGGCCTGGTAATCCCAGAAGGTGTAGGTCTTGGGCTGGTCGTTGACGGCGCGGATCGCGTCGGTGAAGCCGAGATTCTCGAGCCTGCGGAAGGCCTCGCGGCTTTCCGGGCGGAACAGGGCATCGCCCTCCCAGACCTTGGGGTCATGGCAATCCACCGGTTCGGGAATGACATTGTAGTCGCCTGCGAGCACCAGCGGTTCCTCGAGCGCCAGCCGCTCGGCTGCGAAGGCCTCGAGCCGCTCCATCCAGGACAGCTTGTAGGGAAACTTCGGCGTGTCGACCGGGTTGCCGTTGGGCAGGTAGATGGAGGCCACGCGCAGGCTGCCGCCTTCCACCGAAAACACCGCCTCCATGAAGCGGGCGTGGTCGTCGGCGTCGTCGCCGGGCAGGCCGCGAAGGACTTCGTCCGGGCTGCGCTTGGACAGGATCGCCACCCCGTTGAAGCCTTTCTGGCCATGGGTCTCCACGTGGTAGCCGAGCGCTTCGATCTCCAGCCGGGGAAAGGCTTCGTCGACCGACTTGATCTCCTGCAGGCAGACGATGTCCGGGTCGCTTTCCCTGAGCCAGGTCTGGAGATTGTCGATGCGCGCCTTGATGCCGTTGATGTTCCAGGTGGCGATTTTCACGGCGTGCATCCTTCGCAAGGGGCGCCGCGTTTGGTACGCGGCGCGACTGGTGGGGCAATCAGATCGAGAAGCTGGTTCCGCAGCCGCAGGAGGCGACGGCGTTGGGGTTCCTGATCTGGAACGCCTGGCCCATCAGATTGTCGACAAAATCGATTTCGGACCCGGCCATGTAGACGAGCGAGATCTGGTCGATCAGCACGCGGGCGTCGTCCTTTTCCAGCACCACGTCGTCCTCGCCGGCCTGGTCGGCCAGATCGAACTTGTAGGAAAACCCCGAGCAGCCGCCGCCTTCGACGGAGACCCTGAGCGCCGACTTGCCAGCCTCGGCGGACACGATCTCCCTGATCCGGCGGGCGGCGGAGTCCGACAGCGTCACTTGTGCTGTTTCAGTCATAGAACCTCCTTGCCGGGGTCAAGGTCCGGCAGAGACATGTTTCAAATCACTTGCTCTATAGGTATGAAGGCGGTGGCCCGACGTCAATGCTTGGACGGAGTGAGTCGGGTCATCGTGATCGCCTGTTGACGGGATAGGCATGGAATTCGACGTGACACAGCTGGGTTTCGGAACCGGGACGCGCGCGCCCTGGGCTGAAAACCCCTGGGCGAGCCGCGGGCGGCTTGTCGCCGAGCCGGTGAGCCCGACCCGGTCCGAGTTCCAGCGCGACCGCGACCGGATCATCCACACCACCGCCTTCCGGCGGCTCAAGCACAAGACCCAGGTGTTCGTGGCCCATGAGGGCGATCACTACCGCACGCGGCTCACCCACACCATCGAGGTGGCGCAGATCGCCAGGGCGCTGGCGCGTGCGCTCAAGCTCGACGAGGACCTGGCCGAGGGCGTGGCGCTGGTGCATGATTTCGGCCACACGCCCTTCGGCCACACCGGCGAGGAGGCGCTCGACGAGCTGCTGGCCGACGCCGGCGGCTTCGATCACAACGCCCAGTCGCTGCGCATCGTCACCAAGCTCGAGCAGCGCTACGCCGATTTCGACGGGCTCAACCTCACCTGGGAGACACTCGAGGGCCTGGTCAAGCACAACGGGCCGCTGATCGGGGAGGGCACGGGCCCGGTGCCGGAACCGATCCTCGACTACAACCGGCGCCACGACCTGTGGCTGGCGACCCATTCTGCGCTCGAGGCGCAGGTCGCCGCGATCGCCGACGACATTGCCTACAACACCCATGACATCGACGACGGGCTGCGCTCCGGCCTGATCACGCTCGACATGCTCGAGGAACTGCCGATGCTCGCCCGGCTCCTGTCGGTCGTGCGGCAGCGCTATCCCGGTCTCGAGGAGCCGCGGCTGATCCATGAGGTGATGCGCCGGCAGATCACCGAGATGGTCGAGGACGTGATCGGCGTGGCCCAGGCCAATCTTGCCGAAGTGAAGCCGGGCTCCGCCGACGACGTGCGCCATGCCGGGCGGACGATGGCGCATTTTTCCGCCGACTTCGTGGCCGCGGACAAGGACATCAAGGCGTTCTTGTACCGCCATCTCTACCGGCACCCGGACGTGATGCGGGTGCGGGCCAACGCCACGCGGATCGTGCGCGATCTCTACGCCGCCTTCATGGCCGATCCCGGCGGGATGGGCGACAAGCACGCCCATGCCGGCGTCGAGGATCTTCCGGTGGACTTGCGGGCGCGGAAGGTGAGGGACTATCTCGCCGGGATGACCGATACCTATGCGATTGCGGCGCACCGGCGCTTGTTTGACCATACACCTGAATTGCGATAGGCAGCGGTCAAACGCGCGCGAGCAACCGTTTCGCTCCCTTTCCGCCATATCCGGATTTATCGCATGAATGTGTTCAAGGACTTCGAGACCAGAATCAAGCAGGCTGTGGAAGCCCTTGATATTGTGAGGGACGGAGGCGTCGAGATCAATTTCGAGCGGCTGGCCGTCGAGCCGCCGCGCGATCCGGCGCATGGCGACATTTCGACCAATGCGGCCATGGTGCTGGCCAAGCCGCTGGGCATGAACCCGCGGGCGCTGGCCGAACTGATCGCCGCCCGGTTCGAGGATGACGCCGATGTCGCCGAGACCAGCGTGGCCGGTCCCGGCTTTCTCAATTTCCGGCTGACGGCGACTTTCTGGCAGCGCCTGGTGGTGGTGATCGCCCGCGACGGCGTCGACTACGGGCGCTCGACGCTCGGCGGCGG
The DNA here is from genome assembly GCF_000759435.1 of Hoeflea sp. BAL378. Classification (GTDB taxonomy): domain Bacteria; phylum Pseudomonadota; class Alphaproteobacteria; order Rhizobiales; family Rhizobiaceae; genus Hoeflea. The sequence continues at coordinate 55,055 of NZ_JRJG01000048.1, forward strand.
CCGCAAGGTCAATGTCGAATATGTCTCGGCCAACCCGACCGGTCCGATGCATGTCGGCCATTGCCGCGGCGCCGTGGTCGGCGACACGCTCGCCAACCTGATGGGGTTCGCCGGTTACGACGTGACCAAGGAATACTACATCAACGACGCCGGCTCGCAGATCGATGTGCTGTCGAAATCGGTGTATCTGAGGTACCGCGAGGCGCTCGGCGAGGACATCGGCGAGATCCCGGCCGGGCTTTACCCGGGCGACTACCTGGTTCCGGTGGGCAAGGCGCTTGCCGAGGACTTCGGCACCTCGCTCAGGAACAAGCCCGAAGAGGAGCGCATGGCGCTGATCCGGGACCGCACCATCGACGCGATGATGGCGATGATCCGGGAGGATCTGAAGGCGCTCAATGTCGAGCATGACGTGTTCTTCTCGGAGCGCAGCCTGCATGCCGACGGCGCGCGGGCGATTCGCAACGCCATCAATGACCTCACCTTCAAGGGCCATGTCTACAAGGGCAAGCTGCCGCCGCCGAAGGGCCAGTCCGCCGAGGACTGGGAAGACCGGGAACAGACGCTGTTCCGCTCCACCGAGGTGGGCGACGACATGGACCGCCCGCTGATCAAGTCGGACGGCAGCTACACCTATTTCGCCGCCGACGTCGCCTATTTCCGCGACAAGTTCGAGCGCGGCTTTTCCGAGATGATCTATGTGCTCGGCGCCGACCACGGCGGCTACATCAAGCGGCTGGAGGCGGTGGCGAGGGCGGTGTCGGCGGGCGAGGCGAAGCTCACGGTGCTGCTCTGCCAGTTGGTCAAGATCTACCGCAACGGCGAGCCGGTGCGGATGTCCAAGCGCTCGGGCGATTTCGTCACGCTGCGCGACGTCGTCGACGAGGTCGGCGTCGATTCGGTGCGCTTCATGATGCTCTACCGCAAGAGCTCGGAAACGCTCGATTTCGACTTCGCCAAGGTGACCGAGCAGTCCAAGGACAATCCGGTCTTCTATGTCCAGTACGCGCATGCGCGCTGCGCCTCGGTGATGCGCCAGGCGCTGGAGATCTTCCCGGACCTGGATCTCTCGCCCGAGGCGCTGGCCTCCGCCGACCTGTCCGCGCTGGTCCACGAGAGCGAACTGGCGCTGATCGCCAAGCTTGGCGAATATCCGCGGATGATCGAGGCGGCGGCCGCCGGGCAAGAGCCGCACAGGGTGGCGTTCTACCTCTATGATCTCGCAAGTTCACTGCATGCGCACTGGAATAAAGGGCGTGATGAACCGGGTTTGCGGTTTGTTAACGATAAAAACAGACAATCAACCATCGCCAGGTTGGGTTTGGTGTACGCGGTCGCATCGGTGTTGAAGTCGGGACTCTCTATTACGGGAACTGACGCACCGGAAGAAATGCGCTAGACGTCACCTTTTCCCCACAATGCTCTGGCAGTAGAATGCGCGAGAGTATGTGAGTGATGCATGGCTGATCATCTGGATAGCAACACCCGGTCCCCGAATCCGGACACCGAAATCGACGATCCTTTGGCAGAACTTGCCAGAATCATCGGTTACGAGCGTCCGGCCGAGGGACGCATGCCCGCCCATAGCGCGCCTCAGTCGACCGAGTTCGATCTTGAGGCCGAACTGATGCGCGAACTCGATGTGCCGAAGATCCCGGACGTGGACGATCTCGATGCTGCCGAGGCCGAAGAGGGCTTCGACCGTCAGGCTTCCGACGCGGACGCCTATCGCGCGCCGGTCGAGGACGATGCCTACACCGAAGAGAACTGGCTCGATGCCCAGGGCGGCGACCTGCCGGAATGGGACGCGTCCGGGGAGTTGTCGACCGAGGACCTGGCCCGCGCGATCGAGGATGAGGTGTCCCTCTCCCCGGAGCTGACGGACGAGACAGGCTCCTGGGAAGAAGCCGATTCACTTTCGCCGGACGACCAGGCCCCGCAGGATATCTGGGCGTCATCCGAGCTCGATGCCGAGCCGGAGGCGCCGCTTGCGCCCGCCGGACCGGAGCAGGGCGGCCATGAGCCGGGTCACGTGATCGAGGCCGATTTCAGCAGCCGCCGCGCCGCACCGCTCGACACCGCCGGTGACGATGTTCTGGCCGACATGTTCCGCTTCGATCTGCCCGACCGCCAGACAATGCACGCGCGGCCGCCGTTCGCCCCGGCGCCGGCGCAGCAGCCTGAAGCGGCCTTTGCGCCGTTAGGCAGTGCGTACGACGAAGACGACTTCGCTGTCGATCCGGAAGCGTTCGAAGGCGTGCCGGAAGCGTCGCCGTTCGACGAGCCGGAGTTTGAACCCGAACAGGAGTTCGAACCCGAACCGGAGTTCGAGCCGGAGCCGGAGTTCGAGCCGGAACCTGAGCCCGCGCCGGCTGCCGTTGCGAGCGATGATGCCTTGCTCGATTTCGAGGATTTCCTGTCCACGCAGCTTGACGATTACGAACACGCTCTGTCGACCGGCGCCGCTCCCGCTCCCGCTCCCGCTCCCGCGCCAGCGGCATGGGAAGCCGACGGCGAGGCCGGACTCGGCGTTGTCGAAGCGGTGGAATCGGACCAGGGCGGGTGGAGTGATCTCCCCGCCGACGACCAGGCTGCTTTCGACGACCAGGCCCCCGAGGATGATCAGGCCTCTTTCGACGACCAGGCGCCGGCCGATGACCAGGTCTCTTTCGATGATCAGAGCCCGGCAGATAGCCAAGCCCCGTTCGACGATCAGGCTTCGCTGTTCGACGACCAGGCATCAGTGTTCGATGACGCTGCCGAGGAACTGCTGGCCGACATGGCGGTCGAGGACGCCGAACCGGAACTTGCAGAGGTGCCCGAGGAAAGCTGGTCCGTCGACACGATTGAAGACGGTCTCGCCGAGGAATTGGGCGAAGAGCTCGAGGATCTGTTCGTCCTGCCCGACAGGCCGGATGACCGCTATGAGGCAAAGGCCGAGGAACCGGACGAGATCGACATCGATCTTGATCTCGACCTCGAGGAAGTTCTTGCCGAAACCTCCGCCGAATTCGACAGCGAATGGGACGACGAGCCTGCCGCAGTTTCGCCGGAGGAAGACGCTGCCTCCGTTTCACCGCTCGAGCCCCAGCAGGCGGTTGCCGCCTCCGCCGGATGGCTTGCCGCCAAGCCCGCGGCGGCCGCGATCGAGCGCGACGCGATGAGCGAAGCCTTCCTCGGGCTGGTGCCGGACGAGGACGATGAGGGCGTCGAGCCGTCTGAGGTTCCCGCTCGACCGATCGCACAAGCCGTGGAACATGCCCCGGACCAGTCTGGTAACCGGCCGGAGGAACAGGCCCCGGATCAGGCGGAAGAGCTGCCGGAACAGGACGATTGGCTCGGCGGATTCGAAACGACGGAGACCGCCGAGCAGGCGGCGTCGGACGACTATTATTTCGATGCGGAGCTGATTTCCGAACCCGAGGTCGCCGTCGAGGCTGTCGCCGAGATCGATGTGCCCGAGATGGCGCATGATGAGCCGCAGCCGCTGGACCCGGATTACGACACCGAAATCGAGCGGGAATTCGCCGACATCATCGAGGCGTCGGAAGCCGCACCCGAGGCTGTCGCCAGCGCCGCCTATGCGGTGCCGGAAGACTGGAGCCGCGGCGCCGCTGCCGCGCGCGGCTATGAGATCTCCGACGACTACATCGCGCTCGAGCGCGAACTGGGCGCCGGCGACCAGGCCGAGCTGTCCTATCGGGGCGCCGCACCCTATCGCGAAGACCAGGTGTCCTTCCGTCAGGAGTATGCCGGCGACTATGAGGGCGAGAGCGTCGACCCCGCCGACGAACGGCGGTCGGGCTCGCGCGGCCCCTTGCTGGCCCTCGTGGTGCTCGGGGTGGCGGTGCTCGCGGGCGCCGGAGCACTCGGCTGGAGCATGCTGTCGGGCGACAGTACCAGCGCCGATGGCGGACCCCGCATCATCCGCGCCGACACGGAGCCGGTGAAGGTCCTGCCGGAAAACCCCGGCGGCGTGACCGTTCCCAACCAGGACAAGGCCGTCTACGACCGGGTCGCCGGCGGCGATTCCGCATCGCCGGGCCAGCCGGCACTTGTCAATTC
>NZ_JRJG01000049.1 GCF_000759435.1 Hoeflea sp. BAL378
CCGCCAGCCGCAACGACAGATAGGCCCCGCCCAAGACATAGGGCAGCGCGCCGAACAGGGCCATGAGGCCGCCGCCCAGTTGCTGATCGGTGAGCGGGTCGAGGCCGAAGGCGCCGAGGCAGAACTGCGGCGCGTAGATCAGCGCCTGCGCCAGCACCAGAAGCACGCCGAGCATGGCCATGTGCATCGACGTGAACAGCATCGCGAGCGCGCCCGCTGCCCGGGTCTTGCCGTCGCGACCTGCCAGGCAGACCCACCAGAGCACGAACCCCGCCAGGAGGAAGCTCAGTTGCTGCAGGGCGAAGACCCGGTCCCAGCGCGCGGCCGCCTCATGCAGTGCCGGCGCATGCCAGCCCCAGACCACAGAAAAGTCCAGCGCGGACGCGGCGAAGGCGGCAAGCAGCGGTCGGCGCGGCGCGCGCGTGTCGGGAAACAGCCGCAACAGGCCGATGACGATCAGCGGCGCGGCGACGACCATGACGCCCAGATGCAGCATCATGTGGGGCGAGAATGCGCGGCGCGCCATCTCGGGAAGAGGACCGAGCCACAGCCATGCCAGCAGCAGGAGGCCGGTCGCCAGCGGCCAGGCCCCCGTCATCCGCATGGGGTGGTGGCCAGGGTCGGAATGAGGGTCCAGACCGTCGCCACGAGTCCCACCCAGCCGCCGGCGAGACTGACGAAGCGGACGAAGCCGGGTGCCGCGCCGAACCGGGCCGAGGCCAACAGCGCCAGCAGCCCGATTTGCACGAGGATGGCCAGACCGAAGGCCAGGCTCAGAACGAGGCGCGGCCATGCAATGCCCGGCCCTGGCATTCCGGGGTCGACCGCGCAGACAAGTCCGTGCAGGGCGTAAATCGCACTGAAGGACGCGAGCCAGATGACCGGCGAGACCAGGATGCGCAGCAGATCCTTCATGTGACGAGCCCCGGCAGATAGACGGCGAGGACAATGAGACACGTCACGACGAGCAGATAGGCGCCCCAGACGGAAACGATCGCCAGTTCCGCCCGACGCCGCGGCGAGACGAAGCCGGCTCGCTGCCTGGCGAACACGAAACTCGCCATCAGGCCCACCAGCAGCGCATGCGCTAGCCCGTAGCACCCGAGCACCCAGACTGTCGCGCCATAGGCGTGGCCGGTCGGCGATGGCGCGCCCCACAGCAGCCCCGCGAACGCGGCGGACAGGCAGATGCCGCCGGCCAGGGCCGTCAGCAGAAAGCCCGACGGGTTCCCGCCCGTCCGGTTGATCCGGACCGCACCTAAGGCGCCGACTAAGGCCAGCGCCGCGCCGGCCGGTGCCGCAATCAGGACCGGGACCGAGGGCTGGATGAAGGCCGGAGGCGGCCAGCCGGGGGCGATCGTCCAGAGGAACGCATAACCGAACAGCAGCGAGCCGAACAGGGTGGCGTTGGCCACGAGAAGGAACACGGAGCCCCACCAGCCGGGCGGCCGGTCGACTTCCGCCACGGTCGCGATCCGGACCCCGTGCCCGATCGGCTGGTCGCCCAGATCTGCCTTCGAGCCGAGCCGCCAGATCCAGCGCCAGGCGAGCGCGACCACCCCCGCAACGGCGATCGGCGTGAGCCAGTAGACCTTGACGAGAAGGGAGAGAAAGAACAGGCCGGTGATCGCGGAGAGCACGATCGGGAGGCGCGTGTTGCTGGGATAGACGACATGCTGCTCGGGCTCCCCCGAGGCGATGTCGACCATCAGCGTCTCGCGCCAGCCGTTGCGCGGCTCGCCCAGATACCCCTCGCCGCGCGCAATCCGCGCCGGCAGGCCCGGATCGTCCCACAGCGGATCGCGCGAAGCCACCCGCGGCAGGCTCGCGAAAGTGTAGGCGGCCGAAGGCCTCGGAACCGCCCATTCCAGCGTGCCGGACCGCCAGGGATTGCGCGGCGCGCGGTGCCGCACGACGAGGGTCAGCACGATCTCGATCAGCACCATCGCCAGTCCGAACGCCATCACGAAGCCACCGACCGAGGAAATCAGGTTGATGGCGGTCCAGCCATCCTCCGGCGCATAGGTAGAGATCCGCCGCCGCTGTCCCATCAGGCCCACCCAGTGCATGGCGAGGAAGGTGACGTGGAAGCCGACGAAGATCAGCGCGAAGGCCATTTCGCCGAGCCGGAAGAAGCGCCGGTTCCCCGTCACCAGCGGCAGCCAGTAATAGATGCCGGCCAGGACCGGAAAGACGAACCCGCCGAACAGCACGTAGTGCAGATGCGCGGTCACGAAGGCGGTGTCATGCACCTGCCAGTCGAACGGCACCACCGCGACCATCACCCCGGTCAGCCCGCCGATGACGAAGGTGACGAAGAAGCCCAGGATGTGGAGCATCGGCAGGCGCAGGTGTGGCGTGCCTTTCCACATCGTCCCGATCCACGCGAAGACCTGGACCGCCGTCGGCACGGCCACCAGCGTCGAGGCCGCGGAGAAGAAGGCGAGCCCCATATGCGGAATGCCGGTGGTGAACATGTGGTGCACCCAGAGGCCGAAGCTCAGGATCGCCAGCGCCACCGCGGCGGCCACCACCCACCGGTAGCCGAGCAGCGTGGTGGACGACATCACCGGCAGGATGGTGGAGACCACCCCTGCCGCGGGAAGGAAGATGATGTAGACCTCGGGATGGCCGAACAGCCAGAAAAGGTGCTGCCACAACAGGCTGTCGCCGCCGAGTTCGACCTGGAAGAAGGGCATCCCGAAGGCGCGCTCGAGTTCGAGCAGGATGGAGCCCAGGATCAGCGGCGGGAATCCGGTCAGGATCATCAGCGAGACCACCAGCATGTACCAGGCGAAGATCGGCATCTTGCCGAGCGTCATGCCGGGTGCGCGGTATTTGAGGATCGTCACGGTGAATTCGACCGCGGCGCAGATCGCCGAGATCTCGACGAAGGTGATGCCGATGAGCCAGAAGTCGGTGTTGATGCCCGGCGAGTAGATCTTGCCGGTCAGCGGCGGATACATGAACCAGCCGCCATCGGGCGCGATCCCGAAGAGGAGCGAGATCAGCAGCATCGCGCCGCCAAAGAAGTAGCACCAGAACCCGTAGGCGGTGAGCCGCGGATAGGCGAGATCGCGCGTCCCCAGCATCTTGGGCAGGAGGTAGATCGCCAGGCCCTCGATCATCGGGATGGCGAACAGGAACATCATGATGGTCCCGTGCATGGTGAAGATCTGGCTGTAGATCTCCGGACCGGCGAAGGCCGAGTGCGGGGTCGCGAGCTGCGCCCTGATCAGCATGGCGAGGATGCCGCCCACGAGGAAGTAGAAGGACGCGGTGACCAGGAACATCAGGCCCACATCATTGTGGTTGACGGTGGAGAACCAGCCCTTCCAGCCACGCTCGGAAGACCATATTGCCGTGAGCCCGCGATGGCGTGCCAGTGAACTCATAGGCCACCCTCCAGGAATGACTGCCAGTCTTCGGGTCCATGGGCGACGACGCTGAATGTGTGGCCGTCATAGCCGGGGCCGCTGAATTCCGCGCTTTGTCCGGCATAGGTCCCGGGCAGGTCGGCCTCTATCCTGAGCACGTTGACGTGGCCCGGGATGGCATCGAGCTTGCCCGCGAGCCGCGGCACCCAGAAACTGTGGATCACGTCGGCCGTGGTGATGGCGACGTCGACGGGCCGGCCGGCGGGGATGTGCAACACGTTGAGCGTGGTGCGGCCCGGATTCTGATCATAGGAGAACGTCCACGACCATCGCCGCGCCTCCGCCGTGACCCGCGTGACGTCCGGGTCGTCGCGCGGGATCAGCCGCTCGCCGAGCCAAAGGCCGTAAGCGAGCAGAGAAATCAGGATCACGCTCGGGAACACCAGGCCGAGGCCGATGATCCAGGTTCTTTCGCTCGAAGACCGCGCTGCGCCGTCCCGGGCGGGCCGCCAGGCAAGCGCCAGCAGCGCCATCACGAGGGCGAAGATGGCGGTGAACGCGATCAGCATTCCCCACCAGAGCATCGAGATCGACCGCGCCGCCGGTCCCCCGGGATCCAGCATCGAAAGTTGTCCCGTGCAACCGGACAGGGTTACAAGCGTTATGGAGAAAACAGACAATGTGAGGAGACGGCCGCCATGCCAGCGCAGGAGATCAAGGGCGAAGAGGATGAACTCATCGATCCCATCGCCGACATGCCCGGCTTCGACGACACCGAGACGCGGATCGCGATCCTTGGTCACCCCATCCATGCCATGAGCGTGTCGTTTCCGATTGCGCTCACGTTCTGCACCCTGGCTGCCGATCTGCTCTACTGGTGGACGGGCGACCCGTTCTGGGCGCGCGCAGCCGTCTGGGCGATCGGCGCGGCCTTCCTGCTGGGGATGTTCGCGGGCCTGTCGGGAACCGCCGAACTGCTGCTGGTGTCGGGGATCCGGGCGAGGGCCGCGGCCTGGACCCATTTCATCATCGCCGTCACGCTGCTCGCCCTTCTCGGCACCAACTGGGGCTACAGGCTGCCGGCTTACGAAACGGCGGTCCTTCCCTACGGACTCCTGCTCTCGATCCTCTGCGTCCTGGTGGTTGGCTTTACTGGCTGGCATGGGGGCAAACTCGTTTTCGACTACCGGCTTGGAATTTCGAAGGGCAATTGACCGTCCCGCGGGAGCCGAAGCCATTCGGGCATGACAATCCACCCCAGGTCGGGCTTGCCCAGCACAAACAGCAGGATCGCGATCGCGCAGACCAGGACGCCGGTCAGCGGCAGATAGGGATTGGGCGGACGGTGATCTCCCGGCTCCTCCGCGATCCGCACGATATTGTGACCGATCCAGACATGGATCACCAGAAGCATCGCGACGAAAACCAGCTTGGCGAACATCCACGGCACGAAGGTCTGGCGCAGGAAGATCAGCCAGGTTCCGGCGATCACCGCAATGACCGCCGCCGGCGTCACCACCGTGGTGTAGGTCACATGGGTTCTGTGGCGGATGATGCTGTAGTCATCTTGAGAGACTACGGCTTGAGAGACTACGGCGTCGTGGCGCGACAGCATGATCGGCAGCGAGATCAGGCCGCCGCACCAGATGCCGAGCGCAACCAGATGCAACGCCTTCAACAGCGGAACAGTCGAAACTAGCCACTCCATCACCGCGGTGCGTCCTCTGCTGTCACGTGATTCCTGTGCCGCCGCGCCGCCATCACAATGCCGGTCGCCCGGGAACCGCCCAGGCTGCGGGAAGAGGGACTTGCCGCTCGCGATGCACCGCCTTGAACCTCTCAAGGGCTGTGGCGTGCTCGCCCGTGAAATCCGTATCCATGACCCCGCGCGCGGCCGATTCCTGCGCCACATCAGCGAGCGCCACGGCATTCAGGGCAGCGCCCCGGCTTACGGTCCGGTGATCGCAGTCGAAGAGTTCAACCGTCCGCTTACTCGCCGGCTTCATGATAGTCCCCTGGGATGCGCTCCCAGGTAAACAAGGAAGCGGACACTTTGTTCCACGGCTCGCCTTTCAAGCGCGAATTCGCGTTGCACTGTCCCTTGCTGCCATCGGCGAGGAGGTGCCTGGGACGTTTGGTCCGACTGGTCCGAAACAGCCCGAGAGTTCCGCCTCACTCCTCCGCCAGCATTTCGACGGGGACGATCAGCCGGATGGCAAGGCCGTGCGGCCGCCAGTCCCGCGAGATGTCGGCGCGAAGCGACTGGCTGACCGTCTGCTCCAGCCGGCTTCCGAATCCGGCTTCGTGATCCTCATGAAGCGGCGGGCCGTTCGCCTCCACCCACTCAAGAACCAGCACGCCGTCCTTGGCTGTGGCGGAGATCTCCAGCCGGCCGTCGGCAACCGAGAGACTGCCGTACTTGGCGGCATTGGTCGCGAATTCGTGCAGCAGCAGGGCGAGGTTCGTCAGTTGGCCGGCGCCCACTTCCGGATTGTCGCCGGAGAGCCGCCACTGCCTTTCGCCATGGATTTCATAGGGCGCGAGAATGTTGGCCAGCAGGTCGAAGAGGGTTACCGCCTTCTCCTGGAGAACCTCGTCGCCTTCGGACCCTCGAAACGTAATGTCGTGCGCCCGGGACAGCGCCAGCAACTTGCTTCTCACGTCCGCGGCAAGCTCCTTCGGCGTTTCCGCCGCATGGGCGGCCAGGGAAATGATGCTGCCGGTAATCGCGAAGGCATTCTTCACACGATGACGCATCTCCCTGAGCAGCAGGTCCTGATGTTCGGCGGCGCGCTTTCGCTCGGAAATGTCGCGCGCGATCTTGGACGCTCCGATGATCGTCCCGTTGCGCGCCCTGATCGGCGAAATCGTCAACGAGATGTCGATCAGCGCGCCATCCTTCCTGCGGCGCACCGTCTCGAAATGCTGCACGCGGTCGCCCGCCTGGATGCGGGCCAGGATCGACGGCTCTTCGTCGAGACGGTCATCGGGAATGATGAGGGTCACCGGACGTCCGACAGCTTCTTCGGCGGTGTAGCCGAACAGCCGTTCCGCGGCCTTGTTCCATGTCGTGATGATGCCGCTCAGGCTTTTGCTGACGATCGCATCGTCGGACGATTCGACGATCGCCGCCAGAAACGCCGCCGCATCGTGAAACGCTTCCACGCCCTGCGGCTCCGCCTGCGCGCGGCGGTCCTCGCTATCGAGTCGCTCTTGGCCGTTGCCAGGGAGAGGATTCATCTTGAGCAGCCCCTTCACCGAACGCAAGCAGCAAGCCGGACAACCGGGATAAAATCAGATTTGAATGTTGCCAAAGAAGATTTAATCGCCGTTCAGGACCTTAGTCAATCATCTTGGCGATCACGTGGCGAACGGGGTCGGAGCCGTATTTGTCCCGGCTTGGCGACTGCTGAAACTCCCGGCACGTGCCCCGCGCGCGGCTCCGGCACAGCCGTCGAGCCAAGGTTTTTTGGCCTGTTTTCAGTCGCTTCGATTCCGCCAGACATCCATCGCCAGCCTCTTCGTCAGTCACCGGCAAACGCGCCCGCCCTCGCACTGCACCTTGCCCGCGCGCGCCAAAAGGCGCGGCTGACCAAGTGTGCGGGTAAAGCTTCCGCAGTCTCGATGGCCGATGCCGGCGCGCGGCGTGAGGGCTGCGCCACCCGCCCGCCTTCCTGCGCATCAAATCAGTGCCGCCGACAGTAAATGGAACACCCTGCCCCTCCGTCGCCGGGTGTTCGGTCTGCCCGGGGCTGCTGCCTGCGGGCCCGTGGGCGCTGAACCCGCCGCGCTGCCTGGCTTCTCCGCCCTCAATGGAAAGGAACCAACGCACAGGCCGTGCGTTGGCGTGCTCAGGCCACCTCCAGTTACTCGTAGGGATAAGTCATGCAGGACCAACTGAAATTGCAACGGGCGGCGCTTGCCGATTTCGGCTTGTTCGCTTTTCGCTGCGATGACGTCGACGAGTTGCTTCATCGGGCCACGGAACTGGTGTCCGAGGCGTTGGACGTGCCCCTCGTGAAAGTGCTCGAGCATTGGCCGGATCGCGGCGAGATGCTCATCCGCGCCGGCGTCAACTGGCAACCGGGCGTCGTCGGCCATGAGACTTTCGGGGACGATGTCCGCTCTCCCGGCGGCTACGCGCTTCGCTGCGACGAGCCCGTGGTCTCTCCGGACCTCGACGTGGAAAACCGCTTCGAAATGCCCGAGGTGCTTCGACGCCACGGCGTCAGGAGCATGGTCAATGTCGTCATCGCCGGCGAAGGGCCGGCTTACGGCGTTCTGGAAGTCGACGCCCAGCAGCCGCGCGGCTTCACCGAAGACGACGTGGCGTTCCTGCGCTCCTATGCGAACCTGCTGGCCGCCGCGATCGAGCGGGTGCGGGTTCATGAGGAGCTTCGGCGCTCGGCGCGCGAACAGGGCATCCTGGCGCGGGAGCTGGGTCATCGGGTGAGGAACCTGCTCAGCCTGGTCAGGGCGCTGGCGTCCCGGACATCGGCGCAGGGCCGGACCGCGGAGGAATTCCGCACCGCCTTCATCGACCGCCTGCAGGCGCTGTCGACCGCCGAAAGTCTGGTCTTCGAAAGCAATCGCGAGCGCACCGATCCGCTGGTTCTCGCGGAGGAAGTGCTGGCGCCCCACAGGCAGGAAGACGCCGGGTCCATCAGCATCGAGGGAAGCTCGGTCGACCTCTCCGCCCGGCAGGCCCGCATGTTCGGACTGGCGCTCCATGAGCTTGCGACGAACGCGGCCAAATATGGCGCTCTCAGCGTGGCCGGCGGCAAGGTGAGCCTCGGCTGGGACCTTGAAGCGCAAAAGGGAGCGCGGAAACGGCTTTCCATGACCTGGCAGGAATCGGACGGACCGGAGATCACTCCGCCGCAACTCAAGGGATTTGGGACCCGTCTGCTGGAGGATGTGGTTGCGCGGGAACTGAACGGCGAAGCCAAGCTCGCCTATCGCGCGCAGGGCCTCAACTACACTCTCTCCTTCACAGTGGACGGATAAGACCATGATTGACAATAAAGACGGTAATCTTTCCGGGCGGAGGGTCCTCGTCGTTGAGGATGAACATCTGATCGCGATGGATGTGCAGGATATCCTCGAAGGATGGGGCTGCACCGTGATGGGACCGGTGGCGAGCGCCGCGGCGGCGCTGGAGCTGATCGAGGGTGACCTGCCGGATGCGGCGGTGCTGGACGTCAACCTCAATGGCGGGACGTCGGAACCGGTGGCCGAGGCGCTCCGGAACGGCAAGTGTCCGTTCCTCGTCATGACCGCCTACAATGCCAGCCATCTTTTCGGAGCCCTGGCCGGCGCCCCCCTGCTGAACAAGCCTGTCGACGAAACCAAGCTGCGGCAGGAGCTCTCCGCGCTGCTCGCCGACACCGCGTCCGACCGATGTTCGGGGACATGACAGAATGCGGCGGGCGATCTCGGCCGTCTTCATAAAGGCAAGGCGTAGTTGACGTACCCGGCCGCAGGCAACGCCTGCAGCAGGGTATGGCCTCCCGCGGACGCCCAAGGCTGATCGCCTTGCGCCATGGCGAGCGCCGGCCCGCAGGTCCGTCAGTAAACCGCTTCGCTGCCGGCCTTCGCGCCTGCGTTCCGTCTTGCACCGCTCACGGCCGATTTCAGGTCGGCGATGTAATCCGCCCGCGCCCCGTCGTGGAACATCGACAGCATGGCATGCAGGCCCTGGGGGCTCCGGGTCATGCCCGGCAACCAGCCCAGCGCCTTCATTTCATCCGCCACCAGCGCCATGTCGACCGTGTCCGAAGTGAAGTTGATGATCGTCAGGTCCGGCGCCGCGACCATGCGCAATTCGTCGATGGCCTCGATGTCGGCGACATAGGCGTCGACCATGGCGGCGAGCCGCTGCGCGATGTCCCGATAGCCGCTGGTACCGAGATGATTGAGCACCGCCCATGCCGCCGCAACCGAGCCGCCCGGCCGGGTGCCGACGAGTGTGGAGGTCTCGAAGCGTCCGTTCGGCCATTCCTCGGCGACGAAGGTCGCCTGGTCGCGTTCGGCGCCGTTGCGGAAAAACACGGTCGAGGCCGGTTTCGGACAGAACCCGAACTTGTGCAGATCGGCGGAGATGGAGCGGACGCCGGCGAAGCGGAAATCGAAGGCAGGCGTTGGCCGCCCGTTCATGGCGAAGAACGGGGCGATCCAGCCGCCGACGCAGGCATCGACATGCAGCCAGACCCCCCTGGCTACGGCCAGCGACGACAGGGCCTCAATGTCGTCGATCACGCCGTGCGGAAAACAGGGGGCGGAGCCGACGATGGCCATGGTGCGCTCGTCGATCAACGCCTCCATCGCGGCGACATCGACCCGGCAGTCGGGCGTGAGCGCGGCGCGGCGGATGGTGATGTCCATGAGCGCGCATGCCTTGTCGAAGGCCGGGTGCGCCGAGACCGGCATCACCAGGTTGAGCGCGCCGCGGTCCCCGCCATGCTGCCTGCGCCAGGCGTCTCGCGCGGCCTTCATGGCGAGAAGGATGCTCTCGCTGCCGCCGCTGGTGAAGACGCCCTTTGCCTCGGGCGGAGCGGAAAACAGGCTCAGGCCGAAATCCAGCACGTCGTTTTCCATCGCCTGGACCGAATGAAACGCCCGCTTGCGGCCCAGCGCATTCTCCGAGAAGAACTCCATGAAGGCGCGCTTGCCGATCTCCAGCGTCTCGGGGTCGTTGTAGAAGACATAGAGCGGGCTGCGGCCGTGCCTCCAGTCCAGATCGTCCGCGCGCAAATGGTCCATCTCCGCCTTGAGGCGGTCCCAGCTTGCGCCTCCTTCGGGAAAGGATTTTCTTTGGGTCATGTGGCACTCCTCATTCAGGTGGACAGCCGCCGTCGGGTCAGGCGGCGCTGCGGATTTCCGCGTTCACATCGTCAAGCGCCCGGCCCAGAACGGACACGATCTCGGACAACTGGGCATCGGTGGTGACATAGGGGGGCGCGATCATCACGGTGTCGCCGTCCCGCCCGTTGGCGGCGGCGTTGCCGGTCTGAAACAGGACGCCGTTCCGGGCCGCGGCGGCCGCGACCCGCTCGGACACCTGGGCCTCGCGCGCAAACGGCTGGCGGGTCAGCTTGTCCGCCACCAGTTCGACGCCGTAGAGATAGCCGCGGCCGCGCAGCTTGCCGACGATCGGATGCTGTTCCAGGGGCGCCAGCAGGGCGTGGAGCCTGGGGCCGTTTTCACGCACCCGCTCGACCAGCCGCTCCTTTTCGATGAAATCGACAACGGCGGCGCCCGCCGCCGCCATGATCCGATGCCCCGTGAAGGAATCGCCGTGATTGAAGGACGTTCCGGCCCGGTCCAGCGCGCCGGCGATGCGATCGTGCAGCAGCAAAGCCCCGATCGGCGTGTAGCCGCCGCCCAGCCCCTTGGCCAGGGTTATCATGTCGGGCGCCACGCCATCCTGGTCGATCACAAGCCAGGAGCCCGTCCTGCCCAATCCCGAGACGACTTCATCCACGATCATCAGCACGTCGTGCCGGTCGCAGATCTCGCGGATGCGTGAGAGATAACCGTGCGGCGCGACCAGCGCGCCCAGCGGCGCGCCGGCCACCGGCTCGACGAGCACCGCCGAGACATTGTCGGCGCCGCGATTGAGGATCTCGGCCTCGAAGGCCTCAGCGCAGGCCAGGTCGCAACCGCTCTCGTCCTGGCCCCAGGGACAGCGATAGCAGTCGGGCGGCGGCACGTGCGGCATGTCCAGGAGATAGGGCTGGTAGGGGCGTCTGCGCGGGCCGGAGCCCGACAGCGACATCGCGCCGATGGTGCTGCCATGGTAGCTGTGCCAGCGGCAGATGACGGCGGTCTTGCCCGGCTTTCCGCGCGCAAGGTGGTACTGGCGGGCGAGTTTGACGGCGGATTCATTGGCCGCGGAGCCGGAGGTGGTCAGCCACACCTTGCCGAAGCCGGCCGGCGCCCGCCGGATCAGCGCAGCCGCCAGTTCATCCTCCTCAGCGCTGCCGAACTGGCCGGAATAGCTGAACTGAAGCTGCCGCATGCTGGCCATGATCCGCTCGGCGACGCCGGGCGGGTTGGCGCCGAGAATCGCCACGAACACGCTCGAAGACGCGTCCAGCCATCGCCGTCCTTCTGAATCGATGATTTCCGCCCCCTGGCCCGCAACCGCACGGCGCCGCTGCCGGGTCCGGCGCAGCACCGGATCGGCGTCCTGTCGCGTGGCCCGGCCGCTCATCCCGATGCGGCCCCATCGGCGGCCGGGCGAATGGCCCGCAATGCCTGGAATGATCGCTTGTGAAAGTAAACCATTGACGTAGCAATGCACAGCCGCGTATCGTTCGTCAATGACAAATCCAAGTTCGGCAAAACAGAACATGACACCGTCCCGAAAACGATCCGGATTGAACAGCGGTCTCGACATTCTTGAAGCGATTGCGGCAGGCTCTGCTCCGGTTTCGCTGACGATGATCGCGCAGGAAATCGGCATGTCGAAGTCCAGCGTCCACACGCTGCTCACCACGCTCGACCAGCGCGGCTACGTGCGGCGACTGGATGACCAGCGCTACACGATCGGCATCCGCGCCTGGCAGGTGGGCTGCGTGGCGACGCCGCTCTGGATGTCACGCGTGGCAGGCCCCTACATGACCGAGCTGGTCAACAAGGTCGCGGATGGCGCGGCGCTTGCGGTTCTCGATGGGGTCGAGACGGTCTGTATCCAGTTGGTCGAGAGCACCCAGGTGGTGCGCGTCCATGACAATATCGGCAATCGCTGCCTGGCCTGGTGCGTCTCGAACGGAATCTCGATGCTGGCGACCATGCAGGACGAGGAAGTGCTGCGCCTGCTTCCCGACCCGCTGCCGCGGCCGACCGAGTTTTCCTTTGCGAGCGAGGCGGAAGTGCTGGACAAGCTGGCCGAGGTGCGCGCGGTCGGACACTCCCTCATGCGCCGCACCTGGCGCCCCGACACATCCGGAATTTCCTTGCCCGTGCGCGGCGCCGACAACCGCACCGTGGCGGCGCTTTGCGTGTCGATGCCCGATTACCGCGCCACCCCGGACCGGCTCGACGAAACCCTGGCCGAACTGCGCCATACCGTCCGCCAGATCGAGCGGGAATTCGGCGTCACCGAACCTGATGCATCGCCCTTCCCCATTCAGAAAGGCGTCCTGGCTGCGCAGTAGCCCACCCTGACCAACAAGAACGAAGGCCGGACAAACCGGCCCCTATTCCACTTCACCTCCTGAAAGGAACGTTCGAATGACCCATAAATTGACCCGTCGCGAATTCGCCCTGCTGTCGGCAAATGTCGGCCTCGCGACCTTCATCGCCACCGGCATGCCCCGTGCGGCCCGCGCCCAGCAGGTCACCGCCAAGCTCGGGCACTTCTCCTCCGCCAACCAGCAGAACTTTTCCAAGGCCACCGGCTCCATGCAGAAGGCAATGGGCGCGGGCGTCGATGTGCAATATGTCGGCGTGACCGGCGGCCCCCAGATCCTCACGGCGATGGCCTCGGAGGAAATGGACATCTGCAATCTCGGCTCCAGCCCGATGATCGTGGGCTTCGCCAAGGGCCTGCCGATTTCGATGATCTACATTCACAAGATCATCAAGGACAGCGAGGCGCTGTGCGTCAAGCCTGACAGCGGCATCGAGACCATGGCCGACCTCAAGGGCAAGCGCATCGGCTGCCCCTTCAATACCACGGTTCACTTCGCGCTCCTGGCCGGCATGAAGGCCGCGGGCCTGACCGCCAGCGACGCCACGCTGATCAACCTCAAGCCCGACGCCATTGCCGCCGCCTGGGACAGCGGCGCCATCGATGCGGCCTATATCTGGTACCCGGTCCTGCAGATCCTCGAGGAAAGCGGTGGCAAGACCATCTTCTCCGGCGCCGACCTCATCTCCGCCGGCACCTTCGTGTTCGACGCCATCGTCGTCCGCGACGGCTTCAAGGAGCAGCATCCCGACCTGGTGCTCACCTACCTCAAGGAATTGGACCGGATCAACGCGATCTATCGCGACACGCCCGACGAGATGGCCAAGGTCATGGCGCCTTTCCTCCAGGTCACCGAGGACGTGGCCCTGACCTATGCAAAGAACACCCACACCCTCTCCCCTGAAGAGCAACTGACCGACACCTGGATGGGTGCGCCGGGCGCCACCGAGACCGGCGCGCTCAACACCATCAGGCAACAGGCCGAATTCCTGCAGGAAGCCGGCCAGGTCACGTCGATGCCGGAGGACTTCTCCAAGTTCATCGACAGCACCTTCCTTCAGAAGATGGTCGGCGCATAAGACAGACCCCCAGGCCAAGGAGACGAGGCATGTCCATTGAACCGATCGATCTGAACAGCCCGGAACGGCGCCGCGATGCGAAGCTGATGATAGAGGGGCTGTCCAAGACCTATGGCGGCGGCGCCGATGCGGTGCAGGCGCTTCCACCGATCGACCTGTGCATTGGCCTGGGGGATTTTCTCTGCGTGGTCGGCCCGTCCGGCTGCGGCAAGAGCACCCTGCTCAACATCGTCGCCGGCTTCGAGCCGCCCACCAGCGGCCGCGCCGTGCTTGACGGTCGGGTCATCACCAGACCCGGCGCCGAACGCGGCGTGGTCTTCCAGCAGGGCGCGCTGTTCAACTGGCTCACGACGCTGGAAAACGTGGCCTTCGGTCCCCGCGCCCGCGGCATTCCGGCGGCCGAGGCCCGCACCAGCGCGCAAGAGATGCTCGAGATGGTCGGGCTCGGCAGTTTCGCGCAGAAATACCCCTACCAGCTTTCGGGCGGCATGCAGCAGCGTGTCGGCATCGCCCGGGCGCTCGTCAACAATCCGGAGGTGCTGCTGATGGATGAGCCCTTCGCGGCGCTCGACCAGCAGACCCGGGAACTGCTGCAGGAAGAGGTGCGCCGCATCTGGCAGGAGACGGGAAAGACGGTGATGTGGATCACCCATTCCATCGAGGAAGCGCTGTTTCTGGCAACCCACATCATCGTCATGTCGGCCCGGCCCGGACGCATCAAGGCCGCCTACCGCTCGCACTTCTCCGAAAATCCGGATCCGCTTGTCGGCGCGACGGCCGAGTTTACCGCCGCGCGCCGGGAAATCGTCGGCCTGTTGCGCGAGGAATCGCAAAAGGCGCGGCTCCAGGAGGAACTGGCATGAGTGCGCGCGACGAGGTGCTGCAGGAGAGCGAAACCTATGACGCGGCCACGGTGGAAAGACGGGCCTCCCGGCGCGACCGCTGGCTGACGAGCACGACCTTCCTTGCGCTGTTTGCGCTGTGGTTCGCGGTCACCGGCTCCGGCCTCTGGCAGCCGCTGATCCGCCCGATCTTCCTGCCTTCGCCGGGCGCGGTGCTGCAGGCCTTCCTGAGCCTTGCCCAGCACGGCTATCAGGGCAACTCGCTGTGGCACCATATCGGCGTGAGCTTCTATCGCTTCGCGGTGGCCTTCTCCGCCTGCGTCGTCATCGGCGTGCCGCTCGGCCTTCTGATCGGCGCCAACCGCACGGTCCGGGCGCTTTTGGAGCCGCCGATCCAGGCGATCCGCCCGATCCCGAAACTGGCGCTGCTGCCCTTGTTCCTGATCTGGTTCGGCATCGGCAACACATCCAAGATCATCATCATCGCGGCGCCGGTGTTTCCGCTGATGGTCATCGCCGCCATGCAGGCCGTCCGTTCGGTCAGCGACAAGAAGATCCAGGCCGCGCAATCGCTCGGCGCCTCGCGCTGGACCGTGTTCTCGCGGGTCATCCTGCCGGCCTGCCTGCCGGGCATCTTCACCGGCATCCGCATGTCGATCTCGATCGGTGTGACGATGCTGGTGGCGGCGGAACTAACGGCGACGTCAGACGGTATCGCCTGGATGTCGCTGACGGCGGCCGAGTTCCTGTCGACCGACGTGGTGCTCGTCGGCGTCGTGATCATGGCCGTGATGGGCTTCGGTCTCGACCGCGCGATCCGGGCGCTGGAGCTGCGCATCGTGCACTGGTCCGGCCGGGACTGAGCCGTCCCTCCCCCGACTGCGAAGGCCTCGCGCATCGGCTTGCGCGGGGCCTTCCCATGTCATCGCGGGATGACATCCTGAACCTGATCGGCGTGGCAGATCGTGGACGCCGCGATTTCGGGCAGTGGCGGCGATCAATGGTGGACTCCATCTCACCGCTTCGCGACTGCGTGCAGGTTTGCACCTGAGCCTGTTCGTCTTCGATTCGTCAAAGCGCCAGGATGGCTTCCACTTCAACCATGGCTCCCTTGGGGAGGGCGGCAACCTGGTAGCAGGCCCGCGCCGGGAAAGGCGCGGCAAAATGCTGGCCATAGACCTCATTCGCCGCACCGAACTCCCCAAGGTCGGTGAGCAGGACCGTCGTCTTGACGGTTCGGGAGAGATCGATCCCAGCCTCTGACGCGATGGCGCCGAAGTTCTTCAAGCATTTCTTCGGTTTATCCTTGATCCGCCGTCGCCGTCCCGGCGCCTCGACGGTTTGCGCCTGTCCGGGCGGCTTTCCCGCCCGGACTGTGCCTGGCTTCATTGATCGCGGCCGGGCGACCGCACCCCGTTACCTTGGAGCCTGGCCGGCCCGATCTGTCGCCGTCGAGGCGCCTTTGGCGATGAAGCGGTCGAGGATGTTGCGCGTGATCATCTGCGTGTAGGGGTCGTCCCGCTTCAGGCCCATGACCCATTCACACGTCGCGGCGGTCAACACCTCTCCCCTGCCGAGCGTCATGTGCACCATCATGCCGGAGCCATGCGCATATCGGTCGAGATCCGCCTGCGCGTGGCCGCCGGTGGCGGCCTTGACGAGGCCCCGGTGCTGGAAATCGCGCACGTAATAGCGGAACCCCTCGCCCACCGGTTCATCTTCCATCAGCAGCGCCGGCGCCATGGCGAGAATCTCAATCGACTCCGGAATGCCCGGTCCCGGAACGGGATAGGGAAAGCCGTGACGGAACGTGTAGTCGAGCCCGTCGACCTCATAGGCGAATATGCGGGCCTTCTCGCCGAACACATCGGCGTAATGCAGGCCGGTTCCTTCGAAAGCCCAGTGCTCCGGCCGGTAGACTGTGAAGCCCTTCTGGCCCCCCGGGGCGAACCCTCCCCAGGAGACACACATGCCGTGCATGCCGTTCACCCCGACAGTGGTTGCGCCAGGCCAGGCGATCGACTTGTCTTCCCAGGCCGTCGTGAGCGTGTGGGCCTGGTCGGTATTCCGGACAGGATCTTCCTCCGCGGCCGTGAACTTGTAGCAGACCTGCTGGGTGCCGTTGTTCTCGAGCCGCACCTGCCAGAGGAAGTTGGCGCCGAAGCGTGCGAGGTTGCCCCCCTTCTCGACATAGGCCTCCATGGTCAGGCGCATCTCGCGCGTCCAGTACTCGTCGTGGCCGACGATCACAACGCAGGAATAGTGATCCAGCAGCTCCGGCTGAAAGTGCAGGTCCGACTGCGTGATAATGTCGAGCGTATAGCCTTCCCGTTCGGCCCAAACGACGAAATGGCGGTCGAACTGCGCCCAGCCTGCGGCCGCATAGAACTGCCCGAAGCCGTTCGCATAGGCGAACTCCTTCATGGGATAGCGCGGCGCATCGCCCATTTCGGGCGTCGGGTCCGCACAGATACGGGGGGCTCCGGGCGGCAGCCAGACCATGCCACGCGTCCAGGGGCGCTGGGTGCTGAGCACCGGCGAGTGCTTGTCCTTCTCCGGGCCGGCAGCACCGAAATAGTAGTTCGCACCACCCCAGTCGTTGTAGGCGATCCATGTGCTCGTCGGCAGGATGAGCAGCATCTGCGACCGCGGCCTGCGATCCGACGGACGCACGACGAAACAATGGTGCTGGACGAAGCGGCCGCCGCTGGGCCGGTCGCAAGTCGACACGACACGGTAGAAACCGGACTGGCTGTCGTCCGGAAGCGTCCACCGGAACGCCACCGGCCAGCCGCATCCATCTCGGAAACTCGCTTCCGGCACGGGATGGTGCACGCCCTTGATATCATGCTCTTCCATCACCGTGACGGGATCGGCGCCGTCCCTGTAGATCGTCATGGACCATGTTGCAGCCGTGGAACTTGCGTGAAACGCGATCTCGTCGCCGGCATCATAGGACATGGCGTCGGTATAGACGTGGACTTCCGGGAAGGCCGGATCGTCATGCGGCGCATCATACCAGGGATAGGCCTGCCACGAGTGATCGCCATGCATCGGCACGGTCCTGGCCGGGCGCCGGTTGAAGTCCCCCATTTCTGGCGGGATGAATGAAGATTTCTTTGCCACGTTGCTTACCCGGGGATGTTGAACGGAGCGGGATCCAGAAAACGGTCTGTCACTCGCCGCGTGATGGTTCGGATATCGTTGTTGTAGTCGTTGTGACTGAGGGAAAGAGCGTAGGAGATCGATCCGGTCGAGAAGACGGCCCCGCCATTCGGCGTCTCGAAGAACACCATGTCGGCCCGCACGAGGTTGTTCTGCTCGCCGTCCAGCCCGTGCGACATTGTCCTGATCTCCTCCAGCGTCGGCAGGGCACCAGGCCCGAGCCCATGGGAGGTGGCGATGATCAGGGAATGCTCCGGCGTTCCGAGATCGAAATCCGCCCGGTCCGTCTCGATACCGACGGCGCCGCCGACGCGCGCCGCATAGTCGCCGATCGGCGTGTCGTCCGAAATGCCTTCCAGGATATAGGCCACGCGGGGATCCCGCGCATCCGGCGTGGTCATGTAGTAGCCGGCGTGGTCATAGACCGTCGCATCGAAGCCAACGCCGACCAGGGCCTGGGGCGCGAAGCCGCTGTGCCGCCAGAGCGCGCCTGGCTCGCCCGTACCCGCCAGATGGACTTCGCCCGATTGCGACTCCCATGTGCGGGTGCCGGCCATTCCACGGCGAACTTCGAGCACCTGCGGCGCCTGGGGATGGAAGGCGCAGCGCCAGTAGAACGAGTTCGCGCCGAGGCAGAGATGCCGTCCGCCGGCATTCTGGTAGGCCATCAGCGCATTCATCATGTTGAGCGTGGAATACTCTTCATGGGTGGGCGTGATGATCGCCTGGTAGGGTTTGAGCGCGGCAAGACCCTTGCGGTCGATCTCGACGTCGGTAATCACGTCGTAGTCGATTCCCTCCTCCTCGAGCCAGTCAAGGATGTGGGTGTCGTGGACATAGTTGAAGGGATTGGCCCGCGGCCGCATGTTGAAGATCGGGCGCAGCCAGGAACTGTAGCAGCGTCCGGAGCCGTCGATGTGATTGTCGTAGGTGGAGTTGGCGAACTGGGGGTTTTCCGCCAGGTAGACCTCGTCGAGCGACAGTTGCACGGCGTGCTCGATCAGCCCCTGGAAATGCACATGTTGCATCCGCAGCGCGCTGTTGGCGTAGGCCAGGTAGGTCGCGACAGACGCAACCACCGCAAGCTTCGCGCGAGGCGAATGCTCGGCAGGGGTGATGAAGAAGGGAATGAAGGTTTCTGCGGCAACCGTTTCCGACGGAGCGGCTTCTGTGCCGGGAACCCTGAGCCGCAGCGCGTAGAATCCCGTCTTCCAGTTCTCCGGCACCGACAGCGTGAATGTCGGCTTCCAACCGCAATCGTAGAGATCATCGGAGTGAAAATGGATCGCTCCATACTCCTGCGGCGCAAGACGCCAATCATGCACCTTTCCGCTCCAGCAAACGCCTGTCACGGCCCGGCGCGGCAATTGGTGCAGCCTCCCGTGCAGCGCATTGGTGGAAAGGTCGGTTACCGCCAGGGTGTCGATCCCGACCGAGAAATCCCAGAAGGCGAGCAGGCTGGACTCGGCGCAACCTGTCCGCTGAGTGGGGTGAAGGGCACGCAGGTCGCTTGCCGGCATCGGCTTGGACACGATCCGGGCAGCTTCGATCTTGCCGTCGAAGAAGCCCGCATAAGCGCCCTGCTTCGGGCTGAGATGGTGGGCTCCGATCAGGAACGGCGTTCGGGAATCGAGCTCCGTCCCTGCCTCCACGGCGAAGGTCTCCGTCGTGAGACGCTCGGGGACGCAGCCCTCTGCAAGCTGCCACTGGCAAAGGGTGAGGACCCCGGTCCCCGCATCGAACGAGGCCGAGACCCAGTGCCAACGGCGCTCCTTGAGCGGCTTTCCGGTCTTTGCGGTAAACGCGGTTCCCGATCCGGTGCCGAGCTTCATCGTCAGGCCGTCGGCCTTGCTGATGCCCAGCAAGTAGCCCTTGCCGTCGACCTCGGACCATCGCGACAGGATTGTCTGCGTTTCCGGGGTTATCCGCGTCGGCCAGATGTAGCATCCGATCGACCACGATCCGGCGAGGGACAGCGCGCTGCCGTCGTTGACGACAACAGCCGATCCGGGCACGACGGGCTGGTCGTGGCATGCGTGGACGCCGGATATGGCCGACTCGACGATCTCGTATTTCAGGCCGGGCGCATCGACGTCGGCGCAGCGAAGCCTGACGACTGACACCTGGACCGCGCTCTCCTGCGAGCTGATGTGGAACGTCACGTCCTCACCCAGGGCGACGCTGATCGTGTCGGGATAGCCGAGGAACAGGTTGGTATTGATCGGGATCATCTTAGACATCGAGCTTGCTTCCTGAGATCTGCTGCCAGCGAAGCGTGAATATGTGCCGCTCGGCATCCGCGAGATTGTCGAATTCCACGTCCTCGAAGCGGACGACCTTCTGGCCTGGCGCCGCGGGAAGCCGGCCAAGCTGCCAGCGGCCCGGCCCCAGAACGATCAGCACATGGCGCCCGGCGACAGGCCCCCTGCGCATGAAGTTCAGCAGCTTCCAGAGATCGGGGCTGTAGGGTCCCATGGGATTGGCCAGGAATTCGCGGGCCAGATCCGTTCGCTTGCCGTCGAAGCTGAACTTGATCGCGTTCGGATCACTCGTGTGGTCCATGATAGTGGGTCTCGCGTTTGAGGTGATCGGCCGGGGCCGGCATGGGCCGGCCCCGGAGTGCGCTTACTGGGCGATCCACTTGGTCCAGCGGTCGCGCAGTTCGGCCCGGTTCTTGCCGATCCATTCGAAATCGGGGACAACCATCTTGGCGAAGTTTTCCGGCGCCGTCGGATAGAGAACCTGCTCTTCGGGCGGCAGCTTTTCGAGGCCGCCCCGGCTGGACGTGGCATAGTTCACCGCCCGCATGAACTCGGGATGGCCATCGGAATTGGCATAGAAGAAGTCGATGTATTTGAGTGCGGCCTCAAGGTTCGGCGCGTCCTTCATGATGGACATGATGCCGGCGTCGCGGATCGTATCTTCCCAGACCATCGCCCACGGCTGTCCTTCGCGCACCGTCGCCAGGGCACGGCCTGAATAGCCGATGATCATCACGACTTCCTTGTTGCGCATGATCTGCTGCATTTGGTTGCCGGTCTTCCACCAGACCGCCACGTGCGGACGGATCTCGTCCAGCTTCTTGTAGGCCCGGTCGAGATCGAGCGGCCACAGGTCGGCGGGCTTGACGCCGTCCGCCATCAAGGCGATGGCGGGCAGCCACCAGTCGCGGTCGCCGGTATCCGGTAGCCCGCGGCCCCCGGGAAACTTCTCGACATTCCAGAAGTCCGCCCAGTTCTTGGGACCCTCGGGAAACACTTCCGTGTCGTAGGCAATCATCTGCGCGCCGATCGTGCGGACGACGCCGTACGGCTCGCAGCTTCCCGGCAGTCCGTTCTTGACGACATTGGGCAGCGCCGCGCAGTCGATCTCGTGAAGGATGTCCTTCTTCTCGATCAGATCGCCACCGGTGGCGGTGACGACGTCGTACTCCATCTTGCCGCTGCGGGCCATCGCCTCGGCTTTCGCCCACTGGTCGGGCACCTCGATGTCGACCGGCACGACCTCGATACCGGTGGCCTCGGTGAAGGGCTTGTACATGTTGGCCTCCAGCGAGTTTCGCATCAGGCCGCCGGTCGTGGCGATCACGACTTCGTCTGCGGTTGCCGGAAGGGCAGCGGTCACGGCGAGGATGCAGCCTGCCGCCAGAAGCATTCTTGGGTGTCTCATGTTGTAGTCTCCCCTTTTTTGAACAGAGTACCAGTTGTCCACTGCGCATATTCCGTGCGCGGCAGTTCGAAGCGGGCAGCGAAGAGCGGTCGCTGTTCCCCGAGATTCGGCTGATTCCGGATCAGCGGAATTCGTCTATTTCATCTCGTCAAACCGAGGCATGGTGCGGTTCTCCGCCGCTTTGCGAAGGGCAGCGGCTCCAATCAGGATGAGGACGGATATCCCGGTCAGCAGGACTGCGATGGCCGGGATGATGGGCGTGAGGTTCTGCTCGATATCGTCGAACATCATGCGCGGCAGTGTCTTGTCGCGAATGCCTGCCAGGAAGAAGGTGACGACGGGCTCATCGAACGAGATGATGAAGCCGAAGAGCGCCGCCGAGACGACATTGGGCAGGATGAGCGGGAGGGTGACCAGGCGAAACGCCTGGAACCGTGTGGCGCCGCAGCTCATCGCCGCATCCTCGAGTGCCGGGTCGACGCTGAGCAGGGCAGCCGAGACCGTGAAGACGACGAAGGGAAGCGCCAGCACCGTGTGAGCAATGATGTAGCCCGCGAGCGTTCCGCTCAGGCCGACCCGCTCGAAGAAGAGATAGAGGGCGACGGCAAGCGCCACGTGCGGCACGACAATCGGCCCGATCAGCAACGCCTGGAACAGGGAGCCGAGCGCCCCGGCGCCGCGCACCAGCGCGTAGCTCGCCATCGTGCCGATCACCGTGGATGCAATCGCAGTCGCCACCGCGATCTGGAAACTGAACTGAAGGGCCTGCATCCAGAGGCGATCGGAAAAAAATCTCCCGAACCAGTCGAACGTGAAGCCCTTCGGCGGGAAGACAAGATACTCCGTCTCGCTGAACGCCATGGGCAATATGATCAGGATCGGGACCAGGATGAACACCAGGACGGCGTAGACATAGGCGTTGAGTATCAGCGTGCGCCCGTTCATTCGTGTGCCCCCATCATGCGATCGAAGCGAAAGACCCGGCTGAAGGCGAGGGTTATCGCGGTCACCAAGAGGCTCAGCACGCCGACCAGCGCCGCCGCGAACGGCCAGTCGAGGAATTCCCGCAACTGCTGCGAGATCAGCGTGGAGATGGTCATCTCCTGGGGCGAGCCGAGAAGTGCGGGCGTGATGAAGTAGCCGAGAGACGACAGGAAAACGAGGATGAAACCCGCGACAATGCCTGGCATGGCAAGCGGCAGCGTCACCTCCCAGAAGGATCGATTGGGGCCGGCGCCGCAGATCGCCGCCGCGCGTCCGAGTTCGACGGGAATGTTACGGAGCGCGCCATAGATCGGCAGCACCATGAACGGCATCAGGACATGGCTCATGGCGACGATGACCGCCCCTTGCGTGTACAAAAGCTTGACCGGCGCATCGATTATGCCGACGGCCTGCAGCCCCTGGTTGATGAGGCCATTGCGCTGGAGCAGCACCGACCATGCCGCGGTTCTGACGAGCACCGAAGACCAGAAGGGCAGCAGGATGCAGGCGGTGATGAAGGCCAGCTTCGGTCCGCGAGACCGCGCCATCAGCAGGGCGACAGGCAGGGCCAGCATCAGCGACAGGATGCTGACGAGCAATGCCAGTCTCAGGGTTCTGAGAAGGACGGTCGCATAGATGGGATTCTCGAATATCCGGACGTAGTTGGTGATGCCCGGCTCGGGTTCCTGCACCGAAATCAGCAGCAGGCTCAGGAGGGGATAGAGGAAGGCCACAAAAATCAGCGCGAAGAACGGCAGCATGAGAAAGACGATCGCCGCCTGGGACAGCTTTCTGCCGCTGGCCTCGAAGAAGCGCACCGGTTGCGGGTGCACTGCCAGGTCTGGGGCGGATGAGGCTGAGATCTTCTGCATCACGCCTGTCTCGGATAGATGAGAACGGCGTCCGCCGGGAACCTGATGCCGACCCGATCGCCTTCTCTGATCGCTGAAAGATCGGCGCTCCCCTTGCGCGCACGGATCGTGCCGCCGCACGCCATCGACGCTATGACCAGCGTACCCGCTCCCGCGTAGACGACATCATCGACACGGGCGGACGCCGTGCCCGGAGTGCCCTCCGGCATCACCTCCACGCGCTCGGGACGAACGGTGAGCATGACAGGGCCTGCCGCGACGTCGTCGATGACGGCGGATGACGGCAGCGCCATGCTGAAGTTCTTCGCGAACGTCACTTCCGTGCCGTTCCAACTCGCCTCGATCATGTTCATCTCGCCGATGAAACCGGCGGCAAACAAGCTGGTGGGCCGCTCGTAAAGGTCGCGCGCACCCGAAATCTGCGCCACCCGCCCGGACTGCAGGATCGCCACACGGTCGGCCATGGTAAGGGCTTCGCTCTGGTCGTGCGTGACGAAGATTATGGTGATGCCGAGCTCGGAATGGAGGCGCTTGATCTCCAACTGCATCTCTTCGCGCAGATTCTTGTCGAGCGCGGACAAGGGCTCATCCATGAGCAGGAGCTGCGGCTCGTAGACAATCGCCCGGGCCAGGGCCACGCGCTGCTGCTGTCCGCCGGAAAGCTGCTTGGGCATACGCTCGCCGTATCCGCCCAGGCGCACGACTTCCAGAGCCCTCGCCGCGCGGCGCCGGCGCTCGTCCTTGGCGATACCGCGCATCTTCAGCGGGAAGGCCACGTTGTCGAGGACGGAAAGGTGGGGGAAGAGCGTGTAATGCTGGAAAACCATGCCGATATTGCGCTTGTGCGGCGGCAACCGGGTACAATCCCTCCCTCCGATCAGGATCTGGCCGGAATTCGGCAGCTCGAAGCCGGCGATGCTCATCAGGACAGTCGACTTTCCCGACCCCGATGGGCCCAAAAGGGCAATGAACTCGCCGGCTGCGACGTTGATCGACACGGAATCGACGGCACGGACGGATCCGAACTGCTTGCTGAGCCCCCGGATTTCCACCGGCGCGCCGCCTGCTTTGATGTGTGGCCCGCCGACCTCTCCCATTGCAAGCATGCTCGTTCCTTTCTCGAAGAAGGCCCGCAGCGGCGGCGGCCCAGAAAACTCGCCGTCACGTTACATGATATATCAAATAGAGCAAGGGCCGATTTCCGTCGGTCCATCGATTTCTGCACATAATCGTAAAACGCCGTGCTCGATCACACTCTTATGAGGAAGGGAGTGCCTTTATTTTGTTGGGCCAAGCGTTCCAGAGGGGTTGACGGGCTGCAAGGGCTTCGCTAGCGATATATCAAATATCAGATAGCGAAATCCAACATGAGAGGGTTTTACATGCATGCTGCGCCTTCACCGTCGCGCGCCTCAATCGACCAGGCGCTGCGGGAGAGATCTCAGGTCGTCATCCCGGGCGGTATGTGGGGCCACCAGCGAGCGGCTGCGGTTCCGGCAGGGTTTCCGCAGTTTTTCATGAGCGGGAACGGCGCCACGGTGCGCGACGTCGATGGCCGGGACTACATCGACTTCATGTGCAGTTGGGGACCGATCATCCTCGGCCATCGCCATCCCGGGGTAGAAGAGGCGGTTCGCAGGCAGCTCGAGCTGGGCGAATGCTTCGACGGCCCGACTGAAAACGCCGTCGTCTTGGCCGAGACCCTGGTCGGGATGATCCCGCATGCGTCGTGGGCGCTCTTTCAGAAGAATGGCAGCGACGCGATGACATCGTGCGTGACGATCGCGCGCGCCTTCACAGGACGCAGAAAGGTCCTGGTCGCCAAGGACGCCTATCATGGCGCCGTCCCCTGGTGCTCGCCGTCCCTGGTCGGAGTAACCAGCGAGGATCGCGCGCACATCATCCACTTCACGTTCAACGATACGCGCAGCCTGGAGGCCGCTGCGGCACAGGCCGGAGACGATCTCGCCGCCGTCATCGTCTCCGGATTCAAGCACGATATCGGACGAACCCAGGAATTGCCGGAGCCTGAATTCGCGAAGGCCGCGCGCGCCCTTTGCGACCAGGCGGGCGCAGCCTTGATCGTCGACGATGTCCGGGCGGGATTCCGCCTCGACCTCGGCGGCAGTTGGGAATTGACGGGCGTCAGGCCTGACCTGTCAGCCTATTCGAAGGCGATTGCGAACGGTCACGCCCTTTCCGCGGTGGCCGGCAATGACAGGTTTCGTGAAGCCGCGGCCCGGATTTTCGTGACCGGGTCGTTCTGGTACGGCGGCGCCGCGATGGCGGCATCGATCGCGACGCTGAACGAACTGAAGCGCCTGGAGGCGCCACGTTTTCTCAAGCGCGCAGGCACGCGTTTTGCGAATGGACTCCGGGAACAGGCGCAGCGCCATGGTTTTCAGCTCAACATATCGGGGCCACCCGCCATGCCGGTCATGCTGTTTGAAGACGATCCCGATGCCGCAATCGGGGAGATCTTCTGCCTGGAGGCGTTGAAGCGCGGCGTCTATCTCCACCACCGGCACAACATGTTCCTCTCCCTTGCGCACACCGACGAGGTGATCGATCGGGCCCTGGACGGCACCGAAGGCGCTTTCGCGGCGCTCGCAGGACGTCGATAGCCATGCCCCGTCCGCAAGCGAGTGCGGCGCGCTGCTCGTTTCCCCGGATCGATGCCCGTGAGGGCATCATACGCACAGGCGGGGATCGCCTGCGCCGCCTTCACGGGAGTCGACGCCTGCCTGAAGCCGGCGGGAGGATTGCCGATCTTCGCGACGGTGCTCTTGGGGCATTCCTTCTCGGCTGCCTTTCTTCTGCCGATCCGGTCTCAGCGAGAGCGATGGGAGGACGTCTGGATCATCGAGCGCGCCCTCCTCTTTCATGCAAGGGCGGCCCACACCGCACGCGCAGGGCCAGCGACCACGAATGCGCCATTCAACTCAACGCAGCTCGCCTGGGGCACGGTCCGGCGTCCGAGATTGTCGCGGAAGGCCGTGACGGAGCCGCCCGAACCCCATTGACCCACCGCTTTTGAGGAGCCGCTCCGGATGAGTCTCGTGTTTGCCGCCGTTGCCGACGACCTGACGGGCGGCCTGGAAATGGCAGCCATGCTCGTGGCGGCCGGCATCGATTGCGCTTTGGTGACGGAAGCCGAAGCAGTCGACGATCTTGACGATGTCGAGGCCGTCGTCGTCGCGCAGAAGACCAGGGTCACGCCCGCGGACGAGGCGGTGGCAAAGATGGAGGCCGCGGCCGATCGCCTCCTGAAACGGGGGGCGCGGACGATCTTCTTCAAGTACTGCGCGACGTTCGATTCGACCGACAAGGGGAACATCGGGCCGGTCTCGGACGCGCTGATGCAGTTGACAGGGGCACCCTACACCGCGTTCTGCCCTGCCTCGCCGGATCTCGGGCGAACCGTCTACAACGGCCATCTCTTCGTCGGTCGCGACCTGGTTTCGAACTCACCGAAGAGGTTCGACCCCCTCACGCCGATGACCGACCCTGATCTGATTGCGGTGCTTCAACGGCAGACCCGGCACAAGGTGGGACTGTTGGAGCGGGCGGCTATAGCGCGCGGCGGCGATGCCCTGCGGGCTGCCGTCGATGGCCTCGAGCGCCAGGGATTGCGCTATTTCATCGCCGACACCATCGAGAATGCCGACCTGCACGCTCTTGCCGAACTCACGGTCGACTGGAAGCTGATGACCGGCAATGCGACCATCGTGCGGTTCTACCCCGAGGTCTGGCGGGAGCGGGGCTACATTTCCACGGAGCCGCGCCATCGCCCGCTGCCCGCCGTCGGCGGCTATGGCGTGGTGCTGTCGGGAAGTTGCGCTGAGCGCACCCTCGAACAGTTGAAGCACTTCGAACGGTCGCATCCGGTCTTGTGGCTGGACCTGACGGCGCCCGTCAGCGCTGAAGCGCTGATCGATCAAGCGTTCACATGGGTGCAGCCTCTTCTCCAAAGCGGCAGCGCAGCGATCGCCACTTCGGCCGCACCGGAGACGGTCAAGGCGGCGCAGGCCCGGCATGGCCGCGAAGGCGCTGCCGCGCTCGCCGAACAGGTCATGGGGACGCTCGCGGCGCGGCTGCGCGACATCGGCGTGCGCCGCTTTGTCGTGGCGGGAGGCGAGACGTCGGGGTCGGTGATTGAAAGCCTGAAGGTCAGGCGCCTTACGGTCGGACCCTATGGAGGGCCGGGGGTAGGCCACGCGACGTTCGGCACCGACGACCCGATCGCGGTGTGTCTGAAATCGGGAAAACTTGGCCCTGTCGACCTTTTCGAGACGTCTCTCGCGTCGATGCAGCTTGGAAGTGGATCACAGGATGAGTGACGACAGACACGAGCGGGAACTGC
Organism: Hoeflea sp. BAL378; assembly: GCF_000759435.1. Taxonomy (GTDB): domain Bacteria; phylum Pseudomonadota; class Alphaproteobacteria; order Rhizobiales; family Rhizobiaceae; genus Hoeflea. The sequence continues at coordinate 27,548 of NZ_JRJG01000049.1, forward strand.
GGCAGGCGCTCCTGGAAACCGTGAGGCGCCTGGAGGAGAAAGGCTACAATCACGGCAGCAGCGGAAATGTCAGCGTTCGCCTGGGCGAGGACATTCTGATAACCCCCACCGGCGCACACTCGGCCAATCTGACCGCGGAGCGCATGGTTCGTCTGCGGCGCGACGGATCGCAGGTCGGTGACGGCATCCCCTCCAGCGAGTGGCACATGCATCTGTCGATCATGCGAGCCAGGCCCGAGGTCAACGCGCTGATCCACACCCATGCCGATTGTTGCGTGGCTCTGTCGTGCCTGGGCAAGCCGATACCCGCCTTCCATTACATGATCGCCGGCTTCGGCGGAAACGATATTCCCTGCGCCTCCTATGCCACGTTCGGCACGCCTGAGCTGGCCGAAAGCGCCATTGCCGCCCTGTCGGACCGCAAGGGCTGTCTTCTGGCCAATCATGGAATGATCGTGGTGGGCCAGGATCTCGCAGCGGCCTTCAGTCTCGCCGTGAAGATGGAAACCCTTGCCCGCCAGTACATACTCGCCTGCCAGGCGGGGACGCCGGAAATCATCCGGGATGAAGAGATGCAGCGGGTGAAGATGCAGTATGCCGGCTACGGCAAGGCTCGCCTCCCGCAGCCCGGAGCGCGCTGAGATGAGCGACGTGACGGGGCGCACCCGGATCATGTTTATCCTCGCGGATCCGGTGCAGCATGTCAGGGGCTCCGCGTTCCTCAACGCGCATTTCCGCGCCCATGCCATCGACGCGGTGTGCGCGCCGCTTCACGTGGCGCCGGCCGACCTCGAGACAGCGGTCGCCGCCATCCGTCATACGCAAAACCTGTCCGGATTTGGCTGCACGATTCCGCACAAGGTGGCGATCGTTCCTCTTCTGGATCGCGTGACCGACCGCGCACGGACGATCGGGGCCGTGAATTTCGTCAAGCGCATGCCGGACGGAACGCTGGTCGGCGACAATCTGGACGCCGCGGGGTTCATCGGCGCTCTCCATGCGAAGGGCCTGAGCGCGCGCGGGAAGCGCGTTCTGCAGATCGGCGCCGGCGGCGCGGGGCGTGCGACCGCTTTCGCGCTGTCGCAGGATGGCGCCCGCCGGATCATCATCCACAACCGCGACATCCGGAAGGCCGAGCAACTGGCGATGGATCTGCGTGCCGCCAACCCCGATGTCGATGCGCAAGCGGGCCTGGGCGCGGCGGAGGATTTCGATCTTGTGGTGAACGCCACTTCGCTGGGGCTGAAGCCGGAGGACGCGCTTCCCGTCGACGTGTCGCGCGTGGGCAAGGGCATCGTCGTCTACGACATCATAGCCAATCCACCCGTGACGAAGCTGCTGGCCGAGGCCGGGCGACGGGGCGCGACCACGATCGGGGGCGGCGCGATGCTGGACGAACAGATGTCGCTCGTGACCGAATTCGTGTTCGGGGAGCAAGGGAATGCCTGCTGAGGCTGTCTTACGTTGCGACCGGCGCGTTCTGCGTCCCGCCATATTTCTCAAGGACGCGGATCAGGTTCTGGCCGCCTTCGATCATGTCGGCCTGGATTGCCTCCCGGACCTTGTCGGCCCGACGCTGGCGCAAAAACTCGATCACCCTGAGATGCTGATGGACGCCTGGATAGGTGGGCGGGGCATCTGGGTAATGAAGGTTCAGAAGCGGGCCGTTCCGCATCCAGATGTCGTCCAGGATGGCGAGAACCTCCGGCAGCCCGGAGCCTTCGTAGAGAGTGTGGTGGAATTGCCAGTTGGCGCGGACGGCGTCCGACCAGCGCCCTTCGGTTTCGGCGAGGACCAGCTCTTGATGCAGGTCGGCGAGCTTGTCGATCGCGGTTTCCGAGATCTTCGTCGTCGCGTGTTCGGCGGCAAGGCCCTCAAGAAAGAGCCGGACCGTCCGCAGTTCGATATATTGCTTCGCGGTCATGTGCGCGACGATGATGGAGCGCCCCGCCTGCAGTTCCAGCGCTCGCCCTCGCACGAGCTGCATGAGCGCCTCGCGGACCGGCGTCTCCGATACATTGAGCGCGGCCGCGAGTTCACGGATCTTGAACCGGTGTCCCGGGAAGAACCGTCCTTCCATGAGAGCAAGGCGCAGATTGCCGTAGACAACCTCGGTCAGGCTGTCGCGGGCGGCGATGGGAGACACGCCTGTGAAGTCAGGTTGGCGGGCGGACATGTTCGTCGGGCCTCTTTATCCGGATTGATCTGGCATATAATATATCGAGCGCTTGAATCAAACGTCTTTTGCTTCTTGTTTGCGCCGAACCGGAGATGGTTAGCGCGCAAGTTGCGCATATTAGCAAGTCAGAAGCAAGCCATGTCGTGGCCGGACCCGTTCCGTATGATGGATCAGCGGGTGGAAGACGAGCGCATGATCCGGACCCCGGCAGCCGCATTTTCGGCCGACCGGCTCTCCCCCCGGATGGAGAGGGACTACCCTTGCATCTTTGCCGAGACGGGCTTGGCCGGACGCCTGGGCGTTACCCTCCCGGTGGAGCATGGCGGGCCGGGAGCCGACTGCGAGCGCGCGCGAGGCGCACGCCCCCGTCCTCCGGCGCGCCCGGACCGTCGGCAGGCACTCCAACCACGGCGACCGCACGGCGGATTTCCCTCTTTCCTCCAACCATCGAGGCCCACATGAATCGAACCATCGATCCCAAGGACAACGGGTGTTTTCCTTCTGATGAGATTGTCGCAAGGCTCAGGGAGCGCGCGCGCTTCATCCGGCTCGAGACGATCAGGTTGACCGAGATCGCCAAGACCGGACACTACAGTTCGGTCTTCTCCGCGGCGGAAGTGTTTGCGGCCCTCTATTACGACGTCATGAAGCTGCGCCCGGGAGATCCCCGATGGCCGGGCCGCGATCGGTTCACCATCGGCAAGGGGCACGCCGCGATCGGACTTTATCCGGTCTTCGCGGATCTCGGCTTCTTCCCGAAGGAATGGCTGGACGACTACACGCGGCTCGGGAGCCCGCTCGGAGACCATCCGGACATGCGCAAGGTTCCGGGAGTGGACTTTTCTTCCGGGTCGATCGGGCACGCCCTGTCCAACGGGTTGGGAATGGCGCTCGCGCAACGATGGACCGGCGAGGACTATCGGGTCTTCTGCATGATGGGCGACGGCGAAATGCAGGAAGGGCAGGTCTGGGAGGCGGCATTGGCCGCCAAACACCACAAGCTTTGCAACCTGATCGCCATCATCGATCGCAATGGGTATCAGCTCGACGGGCGCGTGGACGACGTCATGACCATCGAGCCGCTCGCGGACAAGTGGCGGGCATTCGGCTGGGAGGTGCACGAGGTCGACGGGCATGATCTCGTCGCCGTCACCGAACTTCTCCGCAGGGTGCGGGCCGATTTGGAGCGCCGGACGCCCTGCTGCATCATTGCGCGAACGCTCAAGGGAAAAGGCGTTTCTTACATGGAAACGAATCCAGGCTGGCATCTCGGATATCTGGATCCGCAGGACGCAACTGCCGCAATCGCGGAAATCAACGGGAAGGAAATCTAGTCATGTCAGCGCCCCTCTCTCCCAATTCCTGGAATTACCGCGACCTGAACGCGAACAATCCCGGCCTTGATCACCTCTCCAATGGTCTTATCCACCTGGTCAAGGCGGGCCACAATGTGATGGCCGGCTCGGCGGACCTGCAATATTCGAACGGTCTGAATCGTTTCGCCGAGGCCTATCCCGACCGCTATGTGGGATTCGGCATTTCCGAGCAGAACATGGTCAGCGCGGCGGCCGGCATCGCCAGCTGCGGCGTGATCCCGTTCATAGCAACCTTCGCGTCCTTCCTCGCGCTGCTCGCGTGCGAACAGGTTCGCATGGACATCGCCTACTGCGCGCAGCCGGTCCGGATGATCGGGCATCACACCGGAATTTCCCTGGGCTTCTACGGCACGTCGCATCACGCCACCGAGGACATCGCCATCATGCGCTCGATCGCCGACCTCACGGTCGTCTCGCCGGCGGACGGCGCCCAACTCGAGGCGGCCATTCGCGCCTCGGCCACCCACGACCGGCCGATCTATTTCCGGATCGGGCGCGGGAGGGACATCCCGGTCTATGCGTCCGGCGTGGCCTTCGAATTCGGCAAGGCCTGTGTCCACTCGGTGGGCGAGGAGTTGACGCTCATCGCCTGTGGAATGGCCGTGCATGGCGCGCTGGAAGCGGCAAGGGCCATGAACGCGGCCGGGCGCTCGGTAGGCGTGATCGACATGGCGTCCATCAAGCCGATCGACAGGGACGCGATCCTGGCGGCGGCGGCCCTGAGCAAGCGGATGATGACGATCGAGGAGCACAATGTGCTTGGCGGCCTCGGCTCCGCGGTCGCCGAGGTGCTCACCGAAGAAGGCGCCGGCGTGAAGCTGAAGCGGCATGGAATCTACGACGAATACAGCCTGATCGCACCGCCGACGCATCTGTATGCGCATTACAAGCTGGACGCCGCGGGCATCCAGTCGGTCGCCGAGCAGTTTCTGAATGCGTGAGCGGCAAGTCCCGGCGCATGCGGCTGCGGATTGAACGGCTCGGTTGCGTGAGCCCCGGTTCGGGCTCGGACGCCGGTCAGGCCCCGGGGGTGGGCGATTGTCTGTAGGGGGTCACCTGGCAGGGCTTCGTTCCGGTCGCCTTCATCATCGACACGTCCGACGGCGCATCGTCGGCTTGTCGTGCCGGCCGAACGGTGCCCGCCGCCCCGCCGCCCCTGGAGCATCCTGAACTCGCGGCGCGAACCTGGCGGATCTGCGGTTTCCGGGGCTTGGAAACGCAAAAAGCCCCACGAGGGGGCTTATTGGGATTGCATTGATTGTTGGTTGCGGGGGCAGGATTTGAAGCTGCGACCTTGAGGTTATGGTCCGTGAGGAGGATGAGCTACCTCGCCAGCGGAAGCGCAGCTTTCGCGCCAGCGACGGTGGCTGCAGGTGTTTGCTGGTTGTATGATTTGGTTGCGGGGGCAGGATTTTAAGCTGCGACCTTGAGGGTATGGTCCGTGAGGACGAGGAGCTACCTCGCCAGCGGAAGCGCAGCTTTCGCGCCAGCGACGCCGGTGGTGAGTTCTGCCTAGTTTTCTGATTTTGGTTGCGGGGGCAGGATTTGAACCTGCGACCTTCAGGTTAT
>NZ_JRJG01000050.1 GCF_000759435.1 Hoeflea sp. BAL378
CGAGACGATGCGCGGGCGGCCCGACTCGTACTCCACATGGGGGAAGCCGATGGCGTAGTGCTTGCCATAGGCCTCGAGCGTGCGGTCGTTGACCCACTGCCGGTCCCTGTGCATCTCCGAGAACCGGCGGATGTCGACGACCCAGAGATCGAGCGGCGCCTCGCCGTCGATCGCCCATTGCGCCAGCACCCAGCCGGCGCCGCCGCCGGAGGCGATGCCGAAGGCGTTGAAGCCGGCGCCGACGAACATGTTGACGCATTCGGGCGCAGCACCCAGGATGAAGTTGCCGTCCGGGGTGAAGCTTTCGGGGCCGTTGATCATCTGCTTGACGCCGACCGAATTCAGCGCCGGCACCCGTTCGATCGCCTGCAGCATGTGCTGCTCGAAATGGTCGTAGTCATCGTCGAACAGCCGGAACTCCCATTCATGGGGCACGTCGTCCATGGTCCATCCTACCGGATTGGGCTCGTAGCCGCCGAAGCAGAGGCCGCCGACCTCCTCCTTGAAATAGGTGCGGCGGTCCGGGTCGCGAATGGTCGGCGCATCGCTCGACAGGCCGTCGATCTTCTCGGTGATGACATACTGGTGCTTGACCGGCTGCAGCGGCACATTGATGCCCGCCATCGCGCCCACTTGGCGCGCCCATTGCCCGGCGCAATTGACCACCTTCTCGCAGGCGATGTCGCCTTTGCTGGTCTTGACCGCGAGAATCCGGCCGTCCTTCATCTCGAAGCCGGTGACCCGGACATTCTCGAAGATCTTCGCGCCATGCATGCGCGCGCCCTTGGCCAGCGACTGGGTTATGTCGGAGGGACTGGCCTGGCCGTCGGTGGGCAGCCAGCTCGCACCCACCAGGTCGTCGACCTGCATCAGCGGAAACATGGATTTGGCCTCCTGCGGGGAGAGGAGCTGCATGTCCATGCCGAAGCTCTGCGCGGTGGTCGCGAGCCGCCGGTATTCGATCCAGCGGTCCTGGTTGGTGGCGAGCCTCAGGCAGCCCGACATCTTCCACCCCGTCTCGAGCCCGGTCTCCTGGTCGAGCCGCTTGTAGAGATCGACCGAATATTTGAGCACCTTGGTGATCGACGCCGAGGAGCGCAATTGCCCCACCAGGCCCGCGGCGTGCCAGGTCGAGCCCGAGGTCAACTGGCCCTGCTCGAGCAGGATGACATCGGCCTTGTGATCGCGCGCCAGATGATAGGCGGTGGAGCAGCCGATGATGCCGCCGCCGATGACGATGATCTGGGCTCTGTCCGGGAGTGTCATGGTGAGGTCTTTCCATAGGTCGAATGATAGTGCTCGAGGGCCGTGTCCAGGCGCGCAAGATTCTCGGCGGTGTAGGCGCGGTAGTCGACGCCCGGCGCATCGAGGTGCAGTTCCGAGACGAGGCTCCAGAGCGTCTCGCGCAGCAGCGAGGCGCATTGCATGGCGTGAAAGGCGCGGGTCGTCGCCGGATCGGGTGCGGAGCCAAGCGCGGCCTCGAGCAGGAGCGCGGCTTCATCGGGGCCCATTTCCGCATTCGATGCGGCGCCGGCGATGTCGAACATGGCGGTGGAGAAGCCGGCATATTCGAAATCGATGAGCCAGAGCTTGTGCCCGTCATCGAGGAAATTGGCCGGCAGCAGGTCGTTGTGGCCGAAGACGATCGGCAGCAGGCATTGTGCCGCCTCGAGAGCATCCGAAAGCTCGAGCCACGCCGGCAGGCGGTCGGTCATGCGGGATCCGCCCGATTTCAGGGTCCGGGCATAGTCGCGAATGACATGGAAGACCCAGAACATGAACCCCGCGCCTTCGACGTGATGCGGCATCGTCATGTGGAAATCGCGCAGGAGTCGGCCGATCCGCCCCGCATTGGCGCGGACATCGGCGGCGCTGAAGGTCTTGGCGTCGAGGAAGGCCGAGACCATGATTCCGGGCTCGGAATACTCGACGCGGGGGGCAAATCCGGCGGAATGGGCCGCGCGGGCGGTCATCACTTCCCGGGCGCGGTCGACATGGTGGAAGGGAAAGTCCCGGCCGAGCCGCACCACGTGGCGTCCGCCCGCATCCGTGACAAGCCAGTTCTCGTTGCTCAATCCGCCCGACAGCGGCGCGATATCGATGCTGCCCGAGAAACAGGGCAGCAGGCGGATGCGGTCGAGGGTGGCGGGATCGGTCATGGTCTACTCCAGGCCCAGGCGGCGTCTGGCATGGATGGCGCCCGCCGAGATCAGCCGGTCGGCGATGATGGCGATGGCGGCGATCGACAGGCCGGCGACGAGGCCGCGGCCGGTGTCGGCCTTGGTGAGCGCGATATAGACCTCCTGGCCGAGGTCGCGGGTGCCGACCAGCGCGGTGATGACCAGCATCGATAGCGCGAACATGATGGTCTGGTTGAGGCCAAGCAGGATTTCCGGGAGCGCCAGCTTCAGCCGGATGCGGGTGAGGATCTGCCACTCGGTGCAGCCCATGGCGCGGCCGGCCTCGATCAGCCTGGGGTCGACCTTGCGGATGCCGAGCGCGGTGTAGCGGATCGCCGGCGCAACGGCGAAGGCGACGACCGCGATCATGGCGGTGAAATCGCCGACCCGGAACAGCATCACCGCCGGCATCAGGTAAACGAAACTCGGCAATGTCTGCAGCGTGTCGATGGCCACCTGCACCCAGGACCAGACCCGGTCGCGGGTGGCGGCGAAGATGCCGATCGGCAGGCCGATCAGGGCGGCAAGGACAGCCGAGATGCCGCAGAGATAGACGGTGATCATCGCCTTTTCCCACTGGCCGGTGGCGGCGATGAACAGGGCCAGGCCGCTGGCGAGCGCCGCCAGCCGCAGCCCGCCGAGCCGGCATCCCGCAAAGGAGAGCAGGGCGGCCACGCCGAACCAGGGCAGGTCGCCCAGGAATCGCTTGAACGGGATCAGCACGTTGAGCAGCATCGCGTTCTTGATGGCCTCGAGCGTGTCGAAGAAATTGATGTTGATCCAGGCCACGACTTCCGACCAGAAGGTGCCGGTCGAAAGCTGCCACGCCTCCGGATAGGTGTGGATGCCGGGCACTACATAGCCCAGCAGCGTGGTCATGATCGCAAGCGCCAGCGCGGCGATGAGGTAGGGGTGGCGCGCGAAAAGTCCCGAGGTCGCGGGGTCCGAGGCGGGAGCCGAGAGCTTCTCCGCCGCCGCCTGGCTGAGGCGATCCATGGCGATGGCAAGCGCCACGATGGCGAAGCCCGCCTCGAGACCGGCGCCGAAATCGAGCCGTCTCAGGGCTGCCAGCACGTCGAAGCCCAGGCCGCCGGCGCCGATCATCGAGGCGATGATGACCATGTTGAGCGACAGCATGATAACCTGGTTCATGCCCACCATCAGGCTTTCGCGCGCGGCGGGCACCATCACCCGCCAGGTCATCTGCCGGTCGGTGCAGCCGACCATGTGGCCAAGATCGATGATCTCGCCCGGCACGGCGCGGAGCGCCAGGATGGCGATGCGGGTCATCGGCGGTGTGGCGAAGATCAGCGTGGCGATCACCGCCGCCGTCGGCCCGAAGCCGAACAGGAACAGCACCGGGACGAGATAGGCGAACACCGGGATGGTCTGCATCAGGTCGAGCGGCGGCGTGATCAGGCGCTCGATCCACCGCCAGCGCCAGGCGGCGATGCCGAAGAGCAATCCGAAGACGACGCCGAGCGGCGCGGCAACGAGGATCGAGGCCAGCGTGATCATCGCGCTGGTCCATTGCCCGAACACCGCCAGGAACAGGAAGCAGCCGCCCGCCAGCAGGCCGAGGCGCATGCCGCCGAGCCAGTGGCCGAGCAGCATGACCAGCCCGATGACCGCCACCCAGGGCAGGGGCGGGACGATCTGGATCGCCGACGAGCCGCTGCCTTCGAGAAAACCGGTGGACAGCAGGCTGGAGGCCAGCCTGTAGGGCACGTCCAGCACGGCGGAGACGAAGCGGGTGAGATCGGTGAAGCTGAACAGGCCGAAGCTGGCATCATCGATCAGCCATTTCATCGCAGAACTGATCCACTTGGCCAGCGGCACGGTGTAGGCTTTCGGATAGTCGAAGGCTGCTCGTGCAACGGGTTCGGCATAAAGCCAGAAGGCGATAAAAGCCGCTAGCGCGACCAGCCAGGCAATCGGCAACCGAAGGGCCTTCGCGGCGTCGTGCGCCGCGTTGGTTTCCAATGCTGGAGAGCCCGGGGTCGCCATCGTCAGCCCTGCAGCATCAGCTTGACCACGGCGTCGCGGTCGAGGCGACCGATGATGCGGCCAGTGTCGTCGGTGACGCCGAGATGGGCGACGCCGTCGAGGAACAAGGGGGCCGCCTGGGCGATGTTGGCGCGGGCGGACACGGTCGGCCCGGCCGGGTCCGCGCCATTGGCGGGCAGCATCAGGCTCTGGGCGCGGATCACCTTGGCGCGGGCGACGTTGCGGGTGAATTCGGCCACATAGGAGGTGGCGGGCGTGAGCACGATCTCCTCGGGCGTGCCGGCCTGGACGATCTCGCCATCCTTCATGATGGCGATCCGGTCGGCGAGCCGGATGGCCTCGTCGAAATCATGGGTGATGAAGACGATGGTCTTGTGCAGCACCGTCTGCAGCCGCATGAATTCGTCCTGCATCTCGCGCCGGATCAGCGGATCGAGCGCGGAGAAGGGCTCGTCGAGAAACCAGATTTCCGGCTCGACCGCCAGCGAGCGGGCGATGCCCACGCGCTGCTGCTGGCCGCCGGACAACTGGCGCGGGAAGGCGCTCTCCTTGCCGGCGAGACCCACAAGCTCGATCATCTCCCGGGCGCGGGCCTGGCGGGCCGCCCGGCCCATGCCCTGGATATCGAGCGGGAAGGCGACATTGTCGAGAACCGTGAGATGCGGCAGCAGCGCGAAATGCTGGAACACCATGCCCATCTGGTGGCGGCGGATCTCGATCATCCGCGCCTGCGAGGCCTTGAGCAGGTTCTCGCCCTTGAACAGCACGTCGCCGCCCGACGGCTCGATCAGCCGCGACATCAGCCGGACCAAGGTCGATTTTCCGGATCCGGACAGGCCCATGATGACGAAGATCTCGCCCTCGTTGACATCGAGATCGACCTCGCGGACCGCGCCGACGAGACCGGCCTCGGCGATCGCGGCGGCGTCGGGATGGCCATCATGATCGGCCAGGAAACCGGCGGCGCCGGGGCCGAACAGTTTCCAGACATTGCGGCAGACGAGCTTGGCTTCAGGAGAGGTCATGAACACCCCGGTCGGAGACACATGAGAGTCTGGTGGAGGATCGGGCCTGCGCCGGCCGCGCCCGCGAGGAGCAGGGAGCCATCGGCAACCGGGCCCGAAGGTCCGGCCGCCGAGGTGTCCCGGCAGGAGGCGCATCCGGCCCCGGGTCAGGCTATTTCTTGATCCAGCCCGACCAGCGGGCCTCGTTGGCGCCCATCCAGTCGGCCACGACGGCGGAGACGGTCTTGCCGTTGAGATCGACCTCGGTGATCATCTTGCCCATCTCGTCATTGTCGATGGTGAAGGCCTTGATCGCGTCATAGGCGCCCGGCCACTTGTCCTTCACGCCGGCCCAGCCGACCTTCCAGATCTCGCCGAACGGCTTGCCGCAGTCATAGGCGGCATCGGGATTGATGCCCGCGGCGGGGTCGTTGTAGCACTCGGCCGAATATTCCGGGAACTCGACCCACTGGCCTTCATACTTGGCCGGCGCCCAGTGCGGCGCGTAGATCCACAGCATGATCGGGGCCTGCCGCTGATAGGCGCTTTCGAGTTCGGCAAACAGCGCCGCGTCGGTGCCCGCATGGATGACTTCGAACGGCAGGTCGAGAGCTTCGACGCGCTCGTCGTCAAACCCGCCCCAGGTCACCGGGCCGCCAAGATAGCGGCCCTTGGGCGCGGTCTCGGCGGTCGAGAAGGCCTCGGCGCAGGCTTCCTCCTTGAGCGCTTCCCAATTGGGCAGGCCCGGGCATTTCTCGGTCATGTAGGAGGGGTACCACCACTCTTCCTTGGCCTTCATGCCGGTGGGGCCGAAATTCTCGACCTTGCCGGTGGCCGTGGCTGCGTCCATGGCCTCGCGGCCGGTGGTTTCCCACATTTCCATGGCCACGTGCAGGTCGCCCGTTTCGAGTCCCGCGAACTGCGCCAGGTAATCGGCCTGGACATATTCGATCGAATAGCCGGCCTTCTTGAGCACTTCGCCCATGATCTCGGTGGTGATCAACTGGCCGGTCCAGTCGTGGAGCGTGAGCTTGATCGGGTCGGTGGATTCCTGCGCCGGCGCGGGAGCGGACAGGCCGAGACAGGAAGCGCCCGACATGACGAGCGCCGCGGTCCATCGCCTGAAGGAGCGGCCGGTAAAGATATTGGCTGAATGCATGTCGAGCCTCCTGTTCACCCTGTTGGATCCCGCATCCCGGCGCCTCTGCCGTTGGCCATGGCCATCCCCCGGCAACACGCCCCTGCGCGGTTTGTTGTTGACCGGTCAATCCCACACCACGACCCGAACCTTGTCAATCAATTCTGTGGTTATTTTCGGCTTTGATGCCCGGATCGGTTGGTTTTGATTGATACGGCGCCAGCTATCGCTTAGAAAAAGGGCAGATCAACAGGTGTTCGTCCATGCTGTCCAAACGTCATGCCGAGATCATGCGGATGCTGACCGACGAAGGCACCGTGACCATCTCCGACCTTGCCGCCCGGCTCGGCGTGTCGCTCGAGACCGTGCGGCGCGACGTGCGGCCGCTCACCGACAGCGGTGCGGTGCTGAAGATCCACGGCGCGGTGGGGCTGGCGGGGCAGGTGGGCGAGGCGCCTTTCCAGCGGCGGATGCGCGAGAATGCGGACGCCAAGCGCCGCATCGCCCGGGAAATGGCGCAGCTCATCCATGACGGCGAGTCGGTGATGCTCGACACCGGCACCACCACCAGCTTCGTGGCGCGCGAACTGCTCGGCCACCGGCGCCTGACGGTCGTGACCAATTCCTCCGACATCGCCCGCACGCTGGCGACGGTGAACGGCAACAAGGTCTATATGGCGGGCGGCGAGCTCAGGAGCGATTCAGGCGCCGCCTTCGGAGTCTCGGCCATCGAGTTCATCGCCAAGTTCTCCGTCGCCCACGCGATCATCTCCGCCGGCGCCATCGATGCCGGCTCCGGCGTCATGGATTTCGATCTCGAGGAGGCCGAGTTCGCCCGGATGATGATTTCACGCGGCGAACGCAGCTATGTGGTCACCGACCACACCAAGTTCGGCCGGCGCGGCCTCGTCTCGGTGGCGGGCTTCGAGGCCATCGGTAACCTGGTGACCGATGCGCCTGTGACCCGCGACCTGGCGGAGGTCCTTGATGCGCAGCAGACGCGGCTGATCGTGGCGGCTTAAGGCCAGGCCGGATCAGCCGGCCAGATACTCGGCCAGCACCGTGCGGGTCGGATCCTGCTGCAGACGCCTGAGCGCCGCGGTGAAGGCGTCAACGAAGGCCTCGGTCTCCGCGAGCGCGCCGAAGATATCCGGCATGGCCAGGAATTCGCGCGGATCGCTTCGCGCCGCCAGCGCCCGCTCCGTCAGGCGCGCGGCATTGGGATCGTCGATCGCGACGGCTGACCCGTCATGGGCGGCGGCGCAATAATGCGCCCACAGCGCCACTTCCAGCGCCAGCCCCCCGATCGGCTGACCTGCCTCCAGCCGCGCGGCGATGGTGGGCAGGATGAATTTCGGCTGGCGGTTGGAGCCATCGAGGCAGAGCCGCGGAATGGTGTCGCCGAGTGCCGAATTCGAGAAGCGCCTGGCGACGAGGGCGATGTAGTCGGTCAGGCTGACGCCCTCGATCACCGGCACGGTGGGAAGGATCTCGTCCACCGTGAGCTTGGCGAGGAACCCCGAGATCAACGGATCGGCCATGGCGTCGTGGACATAGTGGTGGCCGAGCAGGGCGGAGGCATAGGCGATGGCCGCATGGCCGCCATTGAGGATCCTGAGCTTCATCAGCTCATAGGGGGCGACGTCGCGGACGAACTCGACGCCAACCTTTTCCAGCGCCGGCCGCCCTTGCGGAAAGGTGTCCTCCATCACCCATTGCCGGAACGGCTCGCAGACCACCGGGGCGGCATCCTCGATGCCGAACTGGGTCCGCACCAGGTCGATTTCGCGCGCCCCGGTCGCGGGGGTGATGCAGTCGACCATGGAATTCGGGAACGCCACTTCTCCAGCGATCCAGTCCGCCAGTTCCGGATCGATCAGCCGCGCCAGGCCCAGCACCGTGGCGCGCGCCACATGGCCGTTCTCGGGAAGATTGTCGCAGGACATGACGGTGAAGGGGGCGAGACCCAGGTCCCGCCGCGCCTTCAGCGCGTGGATGATGACGCCGAACACCGTCTGGGGCGACTGGCTCGCGCCGACCTCGCGCAGGATGGCCGGATGGGTGGGGTCGAAGCCGCCGGTTTCGGCGCTGAGGAAGTAGCCGCCCTCGGTCACGGTGAGCGACACGATGCGAATGCGCGGATCCTGCATCGCGGCGCTCAGGGCGCCGGGATCCAGCGCGACGAAATCGATCATCGATCCGATGACGCTGGCGCGGTAGCCCTCGGGATCGAGCTCGACCACGGTGGTCAGCCAGTCCTGGGGTGCGAGCTTGTCCCGCATGGCCTTGTCGAAATGCATCATGCCGGCGCCGACGATCGCCCAGTCCAGATCCTTGCCCAGTTCGAACAGGCGATGGAAGTAGCTCGCCTGGTGGGCGCGGTGGAAATTGCCGACGCCCACATGCAGCACGCCCGGCGTCAAGGCCCGGCGGTCATAGCCGGGGGTGTTGACGCCCGGGGGGAGGAGGGCGAGCGTTTCTGTGCGCAGCGCCGTGGCGGCGGCTTCCTGCGGTTGGGGGGGAAGGGTATCGGGCATCAGTTCATCCAGTTCCCGCCGTCGACATTGTATGTCTGGGCGACGATGTAATCGGCGTCTTTGGTGGCGAGAAACACCGCCATTCCTGTGAGGTCCTCGGCCGTTCCCATGCGGCCGAAGGGCACGGCCGCGCCCACGAGCCGCTTCTTGTCGCCCGGCGCCAGGTTCTCGTGGCGGGCGAACAGCGCGTCGACATGGTCCCAGTGCTCGCCGTCGACCACGCCCGGGGCGATCGCGTTGACGTTGATGCCATGCTTGATGAGATCGAGGCCGGCGGACTGGGTGAGGCTGATGACGGCGGCCTTGGTGGCGCAATAGACGCCGACCAGGGCCTCGCCGCGCCGGCCCGCCTGGCTTGCCATGTTGATGATCTTGCCGCCCTTGCCGCGGGCGATCATGGATTTCGCCACCGCCTGCAGCGTGAACAGGGTGCCGGCGACATTGATGGCAAACAGCCGGTCGAAGCTTGCGCGGGTGATCTCGACGATCGGGGCGAGATCGAACAGCGCCGCATTGTTGATGAGAATGTCGATGCCGCCCGTGCGCTCGGCCACCGTCCGGACGGCGGCGTCGATGGAGGCCTGGTCGCTCACATCGAGATGCACCGCGAAGGCCTGATCGCCGATCCGGGATGCGGTCGCGGTCGCCCGCTCGAGGTCGATGTCGGCGATGGCGACGGTCGCGCCCTCCGCCACGTAGCGTTCGGCGAAAGCTTTGCCGATGCCGCGCGCCGCGCCGGTGATCAGGGCGGTCTTGCCTGCAAGCCGCGACATCAGATGGCCAGTCCCGCCGCGTCGAAGCGGTAGATCCTGTTGGGATCGGGCGTGAGCCAGACGGTGTCGCCATGGTTCACCTTCATCTCGCCGCTGGCGCGGACATTCACCGTCCCGAGATCGTCGGTGTGGACATGCAGGAAGGTGTCGGAGCCCAGGTGCTCGGCCACGCCGACGGTGCCCTTCCAGGTGCCTTCGGTCGTCGAGATCGCGATATGCTCGGGGCGGAAGCCGATGGTTTTTGCGCCGTGCTTCTCCGCAGGCGCGCCGGTGACCAGGTTCATCTTCGGCGAGCCGATGAAGCCCGCGACGAAGAGGTTGCGCGGCGCATTGTAGAGCTCCATCGGCGAGCCGACCTGCTCGATGTTGCCGGCGTTGAGGACGACGATCTTGTCAGCCATGGTCATGGCCTCGATCTGGTCATGGGTCACGTAGATCATCGTGGTCTTGAGCTGGTAATGCAGTTCGCTGATTTCGAGCCGCATGGTGCCTCGCAGCGCGGCATCGAGGTTGGAGAGAGGTTCGTCGAACAGGAAGGCCGAGGGCTGGCGGACGATGGCGCGGCCGATGGCGACGCGCTGGCGCTGGCCGCCGGAGAGCTGGCCGGGACGCCGCTCCAGGTAATCGGTGAGGTTGAGGATGCGGGCCGCGTCCGCCACCTTCCTGTCGATGGTGGCCTTGTCCTCGCCCGCCATCTTCAGCGGGAAGGCGATGTTCTTGGCAACCGTCATGTGCGGGTAGAGCGCGTAGGACTGGAACACCATCGCCAGTTTGCGCTTAGCCGGCGCCTCGCCGGTGACGTCGCGGCCGTCGATGGAGATCGTGCCGGAGGTGGTGTCCTCGAGCCCCGCTATCAGCCTGAGCAGGGTGGACTTGCCGCAGCCCGAGGGGCCGACGAAGACCACGAACTCGCCGTCCTCGATGTCGAGGTTGAGTTCGGGGATGATGACGACGCTGCCAAAGGACTTCTTGACGTTGCGAAGTGTGATGTTGCCCATGACGGTTCCCCCCGGGGTTTTATTTCACGGCGCCGAAGGTCAGGCCGCGGACAAGTTGCTTCTGGCTGAACCAGCCCATGATCAGGATCGGCGCGATGGCCAGTGTGGAGGCTGCGGAAAGCTTGGCCCAGAAAAGGCCCTGCGGGCTCGAGAAGGAGGCGATGAAGGCGGTGAGCGGGGCCGCGTTGGTGGTGGTGAGCTGAATCGTCCAGAAGGATTCGTTCCAGGCCAGAATGATGTTGAGAAGCATGGTCGAGGCGATGCCCGGCACCGCCATGGGCGTGAGAATGTAGACGATCTCGTTCCACAGCGACGCGCCGTCCATCCGCGCCGCCTCGAGGATCTCGCCCGGAATCTCGCGGAAATAGGTGTAGAGCATCCAGATCACGATCGGCAGGTTGATGAGCATCAGCATCACCGTGAGGCCGATGCGGGTGTCCATCAGGCCGGTGCGCAGGAAGATGAGATAGATCGGCACCAGCACGGCGACCGCCGGCATCATCTTGGTCGAGAGCATCCACATCAGGATGTCCTTGGTGCGCTTGGTCGGCGAGAACGCCATGGCCCAGGCCGCCGGGATTGCCACGATCAGCGCCAGGATGGTCGAGCCGACGGCCAGGATCACCGAATTCATGAACGGCTTGAAATAGTCGTTCTGGGTCTGGACCGCGATGTAGCTCTCGATGGTGAAGGAGGGGATCAGGTCGAAGCCGGCGATCGCCTCGGATTCGGTCTTGAGGCTGGTGATGATGGTGTAGAGGATCGGGAAGAAGATCACGAGGGCGAGCGTCCAGGCGACCGCGGTGTTGATGGCCTTGGTGCGGGTGGTGACTGCGCGTGCCATGTCGTGTCTCCTAATCCAGGTTCTTGCCGACGGCGCGCATCAGGAAGATGGCGACGAAGTTGGCGAGGACGACGGCGATGATGCCGCCGGCGGCGCCCCCGCCGATGTCGAAGTTGAGACGGGCCGCGCGGTAGATCAGGAACACCAGATTGGTCGAGGCGTAGCCGGGGCCGCCATTGGTGGTGACCAGGATCTCGGCATAGACGCCCAGCAGGAAGATGGTCTGGATCAGGATCACCACGGTGATGGCGCGGGCCATGTGCGGCAGGGTCAAGTAGATGAATCGGCTGACGACGCCGGCGCCGTCCATTTCGGCGGCTTCCTTCTGCTCGCCGTCGAGCGACTGCAGCGAGGTGAGCAGGATCAGCGTGGCAAACGGCAGCCACTGCCAGGCGACGATGACGATGATCGAGAACAGCGGATACTGGGCGAACCAGTCCACGGGGGCGACACCGAAGAAATGGGCGATGTCGGCGAACACGCCGTAGCTCGGGTTCATGATCATGTTCTTCCACACCAGCGCCGCGACCGGCGGCATGACGAAGAAGGGCGAGATCACGAGAATCCGGACGATGCCCTGGCCGAACATGGGCTGGTCGATCAGCAGCGCGATGGCGATGCCGCCGATAATGGTGATCAGGAGCACGCCCAGGACGAGGACCAGCGTGTTCCAGATCGACTCGAAGAAGGCGGGATCGGTGTAGAAATAGCGGTAGTTGAAGAATCCGGCCCAGCTGGTGTTGGCGGGATTGAGCAGATTGTAGTTCAGGAAAGAGAAGTAGAGGGTCATTGCCAGCGGCACGACCATCCAGATCATCAGCAGGATGATCGCCGGCGCCCGCATGATCGTCGCAAGGCTTTGGGTTTGACGGGTGGCCATGACAATTCTCCCTGCGGTTGACGGTGGGCGTGCGGCTTTCGGCCGGGTTTTCCGGCGGGAAATGGGCCGCCCGTTTTGGAACGGGCGGCCAGGTGCCCCGGGAGGGTGGCGCTACTTGATGTAGCCGGCGCGCGTCATTTCGCGCGTTGCGACCGACTGGGCTTGCGCCAGGGCGTCGTCGACCGACATCTGGCCTGCGAGCGCCGCGGAGAAGAGCTGGCCGACTGTGGTGCCCAGGCCCTGGAATTCGGGAATGGCCACGAACTGCACGCCGACATAAGGCACCTCATCGACGGTGGGCTTGGTCGGGTCCGCCGCGTTGATCGAGTCGAGCGTCATCTTGGCGAAAGGCACCTTGGCGTATTCCGGGTTCTCGTAGAGCGAGGTGCGGGTGCCGGGGGGCACGTTTGCCCAGCCTTCCTTCGAGGCGACCAGTTCCAGATAGGCCTTGGAGGTTGCCCAGGAGACAAAGGTCTGCGCCGCGTCGGCGTTCTTGGTGCCGGCGGGCACTGCGAGCGACCAGGCCCACAGCCAGTTGCCGCGCTTGCCGAGACCCGTGTCGGGCGCCAGCGCATAGCCCACCTTGTCGGCGACGGTGGAATCGGCGGGATTGGAGACGAAGGACGCCGCCACGGTGGCGTCGATCCACATGCCGCACTTGCCCTGCTGGAACAGCGCCAGGTTCTCGTTGAAGCCGTTCGAGGAGGCGCCCGTGGGGCCGGCCTCGTTCATCAGGTCGACATAGGACTGCAGCGTGTTCTTCCAGGCGGGCTGATCGAACTGGGGCTTCCAGTCCATGTCGAACCAGCGGGCGCCGAAGGCGTTCGACAGCGCCGTCAGGAAGGCCATGTTCTCGCCCCAGCCGGCCTTGCCGCGCAGGCAGATGCCGTTGATGCCGTTCTCGCGGTCGGTCATCTTGCGCGCCGCATCGGCGATGAAGTCCCAGGTCGGGGCGTCGGGCATGGTGAGCCCTGCCTTTTCCATGAGGTCGGTGCGGTACATCACGAACGAGCTTTCCCCGTAGAACGGCGCGGCGTAGAGCTTGCCTTCGTAGGACAGGCCGCCGGCAATGGCCGGGATGATGTCGGCTACGTCGTAGTCGTCGCCCAGGTTGTCGAGCGGCAGCAGCCAGCCCTGCTTGGCCCAGATCGGCACTTCGTAGGTTCCGATGGTCATCACGTCGTACTGACCGCCCTGGGTGGCGATGTCGGTGGTGACGCGTTCGCGCAGGATGTTCTCCTCCAGCGTCACCCAGTTCAGCTCGATGTCCGGGTGCTTCGCGGTGAAGTCGTCGGTCAGTGCCTGCATGCGGATCATGTCACCGTTGTTGACGGTGGCGATGGTCAGTGTTTCGGCAAGCGCCGCCGTGCCAAGCATCGACAGCGCCGACGCGCACAGAAGCGCGTTTGCAAATCTCATCATGAATTCCTCCCAATACCCGATGTGGGCAAATGCCAATTAGACGGGCAATTATTCATTCAGACTTCGGCGAGAGTCAATGCAGATTCGATGCTGCACCTGCTCAGAAAGCAGCGCCGACAAGATTAGCGTAATGTTTTCAAGTCTCTGAGGATGGCCCGTTTTGCTCAATGATTGAGCAGATGCTCCGCCGTGGCTTCGTCGGTGATCAGCCCGTTGATCAACCGACCGCGCATGGCCGCAAGGATCGCTTCGACCTTGAGGATGCCCACCGCAATGGCGATCACCGGCTTGGCGGGAGCGATCTGCAGGACGGCGCTCGCCACCCTGTCATTGGTCAGCCCGTCGATCAGCGTTCCGGAGCGGTCGAACACCCAGGAGGTGATCTCGCCCACGGCGCCCGCCTTGATGAGCGCGCGCGTCTCCTCGCGGCTGACGAAGCCGTCGACGAGCAGGGGCGCGTTGTCGCCGATATTGCCGATGCCGACGAAGGTGACGTCGGCCTGGCGCGCCAGTTCGAGAATGTTGTGCACAGCCTCCTGCTGCTGCAGCAGCAGCTTCTCTTCCATCGACCGCGCGAACACCGGCAGCGGCATCGGGTAGTGGCGGGCATTCACCCGGTCGGCCATGCGGATCACCACGTTGTAGGGCGTGGCCGCCCCGTCCGACATCATGTTGCCGAGCAGCGAGACGATGCGGTGCTGCGGACAGTCCATCTTGGGCAGTTGCTCGACGCTGGCGCGCAGGGCGCGGCCGGTGCCGAGCGCGATGATCTTCGGATGATCGGATTTGAGGATCCGCTCGATGTCGCCCGCGGCCAGTTGCGCGACACCGGTCAGCGCAGCCGGCGCGCCAGGATCGCTTGGCGCGACCTCGCAGGAGGCGAGGCCGAACTTCTCCACAAGCCCGTGCGACAGCTCCATGCATCGGGCGATGGGGTGGTCCAGCCGCACCTTGACCAGCTTCTCGCTGACCGCCAGCGAGACCAGGCGCTGGGCGGATTGCCGCGAGACGCCGAGCTTGCGGGCGATCTCGTCCTGGGTGTTGCCGGCGACATAATAGAGCCAGCCGGCGCGGGCGGCGTCGTCAAGACGGCTGGTTTCGTGATCGCCCGCGGTGCTCATGTGCCCATCCGTTCATCCGGTTGCCGATTGGCGTGAGGCACCATTTCAAAGAAATGCTCCCATTTGTCAAAGCACCGCACTTTTCCGCCCAGCGTGAGCGCGTCGTCGCTCATGCCGCTCAGATGGCTTCCGCCGGTGAAACGCAGCACCTGCATGCCCGCCTGGTTCGCCGCTTCGATGCCGGGCAGCGAGTCTTCGATGACCAGGCACAGGGCCGGATCGGTGTTCATCCGCCGGGCGGCGTGCAGGAACAGATCAGGCGCGGGTTTGCCTCTCTCGACCTCGGAGGCGGTGAACACCCGCGCCTCGAAAAACTTCGACAGGCCCGTGAGGTCCAGCGACCTGAGCGCCCGCTTGGGCGAACTGCTGGTCGCCACGCAGGACAGGGTCGCGAGGCGCGACAGCAGCGGCTTTATGCCCGCGGTGGTCGTTAGTTCCTGTTCGAACCGGGCCAGGAGGTCGGTGCGGTATTTCTCCTCGAAATCCGTTCCAGGGAGATAGCCGTGGGAGTGGCGGATCTCGGCGGCGACCTTGGCCCAGCTCCGGCCGAGGAAATGGGTCTGCACATGCGCTGTGTCGACCTTCACCCCGACGCTGGCGAGCGCATCGATCAGCACACGGGCGCTGATGACCTCGCTGTCGATGAGGACGCCGTCGCAGTCGAAGATGATCAGTTCGGGAGCGGGCGAAATCAGCGTCAGGCCTCGATCAATGGGTCAGGAGCCAGATCCGATAGCACAGCCCGCGCCGCAAAGGCAGCCCGGCAAAGCGTGGCGCAGGAGATGAAGGCCCTCGCGCACGGTCCGCCTCAGGCGCTTTGCCCGGCCGCGGGCTCGGCTTGCCGGTGGTTCTGGAGGCCTTCGGTGAACTCGTCGACCAGCGAGCGCACAACCTCCTTCTGGGCCTCCCGGGCGCTGGCGCCGCCGGCGATCGCCCTGGCGTGGATCGAGCGTTGCCGGTCCGCGCTGCTGCCGGTCTCGACGATGCGCCGGGTCGACAGGAGTTCGTTCAGGCAGCCGAGCGCCTCCGCATCCTCCCGGACGATGTCGATGAGCTCCTCCAGCAGCAGGGAGAAATCGATCACCTCGCCGCGTGCGAAATCGATCAGGCCGTTGGATCCGCCGTAGCGCTGGGCGCGCCAGCGGTTTTCCTCGACCAGGAAGCGGTCATAGACGCGCCAGCGCTGGTTGCAGCACCCGAGCCGCCACAGCATGTGCATGATCGACTGGGTCAGCGCCACGATCGAGAGCGCGTCATCGAGCCGCGGCGAGACATCGCAGATGCGGGATTCGAGCGTCGGAAACCGGGCCGAGGGGCGAAGGTCCCACCAGATCTTGCTGCTGTCCTCGATCAGTCCGCTGTCGATGATGACCTGCACCGACCGCTGATATTCCGACCAGGAGGAAAACCGCGGCGGCAACCCGGTTCGGGGAAGATTGTCGAACACCGTGAGCCGGTAGGAATTGAGCCCGGTGTCGTCGCCCTTCCAGTAGGGCGAGGAGGTCGACAGGGCCAGCAGATGCGGCAGGAAATAGGGAAACTGCGCCATCAGGTCGATGCGGGTCTCGTCATCGTCGAGCCCCACATGCACATGCATGCCGCAGATCAGCATGCGGCGGGCCACGCCGCCGAGATCGCGTTCAAGCTCGCGGTAGCGCTGCTTGTCGGTGAAATGCTGCTGGTGCCAGTCGGCAAAGGGGTGACAGGAGGCGGCGAGCGGGGCCAGGCCGTGCTCTCCGGCAAGGCGGGCGATGACCAAGCGCAGGCTGGCCAGGTCCGCGCCGGCTTCGGCAACCGTTCTGCACACCCGGGTGCCGACCTCGATCTGGCATTGCAGGAATTCGGGGCTGACCTGGTCGTGCAGTTCCTCAACGCATTGCGCCATCAGCGATTCCGGCGCTGCCGCGAGATCCAGGCTGTCGCGGTCAACGAGCAGGTATTCCTCTTCGACACCAAGGGTGAAGCTGGGTTGCCGGTAGCTCATGGCGGGATTTGACCCGGAAAATACCGGCAGCGCAAGCCGCCACGGACAGGCCGGCTGTCACAGGAGCCGCGCCACCGCGTGGGCGATCACGAGTTCCTCGTCGGCCCTGACCACGAAGGCGGGCCGCGCACTGCCGCCGGCGGTCAGCCGTTCGGCTCCGGCGGCGTTGGCCGCGGGATCGAGCGCGAAGCCCAGCCAGCCGAGCCTCTCCAGCGCCTTCGCGCGGATTGGCGCGGCGTTCTCGCCGATGCCTCCGGAAAACACCAGCGCATCGATGCCGCCCAGAGCCGCCATCGCGCCGCCGATCTCCTCCACCAGCCGGTCGACATACATCTCGACGGCGAAGGCGGCGTCGGGTCCGCCGCTTGCCAGCAGCGTCCGCATGTCGCCTGAAATCCCGGAGACTCCGGCCAGGCCGCTCTGATGATAGAGCAGTTTCGAGACCTTGTCCGCGTCGCCGCCGAATTGCTCGAGCAGCCAGAGCACCGCGCCGGGGTCGAGCCGTCCGGGCCGCTGGCCCATCATCAGCCCGTCGAGCGGCGTGAAGCCCATCGATGTCCAGCGGCTCACGCCGTCGATCATGCCGCTGATCGACGAGCCGTTGCCGAGGTGACAGGCCACCACCCGGCCCCGCGGCAGGCCAAGCTGCGGCAGGGTGGCGGCGACGTGTTCGTAGGACAGGCCGTGAAAGCCGTAGCGGATCAGCCCCTGCCTTGCATAGGCGCGGGGCAGGGCCATCTCGCGCCGGACCGCCGGCACGCCGGCATGGAAGGCGGTGTCGAAGCAGGCGACCTGGAGGACGCCGGGAAGGGCGGCAAGCGCCGCATCGATGCCCGCCAAATTGTGCGGTTGATGGCCGGGGGCCAGCGGCGCAAGCGCAGCAATGCCTGACCGGACCGCGGCGTCGATCGCCACCGGCGCGTCGAACTGCTCGCCGCCGTGGACGACCCGGTGACCGACGCCGCCAATGGCGCCCGCGCGCGGCAGGATGACCTGTTCGATCAATCGCGGCAGCAGGTCGGCGTGGCCCTGATCCGCAGTCCCGAACACGACCGCATCCTGTCCCGGGAGCCGCAGCCTCGGCATCTGGCCGTGCCCGATGGCCTCGACCAGTCCCGACATGGTTCGCTCGATCCCGGGCGTGAACAGGGCGAACTTGATCGACGACGAGCCGCAGTTGAGGGCCAGCAGGCTGTCATACGCGCTCTCGGTCATCGGGTCGGCGTCCTTTCCGCACGAGGAGGTGGCACCCGGTCCGGCGCAGGAGGCGCCGGTTTGGACTGGTGCATCGCAGCTTGCTCTACTGTCTGTTGTGCCGGATTGGAAGCTCTGCGCAACCCAAATCCACACTGGTCTGGCGGGTTTGGCGCAAGTGGAATGATCCATCCAACTTGCTGGGCTGCGCCGATGGACACCAGGGCCGGCGACGATTGCCGGGGCTTCGCAGCTTGGGCCGGCGACCGGATTGCAATGTTTAGTAAAAGCTGGTTCACTAAACAAATGACTTAACTTTCGCGGATCCAGATCCGCCCGGTTCTGTCGCGCAGGAAGGGGAGTTCCTGCAAAAGGCCCGTCACCGGACCGGCCTGTTTTTGGGAGGAACAGCAATGCCTGCGCTGACATCCGACGACTTCCGCGCGCTGGCCTGCGCCATGGCGGCCGCGATCGCGGCAAACGCCCAGCGCCTGACCGACCTCGACAGCGCGATCGGCGACGGCGATCACGGCGCCAACATGAAGCGCGGCTTCGACGCGGTGGAGGGCGAGCTCGACCAGATTGCCGCCAAGCCGCTGCCCGATGCGCTCAAGGCCGCTGGCATGAAACTGGTGATGACGGTCGGCGGCGCGTCCGGTCCCCTGGCGGGCACCTTCTTCATGACGCTTGGCAAGGAACTACCTGAGAATTTTGACCGGGCCGGGTTCGTCGCGGCCTATGAAAAGGCGGTCGATGCCGTTGCCGCGCGCGGAAAATCCCATGCCGGTCAGAAGACCATGCTGGACGTGCTCTATCCGATGCTGGATGTCCTCAAGCAGGGCGGAGACCCCGAGGCGGTCGCGGCGCGCGCCGAAGAGGCGGCGGAGGCGACCATTCCGATGCTCGCCACCCGCGGCCGGGCGTCGTTTCTGGGCGAACGCTCGATTGGCCACATGGATCCCGGTGCCGCATCGGTTGCCCTGCTGGCGCGGGCCGTCGCCAGGACGTTGACCGCACAGGGAGGTGCGTGAGCCATGAATGTGGGCATTGTCATCGTATCGCATTCACCGCTTGTGGCGGAGGGCGTGGCCGACATGGTCCGCCAGATGGTGGGCGACGAGGTGAGGCTGGCCTGGTGCGGCGGCGATCCGTCGGGCGGGCTCGGCACCAGCGTCGAGGCGATCATCCAGGCCATCGACAGGGCCTGGTCCGATGCGGGCGTGGCCGTTCTCATCGATCTCGGCGGGGCGGAAACCAACACGGAAATGGCCATCGAGTTCATCGGCGAGCCGCGGGCGTCGCTGATCGCCATCTGCAATGCGCCCATCGTCGAAGGCGCGATCATGGCGGCAACGGAGGCGTCGGGTGGGGCGTCGCTCGCCGCCGTCGTGGCGACCGCCGAAGAACTGTCGCCGCTCTGAGCCTGCTGAAAGGAACCAGTGACATGACTGCCATGGCGGTTTCGGACGTGATCATCACCAATGAGGTCGGGCTGCATGCAAGGCCGTCGGTGAAACTGACAAAACTCGCCAAGTCCTTTCCCTGCCGCGTGGAGATCGCCATGCGGGAAGAGGGGCCGTGGATCGATGCCAAGAGCATCGTCAAGGTGATGGCCGCCAAGGCGCCCAAGGGAACGCGGTTGTGGCTGCGGGCCCAGGGCGAGCAGTCAACCATGGCGGTGGCCGCGCTGACCGCGCTGGTTGAACGCGGATTTGACGAAGGCGGCGGCCATGACGGGGCCAGCTAGGATTTCGGGGCAGGGCGCCAGCGCCGGCTTTGCCCGCGGGCCGGTCCACCTGGCGCGCCGGGGCGGCCGCAGCTACATCGCCAAATCGACGCCGGAGCAGGAACTGCAGGCGCTGCATCTTGCGGTCGAGACGGCGGCCACTGTCATCGCCTCGGCGATGGGCCAGGTGTCAGGAGATGCGGCCGATATCCTCGAATTCCAGCTTGCCATGCTGGAGGATGGTTCCTTCACCGAAGCTGCTGCCGGGATCATTTCCTCTGGGGCCACCGCCCCTGTGGCGTGGACGGTGGTGCTGGATGCCGAGATCGCCGGTTACCAGGCGTCGGAGGACGCCTCCTTCGCGGCCCGGTCGGCGGACCTCGCCGACATCCGCGACAATGTCCTGTCGGCCCTGTCGGGCGACAGCGCAGCGACAATCCCGCCCGGCGTCATCCATGTCGACGAGGACATCGCCCCGACGCGGTTTCTGGCCCATGACTGGAGCACGGGCGGCGGCCTGGTGCTGCGCCGGGGCAGCGTGGCCAGCCATGTGGCGATGCTGGCGCGGGCGCGCGGCGTGCCGATGATCGTCGGCATCGGCGACGGCGCGATCGCCGACGCCGCGGAGGCCCTGCTGGATGGGCAGGCGGGCGAGCTGCTGGTCTCTCCCGATCCTGTGCAGATTGCCGCGTTCAACGATCGCCGCAGCCTCAGCCAGGCGCTTCAGCGGGATGCGGATGCGGTTGCATCCGACCCCGCCGTCACGCGGGACGGCGAGACGGTCGCGGTGCTTGTCAACATTGCCGATCCGGACGATGTCGACCGGATCCCCATCGTTCATGTCGACGGCGTCGGACTGATGCGGACCGAGTTCCTGTTTGGCGGCGAGCGTGGCCTGCCGGACGAGGACACGCAGCTTGCCGCCTATCGCAAGGTGCTCGCCTGGGCGGAGGGCAAGCCGGTGACGATCCGCACCCTCGACGCAGGCGGCGACAAGCCGGTCGCGGGCTATACGATCCCGGAAGACAATCCGTTTCTCGGCATGCGGGGTATCCGCCTGTCTCTGGCAAGGCCGGAGGTGTTCCGGGTGCAGATCCGGGCGCTGCTCAGGGCAGCTCCATACGGGGCGCTCAAGGTGATGCTGCCGATGGTCTCGATCCCGGGCGAAATCGCCCAGGCGCAGGCGATGTTTGCCGAAGAGGCGGCCGATCTGGCAGGCGCGGGCGTAATCCATAGGATGCCCGAGATCGGCATCATGGTCGAAGTTCCCTCGGTGGCGGTCACGCCGGACCGTTTCGCCGGCGCGGCGTTCTTCTCGATCGGATCGAACGATCTGACCCAGTATGTGCTGGCGGCGTCGCGGGACAACACGAGGCTCGGCGCGCTTGGCTCGATCGATGATCCCGCAGTGCTGAGGCTGATCGCCAATGTGACGCGTTTCGGCGCGGAGAACGGCGTTGAAACCAGCCTGTGCGGCGATGCCGCCAGCGATCCGGAGATGACTAGCGTCTTGCTCGGGGCCGGACTGCGCCGGCTTTCGGTGGCGCCGGCGCGGGTGGCGGTGGTCAAGGCGGCGGTGCGGCGCTTCGTGCGCGGGGAGCAGCCCGGATGAAACCGCACACCGGCGAAGAGGCGATCCGCGCCTACAAGCAGAAACTGGCCTCGATCGTCGACAGGCGCCCGTCGGGCACGCGCCAGCGGCTGGCGGATGCGCTCGGCAAGAACCGCAGCTTCGTGACCCAGATCACCAGCCCCAGCTACCTCACGCCCTTGCCGGCGCGGCATCTCCCGGTGATCTTTTCGGTTTGCCATTTGAGCCAGGCGGACCAGCAGGAGTTTCTGGCGCTCTATCACGCGGCGCATCCGGGACGGGTGGCACGGTCGCCGGCCGGCCGGCGGACGCGGCAACTGACCGTCACCGCGCCGGATCTCGGCAGCGAGGAGCGCAACCGCATGTTCGACCAGGCGGTCGCGGATTTCATCCACCGCATGGGTGCGATGTTCGGCAGCGAAGCGGACGAGGAGGCCTGACGGCCACGAAGGGAGGACAGCATGAAGAAACTGATGAATGGGGCCGAGACGATCCTGGCCGAAAGCCTTGCCGGTTTCGCCGCCGCGCATGAGGACATCGTGGTGCTGGATCCGTCCGGCAAGTTTGTCCGCCGCAGGGACCTCAGGACCGGCAAGGTCGCGCTGATTTCCGGCGGCGGCTCCGGCCATGAGCCGCTGCACGCGGGACTGGTCGGCTTGGGCATGCTCGACGCCGCCTGTCCCGGCCAGGTGTTCACCTCGCCCACGCCCGACCAGATGCTGGAGGCGGCGCAGGCTGTCGAGGGCGGTGCGGGCGTGCTGTTCATCGTCAAGAACTATGAGGGCGATGTCATGAATTTCGACATGGCCGCCGAGATGCTCACGGACATGACGGGCATCGAGGTCATGCAGCTCGTCACCAATGACGACATCGCGGTCGAGGATTCGCTGTTCACCACCGGACGCCGGGGCGTGGCGGGAACCCTCGTGGTCGAGAAGATCGTCGGCGCCGCGGCGGAGCAGGGAGTGGGGCTTGCCGATCTCGTGGCGCTGGGCGAGCGGGTCAACCGGCAGTGCAGATCCTTCGGCGTGGCGCTGATCAGTTGCACGGTGCCGGCCGCGGGCAAGCCGACCTTCGAGCTCGGACCCGGCGACATGGAGTTCGGCGTGGGCATCCATGGCGAACCCGGCCGCCGTCGGGCGCCGCTCGCCAGCGCCGACGAGATCGCCACGGAGATCTGCGAAGGGATCGTCAAGGAATTCGGCGATGTCAAAGGCCGGAAAGCGCTGTTGTTCGTCAACGGCTTTGGCGGCACGCCGCTGATGGAGCTCTATGTGATGCACAACAGTGCGCGGCGGATCTTCGAGGCCCACGGGCTGACCATCGCCCGGTCGCTGACCGGATCCTACGTCACCTCGCTCGACATGGCCGGCTGCTCGATCACGCTGACGCTGATGGACGACGACATGCTCGCGCTGTGGGATGCCCCGGTGCGGACGGCTGCCCTCAGATGGGGCGTCTAGGCCGAGGGTGAGCGCGTCCGGGTGGCGCGCTCGTAAGCCCCCGGTCGGAAAACATGGCAAACTTGATATTCATCAAGGAAACGACCTCGCCGATCAGTCATCTTCCTGAGGGAAATCAGGGAGTTTTGAGGGCTTCGAAGCCGTCAAGGATTGTGCATGCTGAGCCTGGCCGGGGACAAATATCACCTTTCGCGTTCAACGCTGCTGCGTCTCACATCGGCCATCGGCAGCGCCGCCGTGTTCGGACTGCTGGCGGCGCCGGTGCTTCAGGGCGCCTATTGGCCCTCCGCCTTCGCTTTGGCCTTCATCTACGGATTCTTCTTTGTCGGCGGCACCGGCTACCGGATCCTCATCGCGGTGGCGCTGCGGGATGGGTCGCGCAAGGCCTCCGCGTCCTGGTCGGGCGCCACCACGGCTTCGGCCCTGGCCGCTCTGGTGGCCGCATTGCTGCTCCAGCTCCAAAGCGGGCAAGCGGCCTTGCTCGTGCTCGCCGCCTATGCTGTGGCGATCAACATTGCCTACATCCCGGTCAAGTTCGCCTGCGTTGAGGCAGGCTGCTGCCATGCCCATCGGCGCGACCCGGTCATCATTCGAAATCATGATCTGCGCCATGTCGAGATCATAGCAAGCGCCGTCGTGCTTGCGCTGGCAACGGCGGCGTTGTGGGCAGGGGCGACCGGCCTGGCCGCTTGTCTCGGCGTGGGCGGGCATCTGGCGATCCGGCTTCTGTCGCGCTGGTCGCGCGAGCGCATGCCCGGCGCCGGTCTTCAAGACGAAGTCAAGGGACAGGAACTCGTACCGCTGGGGCTGGTCCTTGCCGCGGCCTTATGGATGACGGCGCCATACTGAATCTTATTCACAAAGGAGAAAAGCATGAAGACCCACTCAGACAACGAAACTGTCGACCGCTCCCGCCTCAAGCTGCTTGGCGTGCTGGCTGCGGCAGGCGCATCCGGTGGCTGTAACGCCACGGAACACGGCCGGACAATCGTGGGCGATCATGTCGCGCGGACAGTCGAGGCGAAAAATCCGTTCTCGACCCTTCGTGGCGTCCAGTCGAAGCCCCTGCCGAGGACAGAGCCCGCAGGCGGTGAAGGCGGCGGCGGGGGCGGAGGTTCGCATTAAGCGTCATGTCCATGGATCGCCGAACCTTCCTTGCGGCAGCGGGCGCCCTGGCGGCGGCGCCGCTGACCGGGTGCGCCACACAGGAGGCGCCCGGACAGGCCATGGCGGCGCGCACCGTCGCGCCGCTCAAGCCGCTGAGCGCCACTTCGGTGTATGTGCCGGGATACATGCCGAACAAGGCGCAATCCGGCGGGGTGCCGCTCAAGGAGAACCGTTATTTCGCCCGCAACATCTCGGATCCGGAGCGGCCGTTCCGGCTCTTGACCCGGATCGGGATGGATGGCGAGGTCCGGCAGGCGCTGCTGCCCGCCGCCGCGCATGATGTCGAGATCTCCCCCGATGGTTCGGTGGGCGTGATGTGCGGGTTCGAGGCGACCGACCAGGTTGCCTTCGATCCCGTCACTCTCGATCTCGCCGCTGTCGCGCCGTCCTTTTCCAAGGGCTGGCGCGGCGGCGGCCATGCCGCTTATCTCGCCACGGGGAAGACCGTGCTGCTGTCGGAGCGCGCGCCCCATGAAGGCCTGAGCAATAGCAGGCTGGAGGCGCATCACGGACGCATTACCATCCGCGACACCGATACCTTGAAGATCCGCGGCAGCTATTCCACCCATGGCATCGACCCGCACGACATCCGGCTGATCGAGGACGACCGCTATCTGGTCATCGCCAATTACGGGTCCCTGCCGAACGCCAGTTCCGGCAAGCTGGATGTCCCGCGCCATGTGCACGAGGCCTGCGTCACCATCCTCGACATGAATGACGGCAAGCTCGTCGACAAGCGCGTCACCGATCGCCGCCGCACGGAGCTCAGGCACCTGGCGGCCGGCAAGCTCGACCGGATCTTTGCCATCCAGGCGCGGCTCGGCAGCGAGGCCGATCTGGCGCGCGAACTCGAGCCTGACCGCGAGGCCCAGGACGAGGACATCACCTCCGAGCCCGGCATGTCCTACATGTCGGCGGCAACGCTGAAAATGGCGAGGGGGCGAGCGCCGCGCAGCATGGGAAGCCGCGGCGACATCGCCGAGATGCGCCACGGCCTGTCGATCCGCTATGACGCGCGCCACGACCAGGCCATCGCCAGCTATCCGAGCGCGCACCGGGTGATGGTGTTCGACGGGGCCTCGGGCGCGGTGCTGCAGTCCATCGACACGCGCAAGATGGGCCTTCGCTTTCCCTGCGGCATCACGCTCCTGCCCGACGGGGTGCATTATGCCGTGACCGGGTACTGGGAGAATCTGTTCGTGTTCGAACGCGGCAGCCACCGGCTCAACCGCGAGGCGTGCCTCTATCCGACCTTCTTCGGCCACAGCCACATCACCGCCGCCTGAGCGTCGTGCCTGCCCAGCGAGCGGAAACATTTCCTGCCACATGATTGTGCAAAGGCCTGTCGAGGCCTGTTGCCAAGGACCTCGGCGCGTTTTATCATTTGGTCAAAAATAAGACGGGTTCAGTTCACATCATCGTCCAACAGGAGCGTCAGCCATGACCAAGACGACTACAGCCGGCCGCCTCACTCTTCTCAGCCGTCGCCAGGTGCTGGCCGGAACGGCCGCGGCTGCGGCAGCCCTTTCCATGCCCGGCTTTCTCACCCGCGCCCGCGCCGAAGGGCCGGTGAAGGTGGCCGCGATCTACACCGTGCCGGTGGAGCAGCAATGGGTGAGCCGCATCCACAAGGCGGCCAATGCGGCGGTCGAACGCGGCGACATCGAGTATGTCTTCTCCGAAAACACCTCCAACAACGACTATGAGCGCGTCATGCGCGAATATGCCGAGGCCGGGCACGACCTGATCGTCGGCGAGGTCTTCGGCGTCGAGGACGCCGCCCGGATGGTGGCAGCGGACTATCCGGAAACCGCCTTCCTGATGGGCTCGAGCTTCCTGCCCAAGGACGACGCGCCGAACTTCGCGGTGTTCGACAACTATATCCAGGACGCGTCCTACCTGTCCGGAATCATCGCCGGCGCGATGACGAAGTCCAAGAACATCGGCATGGTCGGCGGGTTCCCGATCCCCGAGGTCAACCGGCTGATGCATGCCTTCATGGCGGGCGTCAAGGAAACCGCGCCGGACGCCAAGTTCCAGGTGGCCTTCATCGGCTCCTGGTTCGATCCGCCGAAGGCCAAGGAGACCGCCTTCGCCCAGATCGACGGCGGCGCCGACATTCTCTATGCCGAGCGCTTTGGCGTGTCCGACGCCGCCAAGGAGAAGGGCGTGCTGGCGATCGGCAACGTGATCGACACCCAGGCCGATTATCCCGACACCGTGGTGGCCTCGGCGCTGTGGCATTTCGAGCCGACGCTCGATCACGCCATCGAGATGGTCAAGGCCGGCACCTTCAAGGCCGAGAACTACGGCGTCTATTCCTTCATGAAGGAGGGCGGCTCTTCGCTCGCGCCGCTCGGAACCTTCGAAGGCAAGGTCCCCGAAGAGGCGCTCAAGCTGGTCGCCGAACGCGAGGCGGCGATCAAGGACGGCTCCTTCATGGTCGAGATCAACGACGAAGAACCCAAGTCCAACTGATGGACGATGCTCAGCGCCCGGAGGCGGAGATCGTTCTCCGCCTCTCGGGTATCACCAAACGGTTTGGACCGCTGGTCGCCAATGACGCGATCTCGCTCACGCTCCGGCGCGGCGAGGTCGTGGCGCTGCTCGGCGAAAATGGCGCCGGCAAGACGACGCTGATGAACATCCTGTTCGGCCACTACACCGCCGACGAAGGAGGGATCGAGGCTTTCGGCGCGCCCCTGCGGCCCGGAGACCCGAATGCCGCGCTGGCGGCGGGCATCGGCATGGTGCACCAGCACTTCACCCTGGCCGACCAGATGACCGTGCTCGAAAACATCGTGCTCGGCACCCGCCCGCTCTGGTCGTTCAACCTCGGCAAGGCCGCCGCGCGCAAAAGGATCCGCAAGCTCGCGGCCGACTACGGGCTCGAGGTCGAGCCCGACCGGATGATCACCGAGCTGTCGGTGGGCGAGCGGCAGCGTGTCGAAATTCTCAAGGCGCTCTACCGCGAGGCGCGCATCCTGATCCTCGACGAACCCACCGCGGTGCTGACGCCGATGGAGACGCAGGCGCTGTTCGCCACGCTCAAGAAGCTGGTGGCGGCGGGATTGTCGGTGATCTTCATCTCGCACAAGCTCGGCGAAGTGCAGTCGGTCTCCGATCGCGTCGTCGTGCTGCGCGGCGGCAAGCTTGCCGGCGAGCGCACAACGTCGGAGGCGACGCGGCGGGAACTGGCGGAACTGATGGTGGGCGGGCAGTTGCCGGTCAACGAGATCGGGCCGCCGAGCCCCGGCGCCATCCTGTTCGAGCTCAGGGGCGTTTCCACCCGCAGCACCGGTGGCGCCGCGCTCAGGCAGGTGTCGATCGGGTTGCGCGGCGGCGAAATCACCGGTCTCGCCGGCATCTCCGGCAATGGCCAGGCGGCGCTGGCGGCGCTGATCGCGGGTACGGTCGAGGCTTCCCAGGGCGATATCATCGTGCATGGCGAGACGATCGCGCACTGGTCGCCGCGCGCGGCGCTGGACAAGGGGCTGGGCCGCATCCCCGAGGACCGGCACGCCACCGGCATGATCGGCGACATGAGCGTGGCCGAGAACGTGATTTCGGAAGCCTATCGCAGTCCGCGGTTTTCCCGGTTCGGGTTCCTGGACTGGAAGGCCGCCGCGTCTTTCGCAGCCGACATCATCAAGGCCTATGACGTCAAATGCCCGTCGCCCGAAGCGCGCGTGCGGCTACTGTCGGGCGGCAACATGCAGAAGCTGATCCTCGGCCGGGCGCTCGACGGCGGCCCGGACATCATTCTCGCCAGCCAGCCGACGCGAGGCCTCGATGTCGGCGCGGTGGCCTATGTGCATGCGCGGCTGATCGAGGCGCGCGACCGGGGCGCCGCCGTGCTGCTGATCTCGGAGGATCTCGACGAGATCCAGACGCTCTCCGACCGGATAGTCGTGATCCACCGCGGGCACCTGTCCAGGCCCTCGGCGCGCGGCGAACTCAGCGTCATGGAACTGGGCGAACTGTTGGCGGGTCACGGCCACGACGAAGGGGCACATCATGTGGCTTGAGCCGAGAGCCTCGACCTCCGGAGCAGCCACGATCCTGTGGCCGGCTGGCGCGATCCTGGCGACGGTCGTGTTCTCCTCGGTTCTCGTGATGATCGCCGGGGCCTCGCCGCTCACGGTGTTCTGGCTGGTGGCCAAGGGGGCGGCGGGATCGCAGTTCGCGTTGCTCGAGACGCTGACCCGGGCCACGCCGCTGATCTTCACCGGGCTCGCGGTAGCGGTCGCCTTCCGGGCGCGGCTGTGGAACATCGGCGCGGAGGCGCAGCTCTATCTCGGCGCGGTGATGACGGTGGTGCTGGGCACCGGCGCGGTCACGCTTCCCTCGGCGGGGCTGATCCCGCTGATCATGCTTGCGGCCATGCTCACCGGCGCACTCGCCCTGCTCGGACCTGCCATCCTCAAGACACGGTTCGGCGTCGATGAGGTGGTCACCACGCTTCTCCTGAATTTCATCGTCCTGCTGTTCGTCTCGATGCTGCTCGAAGGCCCGCTCAAGGATCCGACGGGCCTAGGCTGGCCGCAATCCAAACGGGTGATCGCGGAGGCGCAACTGCCGCGGCTGATCAAGGGCAAGCGGCTGCATTTCGGCTTCGTGCTGGCCATTGTCTCGGCCGTCATCGTCTGGGTGATCATGAAGAAGACCGTGCTCGGCTACGAAATGCGCGCGGTCGGGCACAATGCGGAGGCCGCGCGGTTCGCGGGCATTCCGGTCAACCGGGTGATCGCCAAGACGGCGCTGTTGTCGGGTGGCCTCGCCGCGCTGGCGGGTTTCTCCGAAGTCGCCGGCCTCAAGGGCAACCTGACGCTCGACCTGTCGCCGGGCTACGGCTACACCGGAATCGTCGTCGCCATGCTCGCCATGCTCAATCCGCTCGGCGTCATCGCTGCGGCGATCTTCGTCGCCGGCATCTTTGTCGGCGCCGACGCCATGAGCCGGAGCGCCAATGTGCCGAGCTACATCGCAGAGGTGATGGTGGCGACCTCGCTTCTGACCATGGTCGCGGCGATCATGCTGATGCGCTACCGCGTGCGCTGGAGATGACCCGATGACCGAGGCTTTCGAGATCCTGTTCACCGCCAGCTTCTGGGTCGCCGCCATCCGCATCGCCTCGCCGCTGATCTTCGCCACGATGGGCGAGCTGATCTGCGAGCGCGCCGGCGTGCTCAATCTCGGCATCGAGGGCATCATGGTGGCCGGCGCATTCTCCGGCTGGTTCACGGTCTACATGGGCGGGGATCTCTGGACCGGGGTGCTGGTGGCGGCAATGACCGGGGCGCTGTTCGGGCTGCTGCACGGTTTTCTCACGGTGCCGCTGGGCCTGTCGCAGCATGTGACCGGCATCGGCATCACGCTGCTCGCCTCGAGCCTCACCTATTTCACCTACCGCATCCTGCTGCCGGAGGTGACCTCGCCGCCGAAGATCGAGCCGTTCCAGCCCTTCGCGGTTCCTGTTCTGTCGGACATTCCGGTGCTGGGGCCGGCGCTGTTCAACCAGACGCCGCTCACCTATCTCGCCTATCTCACGGTGGCGGCCGTCGCCTTCATGCTCTACCGCACCCCGGTGGGCGTGGCGGTGCGGGCGGTGGGCGAAAATCCCTCGGCGGTGGAGGCGCAGGGCATTTCGGTGACAGCGGTCAGGATCGGCGCGGTGATGGCGGGCTCGGCGCTGATGGCGATCGGCGGCGCGTTCCTGACCATGTCCGCCTTCAATTCGTTCTTCTTCGAGATGATCAACGGTCGCGGCTGGATCGCCATCGCGCTGGTGGTGTTCGGCTCCTGGCGGCCTGGTAAGGCCTTGATCGGGGCCATCCTGTTTGCCGCCTTCGACGCCTACCAGGTGCGGCTGCAGCAGATCACCGGCGGCGTCATCCCCTACCAGATCTTCCTGATGATGCCCTTCGTGCTGTCGATCGTGGCGCTGGTCGTCGTCGCAAGGCGCGCGACCTATCCGAAGGCGCTGATGATCCCCTACCAGAAAGGCGAAAGATGAGTTTCGACATCCTGCTCAAGGGCGGCGTGCTGCCTGACGGAACGCGCGCCGACATCGGCATCACCGGCGACCGGATCGCGGCGATCGCGCCCGGCATCGAGGCGGAAGCCGGAGAGACCATCAATGTCGCGGGCAACCTGGTCTCGCCGCCCTTTGTCGACCCGCATTTCCACATGGACGCGACGCTGTCCTATGGCCTGCCGCGGATCAACGCCTCGGGCACGCTGCTCGAAGGCATCGGCCTGTGGGGCGAGCTCAAGCCGCTGTTGACGCATGAGGCGGTGAAGAGCCGTGCGCTTGCCTATTGCGACTGGGCCGCGTCGATGGGGCTGCTCGCGATCCGCACCCATGTCGATGTCTGCGACGACCGGCTGCTCGCCGTCGAGGCGCTCATCGAGGTCCGGCAGGAGATCTCGCACTACATCGACCTGCAGCTTGTGGCGTTCCCGCAGGACGGGCTCTACCGCTCGCCCAAGGCCCTGGAAAACACCATCAGGGCGCTCGATCTCGGCGTCGATGTGGTCGGCGGCATCCCGCATTTCGAACGCACCATGGCGGACGGCCGCGCCTCGGTCACGGAACTGTGCGAAATGGCGGCCCGGCGGGGCCTGATGGTCGACATGCATTGCGACGAGACTGACGATCCGCTGTCGCGGCACATCGAGCAACTGGCCTACGAGACCCAGCGGCTCGGGCTGCAGGGCCGGGTGGCCGGATCGCACCTGACCTCGATGCATTCGATGGACAATTACTACGTCTCCAAGCTGCTGCCGCTGATGGCGGAAGCGGAGGTTGCGGCGATCCCCAATCCGCTGATCAACATCACGCTGCAGGGACGGCACGACACCTATCCCAAGCGGCGCGGCATGACCCGGGTGCCGGAAATGCTCAGCCACGGCATCCGCGTCGGCTTCGGCCAGGATTGCGTGCTCGATCCCTGGTATTCGCTCGGCACCGCCGACATGCTGGACGTGGCCTTCATGGGGCTGCATGTGGCGCAGATGACCAGTCCCGCCGCCATGCGCCGCTGCTACGACATGGTCACCACGGAAAGCGCCGCCATCATGGGGCTAGAGGGCTACGGTCTCGAGGTCGGCAAGCGGGCGGACCTGGTGGTGCTCGACGCAGGCGACCCGGTGGAGGCGATCCGACTCCGGGCCACGCGGCTCCTGGTGATGGCGCGGGGCAGGGTGATCGCCCGCCTGGAGCGCTCACCGATGCGGCTTGCCATTCCCGGACGAGAAGGCGAGATCGACCGGCGTTTTACGGTTCCCGCACGGGAGTGAGGCAGACCGGGACATCCGGAAGCCGGCGGGATTAACATTTGTGAAAGCGCACTGGTCTAAAGTCCGGGGGTATAGTTCTGCGTAAAAGGTGCTCCCCGTATGGCCGCTGCAAAGCGCCGATTGTTTCAAGCGTTCAAGATTTCCCGGAAGCTCGCGCTTCTCTCGGGCGGATTCCTGCTTGTGCTCGGGGCCTCAGGAACGGCCGCGCTGGTGTTCGCGCCGGCCATGTCCGGCTCCGAAAGCGAAGCCGGCGGGCATTGCAAGACACTCTATCAATCCGAGTTCCGACGCGGCGAGGAAAAGCGCCTCATCGCCGTGATCTCCACCGATGACCGGGAGCCGCTCGCCCGTGTCCGGACCGGGGTGCGGATCGCCCGGCATCTGGCCGAGACGCTGCGTCCGGATCTCGTGATCGTCCAGGTCGCCGATCATCACGGGCCGACCCTGCGCGCGGAGCTTCGGGGTCAGGCGATCGGCGCGGAAATCGTCCATGCGCCCAATCCGGGCAAAACCATGGCGACCACCAAACCCTGGGAAGCGCGTTACGTCGACACGGTCGCCACGGACACCGGCTATTATTTCGGACCCCGCGTCGACATGCGCCTGGTGGAGCTTGAAACCGTCAATCACGAGATCGAACTGGTCGAGGGATGCGACGGCGATGTGGTTGCCGAAGACCCGCAGACGGTGTCGGCCGGCGGCCACGGGGAACCGGCGGCCAGCGGGCATGCAGAGCCCCCCGCTGGCGGCCACGACAAGCCTGCCGCCGGGCACGACGCAGCCCCCAGCCACTGAGCCAGTTTAACCTGGACGGGAAAGCGCCTAGTCAGCCTTGGCCTTGCGTGCCGGGAAGAGAATGACATCGCGAATTGACGGCGCATTGGTCAGCAGCATGATCAGCCGGTCGACGCCGATGCCGAGCCCGCCCGCCGGCGGCATGCCCTGATCGATGGCGTCCAGGAACTCCTCGTCGAGCTGCTTTTCCATCTCGCCGCGGGCGTGGGCCTGCTCGAGCTGCTCGACCATCCGCTTGCGCTGCTCTTCGGGATCGTTGAGCTCGGAGAAGGCGTTGCCCAGTTCCCAGGCGTTGCAATAGGTCTCGAACCGCTCGACCAACCGCGGCTCGCCCGGCACTTCCTTGGCGAAGGGCGAGATGTCCTTGGGGAAATGCGTCACATGCGCCGGCTGGATCAGCGTGGCCTCGACCTTTTCCTCGAAGATGAAGGCCAGGCATTCGCCCCAGGTCCAGTCGTCCTCGATCTCGAAGCCGGCGGCGCGGGTGGCGGCGCGGGCTTCCTCGTCGGTGGCGATCGCGCGGAAGTCGATGCCGGTCGCCTCCTTGACGGCGTCGGGCATCGGCACCCGCCGGAACGGACCCTTGAACGACAGTTGCTTGTCGCCATAGGCGAATTCGGTGGTGCCGTGGATGGTCATGGCCAGCTTCTCGAACATCCGCTCGACCAGATCCATGATGTCTTCGTAGTCGGCGTAGGCCCAGTAGCATTCCATCATGGTGAATTCGGGATTGTGCCGCGTCGACACGCCCTCGTTGCGGAAATTGCGGTTGATCTCGAACACCTTGTCGGTGAGCCCCGAGACCAGCGTCCGCTTGAGGTAAAGCTCCGGCGCGATGCGCAGGTACATGTCGAGCTTGAGCGTGTTGTGGTGGGTCTTGAACGGCTCCGCCGTGGCGCCGCCATAGACCGAGTGCAGCATCGGCGTCTCGATTTCCATGAAGCCGTCATCTTCCATGAAGCGGCGGATGCCGGAGACGATCTTCGAGCGCTGCTGGAAGCGGAGCTTGGAATCCTCGTTGGTCATGATGTCGAGATGGCGCTTGCGGTAGCGCAACTCGATATCCGTGAGCCCGTGCCACTTTTCCGGCATCGGCAGCAGTGCCTTGGTGAGCATGGTGATCTCATGGGCGTTGACGGTCAGTTCGCCGCGCTTGGTGCGGCGGACTTCGCCGGTGACGCCGATGATGTCGCCGAGGTCGATCAGCGGCAGCAGCGTGCGCGCCTCTTCCGGTGTCGTGTCCTTGTGGCTGAAGATCTGCACCTTGCCTGAGGCGTCGTGGATGTCCATGAACATGCCGGAATTGCGCGACGAATAGACCCGTCCGGCGACGGTGACGATGTCGCCGGTCAAGGTGTCGGGCTCGATGTCGGCGTATTTTTCCGCCAGTTCCGCATTGGTCAGCGTGCGGTGGAAATGCGCCGGATAGACCTCGGCCACCGTTTCCCGGAGTTTTGCGAGCTTCTGGGCGCGGACTTCGGTGACATCGGACGACAGGCCGGGTTCGATCGTGGTGTCGGTCATGGGATTACCCGTTGTTTGCTTTGGCTGCGTCCACGCCCGCCTTGACGGCGGCTTCGGCCTGCTTGAGGCGCTGGCGGACGACGGAGCGGCCGAGAATGGCCATGGAATCGAAGAGCGGCAGCGATCGCGACGAGCCCGACACCGCGATGAACAGCGGCGCGAGCAGGTTGCGCAGCTTGATCTCGGTGCGCTCGGAGATGGCGCGCAGCTCCGCCTCGATGCTCTCGGCGGTCCATTCGAAAATGGTCTCGAGATCCGGCTGGACGACCTGCAGGATCTGCAGCACGTCCTCGAGCGAGACCTTCTTGATGCCCGCGAAATCCGCAGCCGTCAGGCCCAGGTCGCCCTTGAGCAGGAAGCCGGTGAGATCGGGCAGGTCGGAGAGCTTGGTGATGCGCGACTGCGCCAGCTTCATGCCTTCGCCGAAGCGGTTGTTCTCCTGCGCCCAGGCGAGGACGCGGGAAACGAACTCGGTTTCGGAAACGCCTTCGCGCAGCCAGCGGCCGTTGAGCCAGTCCAGCTTCTGCAGATCGAAGATCGCGCCGGCCTTGGACAGGTTCTCCGGATCGAACTTGGCCGCGAGCTGATCCATGGTCAGCATTTCCTCGCCCTCCTCGATCTGGATGAAGAACAGGCCGAGGAAGTTCATCAGTGCTTCGGGCAGGTAGCCCAGCGCCGCGTAGTAGGAAATCGAGGTCGGGTTCTTGCGCTTGGACAGTTTCGACTTGTCGGCGTTGCGCATCAGCGACAGATGCATGAACACCGGCGGCTCGAGGCCGAGATACTGGTAGATCAGGATGTGCTTGGGGACCGAGGACAG
Source organism: Hoeflea sp. BAL378 (assembly GCF_000759435.1). Classification (GTDB taxonomy): domain Bacteria; phylum Pseudomonadota; class Alphaproteobacteria; order Rhizobiales; family Rhizobiaceae; genus Hoeflea. The sequence continues at coordinate 34,471 of NZ_JRJG01000050.1, forward strand.
CCATTCCTCGCCGCGGGCCACATGGGTGATCTTCATCAGGTGGTCGTCGACCACATTGGCCATGTGATAGGTCGGCATGCCGTCGGCCTTGAGCAGCACCTGCATGTCGATCGCGTCCCAGGGAATGTCGACCTCGCCATAGACGCCGTCGACGAACTTGCAGGAGCCTTCGGTCGGGATCTTCATCCGCACCACCGACGGTTCGCCCGCCTGCATGCGGCTCGTGACTTCCTCGGCCGTGAGCGTCAGGCAGCGGCCGTCATATTTCGGCGGCTTGCCGGCGGCGCGCTGGGCGGCGCGCATCTCATCGAGCCGCTCGGGCGTGCAGAAGCAGCGGAAGCCGTGGCCGTTCTCGATGATCTTCTCGACATAGGGAAGATAGATGTCCTTGCGCTCGGACTGGCGGTAGGGACCGTAGGGGCCGCCGATGTCGGGGCCTTCGGACCAGGTCAGGCCGCACCATTTGAGCGCGTCGAGAACCTTCTGCTCGAACTCCGGCGTGGAACGGGTGGCGTCGGTGTCCTCGATCCTGAGGATGAATTCGCCGCCGTTTTTTTGCGCGAAAAGATAGTTGAACAGCGCGATGTAGGCGGTGCCCACATGCGGCTCGCCGGTCGGAGACGGTGCGATGCGCACCCGCGTTGCAGTGTTGGCCATCTTGACTTCGCCCGCTTTCAGGTCCTGTTGAATGGTGCGCGCGGCGGCTTTTGCCGGCGGCGATCGGCCCGCTGGGGACGCTGCGGCCAGGCAAGGCGCGGCGGTGAACGGCAGGCGCTGCCTTAGGCCATATTGCGCCCGTTGCGTCAAGTATAGGGGCCTGCGGAAGGCCGGGCGGCCGGGTGCGCTTTCGCCGCACACCTGTCATCCGGATTCCGCCGGATTTCTGATTTACGTACCTCAAACATTCGTCTAGAAAGCGGGGCAGGAGGACATGATGCGGCCCACCGTGCATGACATTGCTGCAGAAGCCGGCGTCAGTCTGGCGACCGTCGACCGGGTGCTCAACCGCCGGCCGGGGGTGCGGCGTCAGACCGTCGAGAAGGTCGAGAATGCGGTGAACCGGCTCGGCTATGTGCGCGATGTCACGGCCGCCAACCTCGCCCGCAGACGGATCTATCCGCTGGTCTTCGTCATCCCCGCAGGCCCCAACAGCTTCATGCGCGTGCTCGAGGCGGAGATCGCCTCCGCGATGGGGCGCTCTCCGGTCGAGCGGACCTCGATCCGGATTGAAACCGTGCCGCCGTTCGATTCGGGCGCGCTCGTCCGGGTGCTGGACGCTCTCGACCCGAAGGCCGTCTCCGGGGTGGCGCTGGTCGCCACCGACACGCCGGACGTGCGAGCCGCGGTCGACCGGCTGATGGATCAGGGCGTGCAGGTGGCGACGCTTGTGTCGGACCTGCCGGGATCCCGGCGGGTGCATTTCTGCGGCATCGACAACATCGCCGCCGGCCGCACGGCGGGCAACCTCGTCGGACGGTTCTGCGCCGGGCGGCGCGGCAGGGTGCTGGTGGTGGCCGGCTCGATGCGGGTGTCCGACCACATGGACCGGGCCTCGGGCTTCGCCGCGGTGCTGGAAGCGGACTTTCCGGATCTGGACATCGTCGGACCCGTGGAAACCAATGATGACGCCGATACGGTCGCGCAGGCGGTGGCGGCAGCGCTTGACGCGGATCCGGGCATCATTGCCATCTACAATCTCGGCGCCGGCAATCGCGGGCTGATCGAGGCGATCCGCGCGCGCAGGCAGCGCAAGCTCGCCGTCGTCGCCCACGAGGTGACCGATCATTCGCGCCAGGCGCTGGCGGAGGGCGTGTTCGACGCCGTCATCAATCAGGATTGCGGTCACGAGGTGCGCAGCGCGATCCGCGTGCTCAAGGCCCATGCCGACGGCCTGGCTCCGCTGAGTGACCAGGAGCGGATCCGCATCGATATTTTCCTCAAGGACAATTTGCCATGACCGCCGTCGGGGAACCCACTCGGTTTTTGCTTGAAAGGACTTTTTGCCATGTATCTCGGGCTTGATCTCGGAACCTCTTCGCTCAAGGCGCTGCTGATCGATGACAGCCAGCGGATCCTCGGATCGGCGAGCGCGCCGTTGACCGTGGAGCGGCTGCATCCGGGATGGTCGGAGCAGGATCCCGATAGCTGGATAACCGCCACGCGGGCGGCCTTGGCGGAGCTCGCAAAGACCCATGCGGCGGAGCTCGCCAGGGTGCGTGGCATCGGCCTGTCGGGCCACATGCACGGCGCCACGACGATCGACCGGACCGGCAAGGTGATCCGTCCCTGCATCCTGTGGAACGACACCCGCAGTTACAAGGAGGCGGCCGAGCTCGACGCCGATCCGCAGTTCCGGCGGCTGACCGGCAACATCGTCTTCCCCGGCTTCACCGCGCCGAAGCTGAAATGGATGGCGGCGCACGAGCCCGAGGCCTTCGCGCGGGTGGCGAAAGTGCTGCTGCCCAAGGATTATCTCAGGCTCTGGCTCACGGGCGAGGCGATCTCGGAGATGTCGGATTCGGCCGGCACCTCCTGGCTCGATGTCGGCAAGCGCGCCTGGGACGACGGCCTGCTCGCGGCCACCGGGCTCGATCGCAGCCAGATGCCGTCGCTGGTCGAGGGCACCGAGCGCGCCGGCGCGCTGCGCGCCGATGTGGCCTCCGACCTGGGCCTGCCCGCGGGCATTCCCGTCGCCGGCGGCGCGGGCGACAATGCGGCGTCCGCCTGTGGCATGGGGACGGTCGGCGACAACCATGCCTTCGCCTCGCTCGGCACGTCGGGCGTGCTGTTTGCCGCCAACAACCGCTACCTGCCCAATCCCGACAGCGCCGTGCATGCCTTCTGCCACGCGCTGCCGGGGACCTGGCACCAGATGGGGGTGATCCTGTCGGCGACCGATTCGCTCAACTGGCTGTCGGGCGTGACCTCGACCAAGCCCGCGGTGCTGACCTCCGAGCTCGGCGAGACGCTTCAGGCGCCGGGATCGGTGATGTTCCTGCCCTATCTGTCCGGCGAACGCACCCCGCACAACGACGCCGCCATCCGCGGCGCGTTCGCCGGGCTCGGGCATGAATCGGATCGGGCGGCCCTGACCCGCGCCGTGGTCGAAGGCGTGAGCTTCGCCTTCCGCGACAGTCTCGAGGCGCTCGCCCAGGCGGGAACCGCGCTCACGCGGGTGACCGCCATCGGCGGCGGCTCGCGCTCGATCTACTGGCTCGAGGCGCTGGCCACGGTCCTGAACCTGCCGGTCGACCTTCCCGAGGGCGGCGATTTCGGCGCGGCGTTCGGCGCGGCCCGGCTCGCGCTGATCGCCGCGGAGAACGCCGACCCGCTGTCGGTCTGCACGCAGCCGGCGACCGAATCCACCATTCTTCCCAATCGCGATCTCGCTCCGGCCTTCGACGAGGCCTACCGGCACTATCGCGCCCTCTATCCCGCAATCAAAGGAGCCATGTCATGAGTACTGGATTTTTCGGAGACGTCAGCAAGATCAAATACGAGGGCCCGGACAGCACCAATCCGCTCGCCTTCCGCCATTACAATGCCGACGAGATGGTCATGGGCAAGCGGATGGAGGACCATCTGCGCTTCGCCGTCGCCTACTGGCATTCGTTTGCCTGGGAGGGCGGCGACCCGTTCGGCGGGCGCACCTTCGAGCGTCCCTGGTTCCCCGCCGACACGATGGCGCTGGCCAAGCTCAAGGCCGACGTGGCCTTCGAGATGTTCTCGGCCCTGGGCGCTCCGTTCTACTGCTTCCATGACGCCGATGTGCGTCCGGAAGGGGACAATTTCGCGGAGAACACGCGAAACCTCGAGGAAATCGTCGACTATTTCGCCCGCAAGCAGGAAACCACCGGCGTCAAGCTGCTGTGGGGCACGGCCAATCTGTTCTCCAACCGGCGCTACATGTCGGGGGCGGCGACCAATCCGGACCCGGACGTATTCGCCTTCGCCGCGGCGACGGTGAAGACCTGCATCGACGCCACGCACAAGCTCGGCGGCGCCAATTACGTGCTGTGGGGCGGGCGCGAAGGCTACGAGACGCTGCTCAACACCGATCTCAAGCGCGAGGACAACCAGCTCGGCCGGTTCCTCAACCTCGTCGTCGAGTACAAGCACAAGATCGGCTTCAAGGGCACGATCCTGATCGAGCCCAAGCCGCAGGAGCCGACCAAGCACCAGTACGACTACGACGTCGCCACGGTCTACGGCTTCCTCAAGCGGCACGGGCTCGAGAACGAGGTCAAGGTGAACATCGAGCAGGGCCACGCGATCCTCGCCGGCCATTCCTTCGAGCACGAGCTGGAACTGGCCCAGGCGCTCGGCATCTTCGGCTCCATCGACATGAACCGCAACGACTACCAGTCGGGCTGGGATACAGACCAGTTCCCCAACAACGTGCCTGAGATGACGCTCGCCTACTACGCCATCCTCAAGGGCGGCGGGTTTAAGACCGGTGGCACCAATTTCGACGCCAAGCTGCGCCGCCAGTCGCTCGATCCGGAAGACCTGCTCTATGCCCATATCGGCGGCATGGACACCTGCGCCCGGGCGCTGAAGGCCGCGGCGAAGATGGTCGAGGACGGCGTGCTGACGCGCTTCGTCGAGAAGCGCTATGCCGGATGGGACACGCCCGAGGCAAAGAAGATGCTCGACGGCTCGCACAGCCTGTCGGATATCGCCGACTATGTCGCCAATGCCGATGTCAATCCGCAGCCGAAATCCGGCCGCCAGGAATATCTGGAAAACATCGTCAACCGCTACGTCTGACGGCGATCCTGCGCGTGCGGCGGCCCCTTGCCGGGGCCGCCGCGGCCGCCCGCGCCGTGTTTTGTTTGCACGCCGGTGCCGGGTGGCGTAAATCAGGCCTCCAATCTGAAGCCCATTCCGGAAGGAAGCCCCGCCATGCAATTTGCCCGCCTGAACGGTGTCGTCATCCATCACCAGGTGATCGGCGCCGCCCCCGACCGGCCGACCATCGTGTTCTCCAATTCGCTGGGCACGGATTATCGCATCTGGCGCGACGTGATCGTCCGGCTGGCCGGCGATTTCGGGATCATCGCCTATGACAAGCGCGGCCACGGCCTGTCGGAGGCAGGCGAAGGCGCGATCACCATGGACGATCATGTCAATGATCTCGCAGCCCTGCTCGATCATTTCCAGGCCAAGGACGTCATCGTCTGCGGCCTGTCGGTGGGCGGCATGATCGCCCAGGGGCTGGCCGCGTCGCGGCCCGAACTGGTGCGGGCGCTGATCCTGTGCGACACAGGCCACAAGATCGGCACGCGGGAAATGTGGGACGCGCGGATCGCCGCGATCACGGAGCAGGGGATCGCCGCGATCTCCGACGCGATCCTCGAACGCTGGTTCACCAAGGCCTACCGCAGCGCCGACAACGCCGAATTCACCGGCTACCGACTGATGCTCGAGCGGACCCCGGTGCAGGGCTATGTCGGCACCTGCGCGGCGATCCGCGATGCCGATTTCACCCGGTCGAGCGCGGCGCTGACCGTTCCCGTCCTGTGCGTGGTGGGGTCCGAGGACGGCTCGACGCCGCCGCAGCTCGTGGGCGAACTGGCCCGGCTCATCCCCGGCGCGATGTATCAGGAAATCCCCGGCGCCGCGCATCTTCCCTGCATCGAGAAGCCCGTGGAACTGACCGAGATCATCAAGGCCTTTGTAGACCGGTTGCCCGCCGCCTGACGAAGGCGCGGACCGCCCGAAACGACACACCGGATACTGGAATGGACACGCAATGACCGCCGACACCTCCCCGCAGAAGCTCGCTCACCGGTTTCCCGAGGATTTCCTGTTCGGGGTGGCGACTGCCGCCTATCAGATCGAAGGCGCTGCGACCGCGGACGGCCGCAAGCCCTCGATCTGGGATGCGTTCTCCCACATGCCGGGACGGGTCAAGGGCGGGGACACCGGCGATGTCGCCTGCGACCACTACAACCGCCTCGAGGCCGATCTCGACCTGATGGCCGGGCTCGGCGTCGATGCCTACCGGTTTTCCATCGCCTGGCCGCGCATCCTGCCCGACGGCACCGGCGCGATCAACGACAAGGGCTTCGACTTCTACGACCGGTTGCTCGACGGGCTCAAGGCGCGCGGCATCAAGGCCTTCGCGACGCTTTACCACTGGGACCTGCCGCTGGCGCTGATGGGCCGTGGTGGCTGGACCGACCGGGAGACGGCCTCGGCCTTTGCGCAGTATGCGGGCGCGGTGACGCGGCGGCTGGGGGACCGGCTCGACACGATCGTCACTTTCAACGAGCCCTGGTGTTCGGTCTATCTGGGCCATCTGATGGGCGTGCATGCCCCCGGCGAACGGTCCATGGAAGCGGCGATGGCGGCGCTGCATGTCACCAACCTCGCCCATGGCCTCGGCGTGCAGGCGATCCGGGCGGAGCGGGCGCATTTGCCGACCGGCATCGTTCTCAATGCCATGAGCGTGATGGCCGCAAGCGACAGCGATGCCGACCGCAAAGCCGCGCAACGGGCGAATGACTTCCACAACGGCGTGTATTTCGGCCCGCTGTTCGAGGGCGTCTACCCGGCTTCCGTGCTCGAGGGATGCCCGGATCTGGCGGGCCATATCCGGGAGGGCGACCTCGACACGATCCGCCAGCCGCTCGATTTCTGGGGGCTGAACTATTACACGCCGATGCGGGTCCGCGACGATCCGGCGTCGGCCTTTCCGCATGTCGCGACCGCGCCGGCGGTCAAGCCGGAGAAGACCGATATCGGGTGGGAAATCGAGCCCGCCGGGCTGTCCCACATCGTCAAGGATCTCTACGGCCGCTACACGCTGCCGGAATTCTACATCACCGAGAACGGCGCCGCCGACAACACCGACGTCGAGAACGGCGCGGTCAGCGACACGATGCGGCTCGACTACCTCTCGACCCACCTGTCCGTCGCCGCCGACCTGATTGCGGAGAACTATCCGCTGAAGGGCTATTTCGCCTGGAGCCTGATGGACAATTACGAATGGGCCGAGGGCTATTCGATGCGCTTCGGCATCGTCCATGTCGATTATCAAAGCCAGGTCCGCACCATCAAGCAGTCCGGCTACTGGTACCGCGACCTGATGGCCGCCCACGACGGCGGCTGATCTGGTTTCGCCGGGTTCGGCTGGAACCAGCGTCGCGGTCGTTCGTTGTGGCGCAGACAACCACCCGGAGCCCTCGCCATGGATCAAGCCGTCATCCCTTTTGACTGGGCGCGCATGCTGCTGGGCGATCCGCCGCCGGCATTCCTGTTGGAAATCTTGTTCCGCACGGTGCTGATCTACATCTACACCTTCGGCCTGATCCGGTGGATCGGCGGCCGCAGCATCTCGCAACTGTCGCTGGTCGAGTTCCTGCTGGTGATCGCGCTGGGATCGGCGGTGGGCGATTCGCTGTTCTATCCGGACGTGCCGCTATTGCATGCCATGCTGGTGATCACCATCATCGTGTTCATCAACAAGGGCCTCGACTACCTGATCCTGTGGTCTGACAAGGCGCAGAAGACGATCGACGGGGTCCCGAACTGGGTCGTGCATGCAGGGAGGCTCAACCCCGACCAGACGGCAGACCGCGGCATCGGCAAGGCCGAGGTGATGGCGCTGCTCCGGATCGAGGGTATCAGCAATCTCGGCGAGGTCGAGGATGCTTTCCTTGAAGCCAATGGCGACCTTAGCGTGTTCCGCGCCAGACAGCCAATTGCCGGAATGCCGATCGTGCCTCCGCACGAAATCTGTCCGCCGCCGCGCTTCGAGCCAGATTCGAAGGAGGCGAAAAATGCCTCTCTGCTCTGTTGCTACGACTGCGGCACGCTCCGTTCGCACACAGAGACGGCCTGCCTGCATTGCAAAGGCGAAATCTGGACAGACGCGAAAATGCCCGACAGCAACCTGGCCTGATGACGTGAGCCACCGGCTGAGCTCGATCAGCGCACCACGAATCCGTGGGCGAAGGGATCTTCCTCGTCGTCGATGGTGATGGTGTTCAGGCCGGTTTCCACCGCCCAGCCGGCGACGGAGGGAATGATCGCCGGTCTGCCCCCAACTTCCGCCGCAGCCTCGACGCGGCCATGAAACAGCGAGCCGATGATGCTTTCGTGGACGAAATCATCGCCGGGCTTGAGCTTGCCCTTCGCGGCCCATTGCGCCATCCGGGCAGACGTCCCGGTGCCGCAGGGCGAGCGGTCGATCGCCTTGTCGCCATAGAACACAGCGTTGCGGGCAATCGCCTCGGGGCGGGTCGGCGCTCCGGTCCACAGGATGTGGCTCAGCCCGCGGATGTCGGGTTTTTCCGGATGGACGAAGTCGTGCTCGGCGTTGAGGCGCTCCCTGAGCGCCGGGCTCATGCGCACCAGGTCCGCGGCGGAAAAATCCCTGATGTCGGCGAAATTCTCCTGGGCGTCGACGATGGCGTAGAAGTTGCCGCCATAGGCGACGTCGACGGTCAGCTCGCCCAGGCCCTCGCACCAGGTGTTGATCCCCGTCGAGTGCAGGAAGGCGGGCACATTGGTGAGCCGCACTTCGGTGACCTTGCGGCCTTTCTGCTGATAGCGTGCGACGATGCGGCCGGCGGGCGTGTCGATCGCCAGAACGCCCGGTTCGCGCGGGCTCACCAGCCCGTTCTCGATCGCCATCGTCACCGTGCCGATGGTGCCGTGGCCGCACATCGGCAGGCAGCCGGAGGTCTCGATGAACAGGAAGGCGATATCGCAGTCCTCACGCGTCGGCGGATACAGAATGGCGCCCGACATCATGTCGTGGCCGCGCGGCTCGAACATCAGCCCGGTCCGGATCCAGTCGTAGTCGCGCAGGAAATGCGCCCGGCGCTCGAGCATGGTGTCGCCCACGAGCTGCGGGCCGCCACCGGTGACGACGCGGACCGGATTGCCGCAGGTGTGGCCGTCGATGCAGAAGAAACGATTGCGCGCCATGGCTTTGCTCTTTGTGCGAGGTTTCAGAAACGGTCGGGCCGGCAGGCCGCGATGTCGATGGCGGGATGCCTGCCGCCGACAAGATCGGCGACCAGCCGTCCCATGGCCGCGGACTGGGTCAGGCCGAGATGGCCGTTGCCGAAGGCCAGCAGCACGGACGGATCTTCCGGCAGGGCGCCGATGACGGGCAGGCTGTCTGGCATCGACGGCCGGAATCCCATCCATTCGACGCCGTCCGAGGTTTTCAGCCCCGGCAGGAAGTCGGCCGCCTTGGCGAGCATGGATTTCGAGCGCGTGTAATTCGGCGGCAGGTCGAGCCCGCCGAGTTCCACCGCGCCGCCGACGCGCAGGCCGGTCTCGAGCGGGGTGACCACGAAGCCGTGATTGCCGAAGATCAGTTGCCGCTTGAGATCGAAGGCGCCCGGCGGCAGCGTGGTGTTGTAGCCGCGCTCGGTCTCGAGCGGGATGTGCAGCCGGGTCAGGGGACCGATCAGCCGCGCCGACCAGGCGCCGGCGCAAACGACGATGCGGTCGGCCTGCCGGGACGTTCCGTCGGCCATCCTTGCGGCAGGGCCCTTTTCGGACCGGTCCAATGACCGGACTTCGGCCTTCTCGAACACCGCGCCATGGCGCTCCGCATGGGTCCAGATCGCCCGCGCGAAGTGCTGCGGCTCGGACACCGTCTTCCATCCCGGCACGAAGGTGCCGGCGACGAAACGGGGCGAAAGGCCGGGCTGCAGCTCGGCCAGCCGTCCGCCGCGGACATGCTCGAAGCCGATGCCCGCCCGCTCGCGCTGGGTCCAGCCGGTGGCGGTGGCATTGAACTCGGCTTCGCTTTCATAGAGCTCGAGCGAACCGTCATGGCGCACCATCGCGCCGATGCCGGCGCGGTCGACCAGCGCCATCATCTCGGTCTCGGCGAGCCGCATCAGCGCTGTCTGCGCGGCAATCGAGGTTCGCAGGCGGCCGGGCTGGCTCGCCTTCCAGAATTGCCACAGCCAGGGCGTGAGCCGCGGCAGATAGGAGGGACGGATCGACAGCGGTCCCAGCGGATCGAGCAGCCACCGGGGCGCCTTGAGCAGGATCTTCGGCGAGGCCAGCGGCATGATGTCGGAGAAGGCCAGCGCCGCCGCGTTGCCCTTGCTGGTCTCCTCGGCGATGCCGCTGCGGTCGATCACGGTGACGGCATGGCCCTGCTCGGATAGAAGCGCCGCCGTGGCGATGCCGACGATTCCGGCGCCGATGATGACAACGCGCTTTGCGGCCTCGCTCATGCGGTCTCCGTCTCGGCGCGCGCCTTCGCGCGTTCGGCCAGCATCTGCCGGTGGCGCATGCGGAAGCGTTCGCGGTCTTCCTCGCTGCGGCTGTCGTGGCAGTGCGGACAGGAGACGCCTTCCTCGAACAGCGCCGAGGCCTGCTCTTCGGGCGTCACCGGGTTGCGGCAGGCGCGGCAGAGGATCTCGTCGCTCTCGCGCAGGCCGTGGGTGACCGCGACGCGCTCGTCGAAGACGAAGCAGGAGCCCTGCCACAGGCTTTTCTCTTCGGGCACCTCTTCAAGATATTTCAGGATGCCGCCCTTGAGGTGATAGACCTTCTCGTAGCCCTTCGCCCGCATGAAGGCGGTGGCCTTCTCGCAGCGGATGCCGCCGGTGCAGAACATCGCGATCGGCCTGGTCCTGTCCTCGAGGCCCGCTTTCTCGACCCAGCCCGGAAATTCCCGGAAAGTGCCCGTCTCCGGGTTGATCGCGCCCTTGAACGTGCCGATGCCCACTTCATAGTCGTTGCGGGTGTCGATGAGGATGGTCTCGGGATCCGATATCAGCTCGTTCCAGTCGCGCGGATCGACATAGGCGCCGACACCCTCGAGCGGGTCGATGTCGGGGACGCCCATGGTGACGATCTCCTTTTTCAGGCGCACCTTCATGCGCCTGAACGGCATCTTGTGGGCGCTGCTTTCCTTGTGCTCCAGAGCCTGAAGGCCGGGGATCGCGCGCAGATGCGCCAGCACCGCGTCGATCGCCGTGCGCGATCCGGCGATGGTGCCGTTGACGCCCTCGCGCGCGAGCAGCAAGGTGCCCTTCACGCCCATCTGGTCGCAGAGGCTGGCGAGCGGAGCCTGCAGGGCCGCGTGGTCCTCGAGCCGGGCGAAATGATAGAGCGCGGCCACGACGACCGGCTGGTTGGGTGCGGGAGCTTGTGGATGTGACTTCATCATCGCGGAATAGCGCGTCTCCGGGATTCAGGCAATCGGGCAGGTCGCCTCACCTCGGCCGGTTGAGCGGCGGAAACATGGACAAGCCAGACACGAAAGGCTATTCGAAGCGCTCCGATTGACGACGCGAAAGGACCAGCGCCATGGGTGACAAGACCCAAGCCCTCATTTCCATCCTGAAACTGCAGCCTGTGGTTCCCGTGCTCGTCATCAAGGATCTCGCCCATGCGGTGCCGCTGGCCCGCGCGCTGGTTGCCGGAGGGCTCAAGGCCATCGAGATCACGCTCAGGACGCCGGTGGCGCTGGACGCGATCCGGGCGGTGGCCGACGAGGTCGAGGGTGCCGTGCCGGGCGTCGGCACGGTGCTCAATGCGCGTCAGTACCAACAGGCGGTCGATGCCGGCTCGCAGTTCATCGTCTCTCCCGGCACGACCCAGGAGCTGCTCGACGTGGCGCGCAAATCGCCGGTGCCGATGTTGCCGGGGGCCGCGACCCCGAGCGAAATCATGGCGCTCAGGGAAGAGGGCTACGAAGTACTGAAGTTCTTCCCCGCCGAACAGGCCGGCGGCGTCGCCTATCTCAAATCCCTTGCCTCGCCGCTGGCGGGCACGATGTTCTGCCCCACCGGCGGGATTACCCCCGACAATGCGCGCGACTACCTGTCGCTGAGCAATGTGATCTGCGTCGGCGGATCCTGGGTGGCGCCCGCGGCGCTGGTCGAGGCAGGCGACTGGGACGGGATCACGCGGCTCGCCACCGAAGCCTCCTGGCTCTCCGCCTGAACCGCTCGCGACCGGAAATCCGTTTGAAAGCGGGACCTGGCCTTCCTATCTGAAAGAAAAGCGGGTGTGACATCCGCACCTTCAGAAAGACAAGGATCAGGTTTCATGTTTGACCCCAAAGCTCTGCTCGAGCAGTTTCTCGGCTCCAACGTTCCAGGCACGCAGGGAACGATCCGCGACAAGGCCACCCAGGCCACGCAACTCGCCAAGGAAAATCCGCTGGCCACCGGCGCCATCGTCGCGGTGCTTCTGGGCACCGGCACGGGACGGGCGATCGGCGGGTCGGCGCTCAAGCTCGGCGGCATGGCCGCGATCGCCGGACTCGGCTACCAGGCCTGGAAGAACTACCAGGCGGGCAAGGATCCGATGGCCGGCCAGACCGCCGGCGAGCCGGAGCTGCTGCCGCCGCCCCGGGATTCCGAATTCTCGACCGAGCCGGCGGCGGTCACCGACGATTTCGCCTTGTCGCTGGTGCGGGTGATGATTGCCGCGGCGCGCGCCGATGGCCATGTCGATGACGCCGAGCGGAACCGGATTCAGGAGAAACTTGCCCTGTCCGGCCTCGGGCGCGATGCGATGGACTTCCTCTCCGACGAGCTGGCAAAGCCGGTCGACATGGACGCGCTGGTGAGATCGGCCTCCACGGAGGCGCGGAAGGTGGAGATGTTCACGGCCGCGCGGCTGACGATCGATCCGGAGACCCGGGCCGAGCGCGGTTTCCTCGACCTGCTGGCCGGCCGGCTTGGCTTGCCCGATCCGCTGGTCGATCATATCGAGGCCACGGTCGCGGCCGCGAAGGTCTGATCGTCCCACGTCATCTCCGGCGCGCTTGCCCGGGCCGGCAAAGCGGCTAAAGTCCGGCGATGGGATCGCGCGCCGTCATCGAGAAGCATTTCCGGCATATCCGAACGGGCCTGTTCGTGGCCTGGGCGCTGATTTCGGCGTTCGTCGTCGGCCTGTCCGTGCATGCGGCGCAGGAGCAGGCGCTGTCCGACGTCATGCAGAAGGCCGGCGAGACGCTGGCCGTGCAGACCGAGATCCTGTCGGGCGTTCTCGACAAGTACCGCCTGCTGCCGCCGCTGCTGTCGCGCCAGTCCTCGATCCGGGCGCTGTTCGTGCGCGACGCCGGGGGCAATGCCCAGACGGTCGACGCGCGCCGCACGGCCGAGGAGATCGCGGCGATGTCCGCTGCGATGGACGTGGCGTTCTTCTTTCCCGACGGCAGCCTGCTGGCCAATGCGCGCGGATCCTCTGTGACCAGCAGTCAGGACCTTCCCGACCTGATCGAGGTGGCCCGGCAGGGACGTCTGGGCCGGGCGGCGCTGTCCTATGGCGAAGGGCAGCGGACCTATGCGTTCTCATCGGGCGTCCGCCGCGAGGGCAGGTTTGTCGGGGTCGTCATCGTCTATGTCGATTTCTACCGTGTCGAAGCGGCGTGGGCGCTGTCGGCGCGGCGCATCTTCGTGACCGACCGGACGGACACCGTGTTCCTGGCCAATGATCCCGAATGGCGGCTGCAGCCGATCTCCGCCCTGCGCGAACCCGGCCGGAGCGACCGCTACCTGATCAATGGCGGGTTCGAGGACAGGCTGGACCTTGTCCGCCGGTTGCCGCTGCTCGAATGGGACCTGCATGTGCTGGCCGATCCCGCTCCGGTCGATGCCGCCCGGTTCAGCGCCGCGGCAATGGCCACTCTTGCCTGCCTGCTCGCCGGCCTGATCGCGCTCGTGGCGCTTCGCCGCAACGAGGTGGCGATCATCCGCGCCCGCGCCGACCGGGCGACGGCGCTCCGGCTCGAGCGCGTGGTGCGCGACCGGACGCGGGCGCTTTCGGTCACCAATCGCTCTCTCAGCCATGAGGTGGAGGTCCGCCGCGAGGCCGAGGCGCGGCTGCGCAAGACCCAGGACGAACTGGTCCAGACCGCCAAGCTGGCGGCGCTCGGCCAGATGTCGACGGCGCTCAGCCACGAGTACAACCAGCCTTTGGCGGCGATCCGCTCCTATGCGGACAATGCCTTGCGGTTTCTCGACCGCGGCCTGACCTCGGAAGTGGCGGGAAACCTCACCCGCATCAACGGCCTGGTCGAGCGGATGGCGGAGCTGTCGCGGACCCTGCTGTCTTTCTCGCGCAAGCCCGGCGCCACGGTGGGCCCGGTGCCGCTCGGCACGATCATCGACGAGGCCCTGATGCTGGCGCGGCCCCGGGCGCGGGCCGCCGGGATCGCCAGCATCCAGGTGGGGCCGGATGTGCCCGGCCTTTATGTCGAGGGCGGCCGCGTCAGGCTTGGCCAGGTGTTCGTCAACCTGATCAACAACGCCGTCGACGTGCTGTCGGGCCAGCCCGGCGGCAGGATCGACATCGATGCCAGGCGCGAGGCCGACCGGGTTGTGGTGACCGTGTGCGACAACGGTCCGGGGATCGCGCCCGAGCAGGTGCCCAAGGTGTTCGATCCGTTCTTCACCACCAAGGGGATCGGCGAGGGCATCGGCATCGGCCTGTCGATCGCCGACAACATCATCCGCGATTTCGGCGGCACGATCACGGCCGGCAACCGGCCGGAGGGCGGCGCCTGCTTCACCATCACCTTGCGCGCGGCCGACGCGCCGGAGCCGGCGGGGGTGCGGCGGATGGAGCCATTGGCCGAAGACGGGGCCGGGTGACGCTGGACAATCCGGGGCCGCCGTGGTTTCAGAGGCTTCATGCGAGCTCTGGGGAGGAGCCTATCCTTGGAAGACAATTCCGCCTTGCGAGAACAGGACCGGGTCATTCATCTCATCGATGACGACGCGGACCTGCGCCATGCGCTCAAGCAGTCGCTGGAACTGGAGGGCCTGAGTGTCGTCGCCCATGCGGATGCGGACGATATCGGCGATCTGCCGCTGCGCAGCCTCTATGGCGTCATCGTCTCTGATATCCGCATGCCCGGCACGGACGGGCTCGCGCTGATGCGCCAGGTGCTGGCGATCGATCCGACCCTGCCGGTCGTGCTGATCACCGGCCATGGCGACGTGCAGATGGCGGTGGAGGCGATGCGGGCCGGGGCCTATGATTTCATCGAAAAGCCGTTTGCCGCCAACCGGCTGTTCTCGGTGGTCGAGCGGGCGATCGAAAAACGCCGGCTGGTGCTCGAAAACCGCACGCTGCGCAACGCGCTTGACGGCGGGGACGACCTGTCCGCCCGGCTGGTCGGCCGCAATCCGGCGATCCAGCATCTCAGGGCGCAGATTTCCGCTGTTGCCGAGACCGACGCCGATGTGCTGATCACCGGGGAGACCGGGACCGGCAAGGAGGTGGTGGCGCGCGCGCTGCATGATTTCGGACCGAGGCGCAAAGGCAATTTCGTCGCCATCAATTGCGCCGCGCTGCCGGCGGATATCTTCGAATCCGAACTCTTCGGCCATGAGGCGGGCGCCTTCACCGGCGCGCAGAAGCTCAGGGTCGGCAAGCTGGAGCACGCCAGTGGCGGCACGGTGTTTCTCGACGAGATCGAATCGATGCCGATCGATCTGCAGGCGAAACTGCTGCGCGCCATCGAAGGCCGGATGATCGAACGGCTGGGATCGAACCGGCAGGTGGCGCTCGACGTGCGCTTCGTCGCCGCCACCAAGGCCGATCTCAGCAACAATCCCGCCTTCCGCACCGATCTCTACTACCGGCTCAATGTGATCACGCTGGAAATTCCGCCGCTCAAGGCCCGCAAGGACGACATTCCGCTGCTGTTCTTCCATCTGGCGCGGGAGGCGCGGGCGCGCTACCGCCGGGAGATCCCCGAAATCACCCCGCAGATCGAGGCCGGGCTGATGGCGCATGCCTGGCCGGGCAATGTGCGCGAATTGCGCAATGTCGCCGACCGGTTCGTGCTGGGCATGTGGTCGGGGTTCGGTTCGGGGCCGGCGGCTCCCGTGGACGCCCTGTCGGGCAGCCTTTCCGACCGGATAGACGCGTTCGAGAAGGCAGTGATCGTGGCCGAGATCAACCGGAACGGCGGCGCCTTGAAGCCGAGCTATGAGAGCCTCGGCATCTCCCGCAAGGGCCTGTATGAGAAAATGCGGCGGCTCGGCATTTCCGCCGATGACTGCGGCGATGGGTCGTAACACGCCCACCGCAGTCCGGACATGTGTCGGCCGGTGCCCACCGGGCCTCGCTTTCTGGGGCTTGTCGCGTCTCCGGGCCCGGTTTCCGGCCCGAGCTGGGGCCTGAGAGGCGGTTTGTCGCTTCATTTTCAAGCTGGCACGGCGATTGCAAGGTTGTTTCTCTGAATGCGATGGACGGGAGGACATCGCCGGGAGGACGCCGGGTCGACGATCTGGCAATTCAGGTTTTTCTCCGGTCTGCGCTTCGCCAGTCAGTTCAGGGCATTCTGCCCCAGTGGAGGACATCTTATGAAAAAACTGCTTCTCGGCGCCGTTTCGGCCGCCGCACTCCTCATCTCCGCCAACGCCGCGTCCGCCAAGTGCGACGACGGCGAGATGGTCATCAAGTTCAGCCACGTCGTCGCCGCCACCGGCCACCCCAAGGGCGACGCCGCCACGCGTCTGGCCGAACGGGTCAACGACGAGATGAACGGCAAGGCCTGCATGGAAGTCTTCGCCAACTCGACCCTGTTCGATGACGACAAGGTTCTCGAGGCGCTGCTTCTCGGCGACGTCCAGCTCGCAGCCCCGTCGCTGTCGAAGTTCGAGGCCTACACGCTGAAATACCGGCTGTTCGACCTTCCGTTCCTGTTCGCGAGCCTCAAGGCGGTCGACAGCTTCATCCAGTCCGATCCCGGCAAGAGCCTGCTGACCGTGATGGAAGACGTTGGCTACACCGGGCTTGGTTACTGGTCGTCGGGCCTCAAGCAGTTCTCGGCCAACAAGCCGCTGCTGCTTCCCTCGGACGCCAACGGCCTGAAGTTCCGCATCCAGACCTCCGACGTGGCCGAAGCCATGATCGAGGGCATGGGCGGTTCGGCCCAGAAGCTCGCCTTCAAGGAAGTCTATGGCGCGCTCCAGACCGGCGTTGTCGACGGTCAGGAAAATTCCTGGTCGAACATCTACACCCAGAAATTCTTCGAGGTGCAGGACGGCGTGACCGAAACCAACCACCAGCTTCTCGCCTATCTGCTGGTGACCTCGACGGAATGGCTCAACAGCCTTGAGCCCGAGATGCGCGACCAGTTCGTCAAGATCGTCGATGAAGTGACGATCGAAGCCAACGCCGCCGTTGCCGCGACCGAGGCGAAGAACCGCCAGAACATCATCGATGCCGGCGGGACGATCCGCGAACTCACACCGGAACAGCGCCAGGCATGGGTTGATTCCATGAAGCCTGTGTGGAGCAAGTTCGAGGGCGACATCGGCACCGATCTGATCGAGGCCGCAGTCGCTTCCAACGCGACGAACTGAACGACGTTGCAGAGAACGCAGGCCCGGGATCGCTCCCGGGCCTGCCATCGGGCATGCGCGGGAGCTTCGCAGGGTGCTCCCGCGGATGTGAATGCGCACGGGGGGTGTGACGCGATGCGCAAGGGCGCTTTCGAGCCTGCCGGCCGGTCCACTGTCCCATCCACAGCATAGCGTCAGTCAAATCGGGGGATCGCATGATTGTCTATCTGCCTTATCTCATCACCGGCATCGTGGTCGCGCTGTTCTGGCTTGCGGAGCGCCGCAACCCGGACTCCGTCACACGGTTTGAGGAGAATGTCCTCGCCGTGATCCTGGCGCTGATCACCTTTGTCTCGTTCTTCCAGGTCGTCGCCCGCTACGGGTTCAACAGCGGCTGGACCGGTGCGCTCGAATTCACCCGGCTGCTGTTTGCCTGGATGATCCTGTTCGGCATGAGCTATGGCCTCAAGCAGGGCATGCATCTGGGAGTGGACGCGGTCGTGCGGCTGTTGCCCAAGCCGGCGTTCAAGGCGCTGGCGATCTTCGGCGCGCTGTGCGCCTTTCTCTACGCGGCCATCCTGATCGAGTCCGCCTGGCTCGGCATTTTGGGAGCCGATACAAGCGGCGGCGCCATGGTCTACTGGTCGAAGATGTACCAGATCGGCATCGGCCTCGACGATCTGCGCTATCCGGAATGGATGCAGGATAGCCTCGGCCTGCAGGAGCGGGTGCAGCGCTGGATCGCCTATGTGATCCTTCCCATCGGACTGGGCCTGTTCGGCTTCCGCGCGCTTCAGGCGGCGGTGGCGATCTGGCGCGGCGACCGCGAACTGATCATCGCCGGACATGAGGCGGAAGACCTCGTTGCCGAAAACCGCAACGTGCTGAAGGACTGATCGACGATGGAAACCGCAATCCTGTTTGTGCTCGTTCTGGGCCTGTTGTTCGCCGGCGTGCCGGTGGCGGTGTCGCTGGGGCTGTCGTCGATCATCCTGATCGCCTTCTTCTCCAATGATTCCATGTCCTCGGTGGCGATCCAGCTTTTCACCGCCTCGCAGAACTACACCCTGCTCGCCATCCCGTTCTTCGTGCTCGCCTCGGCCTTCATGTCGACGGGCGGGGTGGCCAAGCGCATCATCCGCTTCGCCATCGCGACGGTGGGGCATTTCCGCGGCGGGCTGGCCATGGCGAGCGTGCTCGCCTGCATGCTGTTCGCGGCTCTGTCGGGATCGTCGCCCGCCACCGTGGTCGCCATCGGCACCATCGCCATCGCCGGCATGCGGCAGGTGGGCTATTCCAAGGAATTCGCCGCGGGCATCATCGCCAATGCCGGCACGTTGGGCATTCTCATTCCGCCCTCGATCGTCATGGTGGTCTATGCGGCGGCAACGGACGTGTCGGTGGGGCGGATGTTCCTGGCCGGCGTGATCCCGGGCATCCTCGCCGGGCTGATGCTGATGCTCGCCATCTATGTCGTGGCGCGCGTCAAGGGGCTTCCCTCCGAGCCCTGGCGCGGCTTCGGCGAGATCGTCGCCGGCGGCAAGGACGCCGGATGGGGTCTGTTCCTGATCATCATCATCATCGGCGGCATCTATGGCGGCGTGTTCACGCCGACGGAAGCGGCCGCGGTGGCGGCGGTCTATTCCTTCTTCATCGCCATCTTCGTCTATCGCGACATGGGGCCGATGGCGGGCATCCGGTGGATCAGCGACACCGATTCCCGCGCCAGCCGGGCGGGGTTCTCCGGTCTCGTCTACGCCGTGGCCTTCTATTTCGTCTGGATGATCCTGTCGTTCTTCGCCACCAGCGAGTCCGAGACAGTCACCTTCTCCGGCCGGTCCAATCTCGGCCTGGCGATCTCGCTCGCGATCATGGTGGGCTACATCGCCTGGCGCGGCGACAGGGGCTTGGCCGGGGTGCCTTCGGCGCTGGTCGCTGGCCTGCCGATCTGGGGACGGAACCTCAAGCTGATGGGCCGCAATTTCGGGCGCGCGTTCTTCAACGAGGACACCCGCAAGGTGATGATCGATGCGTCCAGGACGACGATCATGCTGATGTTCATCATCGTCAACGCGCTGCTGTTTGCCCATGTGCTCACCTCGGAGCGGATCCCCGACGCCATCACCGAACTCATGCTCGGCTACGGCTTCACCTGGTTCACCTTCCTGATCGCGGTCAACATCCTGCTGCTGATCGGCGGGCAGTTCATGGAGCCGTCCGGCCTGCTTCTCATCGTGGCGCCGGTGGTGTTCCCGATCGCCATGGAGCTGGGCGTCGATCCGGTGCATCTCGGCATCATCATGGTGGTCAACATGGAGATCGGCATGATCACGCCGCCGATCGGGCTGAACCTCTTCGTTACCTCCGGGATCACCGGCATGAGCCTGGTGCAGGTGGTGCGCGCGGCGATGCCGTTCGTCGCGGTGCTGTTCGTGTTCCTGATCATCATCACCTACGTCCCGTTGCTGTCGACCTGGCTGCCCTACAGCCTGATGGGGCCGGAGATCGTCAACAGATAGGCATTGGGTGGCCTGATCACGACAACACCCAAACAGCACTGGGGGCGCGTCAAGCGCCCCTTTTTTATGAGGTCCGAGGAGCGGTGCAAAGCCCGGCGGATCCATCATTTTCTCTGAAGCCTGGCGTCAGGAAATGTCATGGCAGGCCGGCTTGTGATGGGTGGGGCAGGGTGCCATCATGCCCCCATGATCGACCATATCAACTTCCCGCTCATCCTCGGCGCGGCGCTGCTTGCGGTTGCGAGCCCCGGGCCTTCAACGCTCGCGATCGCCGGCACCGCGATGGCGCATGGGCGCGCCCAGGCGCTGGCGCTCGTGGCGGGCATCGTCACCGGCTCCTGGACCTGGTCGATCGCCGCGGCGCTGGGGCTGAGCGCGCTGATGCTCGCCCATGCATGGGTGTTCGAGGTCCTGCGCTATCTCGGCGCGGGCTATCTTCTCTATCTCGGCTGGAAAAGCGCGCGCAGCGCCCTGTCGTCCACCCCGCTCAGGCTTCGGTCGGTGACGTCGCGCGACCACCGGTCAGCCTTCGGCAAGGGGCTCGCCATGCACCTGACCAATCCCAAGGCGATCCTGTTCTTCGGCGCGCTCTATTCGGTCGGGGTGCCGGCGGATGCGACGCCGGCCGAGATCGCCTCCGTGGTGGTGGCCGTCGGCATTCAGAGCATGGCGGTGTTTGCCACCTATGCGCTGGTGTTCTCCAATCCCCGGGTCGTCGTGCTTTACATGCGGCTCAGGCGCTGGTTCGAGGGCGCCTTTGCCTTGGCCTTCGGCTTCGCCGGCCTCAAGCTTCTGACCACCCGAATCTGACCGCTTCCGATGCAGGCGCCCTCGGGACTGGGTGCGGGTCAAAACGCGCCATCAATGGTTAAGACTGCGTTAAGGGTTCTGGCGCACTCTGATCATCAGACATGCCAATCCACTCCTCCCAAGAACGGCATGACGATGAGGGCGGCACCCAGCCGCCCTCGACTTTTTCAGGGCTTCCGGTTCTTCAGGAACTCTCCCATACGCCCGATCGCCTTTTCGATGTTCTGATCCGAATTGGCGCAGGACACGCGGATATAGCCTTCTCCCAGAACGCCGAAATCCGGCCCGCCGATCAGCGCCACGCCCGCCTCGTCGAGAAGCGCGTTGGCGAGCGGCTTCGCCTTCCAGCCGGTGGCCGAGATGTTGGGGAAGGCGTAGAACGCGCCCTTGGGCAGCACACAGGAAACGCCGGGCAGGGCGTTGAGCAGGTCGGTCACCAGCCGGCGGCGGCGATCGAACGCCGTGAGCATCTCGGCCACCGCGTCCTGCGGGCCGTCGATGGCGGCGATGCCGGCAAATTGCGACGGCGCGTTGACGCAGGACCAGCAATTGACCGCGAGCTTGCGCACATAGCCCACCAGGCTGTCGGGCCAGATCGACCAGCCCATGCGCCAGCCGGTCATGGCCCAGGTCTTCGACCAGCCGTTGAGCACGATCAGCCGGTCGCGGATTTCGGGATAGCCGAGAAGCGAGGTGTGGCGCTCGCCGTCATAGGTCATGACGTCGTAGATCTCGTCGGAGAGGATGGCGACGTCCGGATGCGCGGCAAGCCCGGCCACGAGCTTGTCGATCTCGGCCTTGGGGGTGACGCCGCCGGTGGGGTTGGCGGGTGAATTGAGGATCAAGAGCCGCGTCTGCGGCGTGATCAGCGCGAGCGTTTCCTCGGCGGAGAAGGCAAAGCCGTTCTCCTCGCGCATCGGCACGGGGATTGGCCGCGCGCCGACATGCTCGATCATCGAGCGGTAGATCGGAAAGCCGGGATCGGGATAGAGGATGTCGACGCCCGGTTCGCCCAGCATGCGGATGGCGGCATACATAGTCGGCTTTCCGCCGGGCATGATCATCACCGAGTCCGGGGAGATCTCGACGCCGGTCATCGACAGAGTGCGCCGGCACACGGCCTCCCGCGTCGCCAGCAGGCCGTTTGCGGGCGTGTAGCCGTGATGGCCGTCGCGCAGCGCCTTGACCGCGGCCTCGACGATGTGGCCGGGCGTCTTGAAGTCCGGCTGGCCGATGCCGAGGTTGACGATGTCGCGGCCCTGATTGGCGAGCGCCGTGGCGCGGGCGAGCACGGCGAAGGCGTTTTCCTCGCCGATGCGATCGAAAGCGGCGACTGGCTGGATCATGGGTGCTTTTTCCTGTCCGGGGTGGTTGTGTTGTCGAGGCAACTCATGTCCTATCCCGGCGCGAATTTCAATTCAGGCAGAACAAATGCGCGACTTGAGCAACTGGAAACCCTGCCCGGCGCCCGAGGGATTCTCGGTCACGGGGCGGTATGTGATGATCGAGCCGTTCCGGCGCGAGGCGCACGAGGCGGCGTTGTGGGAGGCCCTTGGCGGGGCAGGCATCAACGAGCTCATCCGCTATTTCCCGAACGGGCCCTACGAGGCGGCCGGCGAGCTGGCCGACTGGCTTGAGGCCAATGGCCGGGCCGGGGTGGTGGTCTGCGTGTTCCGCAGCCGCCGCACCGGCGACATTGTCGGCATGGCCTCGCTGATGCGGGCCGACCCGGCCAATGGCGTGGTCGAGGTCGGCGCGGTCGCCCACGGCGCGGCGATGGCGCGGACGCCGATGGCGACGGAAGCGCACTATCTGATGGCCAGGCATGTGTTCGAGGATCTCGGCTACCGCCGCTACGAATGGAAATGCCACAACGAGAACGCGCCTTCCAAGGTCGCCGCGGTCCGCCTCGGCTTCACGTTCGAAGGCCTGTTCCGCCAGCACATCATCTCCAAGGGGGGCAACCGCGACACGGCCTGGTTCTCGATGATCGACGGGGAATGGCCGGCGCTCGGGCAGGCCTTCGAAGCATGGCTCGACCCCGCCAATTTCGATATTGACGGCCGGCAGATAAGCCGGCTGGAGGAGAAGAGGGGGGCAGGGCGATGATCCATCTCCGGCGCGCCAGGGCCGATGAACGCCAAGTCCTCGAGGATTTCCAGCACGCGGCCTATGCGCGCACCGAAACCGCGGTGGGCGCGCGGGCGATCCCGCTCGAATGGGACTATGGCGCGATCCTCGAGGACTGCGAGGTCTGGTTCGACGAGGACGCCGACGGGCTGCACGGAGTCCTGATCCTGCGGGCGATGCCGGACCGGCTGTTCCTCGAATCGATCGCCACCGCGCCGGCGGCCGCCGGCTCCGGCCGCGGCCGGCTGCTGCTTGCGGCCACCTTCGATCGGGCGCGGGAGTTGGGCTTCGACCGGGTCGGGCTGATCACCAACAGCCTCAACCCGGCGCTTGCATGGTACAAGAGGGCGGGCTTCACGGTCGACCAGGAAGACCCCAGGCCCGGCCGGGTGGTGCTTCACCTGTCGGCGCGCGTGCCGGAACCCGGTCAGGATCGGGAAGGAGACGTTTGATGGATGTGGAGAGCAAGCCTATGGACACTGCCTTGGACGGCCATCCGCTCGGATGCGTGCGCGCGGCGCGTGGAGCAGGATCATGAGTGAGCGCGGGACTTCCAACCGCTCGTCCGCGATCGCGGCCGCCGTCATTCTCGGCGTCACCGGGGTCGTGTTCTACTACATGCCGGCGATGATGATGGGCCTGTCCGAAATCTCGCCCTGGCTGTCCTATGCGGTGGGCATCTTCTTCGTGCTCGCCTTCTTCGCGGTGTTCTGGATTCGCGGCAAGCGGCAGCAGAACCGCAGCGACAAGCCGTAGCTGATCTGGGTCAGGCCTGCAGCGAGGCCGCAAGCAGCAGCAGTCCCAGCGCCATGACGGTAGCCGCGCCGAGGATCTCGATGATCGTGCCGACATGGCCGCCCATCGATGCGCCGGCCAGGCGCACTGCGGCGCCCTTGGCCATGACTGCGAGCGTCGCCAGCGCCGAGACGGTGATCGCCGTGCCGACCGCCATGGCGAAGGCCGAGACGATGCCCGCGAGCCACAATCCGTTCAGCATCGAGAAGGTCAGCACGATCAATGCGCCCGAGCAGGGCCTGAGGCCCACGGCCATCACGGCGGCCCAGGCTTCGCGCAGGCTGAACGTGTCGCCGGAGATCAGCGCCGGATCGGGAGCATGGGCGTGGCCGCAGGTGGCGCACACCTCGCCCTCCGGATGGTGATGATCATGGCCATGGCCATGGTCGTGGTGGTGGTCGTGATGATGATGGTCGTGGTGATGGTGGTCGTCGTGATGGCCGTGCGGCACTCCGGCGGCGGCCAGCGCAAGCGGCTGGCTCACGCGCAGGGAGAGGAGCTTGCGGCTGAGCAGCCAGAAGCCGAAGGCGGCGATCAGCGCGTAACTGGCGATCTCCATGAAATGGGTCGTCTCGGTCATGGAAACCGACAGGCCGCGCAACAGGTAATAGGCGGCGCCCACCACTGCCACCGCCGTGGCCGCCTGCAGCAGCGAGGACAGGACCGCCAGCAGCACGCCGCGCCGGAGCGCCACCTCGTTGGCGATCATGTAGGAGGAGATCACCGCCTTGCCGTGGCCGGGGCCGGCGGCGTGAAACACGCCATAGAGGAAGGACAGGCTGACCAGACCCCACATCTGCCAGGGATCGGTGCGCATGGCCTTGAGGGAGTCTGTCAGGGCCCGGTAGAATCCCTGCTGCTGCTGATTGATCCAGTGCAGGAACGAGCCGCCGAAGCCCGTTGGCGCGAAGGAGGGTTCGGCCGAGCCGATACCGAGCGACGACTGGGCCTGCGCCGCGCCGGCAAGAAGCACCATCCCGATGGCCGTGACAAGCAACAGGCGCGAGGAGATCCGGCTCATTCGCATACAAGCTCCAGCCGCGTCGCCAGCAGTTTCGACAGGTCGCCGCTGCCGGTCGTCTCGAAGAAGGCTTCGGTCAAGGAGTCCTGGTTCTGGGCGATGATCTCGTCGAAATCCGGACGCACGACCTCGCGGGCGCAGCGGGCGGTCGCGGCGCCGGTCACCGCCATGTCCTCGTCGTTGATGAAATCGAGCGCCGCATACATGGTCGGATCGAACACGCCGACGGCGATCTTGCCCTTGAGCTCAAGATTGTTGGGGATGAGGGCGAAGAACATCAGCAACTGCCCGTCCTGGTAATCGACCTTGATCGCCTCGGGAAGCGAGACGCCGATGTCCTTACCATTGACCGTGACATTGGTGTAATAGTCGAATTCGGCCAGCGACTGGGTGACCATGTCGCCGATCTTGGCAAGCTCGCCGGGATCGAGCTGCATGTCGGCATTCTCGTCGAAATCCATGACGACGCTCGACGAAAACACCTCGTCGAAGCGCCAGACATTGCGCAGTTCGGTGACGCGGCCGTCCGCCGCGGTTTCAATCTCCAGCCGCGCATCGGCGAAAACATGCGGATGCGCCCAGGCCGGCATCGGAGCCAGGAGAGCTGCAAGCACCGCGATGGCCGGCGCTCGCCGAATCAAATTCGTGGTCATGGTCCGCCGATCGGTTGGTTCGAAAAGTGGCTCTTCCCGTGGCAGCAAATATGGACGAAATTTCGACGGACGCCAGAGCCCGCGGCGACAGGAAGCGCCTCGCGCCTCACGGGCTGGTCTTGAACCACTGGCTCAGGAAATCGACAAAGGCGCGCACCTTGGCCGGCAGATAGCGGCGATGCGGGTAGATCGCATAGATGCCGCGGTCGGTGAGGAGAAAATCCGAAAGGATCGGCACCAGTGTCCCGCTGTTCTGCCGTTCCTTGAAAATGAAATCGGGCAACACCGCGACCCCAAGCCCGGCCTCGGCCGCGCGCAGCGCCGCGAGCGGGCTGTTGACCTCGAGGCGGCCGCGCACGGACACCGAGAACACCGATCCGTCCTTGTTCTCGAAAGGCCAGTTGTTGAGCGTGCGTCCGTTGGTGTCGACGATGCAGGGCATGCCGGAGAGCTGGGATGGATGGGTGATCGGGCCGTGCTGTTCGAGAAATTCGGGCGAGGCGCAGGCAATCAGCGAAAAGCCCGAGAGCTTGCGGGCGATCAGCCCGGAATCCTCGAGCCGGGTGATTCGGATCGCCACGTCATAGCCTTCCTCGACCAGGTCGACGAAGCGGTCGTCGGAAATGATCTCCAGGGTCACGTCCGGATGCGCGACGGCGAAATCGATCAGCGACTGCCCCACGGCCGCGTCGGCGAATGTCCTTGGCGCCGACACCCGGATGCGTCCCTTGAGATCCTTGGAGCCTTCGCGCACCAGATCCGACAGGTTGTCGATCTCCTTGAGAATGTCGGAGGCAGTACGGAAATAGGTGTGGCCGGCTTCGGTGAGCGAGAACTGGCGGGTGGTGCGGTTGAGCAGCAGAGCGCCCAGATCGTCTTCGAGCTCGCGCACATATTTCGACAGCAGCGCCTTCGAGCGGCCGACCTTGCGCGCGGCGGCGGAAAAGCCCTCGGCCTCGACCACATCGATGAAGGCGCGAATCCGGGTCAACGTGTCCATGGGGGCAGATCCTTGGGGTTCTCGCCGGACCGGGTCGGGCGCGGGCATTGTCTTTGTAGACTGAACAGTTACCCGATATTCGTTCCGAGAGGGTCTTTTTCAAGGGCGGCTCGAGAAAACTCTTGATTGCGACAGGCGAAGCTCTTATTTCGGTCTTGCCCAAAGTCGCACGTGCCTGTGGGTGTCCGCCGACCCTCGATATGGTGAGGATTCGGTAAGGTACCTGGAACTAACCCCTCCAGTCGTTTCTCCGGCCAACCGGATGAGCGAGGACATCTTGAAGCAACGACGGTGCGGGCCTTTCTGGTGTCTGCCGGCTTTCCAACAGCCGGGGTTACTGAAGAGGCACACCTTCATTGCCGGACGTGCGGTCGGGTTCTCCCTCCAATCCAAGGCAGACATGAGCGGATCATCGCCTGGCAAGGCGTGGTCCATCGACGCATCAAGCGTCCGCACCGTTGTCCGGTTCCTCCAAAGGCCGGGTTCCGTGGGTGGCCGTACGATGCTCTGTCTTGATTTGGCCTCTCGCGAGGCCGGGAACGGAGCACCCGATGACGACTGCACGAATCCTCGACTTCCTTCGCACCCGACGTCCCGACGGTCCCTGCCTGGTGGTGGACCTTGACGTGGTGCGCGACAATTTCCTGTCCTTCCGCAAGGCGCTGCCGGACAGCTCGATCTTCTATGCCGTCAAGGCCAACCCGGCGCCGGAGATCCTGCGCCTGCTCGCGGGCCTCGGCTCCAGCTTCGATTGCGCCTCCGTGGCCGAGATCGAAATGGCGATGAAGGCAGGGGCCACCGCCAGCCGCGTGTCCTATGGCAACACCATCAAGAAGGAGCGGGACATCGCCCGTGCCCATGCGCTGGGCGTGTCGATGTACGCCGTCGACAGCCATGAGGAAGTCGAGAAGATCGCCCGCGCCGCGCCCGGCGCCCGGGTGTTCTGCCGGGTTCTGACCGATGGCGAGGGCGCCGAATGGCCGCTTTCGCGCAAGTTCGGCTGCGTGCCGCAGATGGCGGTCGACGTGCTCGTCTATGCGCACCAGCTTGGCCTGGTCTCGCATGGCGTGTCGTTCCATGTCGGCTCGCAGATGACGAAGCTCGACGCCTGGGATTCGGCACTCGGCGACGCGCGCCGCGTCTTCGACAAGCTCGCCCAGCAGGGCATCCACCTCAAGATGGTCAACATGGGCGGCGGGTTCCCGACCCGCTATCTCAAGGACATCCCGACCGCCCAGGCCTATGGCCAGGCGATCTTCGCCTCGCTGCGCAAGCATTTCGGCAACCACATTCCCGAAACCATCATCGAGCCGGGCCGCGGCATGGTCGGCAATGCCGGCGCGATCAAGGCGGAAGTGGTGCTGGTCTCGCGCAAGTCCGACGAGGACGACGTGCGCTGGGTGTTCCTCGACATCGGCAAGTTCGGCGGGCTCGCCGAGACCATGGACGAGGCGATCCGCTACTCGATCGTCACCCCGCGCGACGGCGATGCGGTCGAGCCCTGCGTGCTGGCCGGGCCGACCTGCGATTCGGCCGATGTGCTCTACGAGAAGACCCCCTATCCGATGCCGGTGTCGCTGACCATCGGCGACGAGGTGCTGATCGAGGGCACGGGCGCCTACACGACCACCTACTCGGCCGTTGCCTTCAACGGTTTCGAACCTCTCCGATCCTACGTCATCTGAACGGATTTTCCGTTCAGAGCTGCCTTTTCGCGCGCGGGCTACCGCGTGCGGGGAGGCCTTGTGCACCGTTTTTTTCAGGCTTTGCGCAGCCGAGGATAAGAGCCATGACACCCGATCTGCCGATTTTCACCGTACCGGACTTCGTCATTGACGCCGAAGCGGACGCCGACGTCCAGGCGCGGGAAGCCCTGCTCGACCGCGCCATGGGCGAGGGCCGCAAGCGCAAGAGTTCGGAGAAGCTCAGGCGCGGCAGGCTGCCGTCGCCCGGGCTCGCCTTCGTCGCCCGCAATGGCGCCGGCGCGGTCATCGGCAGCGTGCGGCTGTGGGATGTGGCCTGCGGCGACAAGCCCCTGCTGCTGCTCGGACCGCTGGCGGTCGAGCCGTCGGCCGCCGGGCACGGCGTCGGATCCGCCTTGATGCGGCATGCCATGGCCCGCGCCGCGGAGCTGGGGCATGGCGCGATCATCCTTGTTGGGGATGCGCCCTATTACGCAAGGTTCGGGTTTTCCGCGCTGAAGACCGGCGGCGTGATGATGCCGGGACCCGTGGAGCGTGATCGGCTGCTGGGGCACGAGCTCAGGAGCGGCCATCTCGATGGGGTGGGCGGGCTTCTGGCCGCGCGCGGACGTCGGGCGGAACGCGCCCAGCCGCAGCCGCAGAGGTCTCCGGTCCCCGCCCGGATTGCCCGGGTGGCGTAGGCGGCTCCGGTCGGGCGGCGCCAGTCAAACGAATGCGCCGGAGCGGAGGGGCGCCCGGCGCAGTCGCTGTGACACGGAGAGGTGTGGTCAGAACACGATCCCGTTGCCGAAATTGACCGGGCCCGACGGGTATTTCGTTGCGGCCTTGGCGTCGTCGCGGAGAATGGTCGACGTGGCGGTGCAGTCGATGCCCGCCTTGGCGGCCTTGTCGGGGTTCTTGGTGCAAAGAGCTGCCTTTGTGTCGACCGTCGCGGCGGATGCGGACGCGGTGACGAAGGGCAGGATCGTTGCCAGGGAAAGGGCTGCGGCAATTGCGAACTTGTTCATGGTCGTCTCCTTTGAGGGCGTGTTGAATTCGGAGTGCCGCCTCGATTGGCTTGGGAGCAGCGGAACCGAACCGGCGATGTCCGCAATCTGCAGCCTGCGTGGCTTGCGTGCCGCGCGACTTCGAAATCTGGCGCTGGAGTTTCAGTTTCGGCGCATCATTTCCGGAATCGATTGGACTACGGGCGCGCCAGCGCCTATCTCGGAGGGAAATGCCGGGACCCGCTCAACGGGCCGGGCCAGCATGCGGATCTGAAGATGTCATTCGAATTGACCCTGGCCGGCTTCATCGACCTGCTCCTGCGCGGAGGGACCTTTGGCGTCCTTTTGCTCATCATTATCCGCTTCGCCCGCCGGCCGGAATTCGGCTCGCTCTGCGCGACCGGCATCCTGTTCGGCGTCACCGGCCTGGTCGAGATCGTCCTCAACGCGCCGCCGGTGCTCACTGAGCTGGCGCCGGCGGGCGTCGTGGTCGTCGCTTTCCAGCAGTTTCACTTCGTCACCTTGTGGTGGTTCATCCTGGCGCTGTTTGACGACCGGTTTAGCTGGCGGCCGACATACTTCTGGCCGATCGCCGTCTCGGCGCCGCTGATCGCCGGCGCCTCTTTCGCCGCCGACAGTCTGCAGGTGTGGTTCACGGTCGCGTTGGTTCTGCTCAACAGTTGCATCCTGGGGCTGATCATCCACACGGCCTTGCGTCACCGGAACAGCGATCTCATCGACGACCGGCGCAATTTCAGCCTGGCGCTGGCTTTCTCGGTGCCGCCCTTCACTTTGTTCGTGTTCGTGACCAATCTGATCAGCTTCGACGCGCCGCTGCTGTCGGCGCTGTGCCTTGTCTATTCCGCGGTGTATTTCATCCTTGCCCTCGGATTCTCCTACTGGCTGACCAGCCTCAAGGAGGGGCTGTTCCAGCGGACGGGAAATGGTGCGGTGCCGCCGGTGGCGCGCAGCGAGCTGTCTGCTGCCGACCGGCTGGAGCTCGACCGGGTGGTCAAGGCGATGGACGGAGGATTGTATCTGGAGCCGGGCCTGAGCATCGGCGGGCTGGCCGATATTCTGCGGATTCCGGAGCATAGGCTGCGGCGGCTGATCAACAGCGGTCTGGGCTACCGGAACTTCGCGGCCTTCGTCAATGACTACAGGATCGACGAGGCCAAGCGCCGGCTCTCGGATCCCGAGATGGCGCGCGAGCAGATCATCCAGCACGCCTTCTCGCTGGGCTATGCGTCGCTGGCCCCGTTCAACCGGGCCTTCCGCGAGCGGGTCGGCGTGAGCCCGACCGAGTTCCGGGAAGAAGCGCTCACCCGCATGGCCGCCGAATAGCCGGATTCCGGGCCGGATAGGCCCGTCTTGACACGGCGACACCGCGCACCTATCTGACCGTCTTCGGGTCTGGAGCCCCGGCCGTCCGCAGGCGTAATGCCCATGGTGAAGTCTCCGGCATTCGAGCAGTCACCTTTTTGATGACATGCCTGACGGTGGAATGCGGACGCCCCTCTGCTACGGCATGTCATGACAGGAGAACTGCCATGCGTGATCACACGCACCTGCCGCCCTTGAGTGCATTGAAAGACCAGGCCCGGCGCCTGAGAAGCCGTCTCGAAGCCAATGGCGAAACCATCGGTCATTCGAAGGCGCTCGAACTGATCGCGGCGCAACACGGCTACAACGACTGGAACACCCTGCACGCCGCCCTGGGCAACCGGGCCGGGCCTGAAAGCCTTGCCCCGGGCGCCCGCGTCTCCGGCGCCTATCTGGGTCAGCCGTTCTCGGCCCGGATCGTCGGCATCCAGGCGATCACCTCGGCGCCGGGGAACTTCCGGGTGTCGCTGGACCTCGATGAAGCCGTCGACGTGGTGACCTTCGACAGTTTCTCGGCATTCCGTAAGCGGGTCAACGGGGTCATCGGCAAGGATGGCATCAGCCGCGAACGGACCTCGAACGGCCGTCCGCAACTGGAACTGTCCTGGGCGTAACCGCCTGAAGGCTAACCCGCGATGTCGACAACGCCACAGTCGCCTGCCTGCGTTCCGAACGCGAGCAGGCGGCCTGGTCTGTTCCAGGCCATGGCGGTGATGGGGCCCTTGCCCGGACGCCTGAGCAGGGCTTCCTTGCTGTCGGCGATGCGCACGGCGAGCACCATGCCGTCGCCGAAGCCGATGGCAACGAGATCCTCCACCGGATGGCAGGCCACCGAGGTCACCATCGTGTCGGCGCGCTGGCCGAGCTCCAGCGGCGCCTTGCCCATCGGCCCGTCCTTGCCCGAGAACGGCCAGACGATCGCCGACGGCGCGCCCGACGAGGCGAGCCATTTGCCCTTGTTCGACCAGGACAGTGACTTGACCTTGGCCGGATAGCCGGTCATGCGCATGTGGCGCTGCTCGGCTCCCGGCTTGCCGTCGAGCTTCCAGCCATGCAGCGCGTTTTCCTGCATGGCGGTGACCAGGAACCGGCCGTCGGGGCTGAACAGCACCTGGTTGTGGGCGCCTTTCCACTCGAAATCGAGCGCCGGCGCGCTGCCTTGGACGAAGGCGAAGGAGACGCCGTTGTAGCGCGCCATGGCGAGTCTCAGGCCTTTCGGCGCGAAGGCAAGGCCTTCGATGGTGCGCGCTTCCTCGAAGACCCGCTCGGTTCCGTCGGAAAGCAGCACGGTCGCCTGGCGGCCTTCGGCGAAGGCGACCGCGCCCTGCGGTCCGGCCGCGACCGCGCCGACCCATTTGCGGGCGGCCGGGCGCAGCGTGGTCTCGGTGCCGTCGGCGGACAGCCGCATCACCTTGCCGTCCTCGCCGCCGGTGATCAGGCCCTGGCCGTCCCAGGTGACGGTTGCCGACAGCAATCCGTCATGCAGCTCGTGACGCCTTGTTCCATGATCGAGGCGGACCACCAGCCCGGAGGCAAGCGCGAAGGCCGGAACATCGCCCAGGAACGCAGCCGCGAGGCAATGGTCGTCGAGATCTATCGGCGCGACAGTTGGCATGGTTTTCCGTCCTCAGGCCTGGCAGGCCAGGAAGGTCCGCTCGAGCTTTTCGCGGTCGAGCTCACGGCCGATGAAGACGAGGCGGCTTTCGCGCTTCTCGCCCTCCTTCCAGGGCCGCTGGTGATCGCCCTCGACGATCATGTGCACGCCCTGGATGACGTAGCGATCGGCGTCGCCCTCGAAGGCGATGATGCCCTTGAGCCTGAGGATGTTCGGACCCTCGAGCTGGGTGATCTTCTCGATCCAGGGGAAGAACCGCTTCGGATTGACCGGCCCGGCGCGCAGCGACACCGACTGGATGGTCAGATCGTGGATTGCCGAAGGGGCCGCATGGTCGTGATGGGCGTGGTCATGATGGTCATGGCCGTGATGATCGTGGCCATGATGATCGTGATCGTGATCATGATCGCAGTCGGGGCCACAGGCGTGATCGGGGTGGTCGTGATCGAGGAAATGCGGATCGTTGTCGAGCGCCCGGCTGAGATCGAAGGCGCCGCGGTCAAGCACCTGGTCGAGCGGCACGGCGGCGCGTTCGGTGCGGTGGATGCGGGCGGAGGGGTTGATCGCCCGCACGGTGCGTTCGACGGCTTCGAGTTCCTCGGGGCTCACGAGATCGGTCTTGTTGAGCAGCACCACGTCGGCGAAGGCGATCTGGTCCTCGGCCTCGCGGCTGTCCTTCAGGCGCGCGGGCAGGTGGCGCGCGTCGACAAGGGCGACGACGGCGTCGAGCCGGGTCTTGGCGCGTACGTCCTCGTCCATGAAGAAGGTCTGGGCGACGGGCACCGGATCGGCGAGGCCGGTGGTCTCGACGATGATCGCGTCGAAGCGGCCGGGCCGGCGCATCAGGCCTTCGACCACGCGGATCAGGTCGCCGCGCACGGTGCAGCAGACGCAGCCATTGTTCATTTCGTAGATTTCCTCGTCGGATTCCACGATCAGGTCGTTGTCGATGCCGATTTCGCCGAATTCATTGACGATCACCGCATAGCGCTTGCCATGCGGCTCGGACAGGATGCGGTTGAGCAGGGTGGTCTTTCCGGCGCCGAGATAACCGGTGAGCACGGTCACGGGAATCGGGGCAACGGGGGTGAGGGCGGGCGCTTCGCTCATGAGAACTCTCTCATTGGGGTGTGATTGGTCTCCCATATAGGCGCTTCGCGTCGGTTATGCCACTCACAAGGACATGATGTGCCGCGCCAACGCGTGAGCCGATTGATGCGCGGCTTCCGCGCGCGCGTCGATGCACCAGTCGCCGCAGGCAAACAGCGTGTCGTCCGCGTTGCCGATGTACGGGCGGTCCAGCGGCATTTCCACCAGGGCGTGACGCCAGCGGTGAAGATCGACATGGACGGGAGCGGGCAGGTCCGCGCCAAGCCCGGTCTGGGTGCGCATGGCGCCCAGCATCTCGGCCTCCAGCATGTCCGGGGCGGCTTCGAGGTGGCTGCGGCTCCAGCCGGGCGCGGCATGCAGCACGAAGGTCTCGCCGCTGCGGCCGGGCTTGGAGCTGTTGCGCGCAATCAGCGCAAGGATGTCGCCGGCCCCTCCGCGGATCAGATCCGGCACCTGATCGCCGAGCGGCGGATCGAAAGCCAGCAAGGCGGTCCAGCAGGGCGCCATCCTGACCCCTTCCAGCGGGCCGAAGGCCGGGTCGAGCGGCGCGAGCAGGGCATGGGCCTGGGGGGCGGGGATCGCGGCCACGACCTGGCCGGCCGAGTAATGCCGCGCGATGCCATCGCCGTGGCCGGCTTCGACGACATAGCGCCCGTCCTGCCGGGAGATGGTCCGGGCGTGGAGCCCGAAGTCGACGTCGAGGCCCCGGGCCAGGACGCTGCCGATGGTCGACATTCCGGGCTGGCCCACCCACCACGGCCTGGCGCTGTCCTTGCCGTCGGGCTTCCACACCGCCATGTTGCCCTCTTGCGCAAGCCGATTGATCAGCGCGGTGAAGGCGGGCGTGCGGCTGGTCAGGTATTGCGCGCCGTGATCGAAGCTTCCCCATTCGCTCTGGCGCGTGGACAGGCGTCCGCCGGGGGTACCCGATTTTTCGATGAGCCTGACATGGGCGCCCTGCCTGGCAAGATGATCCGCCAGGGTCAGGCCGGCCAGGCCCGCGCCGATGACGAGGATATCAGTATTGATCATGGTGCTATTTCTATGTATTTGCCGGTGCAGTAAACATTGTGAAAAGTCCATGTATTAAGGAAGGAAATCGCGAAACTTCGCCAATAAGACAGATTAATGTTTGCCGAACAAGTGGGGACGCCGCCAGGCGCCGGCTTTGACCGAAGGACCGGACCCTTGGCGCCAGGGCGCAGGCTCACGCCAGTTCGCTTACGTCGAACGCCGCCATGTCGGCCAGCAGTTCGCCAAGCCCGTGCACGGCGTGGGCGAGGAGGGCCTCGCCCTTCTCGGCGCTTGCACGGCTCGCATTGCCGGCCGCGCCATCGGTGTTGAGATCGGACATCTTCCAGCCGAACGCATGGGGGCCATAGGCGCGCAGATGGGTGAACCGCCGCGCATAGTCCGCCTGCCGCGACGGGAAATCGCGCAGCGCGTCGAGGCGCACGAGATCCGGCCGTATCGCCAGCATCACCGAGGTCTCGATCTCTCCGCCGTGGATGTCGAGAGCCTTGTCGGCCGGACTGATGAGACCTTGCGGCACGCCGAACCGGGTCCAACTGGTCGCCACGGCCAGCATGTTGAAGCGCACGCGGGCTTCGGTGGCGACGATCGTCAGCAGCGGCGAGTTTCCGCCATGGGCATTGAGCAGCATCAAGCGGCGCATGCCGCGGCCGGCGCATTCGCCGGCAATGCCGAGCCAGCGATGGACCGCTTCGTCGAAGGCAAGCGTTCGCGTTCCTGACACATCCATGTGCTCGATAGAGTAGCCAACTGATTCGACCGGGAGGATCTCGAGCTTGATCGGGGCTTTGACACCCGCGGCGAGCCTTTCGGCAACGGCCTGCGCGATCAGCGCGTCGGTCTCGAACGGAAGATGCGGACCGTGCTGTTCATGGGCTCCCAGCGGCAGGATGGCGATCGGCACGGATTGTAGGGGCATGGAGTGGTTTTTCCGCTCAGGCTTGGATAGGCTCAGGAGCCTAGGGTGATGGAACAAAGGCTGCAAGAAGGAGCTGTCCATGTCCGGTAAAAAGAAGAACAAGACCAAGAAGGCGAAAAAGACCGCCCAGGCCGAAGCGCTATCGCTGATCAACCATGTCGCGCGCAACGCGCGGACGGCCTTGTCGCGCCATTTACTCGATCTCGGCCTCTATGCCGGGCAGGATGGCGTCATGCTGGCGCTGGACGGGTATGACGGCCAGACGCCGGGCGCCATCGCCGCCTCGCTCGGCGTCAAGGCGCCGACGATCACCAAGACCATCGGCCGTCTGGCGGCGCAAGGATTCGTCCGGCGCGAGGGCTCCAAGGATGACGGCAGGATGATGCTGGTGTTCCTCACCGATGCCGGCCGCGACCAGATCAAGGCGGTCCGCAAGGCGCAGCGGCGGACGGAGAAGTCGGCCTTCGCCGGCCTGAAGGAAAAGGAAGTCGCGCATCTGCTGGAGTTGTTGTCCAAGGTCGACGCCAGTATCGCCTCCGAGCTTAGCAGCGCCAGCGTCTCTCCCGCCGACCGGCTGCTGGAGAGGGACGCCCTGGAGCCGCAGGCGGACGACATTCCGTTCGGCGAAGAAGCGACTGCGGAAACTGATTGATTGCCAGCCCGGTTTAAACCTTTTAGATTTGTTTAAACGTTTGAATCGGGGCCGCACGCCTCGGCACTGCAATCGGACTCTGGCGGGAAACGGGAATTGGCGCAAAAAGTAAAACTCTCCACAATCGCCGAGGCGCTGGGGCTTTCGACGGCCACCGTCTCGCTGGCCCTGCGCGACAGTCCCTTGGTTGCCGACGTTACCCGCGACCGCATCAAGGAAAAGGCGATCGAACTGGGCTATATCTACAACCGGCGCGCGGCTTCACTCAGGACCTCGCGGTCGGGCATCATCGGCGTGGTGGTGCATGACATCATGAACCCGTTCTATGCCGAGATCCTCAAGGCGATCGAGACCGAGCTCGACCGCAGCCGGCAGACCTTCATCCTGTCCAACCATTATGATTCGGTCGAAAAGCAGCGCAACTTCATCGAGACCCTGCTGCAGCTCGGCGGCGATGGCGTGATCATGTCGCCGGCCATCGGAACGCCGGCGTCCGACATACGTCTCGCCCTGGACAACGGCATGCCGGCCATCCTGATCGCGCGGTCGGTGCCGGAAATCGACGTGCCGACCTTTCGCGGCGATGACGCCTATGGCACCGCGCTCGCCACCAACCACCTGATCAGCCTTGGACACACGCGCATTGCCATGATCGGCGGCACCGATCACACTTCGACCGGGCGCGACCGCTACGCCGGCTACGCCAATGCGATGAAGAAGGCAGGGCTCGAACTGGACCCGGCCTTGCGGATACCCGGTCCGCGCACCAAGCAGAGCGGCTTTGAGGCGGCGGTGAATTTTTTGGCCAATCCGCTCAAGCCGACGGCTGCGGTGTGCTGGAACGATCTGGTGGCCATCGGCCTGATGAACGGGATCGCGCGCGCCGGCCTGGTGCCCGGCAAGGACATCTCGGTCACCGGCTATGACGACCTCGAGGAGGCGGCCATCGCAACGCCTGCCCTGACCACGGTCTGGAACGGACAGTCCGAAGTGGGCCGCTTCGCCGCCCGCGCGCTGCTGGACAAACTCAACGGATCAAGCGAGGCTGACGGCCTGCACCTGATCAAGCCGGAAATGCGGATCCGGCAATCGACGACACCGCTCAACCCGGGAGCCGGACGATGACACAGCGACACACCATTCTCATCCCAGGGCGCGTCCATTCCCGCGTCCGCACGCGTGTCGAGGCCGAATTCGACACCGTCGTGATCGACGCGGCCGACGCCTCGCTGCTCGACACTGAGGCCAGGGCGAGGATCAGCGGCATCGCCAGCGCGACCACCATTAACGCCGGCTTCGTCGATGCCTTCCCCAATCTCAAGATCATCGCCAATTTCGGGGTGGGCTACGACATTGTCGACGCCCGGCACGCGGCCACGCGCGGGGTGATGGTCACCAACACGCCGGACGTTCTCTCCGACGAGGTCGCGGACACCACGGTGGGGCTCCTCATCAACACCGTGCGCGAGTTTCCGAAAGCCGAGGCTTACCTTCGCGCCGGCCGCTGGGTCTCCGAAGGCGCCTATCCGCTGACGACGCTTACCCTGAGGGGCCGGACCGTGGGCATCTTCGGGCTGGGACGGATCGGCCTGGCCATCGCCCGGCGCCTGGAGGCCTTCGGCCTGCCGATTCACTACCATACGCGCAACAGGCGCGAGGATGTCGACTACACCTGGCACGACAGTCTGAGCGGTCTGGCGAAGGCGGTCGATACGCTGATCGTGGTGGTTCCGGGAGGGGCCGCGACGGAGAAGGCGGTGAACGCCGGAATTCTCGACGCGCTCGGTTCGAACGGCGTACTGATCAGTGTCGGCCGCGGGTCGACCATCGACGAGGACGCCCTGATCGCGGCGCTCAAGGACCGGCGCATTGCCGCAGCCGGGCTCGATGTGTTCGCCAACGAACCCAACGTGCCGCAGGCGCTGATCGACCTGCCCAATGCCTGCCTGCTGCCGCATGTGGCGTCGGCCTCGATGTCGACGCGCAACGCCATGGCGGATCTGGTTGTGGACAATCTGCTTGCCTGGCTCGACGGCCGTCCGGCCCTGACGCCGGTTCCCGAATGCCGGGCGCTGGACCGGAAGCCAGCCTGAGCGGATAACCGCTTTGCGCGGCAGGTGCGCCGGGTCCTAGGTGACCCTATTCGGCTGCCTCCTCGGGGCGGGCATGGCGGGATCTGACGGCGTTGCCGAAGGCGTGGAAGATCTTGTCGGAAATCGCGTCGCTGCCGACCCAGTATTCGGGATGCCATTGCACGCCGATGGCAAAGCCCGGCGAATCGATGACGCTGACGGCCTCGACGGTGCCGTCTTCTGCGACCGCTTCGACCGCCAGCCGCGGCGCCAGCTTGGAAATCGCCTGGCGGTGCAGCGAGTTCACCTGCACTTCGCCGCCGCCGACGATCGAGGCGAGACAACTGCCTTCCTTGACGTGGATCGAATGGCGGATCGCAAAAGCCTCATCCCGGTCCTCGGTCTGGGGCTTGCGGTGATCCAGCCGTCCCGGGAGCTCCTGGATCTCGGTTGCGAGCGAGCCGCCAAGCGCGACATTCAGTTCCTGGATCCCGCGGCAGATGGCGAGCAGCGGAATGCCGCGGGCGATGGCGCGGCGAATGAGCGCCATGCTCAGGCGGTCGCGGGCGGGATCGAACGGGCCGTGGCTTTCGGTCTCTTCCTCGCCATAATGGGACGGATGCACATTCGTCCGGGATCCGCTGATCAGGACGCCGTCGACGCGATCCAGGACCATGTCCACGTCGGCGCCGTTGGTCAGGGCCGGCACGATCAGCGGCAGCACATTCGAGCCATTGACGGCGGCCATGATGTATTGGTCAGGCGCCGCATGCCATGTATATCCGTCAAAGCTGCGGATATCGGCCGGTATCGCGACAAGTCCACTGTGCATCTTCTCACATCCCTGGTTCGCGGGGTTGGCTGCCTTTGGCAGGATCCGGCTGTTTTCTCCCGTTTCGCGCGGTCTTTGTCAATTGCCGAAGCCCCCTCGGCAAAGGCTTCGAAACAATCAATTTTTATGTCCGGAACGGTCGCAACAACAACTGGCAATAAATATTGACCATTGCCGGTCAAAACGCGGCCTTCTGCTTGAAAGGCCTGCGGCAAAATGGTTAGCTCCGTTCACGTCGCCGGGGTGGAACAGGGGACAAACCCTTAGCCTGGGGGCTTGCTTTAACTGGGAGGTTTACATGGATCGTCGTTCCTTTATCAAGAAGGCTGGGGTGACTGGCGCAGGCGCTGCGGCAGCGACCGCTCTGGCCGCTCCGGCCATTGCACAGACAATGCCGAAAATCACATGGCGCTGCTCGTCGGGGTTCCCCAAGGCGCTGGACACCATCTACGGCGCCGCGGAGGTTTTCGCGCAGGCGGTATCGGAAGCCACCGACGGCAATTTCGAGATCCAGGTCTATGGCGCAGGCGAAATCGTCGGCGCGCTCGAAGGCGCTGACGCGGTGCGCGACGGCACCATCGAAGTGGCCCACACGGCGTCCTACTACTTCTTCGGCAAGGATCCGACCTGGGCCTTCGGCACCGGCGTTCCCTTCGGCCTCAACCAGCGCATGACCAATGGCTGGCTCTATGAAGGCGGCGGACTGGACCTGCTCAACAACGACTTCTATGCCAACAACAACATGATCGCCTTCCCCGCCGGCAACACCGGCGCGCAGATGGGCGGCTGGTTCCGCAAGGAGATCAACACCGTCGCCGACATGCAGGGCCTCAAGTTCCGCATCGGCGGCTTCGGCGGGCGCATCATCCAGGAAGTCGGCGTCGTTCCGCAGAACATTCCCGGCGGCGATATCTACGCCGCGCTGGAGAAGGGCACGATTGACGCGGCCGAGTTCGTGGGTCCCTACGACGACTCGAAGCTGGGCTTCAACAAGGTGGCGCCGTTCTACTACTACCCCGGCTGGTGGGAAGGCGGCGTGACGCTGATGAACCTCATCAACCTGGACAAGTGGAACGAGCTGCCGAGTTCCTACAAGGGCGTGGTCAAGGCCGCCTCGGCGCTGGCCAACAGCGTGATGATGGCCCGCTACGATACGCTGAACCCGGCCGCCCTGAAGACGCTGGTGTCGGAAGGCACCAAGCTGCGTCCCTACAGCCTCGAGATCCTGGAATCCTGCTTCGCGGCGGCCAACAAGGTCTATGCTGAAATCAGCGCGGAAAACGCCGTGTTCAAGAAGATCCATGACAGCTACATGGGCTACCGCGGCGATGGCTACCTCTGGTTCCAGCTCTCGGAATACAACATGGACACGTTCATGATGATCCAGCAGCGGGGCGGCAAGCTCTGATCCGGGCCTTCATCTGACCGGCAAGAGACAAAGCCCTGGAACCGGCAAGGTTCCAGGGCTTTTCCATGTCCGGCAGACGCAAGACGCAGGACGCCGGTGCGCCAGGGCACCGTTCAGTTGAAGTTCGGCAGTCCCGTCGCGCCGCCCGGGGCCGGCAGTCCGCCCGGGGCGGGCAGCGCGCCGCCGGGAGCGGGCTCCGCCGGCTCCCCGAAACTCGGCATCGCCGGCATGCCGTTGCCCGGTTCGCCCAGGTTCGGCGCGCCCGGCAGGCTCAGGCCCGATCCGGGCAGGCCGAAACCGCCGCCGCCGATATTGTTGATTTCCCGGTCAATGTCGCTCTGGTCGAGCAGCAGCGGCTCGGTCTTGTAATGCGTCACAAGCCCGGGGAAGGCGATGAGGATGCCCAGCATGACGATCTGGATCAGGATGAAGGGCAAGGTCCCGGTGTAGATCGACTTCGTCGAAATCGGCTCGATCATCCGGTTGGTGGTTTCGTCGTGCCAGGCTTTGATCGGCGCGACGGACCGCAGATAGAAGAGCGCGAAGCCGAAGGGCGGCGTCAGGAAGCTTGCCTGCAGGTTGAAGCCGAGCAGCACGCCGAACCAGATCAGATCGATGCCGAGCTTGTCGGCGACGGGAGCCAGCAGCGGCACCATGATGAAGGCGATCTCGAAGAAGTCGAGAAAGCAGCCGAGGATGAAGATGATCACCGAAACCGTGATCAGGAAGCCGATCTCGCCGCCCGGCAGCGCCAGCATCAGATCCTCGACCCAGCGGTTGCCGGAAATACCATAGAAGGTCAGCGCGAAGACCCGGGCGCCGATCAGGATGAACATCACGAAGGTGGCGAGCTTGGCGGTGGAATCGAGCGCCTGCAGAAGCGTCTTCATGTCCAGGCGGCGCTTCATCAGCGACATGATGAGCGCGCCGGTGGCGCCCATGGCTCCGCCTTCGGTCGGCGTGGCGATGCCCAGAAAGATCGTGCCGAGCACCAGGAAGATCAGGGCAAGCGGCGGGATCAGCACAATCACCACCTGCTCGGCCATTTTCGACAGGTAGCCGAGATTTATCGCGCGGTTCACCAGCGCGAAGCCGTAGGGAATGATCGTCGCCGCCAGCGCGGACCAGACCACCCTTGTTTCATAGCGGAAATCCTCGAACACGAAATAGTAGCCGGTCAGGAACAGGGCCACGGCAATGGCGAGGATCGCAAACAGCGATCGGCCGCCATTTCCCAGCGGCCGCGCTTCCGGCGGCAGGGCGGGAACCCATTGCGGCTTGATGAGCGTGATGGCGAAGATATAGGCGCAGTACATCACCACGATGATCATGGCCGGGAAGAAGGCGCCGACATACATGTCGCCCACGGACCGTCCGAGCTGGTCGGCCATGACGATGAGCACCAGCGACGGCGGGATGATCTGCGCCAGCGTTCCGGAGGCCGCGATGGTGCCGGCGGCAAGGCCGGGATGGTAGTTGTAGCGCATCATGATCGGCAGCGAGATCAGGCCCATGGCGATGACCGACGCCGCGACGACGCCGGTCGTGGCGGCAAGCAGGGCGCCGACCATGATGACGGCGAAGGCAAGGCCGCCGCGCATGGTTCCAAACAATTGCCCGACCGTGTCGAGCAGGTCCTCCGCCATGCGGGAGCGTTCAAGAATGAGGCCCATGAAGGTGAAGAACGGGATCGCCAGCAGCGTGTCGTTGCGCATGATGTCGAAGACGCGGTTCATGTTGGCCTGCGCCAGCGACCAGGAGAGCTGGATTTCCGGCGAGATATGGCTGACTTCGACGCCGATGACGAAGAAATACATGCCGCCCGCGGCCAGCGTGAAGGCCACCGGATAGCCGAGCAGAAGCATGCCCATCACGGTGATGAACATGATGGGTGCAAGATTGTGGGCAATCAGATCAAGCATCGGCGCCGCCCTTCATTTGCGCGGCGGCTTCGACTTGCGGCGGCAGGGAATGGTCATGGCCGGGCTCCTCCTCGATGAGGCCGCGGATGATGGCGATGCGCTTGATGATCTCCGACACCGCCTGCGCCGTCAGCAGAAGGAAGCCGGCCAGAACCACCGCCTTGGCGGGCCAGATGATCAGGCCGCCGGCATTGCTCGACATTTCGCCGCTCTTGAAGGAGCGCCAGAAGAACGGCCAGGCGAGATAGGTCATCATCAGGCAGAAGGGCAGCAGGAACACGAAGTGGCCAATCAGGTCGATCCAGTCGCGCGAGCGCTTGGACAGGCTGCCGGCCAGCACGTCGATGCGGACATGCTCGTTCTTGCGCAGCGTGTATCCGG
This sequence comes from Hoeflea sp. BAL378, assembly GCF_000759435.1. Lineage (GTDB taxonomy): Bacteria > Pseudomonadota > Alphaproteobacteria > Rhizobiales > Rhizobiaceae > Hoeflea. The sequence continues at coordinate 76,714 of NZ_JRJG01000050.1, forward strand.
CGGCGAGCATGAAGACCGCGCCGAACAGGTACCACTGGACCTCCAGCCAGGCATTCGACGACATGTCGAACATCTTGCGGATCGTGGCGTTGCCGGCGCTGATCAGCACGGCGGCCAGCACAAGCCAGGACACATTGCGCCCGACAAACTCATTGATCCGGTCGATCGACCGGCTCAATTGCAGGAGAGTTCTCATATTGTCCTCCTGGCCGTCTCACCTCCAGTTTGCCGGAGTGTGATCAACCATCGTTCCCTTTGGCGGCATCATTATCATCTATGCGCCGCCTTGCCAGTCCATATCAGTAAAAAACCATGTAAAGCAACAATTGGTGCATTTGTTTTACCAGTCATCCAGCGTGCCGCCGGTGGCGTTCCTCGAGGCTTGCGGCTATACCCCTCGCAGAGGCCGAAACGGAAAGGGAATCAAAGTGGGTGCAGCCGAGTTGTTCGATGTTTCCGGAGTAACCGCGCTGGTCACCGGCGGCGGTAGCGGGCTTGGTTTCGCCATTGCGCGCGTCCTGGCGGTGAACGGCGCCAAGGTCGCTCTTGCGGGCAAGGACAAGGCCACCCTGGATGCCGCGCTCGAAGCCATTGCCGGTCTCGGCGGACAGGCGATGGCAATTCCCCTGGATGTGCGCCAGGACGACATGATCGCTCCCTGCTTCGACCGCGTCGAAGCGGAGTTCGGGCCGGTCGGCGTGCTGGTCAACAATGCCGGCATCGCCCACCGCGACAAGGCGGTCCGCATCAGCCGCGAGACCCTTCGCGACGTCATGGCGGTCAATGTCGAGGGAGCGGTGATGATGGCGCAGGAGGCCGCCCGGCGCATGATCCGCGACGGCCGCGGCGGATCGGTCATCAACATCTCGAGCGTCATGCCCGACCTGCCGGTCCGCCAGGTCGCCGCCTACAGCACGTCCAAGGCCGCCATCAGCCAGATGACCCGGTGCCTGGCGCTGGAATGGGCAAAGCACAAGATCCGCGTCAATGAAATCCGCCCGGGCTGGTTCGAGACCAGCCTGACGGACACCTTCTTCAAGGGGCAGGGCGCCCAGATCATCGCCGGCCAGAACCCGCTTGGCCGGCTTGGCGACTCCCACGATCTGGACGGAGCTGTCCTGCTGCTTGCCTCCAAGGCCGGCATTTACATGACCGGCAGCGCCATCACCGTGGATGGCGGCCATTCGATCGGGCGTTAATTCGGTCGCGGCGGTCCCGTCCGACGACAGAAAGTTTCGTCCGGCAGACCTTGCCGGCAGGCTGATTGCGCAGTCGCTCCCGGCCCGCGAATTCGATTGACGCAGGCCCGGTGTACCCCAAGTATCATGGTAGAAGACTTGGACGCGGAGGAGGATCCGCGGCCGTCCGCAGACCGCCCCCGGTCCGGACGGCAATGGTTTGAGGAGACCGTTCATGACAGTCCACGATGTTTCGCTCGACGACAAGTTCGACCTCGGCAAGGACCGGATTTTCGTCACCGGATCCCAGGCCGTGGTTCGCATGCTGATGATGCAGCACGAGCGCGACCGGCGGGCGGGGCTCAACACGGCAGGATTCGTCTCCGGCTATCGCGGCTCGCCGCTGGGCGGGCTCGACCAGCAGATCACCCGGGCTGCGCGACAGCTCGCGCCGCGCAACATCGTCTTCCAGCCCGGACTGAACGAGGAATTGGCGGCGACCGCCTGCTGGGGATCGCAACAGGCGGGCCTGGACGGGACCGGCAAATATGACGGCGTCTTTGCCCTCTGGTACGGCAAGGGTCCGGGCGTGGACCGGTCCGGCGATGTCTTCCGCCATGCCAATCTTGCAGGCTCCTCAAAGCATGGCGGCGTTCTGGCGCTGATGGGGGACGATCATACCGCGGAGAGTTCGACCAACGCGCACCAGACCGAGTTCAACTTCGTCGACACGATGATCCCGATCCTCAATCCCGCGGGCGTGCAGGAGATGATCGACTACGGGCTCCACGGCTTCGCCATGTCGCGGTTCGCGGGCACCTGGGCCGCCTTGAAATGCGTCAAGGACAATGTCGAATCCACCGCCTCGGTGGATGCCGGCCTGGACCGCCTGAAGATCGTCCTGCCCGAGTTCGCGATGCCGCCGGGCGGGCTCAACATCCGCCCGCATGATCTCGATTTCCTCGGCCAGGAAGTCCGGCTGCACGAATACAAGCGCGACGCCGCGAGCGCCTATATCCGGGCCAACGGGCTCAACCGCATCGTCTATTCCGGCGGCGCCAATGCCAAGGTCGGCATTCTGACCGTCGGCAAGAACTATCTCGACGTGCGTCAGGCGCTCGATGATCTCGGCATCGACGAGGCCCGCGCCAACCGGATCGGCGTGCGGCTGTTCAAGGTCGCCTGTCCGTGGCCCTTCGACCTGGCCGACATGGCCGAGTTCGTCGACGGTCTCGACATGGTGATCGTGGTCGAGGAGAAGCGGTCGCTTCTGGAGAGCCAGTTGCGCGAGGCGCTGTACGGGACTGCCCGCCAGCCCGTGGTCGTCGGCAAGCGCGACGAACGCGGCGACTGGCTGTTCCCGGTCAAGGGCGCGCTCGATCCCAACGACATCGCGGTCGCGGTGGGAGAGCGGCTGCTCAGGGTCATCGGCTATTCCGAGGACATCGACGCCAAGGTCAAGCGGATCCGGCAGTTCCAGGGCATGCTGGCGAGTGTCTCGGACGTCTCCTCCCGGACTCCCTATTTCTGCTCGGGCTGCCCGCACAACACCTCGACCAGGGTTCCCGAAGGATCGGTTGCGGCGGCGGGAATCGGCTGTCATTTCATGTCCTTGTGGATGGACCGGGACACGACGGGCTTCACCCAGATGGGCGGCGAAGGGGCGCAATGGGTCGGCCAGGCGCCGTTCACCACCCGCGGCCATATTTTCCAGAATCTCGGCGACGGCACCTACAATCATTCCGGCGTGCTGGCGCTGCGCTTCGCCATCGCCGCGGGCACGAACATCACCTACAAGATCCTCTACAACGACGCCGTGGCGATGACCGGCGGCCAGCCGCACGAGGGCAGCCTCACCGTCGACGCGATCGCCCGGCAGGTCCGCGCCGAGGGCGTCGAACGCATCGCGCTCGTCAGCGACGAGCCGGACCGCTATGCTGCGGGCACGGTCTGGCCATCGGCGATGAGCGTGCATCACCGTACGGAGCTCGATGCCGTGCAGCGGGAACTGCGGGACGTGCCGGGAGTGACGGTGCTGATCTACGATCAGACCTGCGCCGCCGAAAAGCGCCGCCGCAGGAAGCGCGGCACCTATCCCGATCCGGACAAGCGGGTGATCATCAACGAACTGGTCTGTGAAGGCTGCGGCGATTGCGGCGTCAAGTCGAACTGCGTGTCGATCCAGCCGGTGGAGACGGAGTTCGGGCGCAAGCGGCGCATTGACCAGTCGAGCTGCAACAAGGACTTTTCCTGCATCCAGGGGTTCTGCCCGTCATTCGTGACCGTTCATGGCGCGCGCATCCGCAAGTCCGACGGGTCGGCGCTCAAGTCCGCGCCGGATCCGCTCGAAGGCCTGCCGGCGCCGGCCGTGGCGCCGCTGGACAATGGATGGGCCTCGATCATCGATGGCATCGGCGGCACCGGCGTCGTCACCATCGGCGCGATCCTCGGCATGGCGGCGCATCTGGAAGGCAAGGGATGCGGCATGATCGACATGGCGGGCCTGGCGCAGAAGGGCGGCGCCGTGTTCTCGCATGTCCGCATCGCCCGCACCCCCGCCGACATTCACGCCATCCGGATCTCGGCCGGCAAGGCGGATCTGATCCTGGGCTGCGACCTGGTCGTTTCCGGATCGAGGAAGGTGCTGACTTCGGTGCGCGAGGGCGAGACCGTGTTCCTGGTCAACACCAGCGAAGTCATGCCGGGCGAGTTCGCCCGCAATGCCGATTTCTCGCTTCCGACGGAACGGCTCAAGCGGGCGATCGTCAAAGCGGCGGGCGCCGAGCAGACCAGCTTCTTCGATGCGACGCTGACCGCC
>NZ_JRJG01000051.1 GCF_000759435.1 Hoeflea sp. BAL378
CCCGCCGGAACTCAGGTCGGTCCGCGCCTGGCTGGTCACCCGCGTCGTGCATGTCTGGTTCGCGCTGGCCCGCGGCATGACGCTCGGCGTGCGCGCCGCCTGTTTCGATGCGGACGGCCGGGTGTTCCTGGTCAGGCATTCCTATGTGCCCGGCTGGCACATGCCGGGCGGCGGCGTCGAGCGCGGCGAGACCGTGGCGGAGGCGCTCGCCAAGGAACTGCGCGAGGAGGGCAATCTCGAGCTTGCCGGCCCGGCCGAGCTGGTGGCGGTCTATTTCAACCGCCGCACCAGCCGCCGCGACCATGTCGCCTTCTACCGCTGCAAGGTGCGCCAGATCGCGCCCAAGGCCGCCGACCGGGAGATCGTCGAGGCCGGGTTCTTCGCGCTCGACGCGCTGCCCCAGGGCGTGACGGCGGCGACGCGGCGCCGGCTGGCGGAGCTCGCGGGCGCGGCGCCGGTCAGCGAGGAGTGGTGAGGGCGGTCGGAGTGGATGCTGAAGAGCATTCACAGGTCGCTTGCAAAGGCCTGCTGGTGTCTCTGGCATGCTTTGCAATATGGAGCTGTTTTTTTGACCTGATCGATGCCTATGCACTGGCACCTCGGCGCCAGAGTTTGCAGGAAAAGGCCCCGACCGGTTAAGCCGGGGCCCAAGCCGGCTACTTGAAATCGAACGTCAACTGAGCGGGCTCAATTCCGGGGAATTTGGCCCCGGTGTTGATTTCAGAAACCCGCCCCTGGTTGATCTCATAGCGGGCTGCAATGTCATGCTGGTTCATGCAATTTGCCAGCAGCAGTGCCTTAATTTCCGCCGCCATCATAGGGTCAACGGGTTTCGACTTCCGTTTCTTGGGGAAGTGGACGATCATTTGCGTTTCTTTCCGCGCAATGCGCATAAGCGCACTTGTCTCGGAAAAGCAGGCGAGTTAGACTCTTTCTGTGGAGGGAGCCTAACCGCTTCGCTTTTCCGAGTGATCCGCTTTCAAGTGCCAACAAGGGTGCGGACCATTTACATTCTGAAGCTCGTTTGGGGACCTCTAATCCCCTTGCGGGCTTCAGTTGTTTCGGGCCTTACCGAATCAACCACTCCTATTAAGCAGCGACTCGGATGGTGAAGTCCAGAGCATGGCAACCCGAATCGGTGCAATCCCCCAATCATAGATTGGCCCGTGTGGAAAGTGGGGAGAGAGCAATTGACACCCTGAGAACTGTGCTCCGGCACAGAATCACAGATTTGTTTTTGAATTTCAAACTAAGACACTACCCATTTTCGGGCGGCAGACCCTGCTACGCCCGCATCAATTCCGTCTCACGACAAGGCCAGCCCTTGAATGCGGGCCGTTCCTGCTTAAATCCGTCCAACTGCAGGTTTGCACACCCCACCCCCGTTTCGGTGCATCGCCTTGTTCCGACAACTGTGCGCGCGCCCCTTTTAACGAAAAGCACCTCATGTCTTCCATCGTTTCGATCGAGAATTTGTCCAAACAGTACGACAGCGGCTTCCAGGCGCTCAAACAGGTCAACCTGGAGATCAAGGAGGGCGAGATCCTGGCTTTGCTCGGCCCAAATGGCGCCGGCAAGACAACGCTGATCTCGATCATCTGCGGGCTGGTCAACCCCAGTTCCGGCTCGGTCAAGGTCGGCGGCTTCGATGTGGTCCAGGATTTTCGCCAGGCCCGCTCGCTGATCGGGCTGGTGCCGCAGGAGATCGCGCTCGAGCCGTTCCAGACCGTCTATGACGCGCTGCGCTTCACCCGCGGCCTGTTCGGCAAGCGCCACGATCCGGCGCTCCTGCAGAACATCCTCGAGAAACTGTCGCTGTGGGACAAGAAGGATTCCAAGACGATGGAGCTGTCGGGCGGCATGAAGCGCCGGGTGCTGATCGCCAAGGCGCTCTGCCACGAGCCCAGGGTTCTGTTTCTCGACGAACCCACCGCCGGCGTCGATGTCGAATTGCGCAAGGAAATGTGGGAGGTGGTGCGCCAGCTCAAGCAGGACGGCGTCACCATCATCCTGACCACCCATTACATCGACGAGGCGGAAGCCATCGCCGACCGGGTGGGCGTCATTCGCGGCGGCGAATTGCTGCTGGTGGAAAAGAAGGAGGCGCTGATGCAGCGCATGGGCCAGCGGCAGATGCGCATCGAGCTGATGGCGCCGCTCGCGGCGATCCCGCCTGCACTTGCCCGCTACAATCTCGACTACAGCACGGAGGACCAGGCGCTGACCTATTCCTACGAGGCCAATGGCGAGCGGACCGGCATCTCCTCGCTGTTCGCCGACCTGAGCACTGCGGGCATCATCCTGCGCGACGTGGAGACGCGGCAAAGCTCGCTCGAGGATATTTTCGTCGGCCTGGTTGAGGACAAGTCATGAATTTTCAGGCAGTCAAATCCATCTATTCCTTTGAAATGGCGCGGTTCTTCCGGACGCTCTCGCAGAGCCTGATCTCGCCGGTGCTGTCGACGTCGCTCTATTTCATCGTCTTCGGCGCGGCCATCGGCTCGCGCATCGACGAGATCGACGGGGTGAGCTACGGCGCCTTCATCGTGCCGGGCCTGATCATGCTGTCGGTGCTGACGCAGTCGATCTCCAATGCCTCCTTCGGGATCTACTTCCCGAAATTCCTGGGCTCGATCTATGAACTGCACACAGCACCTGTGTCCTTCGTCGAAATCGTGCTCGGCTATGTCGGGGCGGCGGCCACCAAGTCGGCGCTGATCGGGCTGGTGATCCTGATCACGGCGGAGTTCTTCGTCGATTTTTCGATCCTGCATCCGGTGGCGATGCTCGCCTTCCTGGTGCTGACCTGCGTCTCGTTCAGCCTGTTCGGCTTCATCATCGGCATCTGGTCGAAGAATTTCGAGCAGCTCCAGATGATCCCGCTCCTGGTGATCACGCCGCTCGTGTTCCTGGGGGGCAGCTTCTATTCGGTCTCCATGCTGCCGCCATTCTGGCAGACGGTGACCATGTTCAATCCGGTGGTCTACCTGATCTCGGGCTTCCGCTGGAGCTTCTTCGGCGTGTCCGACATCAATATCGGCCTCAGCCTGACGATGATCGCGGTGTTCATGTTCATCTGCCTCGGCATCATCGGCTGGACCTTCAAGACCGGCTACAAGATCAAGACCTGACCGGCGGCATCCTGACCGGGCCGAATGCAAAAAGGCGCTCCCGAAGGGGAGCGCCTTTTTCGTGGAAGG
>NZ_JRJG01000052.1 GCF_000759435.1 Hoeflea sp. BAL378
GCCTTCACCGTTGCGGCGGCAGGCCGCGCGGAAACCGGTTGACGAGGTCGATCGACGACAGGTCGACCTCGGTCGCCGAGCGGACGCCACGGCGGCGCGGCTCCGCGAGCGACCTCACCGCCGGGCCGGGCGAGGTCGCCACCATCGCAGGGCTTTCGCGCTCGCGGTAATGCTCCTCCTCCGGCGTGATCAGCTTGGCGTAATCCTCGACCTCGATCTCGGCCGGGAAATCGGCGTCGCCGGGTCCTTCCCGCACCTCGACCACGCCGAGGAAATCGAAATGCTGGATCATGTTGTTGATCTGGTGGGTGTAGCCGTCGGCGCCGAGCGGCTCGATCCAGGCCTCGCGGTTGGCAAACGCCTTGCGCCGTTCCGACAGCGGCCGGCTCTTGTCCATGACGATCTCGTAGTTTTCCTTGGTCAGCACCTCGTTGGGCACCCGCGCCGGCCAGAAGCTCGGCACATAGGGGTCGTAGGCCGGCGTATAGCCCGAGCGGCAGCTGCTGGTGTCGGTCTGCCACGGCACCGCCATCCAGCGGGTGATGCCGCCGGGCAGCTGGCCGTAGAGCGGGCCATTCGGGATCGTCACCGAATCGGTGGTCAGAACCTCGCTCTGCTGCGGCTCGATCCAGCCCTTCGGCGCGTGCAGGAAGCGGAACGGCGCCATGTACATGGTGCTGGCGCGCACCGGCCAGGTCATCTCACAGCCCGGATGAAACGCATCCGCCAGGCAGAATTCCAGCGCCGCGCGCGTCAGCATCTCGCCCTGCTGTTGCACCGGCAGCTCGTCAACCGCGCGCACCGGCCGCCGGTCCGGATCGTAATCGGGCACGAAATTGCCCTCGGCCCAGCGCTTGAGCATGGCCATCTGGCAGTCGCTCAGCACCGAATTCTGCCGCGGCGTGTCGGCGGGCGGCACGTTCATGGCGTCGCCATAGAGCCAGGGCCAGGGCACCGGCGAGACGCTGTCGCGGGTGAAATTGCGGAAATTGTTGTAGATGACCCGGCGCTGCTCCCGGTAGGCGGGGCTGGTGCTGGACAGCCAGGCGAGCGCCTCGCCGCTGGTCAGGTCGAAGGCGCCCTCCCAGCCGAAGCCGCCGGCAAAGCCGGCATTGGTCCATTGCAGGCCGGCCATGCGCTCGAAGATCGGCAGGATCTCGCCGGTGAAGGACGGCCGCTGCGGCGCAGGCAGCATCCTGGCCTTGATGGCGATGTCGCGCATCAGGTCCCACATGGTCCGCACCGACTTGCGCTGCGGCCCGTAATTGGGCGGCGCCACCACCACCCAGGCCGGCACCACCTGCAGGCGCTGGCCGTTGAGGATCACCTCTGCCGTCACCGGCCCGTCGGAGACATCGTCATACCAGCCCTCGTTGTTGGCGAATGTGATGGCGGCGCTGCCGTCATGGCTCTGGCTGCGCCCCATGCCGCCGAGCACCGTGAGCCGCGCCGCCTCATCGGTCATGATCTCGCCGAGATAGACCGGGATGTCCATGAAGGCGCCCTCGAACCGCTCCGGCCCGGCATTGGCGCCGTCGACGGACCGGGGCTCCGGCGTGATCGCCAGCCGCGTGCGGTCAGCGACGCCGGGATTGCGCAGCGTCGTCGGCGGCGCGTAATTGGCCTCGGGAATGTCGAGCGCAAGCTGGAAGCCGTACCAGGCCGCCTTCTGGTTGGCGAGCTGCACCGACCAGCGGATCTTGGCGTCACTGCCCTCGCCGGTGAGCTCGCGCACGATCTCGCCGCGGGCGTTGCAGCCATAGATGCGGAAGCGCGCGGCCTGGCGCTTCAATCGCATCTCCGCGTCGCGATAGCTGCCCGGCGGCAGCGGCGCCGGATCGATCACTTCCGGTCCGTAGAAGAATTCCTCGCTCGAGCCCACCCGCGCCACGCCGATGGCCGGATGGATCACCGCCTGGACGATGCAGTCGTCCCGTTCCTCGGGCATCGGTTCGGCGGCGCGCGGCGTGACCGGGTCGCCGATCAACTGGCCGTTGGCGGTCTGCCTGAGCTTGGCGCCGGCGGCATAGACCTCGCGGCGGACCACCGCGATCGAGGAGTCTTCGCTCGGCCGGTTGGCGGGCGGCACCCGCCAGATGTTGAAGGACAGGTTCTGGCCGTAGTCTGATTGGCCCCGCGCATCGATGCGCTGGCGCGGGATCACCAGCGTCGCGACAGGCCGGAACGGGCTTGCCTCTTCCGGCCACTCGACCATCGCCTGGTCGAGCGGCATGAGCGCCGGATCGGTGCGCATCTGCACCGACAGGGTAAAGCGGTACTCCCGTTCGGCGAGCCGGTTGGTCATGTCGGTCTTGAGGTAGTCGGTCGCGTCGTCGGGCACGTTTTCGGGCGGCGTCTCCGGCTCCAGCCGGTACTTGACGATCTCGTCGCCCAGGTGAAACGGCAGCAGCGCCCAGTAGGTGGTGGTGAGCACCGAGCCCTTGGGCGCGGTCATCGCGTTGAGGATGGCGTTGGTCTCGGGGTGCCGGGCGAGATAGGCGTCGTAGTTCTTCTGCACCACCCCGGCATAGGTGAACTCGACCATCTGCCGGGCGTCGTCGACGAAGAAGCGCGACGCCGCCTGCAGGATCAGGTCGGCGGTTTCGCCCTCCTCGCCGAGTGCGTTCATGCCCGGAACGCCGAACAGCTTGAGGCCGATGCCGAGCGTGCTGCCGAGATCGGGCGCCATCGGCGCGGTGTCGCTCGAAAACCGCATCCAGGCGGTGAGCCGCTCATGGGCGAAGATGCCAACGCGCAGATGCTCCGGCATGTCCGCATGGCGCTCGAGATAGCCGTGGGCGACGCCGTGCAGCTTGCGGAACACGGCCCGCTCAGCCGGAGGCGGGTCGACGCGGGTGCGCCGCGCCTGGCCCATTTCCACGAACATCTCGACCAGCCGTTCGGTCGAGGTCGCGTCGGTTTCGAAGCATTCCGGTACTGGCGGTTCCTTTTCCATGCCCTTCCCCTGATTTTTTATGGTGAATTTCCCTATATCTGGCAATGACTGAAAATTTAGCGGAAAACCTTTGCCTGGAAAACTGTAACATAGGAAATATAGCTGAATTCCGAAAAGTATTTTTCTTGCAAGAGAACAATTCTATACAGTTGAGACGTTTTATCTCTGAAAGAGTTTCGGGTGATTTCTCCATCCACCCAGATTTCGGTATTTCCTGTTCGCGGCTTCACCCCGCCGAGGTCTCCGTCCCGGCCAGGCCGCGATCTCGCGGCGGGCGCTTGATTGATCGGGCGGGAGATGGGATGGATCGGGACTGATACCGCGGAGACCGACCATGCGCCGATACCCTGCACGATGCTTTGCCATTCTGGGACTGATGCTGGCGTGGGATCAGGTCACGCCGGCAGCGGCGCATGAATTCTGGATCGAGCCGCAGGATTTCTCGGTCGCAGCCGGGGAAGAGATCAGCGCCGACATCCGCATCGGCCAGGATTTCAAGGGCGACGCCTTCCCCTATATCCCCTCCCGCTTCGCAGCCTTCAGGCGCCACGACCGCGACGGCGAGACCGATGTCGCGGGCACGACCGGCGACCTGCCGGCGCTCAAGCTCCTACCGCGCACCGAGGGGCTGACGATCTTCACCTATGTCTCGGTGGCCGAGCGGATCCGGTTCCAGGACTGGGAGAAATTCGCCTTCTATCTCGACTATGAGGGGCTCGACGCGATCCCCGACCTGCACGCGGCCCGCGGGCTGGCGCGCGATGACATACGCGAACTCTACACCCGCTGCGCCAAGGCGCTTGTAACGGTCGGAGACGCAGCAGAAGAGCAGGACCGCGCCACCGGCATGCGGCTCGAACTGGTTGCGGCGGAGAATCCTGCGACGCTGTCATCGGGCAAGGAGATCGGCTTCACGCTGCTGTGGGAAGGCGCGCCGCTCGCCGACACGCAGGTCGCCCTGTTCCGCCGCGGCACGGAGGGCGGCGCGGCCACCCGTGTTGTTGCCCGGACCGACGAGACCGGCCTGGCCCGCTTCCCCCTCCCCGCCGCCGGAACCTATCTGGCGTCGTCCGTGCACATGATCGAGGCGCCCGCCGACCGCAACGCCGACTGGGAGAGCTACTGGGCGTCGCTGACCTTTGCGGTGGAGTAGGACGCTGCGCCCTTCAAACAAAACGGCCCGGCTCCGCTGTCTGGCGGGGCCGGGCCTTGTTGGACGACAGCAGTTCTCAGAACTCGTCCCATCCCTGGGCGGCGCCGCCCGAAGCCACTTTCAGGGGAGCCGGTGAAGGCCGGCTGCTGACGCGGCTCGAAGGAGCGCTCATCCTGGCGGCCGTCTGGCGCAATGCCTGACTCTGGGTCTGGGCCTGCGCGGAGCCGGTGCCGAGATTGAACTGGCTGATGAGCTGACGCAGCGTATCGGCCTCGTTGGCGAGGGTGCTCGCGGCGGCGGAGGATTGCTCCACCATGGCGGCATTCTGCTGGGTGGTCTGGTCGAGCTGATTGACCGCCGTGTTGACCTCAGCAAGCCCGGTCGACTGCTCGCGCGAAGAGGTCGCGATCGCCTCCATGTGGCTGTTGATGACCACGATCACGTCGCCGATCGATTTCAACGCCGTGCCCGTCTCGGTGACAAGCTGGACGCCTTCGGAGACCTCGTGCGTGGAGGTCTCGATCAGGCCCTTGATCTCCTTGGCCGCCTTGGCCGAGCGCTGGGCCAGTTCGCGGACTTCCTGGGCCACGACCGCGAAGCCGCGGCCAGCCTCGCCGGCACGCGCCGCCTCGACGCCGGCATTGAGTGCCAAGAGGTTGGTCTGGAAGGCGATCTCGTCGATGACGCCGATGATGTTGGAGATCTGGTTCGACGAGCCCTCGATCCGGTTCATGGCCGCAACCGCCCTGCTGACGACTTCGCCCGACCTGGCGGCGGAGGCATTGGCCTCGGTCGCCACCTGGCGGGCCTCTTCCGACCGCTTGGACGAGTTGGACACGTTCACGGTGATTTCATCCAGCGCGGCTGCCGTCTCCTCCAGCGCCGCGGCCTGCTGCTCCGTGCGCTTGGACAGATCGTTGGTGCCCGAGGAGATCTCCTGGCTGCCATTGGTGATGCTGCCGATGCTTTGCGAGACGGCGGTCAGGGTATGCGCAAGCTGGACGATGGAGGTGTTGAAATCCTGCCGCAGCCCTTCGAAATCCGCCGCGAAGGCCTCGGTGAGCTGGAACGAGAGATCTCCGGCCGCGAGCCGCTTGAGGCCTGCCGCAAGCCCGGCCGTCGCCTGGCGCATGCGCTCGGCGGCCTCGGCCTCGGCGCGCTCCTGGTCGGCGAGCCGGGTCAGTTCGGCCTGCTTGCGGCTGCTTTCGGCCTCCGCTTCCAGCCGCTTGTTGGTGAGCGCCGCCTGGCGGAACACCTCGACCGCACCGGCCATGGCGCCGATTTCATCCGCGCGTCCGGCAAAGGGAATGGCCTTGTCGGTGTCGCCAGCCGCCAGATCGCGCATCGACGCCGTAATCCGTGTGATCGGCGCCGCCACGCCGGCCAGGACGAAATACATCGCGCCGGCAAGGATGAGACCGGTCAGGCCGAGCGTGACGAAGGTGATGGTGCGGGTGGTGCCATAGGCGCTGGCGCTGTTGACATAGGCGTCATTCGCTCCGGCGTCGTTGATATTGATGAGCTCCACCAGATGGGCCGAGGCGCTGTCGTACACGTCACGCAACTCGCCCTTGAACAGGATGGTGGCTTCCTCGTTCTTGTTCTGCCGCGACAGGTCGATGAGCTGGGTGTGCAGAGTGCCGTAGGTCGCCCACTCCTTTGAAAACCGGTCATAGACCTGGCGCTCGCCCTCCGAAGAGATGAGCCCCTCATAGGTCGTGCGGGCGGCGGCGATCTGCGCGGCAACGGCCTCGATCTCGCCTTCCGCCTTGGCGATCTGCTCGGGAGTCGTCGAAAGAATGTGCGCCCCTTCGGCGATCCGGTAGTCTGACGTTGCGGTATTGATCACATTGACGATCTTGACGCTCGGAAGCCAGTTGGTGGCGATTTCCGTGGTCGCATCGTTTGTCTGTGTCAGTCCGTGAATGGCAACATATCCGGTGACGGAACAGATTGCCACGATCAGACCAAAAACAGCCACAAGCGAGAGTTTGATGCTTGGACGTTTCATTTCGAGAGTCTCCGCTGAAAACAGATGCCATGACGAATGCCAGGCGCCAGAGAGATTTACTAATGCCGGGTAAAGACTTTTTGAAATGCGGTTACTATATTTGACCTAGGCAAGGGCCTTCCGCTTGAAAAAACTGCACAAATCGAAACAGGCGGGTCCTGGTCGCCATGCCCTGCCGCTCCGCTTGCATCCCGCTCTATCCCGCACGGTAACGGCCGCCGGACGACGGCGCCGCGCGTCCCCCTGGACGCAGATAGGTCGCTGCAGCTCCGTGAAGGAAGGCATGGGCGGTATCGCCCGATGGAGCCCGATTGGGCGCGGCAGGCATTGGAGTCCGGCGCGGGCTGCGGGGAAGATCAGCGGGTCGCGAAAACGGCTCTTGCCGCCGCCGCTCGGAGTCCGGACACAGACCGAAAGGCGCCGGGCCATCACTTCGCCGGGACCGGCTTGATCCGAACAGTCAGGCGAGCGGCATCCGCCTTTCGGCCATCGTCACGTACCAGCTACAGCCGAGCGGGATCGCCTCGTCGTTGAACTCGTAGGACGGGTTGTGCAGGTCGGCGCTGTCGCCATTGCCGATGAACAGATAGGCGCCGGGGCGTTCGACCAGCATTTCGGAGAAATCCTCGCCGCCCATGATCGGATCGTGATCGCGATGCGCCACGCCGCAGACGCTGAGCGCGGCCTCGGCCGCCAGTCCCGCCTCCCGGTCGTGATTGACCAGCGGCGGCGGACCCGACACATGGGTGACCTCCGCCACCGCGCCATAGGCTTCCGCCGTCATCGTCGCCAGCCGGTCGATGCGGGCGCGCACGAGCTGCTGCACCTCGGGCTCGAAGGTCCGCACGGTGCCGCGCAGCAGCACGGAATCGGGGATCACGTTGTAGGTGTCGGTCTCGGTGCGGAAGCCGCACACCGAGACGACCACGTTCTTGAGCGGATCGACATTGCGCGCGGCGATGGATTGCAGCGCCACGACGATGTGGGAGGCGACCAGCGTCGTGTCGACGCCCTTGTGCGGCATCGCGCCGTGGCCGCCGATGCCGCGCACGATGATCTCGAACTTGTCGGGCGCGGCCATCTGCGGGCCGCTGCGCACGGAGAATTCGCCCAGCGGCAGGCCGGGCATGTTGTGCATGCCGTAGACCTCCTCGATGCCCCAGCGCGTCATCAGGCCGGCCTCGATCATCGCCCGCGCGCCGCCGCCGCCCTCTTCCGCGGGCTGGAAGGCGAGCACGATCCGGCCGTCGAAATTGCGCGTCTCGGCGAGGTATTTCGCAGCCCCGAGCAGCATCGAGGTGTGGCCGTCATGGCCGCAGGCGTGCATCCTGCCGGGGATCGTCGAGGCATGCGGCAGGCCGGTCGCCTCCTGGATCGGCAGCGCGTCCATGTCGGCGCGGAAGCCGATGGTCCGGCCCGAGGCGTTCGACCTGCCGGTGATCACGCCCACCACGCCGGTGCCGCCGAAGCCGGTCACCACCTCGTCGCAGCCGAACTCCCTGAGTTTCTCCGCCACCAGCGCCGCGGTGCGGTGCTCCTCGAAGCGCAGTTCGGGATGGGCATGGATGTCACGGCGCCAGCCGGCAATTTCCGGCAGCATCTCGGCGAAACGGTTGATGACGGGCATGGGGTTCTCCGGTTGCTCTATTCCCCAAATTTGCGCCGAGTTGGCGGCAGTGGCAAGGGATGGGGATGAAACAGGGGTGGAGGCGGAGCGGAAACGACCGCTCTTGCCGCTCAGCGGGCGTCGCGCAGTCGTCCGATCCGTGCGAGGCAGCGCCCGCCGCCACTTCACGCGGGGCTCAGTGCGCCCGGTCAGCGATGATCCAGCTAAAGTCCGTGAGCAGCGCGCCGTCGAAACAGGCGCTGTCCGGCGTCAGCGGCGTCAGCAGGCCGTAGCACAGCGGTGTCTGGTACCCCGTGGCGCCGATGCCGGCGCGGACGTGGCAGTTGCGGCAACTGGTGGCGATCGGGTGGGTGACGCCCTCGATATAGGGATTGACCGATTTTTCGAGATTGCCGCTGGCGTCGGGCTCATAGGCATAGGCGTCGGTCATCAGGTAATGATCCCATGGCCCCGCCGCCTCGGGCAATCGCGGGCGGTTCTGCGCATAGGGCCCCTGGTCCGGGGTGCGCGACCACCAGACGCTCTGCAGGGTCCAACTGTCGATCTCCTTGGTGACGATGTGCGAGGCCACGGTGACGAGATAGTCGCCCACGCCGAACGGCCTGTCGGAGAGCCACAGGCTGGCGGCGTTGATGATCGCCTTGTCGGCGTCGCTGAACAGATCCCAGTCGGCCTGCGTGACCTTGTGATGATAGAACCGGTCGATCGACACCACATTGGCGCGCTTGCGCTGCGGCGGGATCTCGGCGCCCTCATGGGTCCTGACGCCGTAGAGATACTCGACGTCCACCCATTCGCCGTCGCGGCTCCTGCCGGGGTCGATGGCGACCACCGAATTCCACAGCTCGTAACCGGCATAGCCCGAGTAGAAATCCGGGAAATTCTCGGTCCACACCGGCAATGCCGTCAGCCCCTCGGCCGCGACCGGCCAGTACATGAGCTTGGTGGAGACATATTCCCTCGGCAGCTCGATGATTTTGTCGCCCGCCTTGAACGCGTCCTCGAGCGTGCTTTTCAGATAGAGTTTGCGGCCTCGAATATCCTCGTAGGCCTCCTGCGACAGGCTCTCGACGGCGATCATGATATCGCCGTTGTTGACGAAATAGCTCCCGTCATTGACCGAATAGCTGCCGTCGGAGGCCTGCGTGACCGCGTCGGGCCAGGTCTTGATGACATAGGTCGGCACCGGGTACTGCGGTTGCGGCGTGCTGACGTCGACATTGGCGCCGTCCGAGACCGGCAGCGGGGTTTCCGCCGTAGCGGAGCGGACGCGCCGGGGCGGCTGGGCTCTGGGCGCCGGCGCGCCGCTTTCGAGCGCGAAGGCCTGATGCGTCGTCTGCCAACTGAACCAGATCGGCCAGGAGTTCTCCTCATTGGTCAACGGCTGCATCATGCCGGCCCAGAGGTTCCAGGCATGGGTGCGCACCACCGCGCGGTCGCCGTTCTTGACGGCGTCGTCGAGCTTCTCGTTTTCCTGCATGTACTGGTAGAGCGCCGAGATCGGCTCGTAGGGCGGGCGGATGTCCTGCGCCGCCGCCAGCCAAGGCACCAGCGCCAGCGCGGCCGCCGCGGAGAGACATTTCAGGGAATACCAACCTGTTGCTGCCATGACATGTCCCCCCGGGATGGCCGGCGCTTCGCCGTCGCGGCCACGCCTGGAGCCTGGTGCAGGCCGGCACGGCTCGGGCGCGCCGGGCTTGCGCGGGAACCATAGCCGTACTCCGGCGGAAAATCAATCTGAGGCTGTATTCCGAGATTTTCTTCTACCGATTCTTCGCGGCCGGCCCCGGCCGCCGCCCATGAAAAAACCCGCCGGACCTGCGTCCGGCGGGTTTCCTGTTTCGCAGTCGGTCAGGCCCCGAAGACGGGCCCGGACCGGGCCTTACTGTCCGCCGCCCAGCGTGTGGACGTAGACGGCCAGTTGCTTGACCGTGGGTTCGCCCAGGCGACCCACCCAGGCGGGCATGACGCCGTGCTTGGGATTGCGGATCTGCGAGGCGATCTGGGCCTCGGTCGAGCCCTTGAGCCAGATGCCGTCGGACAGGCGCGGCGCACCGAGTTCCTGCAGGCCCTCGGCGTTCTCGCCGTGGCAGACCGCGCAGTTCTCCGTAAACACCGTCTTGCCGGCGTCAACCAGCCCGGGATCGGACGGGGTGCCGCTGAGGCTCACCACATAGGCTGCCGCCTGGTTGATCTGCTCGGGCTCGAGCATTTCGCCGAAGACCGGCATTTCCGACACGCGGGTGTCGTCGTCGCCGTCATAGCGGATGCCGTGGGCGATGGTCAGGTAGATCTGGTCGATCGTGCCGCCCCACAGCCAGTCGTCGTCATTGAGGTTGGGATAGCCCAGCGAGCCCGAGGCGCCCGAGCCGTGGCACTGCGCGCAGTTGACCTTGAAGGCGGACGCGCCGCCGGCAATGGCGAACTGCAGCAGTTCCTGGTCGCTTGCGATCTCCTCCACCGGAGTGGCGGCGATCTTTTCGAGCATGGCCCCTTGCGCGGCCTTGGCGTCGGCCAGTTCGGCCACCACGTCGGCGCGGCTGGAATAGCCCAGATACCCCTTCGTCGCTCCGCCGAACCAGGGCACGGCGGGATAGAAGAACATGTAGACGATGGCCCAGATGATGGTCAGGTAGAAGGTCCACAGCCACCAGCGCGGCAGCGGGTTGTTCAGTTCCCGGATTCCATCCCACACATGACCGGTGGTCTCGACGCCGGATACGTCGTCAATGTGTTTTTCGGACATGTCTCAGTCCTCCTTCAATGGGATTTGCGCGGCCTCGGCTGCGGCTTTCTTGGCGCCGGGCCGGAGCGTGAAGAGGATCACGCCAATGAACACGACGAACATGAAGACAAGTCCCCAGCTGTCGGCGAAATGGCGCATTGCGGTGTAGGTTTCCATTGTTCAGATCCTCTTACCGGTAGCCGGAGGCTTCGTCGTAGGTCGAGAAATCGACCAGCGTGCCCAGCATCTGGAGATAGGAGATGAGAGCGTCCATCTCCGTCACCACGGCCGGGTTGCCGTCGAAATCGCCGAGCTTGGCCTTGGGGTAGCGCTCCTCGATGCCCGAGGTATCGGCCGCGGGATCGGCTTGCGCGGCAAGGTCGGCCGCGGCGTTGGCGATCATGTCCTCGGTGTAGGGCACGCCGACGAGCAGGCTGGCGTTGAGATCGGCCGTGACATTGGCCACCTTGAGCGGGGTCGTCGCCAGGAACGAATAGCTCGGCATGATCGATTCGGGCACGACCGAGCGCGGCTCGATCAGGTGCTCGACATGCCAGGCGTTCGAGTAGCGGTTGCCGACGCGGGCGAGGTCGGGCCCCGTCCGCTTCGATCCCCACTGGAACGGATGGTCGTACATCGATTCCGCCGCAAGGCTGTAATGGCCGTAGCGTTCGACCTCGTCCCGGAAGGGACGGATCATCTGGCTGTGGCAGACATAGCAGCCTTCGCGGATGTAGATGTTGCGGCCCGCCAGCTCCAGCGGCGAGTAGGGACGCATTCCCTCGACTTTCTCGATGGTGTTCTCGAGATAGAAGAGCGGCGCGATCTCGACGATGCCGCCGATGCTGACCACCACCAGGGAGGAGACCAGCAGGAGCGTTGCATTGCGCTCGAGGATACCGTGTTTTTCTAGCAGTGACATGGTCTTGTCTCCTTACTCTGCCGGCTGCATGGCGGGAACGCTGCCCGGGATCGGGGCCTCGTTGCGTTCATGGCCGAGGATCGTCATCAGCACGTTCCAGCCCATGATCAGGCCGCCGGTGAGGTACATGAGTCCGCCGATGGCGCGGAGCAGGTAGTAGGGGAACATGGCCGCCACGGATTCGGCGAAGGAATAGACCAGGAAGCCCTGATCATTGTATTCGCGCCACATCAGACCCTGCTGGATGCCGGCGACCCACAGGACCGCCGCGTAGACGACGATGCCGAGCGTGGCCAGCCAGAAGTGCCAGTTGACCAGCCGCATCGAATAGAGCCGCGGACGGTTCCACAGTTTCGGCACCAGGTAGTAGATCGCGCCAAAGGAGATCATGCCGACCCAGCCCAGAGCGCCGGAGTGGACGTGACCGATGGTCCAGTCGGTGTAGTGGCTGAGCGAGTTGACCGCCTTGATCGACATCATCGGACCCTCGAAGGTCGACATGCCGTAGAAGGCCACCGCGATCACCATCATGCGGATGATCGGATCGGTGCGGATCTTGTCCCAGGCACCCGACAGCGTCATCAGGCCGTTGATCATGCCGCCCCAGGAGGGCATCCACAGCATGATCGAGAACACCATGCCGAGCGTCTGCGCCCAGTCGGGCAGCGCGGTGTAGTGCAGGTGGTGCGGACCGGCCCAGATGTAGAGGAAGATCAGCGCCCAGAAGTGGATGATCGACAGCCGGTACGAGAACACCGGACGTCCCGACTGCTTGGGGATGAAGTAGTACATCATGCCCAGGAAGCCCGCGGTGAGGAAGAAGCCGACCGCGTTGTGGCCGTACCACCATTGCGTCAGCGCATCCTGCACGCCGGCGAAGGCCGAGTAGCTCTTGACGCCGAGGAACGAGACCGGGATCGCCAGGTTGTTGACGATGTGCAGCATCGCGATGGTGACGATGAAGGCCAGGTAGAACCAGTTCGCCACATAGATATGCGGCTCCTTGCGCTTGAACAGCGTGCCCAGGAACGACAGCAGATAGGCCACCCAGACGACGGTCAGCCACAGGTCGACATACCATTCGGGCTCGGCGTATTCGCGGCCCTGGGTGATGCCCAGAAGATAGCCGGTCGCGGCCATGACGATGAAGAGCTGGTAGCCCCAGAACACGAACCAGCCGAGATCGCCGCCGAACAGCCGCGCGCGGGAGGTGCGCTGGACCACGTAGAACGACGTTGCGATCAGCGCATTGCCGCCGAAGGCGAAGATCACCGCCGAGGTGTGCAGCGGCCGCATGCGGCCGAAATTGAACCAGGGCTCGATGTTGAGATCCGGATAGGCGAGCTGGAAGGCGACGATGACGCCGACCAGGAACCCGACGATACCCCAGAAGGTGGTGGCGATAATGCCGTAGCGCACCACCTCGTCAAAATAGCCGGATTTGTCGTCGGCGGATTCGCCGGCAACGTGTGAGAACTTGATTCGCCGCAGCAAAAGCACGGTGCTCACCAGAAGTACGACGAACAGAACCCACATATGGGCCTGGAACAGGTCGTCCTTGGCGAAAGCCACGCCGAGCAACGCCACGAAGGCAAACAAGCCCACGGCGATTGTTTCGAATGCGTATTTCATGGTTGGAATCCCCCAGGGGTATCAAAACGGACCCGGGCAAACTCCAACATCCTGTCCCCTACGGACAGGCCGCCGCCCTTTGCCGGGCTGCGATCAATTTGCAGAGACGGCCGATTGTTGCCTTGATCCAAATCAAGGACGCAATCCGTGCTCCTCCATAAAGTAGTTACATAGAGGGCAACAACTCCGAATAAAAAGTCCTCACTACTGGGATTAACGCTTGATGACGGGTGATACTACAATCCGGCCGATGCACGGAGAAGATCCGATTGCGGCCCTGCGCAAGGCGCATGCAGAGCAGTTGCGGCTGTGCGACCGTCTTGAAGAAATCGCCGATTCCCTCCCCGACAACGTCATCCGGCAGAAATGTCTCTACGCCGCCGGCGCCCTGGGTCCGATGATCCGCAGTGTCCACCGCTTCGAGGAAGATGTGGTGTTCCCGCTGATCGCCGAGCGGCTGGCGGGCGACGAGCGAATCGAGGCGACGCTCAACCGGCTGCGCTTCGAGCACTGCGAGGACGAGTGTTTCGCCGAGGAACTGACGGAGGCGCTGCACGCGCTGGGATCGGGGACCGAGGACGTCAATATCGAGGCCACCGGCTACATGCTGCGCGGCTTCTTCGAGGCCATGCGCCGGCACATCGCCTTCGAGATGGAGCACCTCCTGTCGAAGGACACGCTGTCCAGGGCAGGCCTTCTCGATGCCGGCCTGCCTCACCCGCACGCTTCCTGATCCGAAGCCGGGTCCTCGCCGCTGACGCGGCGGCCGGGCCATGGGCTTTTCGCGGGCGCGACACCGCTGCCCGCCCCTGCCGGCCGCCGCGGGATGGCCCGCGCGGAGGCGTGGCTCCGACCCCCGATTCGGCATCCGGCACAACCTCGCCCGGGCGCTTTTGGGGAATTTTCCGCGCTTGTGGGATCCCGGTCACAGCCACGCCTGTGGACAAGTGTGGACAACGCGCACAACATCAGTGCTCGGTCGAATCGCGCCGCGTTCACGCTGACACGGCCGCCCTGCACCGCTATGCAGACGAATTGCCCGCATCACGCCGAGGATATTTGAGACAATGAGCGACGCCGCCCGCAAGATCGAACCGATTCCGGCCCGCGCCGAAAAAAGCCCGCTGTTTCGCGAAGCGCCGTCCAACATCGAGGCGGAACAGGCGCTCCTGGGCGCGATCCTGGTCAACAACGACGCGTTCTACCGGGTCTCCGACTTCCTCAAGCCGACCCATTTCATGGAGCCGCTGCACCGCAAGATCTACGAGGTCGGCGGCGACATCATCCGCATGGGCAAGACCGCCAACCCGGTGACGATCAAGACCTTCCTGCCGGCCGACTCGAAGGTCGGCGACATGACCGTGGCGCAGTATCTCGCCCGCCTCGCCTCCGAAGCCGTGACCATCATCAACGCCGAGGACTACGGCCGGGCGATCTACGACCTGGCGCAGCGCCGCTCGCTGATCTCGATCGGCGAGGACATGGTCAACATCGCCTATGACGCGCCGCTCGACATGCCGCCCGGCAGCCAGATCGAGGATGCCGAGCGCCGCCTGTTCGAGCTCGCCGAAACCGGCCGCTACGACGGCGGCTTCCAGTCCTTCAACGACGCCGTCTCGCTCGCTATCGACATGGCCGGCGCCGCCTATCAGCGCGACGGCGGCCTGTCGGGCATCTCCACCGGCATCTCCTCGCTCGACGCCCGCATGGGCGGGTTGCAGCCGTCCGACCTGATCGTGCTTGCCGGTCGCCCGG
This sequence comes from Hoeflea sp. BAL378, assembly GCF_000759435.1. Classification (GTDB taxonomy): domain Bacteria; phylum Pseudomonadota; class Alphaproteobacteria; order Rhizobiales; family Rhizobiaceae; genus Hoeflea. The sequence continues at coordinate 14,782 of NZ_JRJG01000052.1, forward strand.
GCATGGGCAAGACCTCGCTTGCCACCAACATCGCCTTCAACATCGCCCAGGCCTATGAGGGCGAGGTCCAGGCCGACGGCTCGATGAAGGCCAAGAACGGCGGCGTCGTAGGCTTCTATTCGCTGGAAATGTCGGCCGAGCAGCTCGCCACCCGCATCATCTCCGAGCAGACCGAGATCTCGTCCTCGAAGATCCGCCGCGGCGAGATCTCCGAGGCCGATTTCGAGAAGCTGGTCGGCTGTTCGCAGATGATGCAGAAGATCCCGCTCTACATCGACCAGACCGGCGGTATCTCGATCGCCCAGCTCTCGGCGCGCGCCCGCCGATTGAAGCGCCAGCGCGGCCTCGACGTGCTTGTGATCGACTATATCCAGCTCATGACCGGCTCGGGCAAGTCGAGCGACAACCGCGTGCAGGAAATCACCCAGATCACCACCGGGCTGAAGGCGCTGGGCAAGGAGCTCAACGTGCCGATCATCGCGCTGTCGCAGCTCTCGCGCCAGGTGGAAAGCCGCGAGGACAAGCGTCCGCAGCTCTCCGACCTGCGCGAATCGGGCTCGATCGAGCAGGACGCCGACGTGGTGCTGTTCGTGTTCCGCGAGGAATACTATGTCAAGAACGGCGAGCCGCGCCGCTCGGCCGACGAGGTCGTGGCCGACATCAAGACGCCGGAATATCTCGCCTGGGAGGAAAAGATGATGAAGGTGAAGGGCACCGCCGACGTCATCATCGCCAAGCAGCGCCACGGCCCCACCGGCACCGTGCAGTTGGGCTTCCAAGCCGAATTCACCCGGTTTGCCGACCTGGCCGACAATTCCTACAACCAGTTCGTTCACGACGAGTAGGCCCACCAGTTGACGCTTCTCCCGTCCCTCCCCGACTCCGCCGCCACCACCCGGCTGACGGTCGATCTCGCAGCACTCGCCGCCAATTGGCGGCTGATGCGCGATCTCTCCGGCAGCGCCCGCTGCGGCGCCGCGGTCAAGGCGGACGCCTATGGCACGGGCGCGGACCGGGCGGCGCCGCGGCTGGCGCACGAGGGCTGCCGCGATTTCTTCGTGGCCGACGCCACCGAGGGCGCACGGCTGCGCCCGCTCCTGCCCGACGCGCGGATCTTCGTGCTCAACGGAATCTTCGACGCCTCATTCGCCGAGACTCTGGCGCATGATCTCGTCCCGATCGTCAACTCGCCGGAGCAGGCCGGTTTCTGGCGCGCCAATGCCGGCGGCCGCGATTACGCGCTGCATGTCGATACCGGCATGAACCGGCTGGGACTGACGGCCGAACAGGCGGCCGCCCACGCCGCGGCCGGAGGCCCTGCCCCGGTCCTGCTGATGAGCCATTTCGCCTGCGCCGACGACCCCGGCCACGCGCTGAACGCGCGCCAGATCAGGCATTTCGCCGGCGTCGCGGCCTGTTTCCCGGGCGTCGAGGCGAGTCTGGCCAATTCCGCCGGCATCCGACTCGGACCCGCCGCGCATCACCAGCTCACCCGGCCCGGCATCGCGCTCTATGGCGGCGAGCCGGTGACGGGGGTCGAAAACCGCATGGCCCCGGTCGTCACCGCCGAGACCCGGGTGCTGCTCGTCCGCCATGCGGGCGCCGGACAGTCGGTGAGCTATGGCGCCGCGCACGAACTCAGCCGCGACAGCCGCATCGCGGTCTGCGGCGTGGGCTATGCCGACGGCTTCCACCGCTCGGCCTCCGGCGCCGGCGTGCCGCTGCGCGCGCGCGTGCCGCAGGGCGCATCTGGCGCGATCGACGGCGTGCGCGTCCCGGTGATCGGCAAGATCACCATGGACCTGACCATGTTCGACGTGACCGACCTGCCCGAGGGCGCGGTGAAGCCGGGCGACTGGGTCGAACTCATGGGCCCAACCATCAATGTCGAGGACGCCGCCCGCGCCGCCGGCACCATCAGCTACGAGATGCTGACCTCGCTCGGCCGCCGCTACGAACGGCACTACCGGGACTGACGCCGCCGCCCATCGCCCCGGCGCGCAATTCCTGTCGACAAACAGGAACAAACAGTGGACAAACCGCCATCTTCCTGACACACCCTCGGCAACAGAAGGGATCTTGCTCTTGGCCAAGACACGCACCCAATTCGTCTGCCAGTCCTGCGGCACCATCCATGCGCGCTGGGCCGGCAAATGCGACGGCTGCGGCGAATGGAACACCATCGTCGAGGACGACCCGACCGGCGGAATCGGCGGCGGTCCGGGCGCGCCCGCGCGAAAGGGCCGGGCGGTGGCGCTGGCGAGCCTCTCGGGCGAGATCGAGGAAGCCCCGCGCATCTCGACGCTGGTGAGCGAGCTCGACCGGGTCACCGGCGGCGGCTTCGTGCGCGGCTCGGCGGTGCTGGTGGGCGGCGATCCCGGCATCGGCAAGTCGACGCTCTTGATGCAGGCCGCGGCAGCACTCGCAAGGCAGGGCCACAGGGTGATCTATGTCTCGGGCGAGGAGGCGGTGGCGCAGGTGCGGCTTCGGGCGCAGCGGCTGGGAGCGGCCGATTCGGGCGTGCTGCTGGCCGCCGAGACCAATGTCGAGGACATTCTCGCCACGCTCGCCGACGGCAAGCGGCCGGATTTCGTCATCATCGATTCGATCCAGACGCTGTGGAGCGACCTGGCCGGCTCGGCCCCGGGCACCGTCACCCAGGTGCGCACGGGCGTGCACGCCATGGTGCGCTACGCCAAGCAGACGGGCGCGGCCATGGTGCTCGTCGGTCACGTCACCAAGGACGGGCAGATCGCCGGCCCCCGCGTGGTCGAGCACATGGTCGATGCGGTGCTCTATTTCGAGGGCGACCGCGGCCATCACTACCGGATTCTCCGGACCGTCAAGAACCGCTTCGGCGCCACCGACGAGATCGGCGTGTTCGAGATGTCCGACAAGGGGCTGCGCGAGGTCGCCAACCCGTCGGAGCTGTTCCTGGGCGAGCGCAACGCCAAATCGCCGGGCGCGGCCGTCTTCGCGGGCATCGAGGGCACGCGGCCGGTGCTGGTCGAGGTCCAGGCGCTGGTGGCGCCCTCGAGCCTCGGCACGCCGCGCCGCGCGGTGATCGGCTGGGACTCCTCGCGGCTGGCGATGATCCTCGCGGTGCTCGAGGCCCATTGCGGCGTGCGGCTCGGCAGCCATGACGTCTACCTCAACATCGCCGGCGGCTACCGCATCGCCGAACCCGCCGCCGATCTCGCCGTGGCCGCGGCTCTGGTTTCCTCTCTCGCCGGGCTTGCCCTTCCCGCCGATTGCGTCTATTTCGGCGAAGTCAGTCTGTCGGGGGCTATCAGGCCGGTGGCGCAAACCGCATTGCGGCTGAAGGAAGCCGAGAAACTGGGGTTCGCCAACGCAGTGTTGCCATCGGGATCAGCCGACCTGCCGTCCAAATCGGGAGCTGGCCTGTCGCAGATGGAAACGCTGGCGGATCTGGTGGCGCGCATTGCCGGATCCAAGGGCGCGCTGGTGACCGAAGGCGACGAGGACGAAACCTGAACTCAGCCCATCCGGGCGCCCGACGCGGCGGTGGGGGCTGAGCCTGAACGGAACGCGATTTCATGCCTATTACCCTTCTTGACGGCATCCTGCTTGGCATCACCCTGTTTTCGGCGGTGCTTGCCATGGTTCGTGGATTTTCGCGCGAGGTTCTGGCCGTCGCGTCCTGGGTCGCCGCCGCCGCGGCCGCCTATTTCCTCTATCCCATCCTCACTCCCTTTGCGCTGAACTACACCTCGTCCGAAAAGGTCGCCATGATCGGCTCGGCGGCGGTGGTGTTCCTGATCGCGCTGATCCTGGTGTCCTATCTCACCATGCGCATCGCCGATTTCATCATCGACAGCCGCGTCGGCGCGCTCGACCGGACGCTGGGCTTTCTGTTCGGCGCCGCCCGCGGCGTGCTGCTGGTCGTCGTCGCCATGCTGTTCTTCAACTGGCTGGTGGCCGCCCCGAAACAGCCTGAATGGGTTGCTAATGCCAAGTCCAAGCCAATGCTCGATTCGCTCGGCACGAGACTGATCAACATGTTGCCCGACGATGCGGATGCAACGATCCTTGAGCGCCTGCGCGGCAAGGGTTCGGACGAACCTGCAGCCGAAGAAGCTCCCGCCACAAGCGGATGACCGATTCCGGCCCGGATCCATCCGGGCGGTTGATACAAGGGTTCAAAGCCTATGACTGATACTGGCGTGACACCGGTCGAAAACGAAGCCGATTGCTTCCATGACGAATGCGGCGTGTTCGGAATCTTCGGCAAGCCCGAAGCCGCCGCCGTCGTCACGCTCGGACTCCACGCGCTCCAGCATCGCGGCCAGGAAGCGGCCGGCATCGTCTCCTTCGACGGCACGCAATTCTCGGTCGAGCGCCATGTCGGCCTGATCGGCGACACCTTCACCAAGCGCTCCGTCATGGACCGGCTGCCCGGCGACCGCGCCATCGGCCACACCCGCTATTCCACCACCGGCGGCGAGGGCCTGCGCAATGTCCAGCCGTTCTTCGCCGAATTCGCCGGCGGCGGCTTCGCCATCGCCCACAACGGCAACATCACCAATGCGCTGACCGTGCAGCGCGAATTGCAGAAGCGCGGCTCGATCTTCTCCTCAACCTCCGACACCGAAACCATCCTGCACCTGATCGCCACCAGCGAGAAGACACGCATCGTGCCGAAATTCATCGACGCCCTGACCCGGCTCGAAGGCGCCTATTCGCTGGTGGGCCTGTCGGAGAAGAAGCTGATCGGCGCGCGCGATCCATTGGGCATCCGCCCGCTCTGCATCGGCGATCTCGACGGCGCCTACATCCTGGCCTCGGAGACCTGCGCGCTCGACATCATCGGCGCCCGCTTTGTCCGCGACGTCCAGCCGGGCGAAGTGGTGGTAATCACCGGCAAGGGCATCGAGAGCCATTTCCCCTTCGAGAAGCTGCCGCCGCGCCTGTGCATCTTCGAATATGTCTATTTCGCCCGTCCCGACTCGACCATCGAGAACCGCAATGTCTACGAGGCGCGCAAGAAGATCGGCGAGGAACTGGCCAAGGAATGCCCGGTCGACGCCGACGTGATCATCCCGGTGCCCGATTCCGGCACGCCGGCGGCCATCGGCTTCGCCCAGCAGGCGGGCCTGCCGTTCGAGCTCGGCATCATCCGCAACCACTATGTCGGCCGCACCTTCATCGCGCCCTCCTCGGCGATCCGGCACATGGGCGTCAAGCTCAAGCTCAACCCGAACAAGAACATGATCGAGGGCAAGCGCGTGGTTCTGGTCGATGATTCCATCGTCCGCGGCACCACCAGCCAGAAGATCGTGCAGCTTGTCCGCGAGGCCGGCGCCCGCGAGGTGCACATGCGCGTGGCCTCCCCGCCGACCATGTCGTCGTGCTTCTACGGCGTCGACACGCCGGAGAAGTCCCAGCTTCTCGCCTCGCGCATGTCGGTGAGCGCGATGGCCGATTTCATCCGCGTCGACAGCCTCGGCTTCGTCTCGATCGACGGCCTCTACCGCGCCGTGCGCGAACCCGGCCGCAATGCGGAATGCCCGCAGTTCTGCGACGCCTGCTTCACCGGCGAGTACCCGACGACGCTGACCGACCAGGGCGATCTGGACAATGTGCGCAGCCTCTCGCTGCTGGCCAACAACGGATAATCTCAGTCATGGCATCTCTTGAAGGACGCATCGCGCTGGTGACCGGCGCTTCCCGCGGCATTGGCTATTTCACCGCGCTGGCGCTGGCGCGCGAAGGCGCGCATGTGATCGCGGTGGCGCGCACCTCGGGCGGCCTCGAGGAACTCGACGACGCGATCCGGGCGGACGGCGGCAGCGCCACGTTGGTGCCGATGGACCTCACCGACATGCCGGCCATCGACCGGCTCGGCGGCGCCATCAACGAGCGCTGGGGCAAGCTCGACATCCTGGTCGCCAATGCCGCGGTGCTGGGCACGATTTCCCCCGTCGGCCATGTCGAGGCCAAGGTGTTCGAGAAGGTCATGACCGTCAACGTCACCGCCACCTGGCGGGTGATCCGGTCGGTCGAGCCGCTGCTGGTCAAGTCCGACGCCGGTAGGGCGCTGATCCTGTCCTCGGGCGTGGCGCACACGGCGCGCGCCTTCTGGGGCCCCTACGCCGCCTCCAAGGCCGCGGTCGAGACCCTGGCGCGGGTCTGGGCGGCGGAGACGAGCAAGACCGCGCTCAAGGTCAATTCGGTCGACCCCGGCGCCACCCGCACGGCGATGCGCGCCCAGGCCGTTCCGGGCGAAAATCCCGAGGCCCTACCGCATCCCTCCGAGGTGGCGGCCAAGCTGGTGCCGCTGTGCGAGCCCGGCTGCGCCGTCTCCGGCAAGCTGTTCCGCGTCACCGAGAACCGCTTCTTCGACTACCGGCTGCCGGAATAGGCCGCCGGCCCTCCCCCCGACCATCTGACAGCTTCCCTTCCCGCAAAATCGGTTCTAGGCTTCGTGCCGGGAGCAGGCAGCGGGTCCGGGCGCGCGCGCCGGGGCCGGACGCAGGTGGAGGAGACCGCTCATGGCGGCTTTGGCGGCAACGCTGATCATTGGTCTGGTGGCGGCGGGGGTCCTCTCCGGCCTCGTCCTCGCGCGGCGGCGCGGCGTCGGCCTGCCGCAGGCAATCGCCTTCCTCAAACTGAAAGCCCTGTTCCGGCTGCGGCTGCCGCCCGGGACCGCGTCCCTGTCCCGCGGCCCGGTCCTCCATGTCTATTCCCGCCAGTCCGGCCTCGATGCGGCGGTGCTCTGGTCGGTGCTGGGCCGCGACTGCCTGCACGTGCTGCAGGAGGACGACCGGCGCTCGCTCATCCTCTGGGCCATGCGGCTGTTCGCCCGCACCGCGCCCGCCGGCGACATGGCCGCGATCGAGGCGGCGCTGGCCGCAGGCGCGCCGGTGGCGGTGGGCTTTCCGCACTCCATCGAGCCGACGCCCGAAACCCTCGCCCGTTACCGCGAACTGGCCGCCGTCGCGCGCAGGCAGTCGGTGACGATCCGCGCGTGGCATGTCACCGGGTCCAGCCTGTCGCTGTGGTCGGCGCGGCCACCAAGCGAAGCGCCGCGGCACCTGCTGCCCCGCCTCACCCTGTCGATGTCCGGGCTCCTCGATGTTGGCGACATCGGCCCCGCCGAGAATGGCGCCAGCGCGCCGTGCGACGAGGACCGGATGCATGACCTCCTGGCGCTGGCCCGCTTCCGCGGCAACGATCTCGACCGCGGCCTGTTCCTGGCGCTCCGCGACGCCGCCGACCGCTACGGCAAGGCGGGTCCGGTGCTCGAGGACGCGCTCGGCGGCAGGCTCACCTACAGGAAGCTGCTGATCGGCGCCCGCGCGCTCGGCGTCCGCTTAGAGACAATGAGCCGGCCCGGAGAGGCGCTCGGAGTTCTGCTGCCCAACGCCAACGCGGTGATCGTCACCTTCCTGGCGCTGCAGTCGGCGGGCCGGGTGGCGGCCATGCTCAACTACACCGCGGGTTCGGCGGCGCTCGTCTCGGCGCTGGCAACGGCCCGGATCCGCACGGTGCTGGCAAGCCGCGCCTTTGTCGAGAAGGCGAGCCTCGAGCCGCAGGTCAAGGCCATCGAAGAGGCCGGCGTCACGATTATCTGGCTCGAGGACCTGCGCGAGAGCATCACCGCGCTCGAGAAGGCCAAGGCGTTTGTCCTCTGGCGCAGGCCGATCCGGCCGGTCAGGGCCGGCGATCCGGCGGTGATCCTGTTCACGTCGGGCTCCGAAGGCACGCCCAAGGGCGTGGTGCTGTCGCACGCCAATCTCCACGCCAACGCCGCCCAGGCCGAATCCCGCATCGACATCTCGGTCCGCGACAAGCTGTTCAACGTGCTGCCGGTGTTCCATTCCTTTGGGCTGACCGGCGGCTCGATCCTGCCGCTGCTCTATGGCGTCCGGCTGTTCCTCTACCCCTCGCCGCTGCATTACCGGATCATTCCGGCGGTGGCGCGCGAGGTCAGGCCCTCGATCATGTTCGGCACCGACACGTTCCTGGCGGGCTATGCCCGCGCCGCCGGCGACACCGATTTCCAGAGCCTGAGGCTGATCGTCGCCGGCGCCGAGGCCGTGCGCGAGCAGACCCGGAAGGTCTACCGCGAGCGCTTCGGCGCCGTCATCATCGAGGGCTTCGGCATGACCGAGGCGGCCCCGGTCGCCGCCGTCAATTCCAAGAGCCATGGCAAGGACGGCACGGTCGGGCGCCTGCTGCCGGCGATGGCGCTCAGGCTCGAGCCGGTCGACGGCATCAATGACGGCGGGCGGCTGTTCGTCTCCGGCCCCAATGTGATGCTCGGCTACATGCTCTCCTCCGACCCCGGCACGCTGCAGCCGCTCACCGGCGGCTGGCATGATTCGGGCGACATCGTCGCGGTCGACGAGGACGGCTTCATCACCATCCGCGGCCGCGCCAAGCGCTTCGCCAAGATCGCCGGCGAGATGATCTCGCTCGGCGCCATCGAGATGATGGTGCAGAAGCTCTGGCCCGAGGATTTCCATGCCGCCGTCGCCGTGGAGGACCGCCGCAAGGGCGAGCGCATCGTGCTGGTGACGACGAAGATGCCGGCGCTGCGCGAGGAACTCAGGGAATATTCCCGCCGCTTCGGCGCCACCGACCTGATGGTGCCGGGCGAGATCGTCAATGTGCCGCAGATCCCGGTGCTGGGCTCGGGCAAGACCGATTACGTCACCGCCCAGAAGATCGCCGACGAGTGGATCCACTCCCACCGAAAGTCCGGCCACGCCAACCGCGAGGACGCCGGTTAGGGCGCCCATCCCGGGGCGACGGGCTCAGTCCTTGCGCGCGTGGTCCGGCTCGGTGGTATCCGCATGGACGTCGCCATTGGCGGCTCCCATGCCGTTCAGCCGCGACTTCGGCCCGTATTTACGCGACCAGGCGCGGGCGCCGAAGGGCAGCGTCGCCAGATAGGCGAGCGCGGTCAGCGTCAACGTTTCCCAGGTGAAGCTCATCAGCAGCGACACATAGACCACCGCGACCAGGATGAACGGCATCACCAGGTCGCGGCGGACGCCGCCGCTCAGCCCCTTGCCGGAAAACACCGGCACCCGGCTCACCAGCAGGAAGCCGATGAACATCGTGTAGGCGGCGGCGACGAAGCCGGTGGACTTGTCGATCGGCATGCCGAGGAAGCCGAGATAGACCGGCAGCAGCACCAAGAGCGCGCCGGCGGGCGCCGGCACGCCGACGAAATAATAGCTCTGCCAGGCCGACTTGACCTGGCGCTCGGAAATGACGTTGAAGCGCGCCAGCCTGAGCCCCGCGGCGATGGTGAAGACGATCGCCGCGATCCAGCCGAAGGAGCGCGCCTGGTCGAGAATGAAGACATAGAGCACCAGCGCAGGCGCCACGCCGAAATTGACGATGTCGGCGAGTGAATCCATCTGCGCGCCGAATTTCGACTGGGCCTTGAGAAGCCGCGCCACCCGCCCGTCGATGCCGTCGAGGAACGCCGCGATCAGCACCATGGCGACCGCCATCTCGAAGCGGTTCTCGAACGCCAGCCTGATGCCGGTCAGGCCGGCGCAGATCGCCAGAACCGTGATGAGATTGGGAATGAGCATGCGGAACGGGATCTCGCGCAGCCGCGGACCGCGCCCCTCGTCGAGCCCTTCTTCTTCCGGACCGTGCGGTTCAAAAGGCGGAAACGGCGTCTGCATGAATGTCTCCCTTGGCGCCGGGATGGCGCCGGATGCGGGTCGTGCGCGCCTGCATCGTGATGGCACTTCCGGCCTGTGAAATCAAAAGACCAACGCACACCGCCCCGATCCGTTCGATTGCGATGCGCCTTAATCGCGGCGGCTGACCACCGGGCCCTTTATGGAGCCGAATTCCGCGAGCACGGTTTCGCCGGCGATCGCGGTCTGGCCGACGCTGACCAGCGGCCGCGCCGAGGTCGGCAGGAACACGTCGAGGCGCGAGCCGAAGCGGATCAGGCCGAAGCGTTCGCCGGCGTCGAGCCGCTCGTTTTCTTCCGCCCAGCACAGGATGCGGCGCGCCACCAGGCCCGCGATCTGGACCACGCCGATCTCGCCGTGGACGGTCTCGAGCACCAGCCCGCTGCGCTCGTTCTCGCTGCTCGCCTTGTCGAGTTCGGCATTGAGGAAGGAGCCCTGCGAATGGATCTTGCGGACGACGCGGCCCTTCACCGGCGCGCGGTTCACATGGCAGTTGAACACGTTCATGAACACCGAGATGCGCAGCATGTCGTCCGAGCCGAGGCCGAGTTCGACCGGCGGCGGCATGCGCACCACCGACGACACCCGGCCGTCGGCAGGGCTGATCACCAGATCGTCGTCGAGCGGCGTCACCCGCTCCGGGTCGCGGAAGAAATAGGCGCACCAGGCCGTCAGCACCAGGCCGATCCAGAACAGCGGCTCGGCGATGAGGCCCAGCAGCACCGAGGCGCCGAAGAAGATGGCGACGAACTTGTAGCCTTCCCGGTGAACCGGGACCAGCGCGTTGCGGACGCTGTCGATAATGCTCATGATGATGTCCCTGCATGATCCATGCGCCGTGACTACAGCAATCCGGCCGAGGGGGAAACCATTTTAGGCGCCGCCAGGTTCCGGTCGCGCGGAAAACGGCGCGCGGGCGCACCCTGCGCGACGCCACGCCGCGGCCGGCGGACGGCTCCGTCCCCGCCCGCCGGACCGGCCTTGCGCCCGGTCTCAGACCTCGTCGACCTCCGGCGTGCGCCGGCGGGTGACGATGCCCATCTCGTCCTCCTCGCGCATCCGCTTGAGCTGCTCCTCGGCGGCGGTGGCCTCGCGCTGGCGGTCCCACATGGCCGCGAACAGGCCCTTCTGCGCCAGAAGCTCGGAATGCGTGCCGCGCTCGGCGATCACCCCGTCCTTCAGCACGATGATCTCGTCGGCGCCGACCACGGTGGACAGGCGGTGGGCGATGACCAGCGTGGTGCGCCCCTTGGAGACGAAATCGAGCGCCGTCTGGATTTCCTGCTCGGTGGCGGTGTCCAGCGCCGACGTCGCCTCGTCGAGAATGAGGATCGGCGGCGCCTTGAGGATGGTGCGGGCGATGGCGACGCGCTGTTTCTCGCCGCCGGAGAGCTTGAGCCCACGCTCGCCGACCATCGCCTTGAAGCCGTCGGGCAGCATCCGGATAAACCCGCCGATCTGCGCGAGATCCGCCGCCCGACCGATCTCCTCGTCGGTGGCGTCGATGCGGCCGTAGCGGATGTTGTAGGCGATGGTGTCATTAAACAGCACCGTGTCCTGCGGCACCATGCCGATGGCGGCGCGCAGGCTCTTCTGCGTCACGTCGCGCACATTCTGCCCGTCGACGGTGATCGTGCCCGACTGGATGTCGTAGAAGCGGTAGAGCAGCCGCGAGATCGTCGACTTGCCCGCGCCCGACGGCCCGACGATGGCGACGGTCTTGCCGGCCGGCACCTCGAAGGAGATGCCCTTGAGGATCGGCCGCGCCGGGTCGTAGCTGAAATGCACGTCTTCGAACCTGATCGCGCCCTTGTCGACGGCCAGCGGCCTGGCGTCCGGCTTGTCGGTCACCTCCGGCTCGACATCGAGAAGCTCGAACATCTGCTCGATGTCGGTGAGCCCCTGGCGGATTTCGCGGTAGACGAAGCCGATGAAATTGAGCGGCACCGACAATTGCATCAGCATGGCGTTGATGAAGACGAAATCGCCGATGGTCTGTTCTCCGGCCTGCACGGCCATCGCCGACATCACCATCATCACGGTCATGCCGATGCCGAAGATCACGCCCTGGCCCATGTTGAGCCAGCCGAGCGAGGTCCAGACCTGGGTCGCCGATTTCTCGTAGGAGGCCATCGACTTGTCGAAGCGGCGCGCCTCCATCTCCTCGTTGCCGAAATATTTCACCGTCTCGTAGTTGAGCAGCGAATCGACCGACTTGGTGTTGGCGTCGGTGTCGGACTGGTTCATCGAGCGGCGGATGCCGATGCGCCAGTCGGACGCGCGCACCGTGAACCAGATGTACAGCCAGACCGTGACGGCGGTCACGGCGACATAGGTCCAGCCATAGGCGAAGCCGAAGATGATGGCGGTGAGCGCGAATTCGATCAGCGTCGGCGCGGTGTTCAGGATCGTGAAGCGGACAATGGTCTCGATGCCCTTGGTGCCGCGCTCGATCACCCGCGACAGGCCGCCGGTGCGGCGTTCGAGATGGAACCTGAGCGACAGCTCGTGCATGTGGACGAAGGTCTTGAAGGCGAGCTGCCGCACCGCGTGCTGACCGACGCGCGCGAACAGCGCGTCGCGCAACTGGTTGAAGCCCCACTGGACGATGCGCACCACATTGTAGGCGACCACCAGCATCACCGGCGTGGCGATCAGCGCCGGCATCCAGGCCGCCACCGAGCTCTCGCCATTGAGCGCATCGGTGGCCCATTTGAAGAAATAGGGCACCGAGATCAGCACGACCTTGGACAGGAGCAGGAACACGGTCGCCCAGAGCACCCGCATCTTCAGATCCGGCCGGTCGGCCGGCCACATATAGGGCCACAGGTTTTTCAGCGTGCCGAAAGGATTGCCCTGATCGGCGGAGACGGTCTTGGAAGCCAAATTAGATGTCCTTGTGTGCGGCCGGCCGCGCATCCGCGTCCTGCCGCTCGGGTGGGTCTGTGTGTTCGCCATGGCCGGCCTGCGGGCAGCAGCCGGCGCAGCAATGGTCGAGGGTTTGTCCGATGACGCCCGCGAGCTCACGCAGCGCCGGCGCGTTGATGGTGTAGCGGGAGCGTTGCTGCTCGGGCCGGAAGCTCACCAGCTCGGCCTCGACCAGGATCTTGAGATGCTGCGAGACCGTCGACTGCGCGAGGCCCGCCCGGCGCACCAGATCCTTGACGCAGCAACTGTCAGCCGCGCCCAGTTGCCGGAGCAGCCTGAGCCGCGCGGGATGGGCCAATGCCGCGAGCTTGCGCGCCACCAGGTCGTCCCGGGCGGAAATGTCCGTGTCCATCAAATCCATCGTTCATCGGCGATATACGATGAAGAGCCGATGGTCAACGGTCTCAGGGACGTTTTGAACCGCCCAGCAACTCTTTGTGCAGTTGCTCGGCATTCTCCAGCGGGCTGTCGGGCACCGAGAACACCTGGCCGGGCTTGATCCGGTTCGGATTCTGGATCTGCGACCGGTTGGCGACATAGATCGTGGTGTAGCGCACGCCCTGGCCATAGGTCCGGCGGGAAATCTGCCACAGCGTGTCGCCGCGGCGGATGATCACCGCGCCGGGGGACGAGGCCAGCGGCGCCTGCACGATGGTGCGCGGCTCCCCCTGCCCGCCCGCGACCGCGGGGTCGGCTGCGGTGGCGGCGTCCACGGCGATCTCGGCCGGTTCCGAAAGCGCGGTCTCGGCCTGCCTGACCCGGTCGCGGATGCGCGCGGGATCCGCTGTCATGCCGCCCGCGCCCGGGGCGGTCGTCTGGCCGTCCGCGTCTGGCCCGGGCTGCCCGATCGCCGCCAGCGCCGCTTCCGCCTGCGCCCGCATCGACTGCGCCATGGCCATGGCCTCCGCGCTGCTGCCTTCGGGAAGATCGGCCGCGGCCGAAGCCCTGAGCTTGGCGACGGCGTCGTCATAGGCGGTGGACACGGCGTTCGCGTCCGGGGCCTCGGAGGCGGAGACCAGCCTCTCGAGCGCCGCCAGCGCCTCGAACGAGTCCTCGCGCATTTGCGACAGGCTGGCGATGTCGGGCAGGATCATGCCCAGCGGAGCCGCGGCATCCGGCGCCGGAGCCGGAGCCGGAGCCGGCTCGGAAGGCGCCACGGCGGCGAGCGCCTCGCCTTCCGGCCGGTTGAACGGCACGGTGGCGCGCAACACCACCTCCTGGCCGGCGCTGTCCATCAGGTCGGCGCTGATGATGTGGTCGCCCACCGCAAGCTCGGTGGTCGCCTCGATGATGAAGCGGCCGGTCTCATCGGCCTGTTCCGTGCCGATCGCCACGCCGTCCGCCGAAACCCGGACCGTGTATCCAGGCGGCGCGGAGCCGGCGACAAAGATCCGGTCGCCCTCGATCTCCACCGCATCGACGCGGACATTGGCGCCCGCGGGAAGCGCCGGCGCGGCCGGGTCCGCGGCGGTGTCGGGCGCAGCCATCGCTACTTCCGCCTGAGGCTCGGCCTCTGCCGTAGTTTCCGGCGCGGACGTCGCGGCCGGCGCAGCCTCAGTGGCGGCGTCGCTGACGCCTGCAACCTCGGGGGCGGTGGTCGTCAAGAGCGCGGAGGCCTCGGGCAACGCGGGGGTGGCGACGGCCTGCGGCGCAGGCGCGGCGGCGCCTTCCGGCGCGGGGGCCTCAACAGCCGCCGTTTCCTTGGCTTCGGTCGCCGCTTCGCCCGCAGGAGCGGGATCCGCCTCGGCCACCGCCGGCTCCGGCGCGGCACCGGTCGCC
>NZ_JRJG01000053.1 GCF_000759435.1 Hoeflea sp. BAL378
CCAAGACCCGGCCCGCCGCGATCCGTCGCGGCGGGCCGGGCCGGTTGCGGACCCCGTCAAGGACGCCGCGGCGGCCTGAGGACCGGTCCCGGCGATCGCGCCGTCCCCGATCGGCTACGTTGATCCGGGCGGCTGCGGCGGAAAGATCTCCACCCGCGTCACACGGATGATCTCCGGCCGGCATGAGCACACAAGCATCCGGCATTGACGCGGAACAACGCGAATGCAGGATGCTCGGGTTTCACCCTCCCGGAGCGTCGATTGCCAGTCCAAGGGGACGGGCAGGCTGCGGAGTTCATCGCTGACAACGGGGCCGCGGGACAGCGCTCCTGCGCGGCGTTGCCGACAAGGCCGGACAAAGAAGGAAATGCCATGCTGGAATACAGGGTCTCCGCGCGCCGCATCGACAGCCATGGATCCGAGGCCACGACGAAAGAGGCGAGGATCGTCCTGGACACCGACGTGGCGGGGCGGGCCGATGCCTTCAACCCGGCCGAAATGCTGCTGGCGAGCCTCGCCGCCTGCATCCTGAAGGGCGTTGAACGGATGATTCCGATGCTCTCCTTCGACCTGCGCGGCGTCGAGGTGAGCCTGCACGGCACGCGTCAAGACAGCCCGCCGAAGATGATCCGCATCGAGTATCGGATCGTCGTCGACACCGACGAGACCGACGCGCGGCTCGACCTGCTGCACCGCAATCTCCGGAAATACGGCACCATCTTCAACACGCTTGCCGGCGCCACGGAATTGGCCGGAACCATCGAGCGCAAGCCGGGTTGAGCAGCGACCAGGGCGGCGCGGACGCCGGTCCGCCGAAGGGCTCGCCAGATCCTGGCAGCCATGCGGGGAAATTCGGAAACTTGCTTCGGAATCGACGGTTTCACATTGGTGAGCGCGCGGGGGTTCGAACCCCGGACCTACTGATTAAAAGTCAGTTGCTCTACCGGCTGAGCTACGCGCTCCCAGGCCCCTTGCGGCGCGGGTGCGCCAAGGGCCGTGAGTGGCGCGGAACATAGGCAGGCAGCCGCACATGGTCAACCGCAAAACTCCGCGCCCGGGAGAGAAAATTCCCGATCCTGGCGGACCCGCAGGCAGCCGCGAAGCCGGGCCGGGTCCCGCACCTCCGCGTGCCTGTCCGGCAAGCCCGCGCGAACGGCCCCCGGGCAGGTCCGCCTGCAGGCGACACGCAAGGCGCGGGCTTGAGGTCTCCGCCGACGGATCGCCGGCTTCCCTGCGCCGTTCGTCGCGACAGGCCGGGCGCCGGACCGGGTGCGGCAATGCGCCCGCGGCATCACGCAAGCCTGTCCAAAACGTGACTGGCATATGGACGCCGGGCGCATTAGAAGGGGCGCGGACCACTCAAGGCCGCCCAGGCCGGACCGAGCGACACACATGCCACGAAGGGTTCTGGTTTCGTGACCATCGCCGACATTCCGCTTCTCACCGTTCTGCTCGCCGGCGCGCTGTCGTTCCTGTCGCCCTGCGTGCTGCCGCTGGTGCCACCCTATCTGTGCTACATGGCGGGCGTGTCGGTGGAGGATTTCCGCGGCTCGGGCGCCGCGGCCCGGGCGTCGGAGACCCGTCGGGCGGTGGTGCTGGCCTCGCTGTTCTTCACCTTGGGCTTCGCCACCGTGTTCGTGGCGCTCGGCGCCGGCGCGTCGAGCATCGGCGCCGCGCTGCGCCAGCATATGGATCTGCTGGCCAAGGTCGGCGGCGTGGTGATCATCCTCATGGGCCTGCATTTCCTCGACCTGTTCAGGATCGGGCTGCTGGCGCGCGAGGCCCGCTTTGCCGGCGGCGGCAAGCCGGCGACCCTGTCGGGAGCCTATCTGATGGGGCTCGCCTTCGCCTTCGGCTGGACGCCCTGCATCGGCCCGGTTCTGGGCGCGGTACTGGGCGTCGCCGCGGCGCGCGAGACGGTGGGCTCGGGCGCGGCCCTGCTCGCGGCCTATTCGCTGGGCCTTGCCGTGCCGTTCTGGATCGCGGCGCTGTTTTCCGAGCGCTTCATGCGCTTCGCCCAGCGCTTCCGCCAGCACCTGGGAACGGTGGAGAAGATCACCGGGGCGCTCCTGGTGCTGACCGGCATCCTGTTCCTGACCGGTGGCATGGCGACGATGGCCTACTGGCTGCTCGAGACCTTCCCGGCGCTGGGCATGATCGGCTGACCCTGGCCGCGGCGCCTCAGGGCTTCCGCCTCGGCGCGGTCGCCAGCACCAGGCCCGACAGCACCGTGAGGATGCCCACGGCGTGGTGGGTCTCGAACGGCTCGCCCAGCACCAGGACGGCGAGGCCGACGCCATAGGGCGGCAGCAGATACATGAACACGCTCGCCGTCGAGGCGCCGAGCCGCGCCACCCCGTACTGGTAGCCCGAAAACGCCAGCAGCGACGAGAACACGACGATGCCGGCAATGCCGCCCCAGGCGGTCAGGGTAACCGGCATGCGCGCGCCGGCGAGAAACTCCCACAGCGCGAACGGCGCGAGCAGCAGCGCGCCGGACAGGGCGATGAGGGCGAACAGGGCCGACACCGGCAGACCCGCCGTGCGCGGCCCCTTGAGCAGCACCGAATAGCCCGCCCAGGCCAGCGCCGCGCCGATGAACATCAGGTCGCCGAGATTGAACGAGGTGCGCAACAGGCTGCCCGGGTCGCCCTCGAGCACGATGATCGCCACGCCGAGAAAGCCCAGCAGAATGCCGGCGATCTCGCGCGGGCTGGTGCTGCGGCCGAAGAACAGCCGCTCGAGCAGGATGATCATCAGCGGCGAGGTGGTGTAGATCAGCGTGCCGTTGGTGGCCGTCGTGAACTGCAGGGCGTAATAGACGCCCGCGCCGCAGATCCCCATGCCCAGCAATCCGAGCGTCAGCCAGTGCAGCGGATGGGCGGCGACATAGGTCCGCGCCCGGATCCGCGCCCTCCACAGGAACGGCGACAGCACGAGCGCGGCGGACGCCCAGCGCAGGAAGGCGAGCGTGAACGGCGCCACCTCGGGAATGGTGGAACGCCCGAAGATCAGGTTGGACGAGAAGAACAGCGGCGTGAGCAGCATCACCGCAAGGGGCATGAAGCGCGCGAACGGGGCGGTTTGGGCGGGCGAGGCGGCGGGAGTCATGCTGTGTCCAAACCTTGTCAAGGGCTGCCTGAAAGAGATAAATGGCGCGTCCGGTGCTATAGGCTCCGGCACGTGTAAACAAGCGATTCGACAAAGAGGTGATGGAATGGCGCGGACATGTCTGGCTGTCGTGCTAGCGGCGGGCGATGCGACACGAATGAAATCGTCGAAATCCAAGGTGCTGCACACGGTCGGCAATCTGCCCCTGATCGCCCATGTGACGCGCGCCGCCGCGAGCGCCGGCGTGGGCAAGGTGGCGCTGGTGGTCGGCCGCGACGCCGGCAGCGTCACCGCCGCCGCGGGCATCGGCATCGAGGTTCCGGTCACGCCGGTGGAGCAGACCGAACGCAAGGGCACCGGCCACGCCGTGCTGATGGCGCGCGACGTCATCGCCGAAGGCTATGACGACATCGTCGTGCTCTATGGCGATGCGCCGCTGATCAGTCCCGAAAGCCTGGCCGCCGCCACCGCCAAACGCGCGGGCGGGGCAGATGTCGTGGTGCTCGGCTTTCGCGCCAAGGACCCCACCGGCTATGGGAGGTTGATCGAGCGCGACGGCGAACTGGTCGCCATCCGCGAGCACAAGGAAGCCAGCGACGAAGAGCTCGCCATCGATTTCTGCAACGGCGGCGTGATCACCTTCTCGGGGAGCGAGGCCGTGAGCCTGCTCGAGGCCATCGGCAACGCCAACGCCAAGGGCGAGTACTACCTCACCGATATCGTCGAGATCGCCCGCGCCCGCGGCCTCAGATGCGTCGCCATCGAGGCCCCCGAGGAAGACATGATGGGCTGCAACACCCGCGCCGAACTGGCCGAGATCGAGGCCGTCTGGCAGGCGCGCGCGCGCCACGCGGCGATGCTCTCGGGCGTCAGCATGATCGATCCGGGAAGCGTCTTTCTCTCGTTCGACACCGAGCTCGGCAATGACGTGGTGATCGAGCCCAATGTCTGGTTCGGCCCGGGCGTGCGCGTCGGCGCCTGCGCGGTCATCCACGCCTTCAGCCATATCGAGGGGGCCGAGATCGGCGCGGGCGCGATGATCGGGCCGTTCGCGCGGCTGCGCCCGGGCACGGAACTGGGCGAAAAGGCCAAGGTCGGCAATTTCTGCGAGACCAAGAAGGCCAGGATCGGCGCCGGCGCCAAGGTCAATCATCTCAGCTATATCGGCGACGCCATCATCGGCGCCGGCGCCAATATCGGCGCGGGCACCATCACCTGCAATTATGACGGGGTGAACAAGCATGTGACCGAGATCGGGGCAGGGGCCTTCATCGGCTCCAATTCGTCGCTGGTGGCGCCCGTCAGGATCGGCGACGGCGCCTTTGTCGGCTCGGGAAGCGTCATCACCACCGATGTCCCGGACGACGCGCTGGCGCTTGCGCGGGCCCGGCAGGAGACGAAACCGGGCCGCGCCGAACGGCTCAGGGAAAAGCTCGCCGCCATCAAGGCGCTGAAGAAAAACCCGTCATCCGGACAGCAAGGCTGACGCCGGTTACGTCGTGTCATGAAAATTGAGTGGCTCCAAAGCTTTACGGCACTGGTCTAAACCCGTGCTGGTCGATAAGAGCTTTGCAACCATCAGATCGGGGAGAAGTGCATGTGCGGAATAGTGGGGATTGTCGGCAATCGCGAGGTCGCGCCGCTTCTGGTCGACGCGCTCAAGCGGCTGGAATATCGCGGCTATGATTCAGCCGGCGTCGCCACCGTCAGGGACGGCAAGCTCGACCGCCGCCGGGCGGAGGGCAAGCTCGCCAATCTCGACCGCAGGCTGGGCGAAGAGCCGCTGGCCGGCCATGTCGGCATCGGCCACACCCGCTGGGCCACCCATGGCGCGCCGACCGAGGCCAATGCGCATCCGCATTTCTGCGACGGCGTCGCCGTGGTCCACAACGGCATCATCGAGAATTTCGCGCCGCTGCGCACGGCGCTGATCGCCGACGGGGCGGTGTTCCACAGCCAGACCGACACCGAGGTGGTGGCGCAACTGCTCGCGGCCTGCCGCAAACAGGGCATGGCGCCGCGCGAGGCGATGCAGCAGACCCTGTCCCGGCTCGAGGGCGCTTATGCGCTGGCGGTGCTGTTCGACGACCAGCCGGACATGATCCTGGGCGCCCGCTCCGGCCCGCCGCTCGCCGTCGGCCACGGCCAGGGCGAGATGTTCCTGGGCTCGGACGCCATCGCGCTGGCCCCCTTCACCGACGAGATCACCTATCTCGAGGATGGCGACTGGGTGGTGATCACCCATGATCACCATGAGATCTATGATCATTCGGGGCAGAGGGTCGAGCGCAAGAGCCAGATTTCGCAAGGTGCGGCCTATGTGGTCGACAAGGGCAATCACCGGCATTTCATGGAGAAGGAGATCTATGAACAGTCGGAGGTCGTGTCGCACACGCTCAGCCACTACATCGATTTCGCCGAAGGCCGCGTCAAGTTCGATTCGGCCCAGATCGATTTCGCCAATCTCGACCGGCTGGCGATGTCGGCCTGCGGCACCGCCTTTTATGCGGGCCTGATCGGCAAATACTGGTTCGAGCGCTTCGCGCGCCTGCCGGTGGAAATCGACGTGGCGTCCGAATTCCGCTACCGGGAGATTCCGCTTGCGGGGCGGATGGCGGCGCTGTTCATCTCCCAGTCCGGCGAAACCGCCGACACGCTCGCCTCGCTGCGTTATTGCCGCGACAACGGGCTCACCATCGGCGCGGTGGTCAATGTGCGCGAATCCACCATCGCCCGCGAATCGGACGCGGTGTTCCCGACGCTCGCCGGCCCGGAAATCGGCGTGGCTTCGACCAAGGCCTTTACCTGCCAGCTTTCGGTGCTGGCGGCGCTGGCGCTGATCGCCGGCCGGGCGCGCGGCACCCTGTCGGACGAGGATGAACGCAGGTGCGTCCAGGCTCTCGTCGAGGTGCCCCGGCTGTTCAACGAGATCCTGGCGGCGATCCAGCCGCAGATCGAAACCCTGTCGCGGGAGCTCGCCCGCTTCAAGGACGTGCTCTATCTCGGCCGCGGAACCAGCTTCCCGCTGGCGCTCGAGGGCGCGCTCAAGCTCAAGGAAATCTCCTATATCCATGCCGAAGGCTATGCCGCGGGCGAACTCAAGCATGGCCCGATCGCGCTGATCGACGAGACCATGCCGGTGATCGTCATCGCGCCGCATGACCGGCATTTCGAAAAGACCGTCTCGAACATGCAGGAAGTGGCCGCGCGCGGCGGCCAGATCATCCTGGTGACCGACGAGAAGGGCGCCGCCGCCACCACGCTCGAGACCATGGCGACCATCGTCCTGCCGGTGCTCGACGAGATCGTCGCGCCCATTCTCTTCGCCCTGCCGGTGCAGCTCATCGCCTACCACACGGCGGTGTTCATGGGCACCGATGTCGATCAGCCGCGCAATCTGGCGAAATCGGTGACGGTCGAATAGTCCCGGTTCCGAAGTCGACCCGCGTCCCGCCGGGCCTTGTCTTGGCGGGCCGGCGGCACCATTATTATAGTGTTGCGGCGCATCATTGCGCGCGGGCGATCCAGGGACAGGTCCTAAGATGAGCGAAAAGCAGAAACGGCCGGGCGCCGGTGTGCGGCTGAGGAACTATTTCCTGACCGGGCTGATCATCGTCGCGCCGGTCTTCATCACCGCCTATCTGACGTGGACCTTCATCGGCTGGGTCGACGGCTGGGTCAAACCCTATATCCCAGCCGCCTACAATCCCGACCATTACCTTCCCTTCGCCGTGCCCGGCTTCGGCCTGGTGACGGCGCTGTTCCTGATCACGCTGATCGGCTTCCTCACCGCCAACCTGGTCGGCCGCTCGATCGTCGCCTTCGGCGAGTCGCTGCTCGACCGGATGCCGCTGGTGCGCAATCTCTACAAGGGTCTCAAGCAGATCTTCCAGACGGTGCTGGCGGAGAAGGGCGGCTCCTTCAAGCAGGCCGGGCTGATCGAGTACCCGCGCAAGGGCCTGTGGTCGATCGTCTTCATCGCCACGGAGACCAAGGGCGAGGTCAACCACCGGCTGCCCGACGACGATCCGATCTCGGTCTTCCTGCCCACCACGCCCAATCCGACATCGGGCTTTCTGCTGTTCGTGCCGCGCAAGGACATCATGTTTCTGGACATGAGCGTCGAGGAGGCGGCCAAGATGGTGATTTCCGCGGGCCTGGTGTCGCCGGAGTTTCCCAGGACGCTACCGGTTCAGGGCAAGCCCAAGTCCAGGCCCACCGCAGTCTGAACCCGTCACCCGGCGCGCAGGAAGCGGATCGCCTCGTCGCGCCGCATCAGGTAGAGCAGCATGCGCAGAGCCGCCCCGCGCGAGCCCGAGAGGGCAGGATCGCTCTCGAGCACGTTGCGCGCGTCGCTGCGGGCGATCTCCAGGAGATCGCCGTGGACGGAGAGGTCGGCGAGCCTAAAGCCCGGCAGGCCCGATTGCCGGGTGCCCAGCACTTCGCCTTCGCCGCGCAGCTTCAGGTCTTCCTCGGCGATGCGGAAGCCGTCCTCGGTCTCGCGCAGCACCTTGAGCCGCGCCTCCGCCGTCTCGCCCAGCGGCCCGTGATAGAGCAGGATGCAGCTCGAGGCGCCGTCGCCGCGCCCCACCCGGCCGCGCAACTGGTGCAGTTGCGCAAGCCCGAAGCGCTCGGCATGCTCGATCACCATGATGGTGGCGTCGGGCACGTCGACGCCGACCTCGATCACGGTGGTGGCGACCAGCAGCCGTGTCCGGCCGGCCTTGAAGGCGCTCATCGCCTGGTCCTTTTCCTCCGACGTCATGCGGCCGTGGACGAGCGCGACCAGCGGGGCGAGGTCGGGACCGAGCGCCTTGGCGAGGCTCGCGTGCCGGCTTTCCACGCTCATCAGCTCGCTTTCGTCGGAATCTTCGACCAGCGGGCAGATCCAGTAGGCCTTTTTGCCGTCGAGCACGGCGGTCTTGAGCCGCGCGACGATGTCGCCGAGCCGCTCGTCGGGGATGGTGACGGTGGCGATCGGCTGCCGTCCGGCGGGTTTTTCCGTGAGCTTGGAGACATCCATGTCGCCGAATGCCGCCAGCACCAGCGTGCGCGGGATCGGCGTGGCGGTCATCACCAGCATGTGCGGCGCCGTGCCCTTGGCGGTCAGCCTCAGGCGCTGGTGCACGCCGAAGCGGTGCTGCTCGTCGACCACCGCCAACGTGAGATTGGAATAGACGACGGACTCCTGGAACAGCGCATGCGTGCCGATGACGATCTGCGCCGCGCCCGAGGCGATCCTGTCGAGCAGATCCGCGCGCTCGCGGCCCTTGGCGCGCGAGGTCAGCACCACGACCTCGATGCCTGCCGCTTCGGCCATCTTCTCGATGGTGGCGTAATGCTGGCGGGCGAGGATTTCCGTGGGCGCCATCAGCACCGCCTGGCCGCCGGCCTCAACCGCGTCGGCCATGGCGAGCATGGCGACGGCGGTCTTGCCGGAGCCGACATCGCCCTGCAGCAGCCTGAGC
Organism: Hoeflea sp. BAL378; assembly: GCF_000759435.1. Lineage (GTDB taxonomy): Bacteria > Pseudomonadota > Alphaproteobacteria > Rhizobiales > Rhizobiaceae > Hoeflea. Next base: position 8,580 of record NZ_JRJG01000053.1, read on the forward strand.
ATCCGGTCGGTTCCCGCCATGTCGGCAAGGATCTCGCCGATGGCGACCTCCTGGCTCCCGGTCAGCGAGAACGGCAGCGCGGCGAGGATCGCCGCGCGCAGCTTTCCTTCGGCGAGCACGGGGGTGCCCGGCAGCCTGCGCAGCGTCTGGCGCACCAGAGCCAGCGACAATTGCCCGGCCAGCAATTCGTCATAGGCGAGCCTGCGCCGCGCCGGGGCCATGGGATCGACGTCACGGGCGCTCTCGGGATGATGCAGGCTGCGGACCGCTTCGGAAAATTCGGGAAAGCCGTTTTTCGCCACCAGATGCGGATCGGCCCATTCCGGCAGCTCCGGCAGGAGGTCGAGCGCCGACTCGATCGAGCGCCTGAGGATCTTGGGCGAGAGGCCGGCCGTCAGCGGATAGACCGGCTCGATCAGCGGAAAGCTGTCGGCCTCGGCCTCACGCACCACATGGTCGGGATGCACCATCGACGGCCGGCCGTTGAACCATTCGACCTTGCCGCTGATCAGGAATGTCTCGCCCACCGGCAGCAGCTTTTCCAGCCACGCCTGCTTGGAATGGAAGAAGGTGAGCGCCATTTCGCCTGTCTCGTCATGCACATAGACCCGGTAGGGCGCCGACCGGCGACCCGGCGGCGAGGGCTGGTGGCGGTCGACGCGGACCTTGAGCGTGGCGATGACGCCTTCCGGCGACGTGGCGATCTCGGACTTCCGGGAGCGGTCGATCAGCCCGTGCGGCGGCAGCAGCACGAGGTCGAGCGCGCGGGTGTCCTCCGGGCTCTCCCGGCCGGTGACGCGGGCCAGCGCCTCGGCGAGCTTCGGGCCGATTCCGGGCAGGCTTTCCACGGATTTGAACAGGGGGTCGAGCTCGAGCGGACGCATGGCCCAGATGAACTGCAAATTTGGGTGAAAGGCAAGGCTGACAACCGGGCGGCGACAGGATAAGGAAACCCTCCAACCGAAAAAGGCAGATCATGACCGGAACGACACGTTCAAGCGCCGACCTTGATCCGCGCCGCCGCCGCATTCTGGTGCGGGCCTGGCGCCGCGGCATCCGCGAGATGGACCTGGTGATCGGCGGTTTCGCCGATGCCGAGATCGCCACGCTCAGCGATGCCGAACTTGACGAGCTGGAACTGCTGATGGCCGAGGAAGACGCCGACATCTTCCGCTGGGTGACCGGCGAGGTGGCGATTCCCGAGCGCTTCCGCACGGCGATGTTCGAGCGGATGCGCGGCTATGTGCCGGATTTCGAACCGCCGGCCGGGCCGGAAGGGCAGGCGTCCGGATCATGAAGCCCGTCCTCCCGGCCGCACAGGTTGCAGGCGCGAAGATCCCGGTCACGCTGTCGGGCGTGCCCCAGGGCATGGAGGCGCTGGCGCTGGCCGAGCTCGCGGCGGCCGGACCGCTGGCCTATGTCATCTCCGACGGCCAGCGCATGTCCGATCTCGAGCAGAACCTCGCCTTTTTCGCGCCCGAGATCCCGGTGCTGACCCTGCCGGGCTGGGACTGCCTTCCCTATGACCGCGTCTCGCCGGGCGCCGACATCTCGGCCCGGCGGCTTGCGGCGCTGTCGGCGCTGGCGCGGTTTTCGGACACGCCGCACCCGGCCATCGTCATCATCACCGTCAACGCCATGCTGCAGCGCGTGCCGCCCAAATCGGTGGTCTCGGGCCTGGGCTTTTCAGCCCGCGCTGGCAACCGGCTGAAGATGGAGGATCTGGCGGCGCAGCTCTCGCGCAACGGCTTCGAGCGTGTCGACACCGTGCGCGAGGTGGGCGAATACGCGGTGCGCGGCGGCATTCTCGATGTCTTCGTGCCCGGCGACGAGGAGCCGGTGCGGCTCGATTTCTTCGGCGACACGCTCGAAAGCGTGCGCCATTTCGATCCCGCCTCGCAGCGCACCACCTCGCGGGCCAAGGAGCTGGCGCTCAACGCGATGAGCGAGGTGACGCTCGACGCCGAGACCATCAGCCGCTTCCGCACCAATTATCTCGCCCGCTTCGGGGCCGCGACCCGCGACGACGCGCTCTATGTCGCCATCAGCGAAGGCCGCCGCTATCCCGGCATGGAGCACTGGCTGCCCCTGTTCCATGACCGCATGGAGACGGTGTTCGATTATCTCGCGGGCTTCCGCCTCGCGGGCGACCACATGCTGGCGGAAGCCGCGAGCGAGCGCCGGGCGCAGATCGAGGACCATTACGAGGCGCGCGCCGCGGCCCTGTCGATCGAGAAGGCCAAGAGCGTCCACGCCGCGCCCTACAAGGCGATCGAGCCGGACCTGCTCTATCTCGACACCCAGGAGCTGATGGCCGGCTTCGAGGCCTGGAACGCCATCCGGCTCACGCCGTTCCACGAGCCCGAGACCGCCGCGCGCCGGGTGATCGATCTCGAGACCCGCACCGGGCCGCGCTGGGCGGCGGAGGCGGAAGCCGACAAGTCGACCGACGCCGCGCGCGTCAACCTGTTCGAAAAGCTGGTCGCCCATGTCGGCGCCAGGCGCGCCGAGGGGCGCAAGGTGCTGATCACCGCCTGGACCGAAGGCTCGCTCGACCGCCTGCTGCAGGTGACCGAGGAGCACGGGCTCAAGCGGGTGGTGCGGATCGCCCGCCATGCCGATCTCGACAGGCTCAAGCCGGGCGAGGCGGCCGCCGCGGTGCTCGCCATCGAGGGCGGCTTCGAGATCGGCGATCTCGTCGTCATCGGCGAGCAGGACGTGCTGGGCGACCGGCTGGTGCGCCGCGCCAAGCGCAAGCGCCGCGGCGCCGACTATATCTCCGAGGTCTCCGGCCTCGACGAAGGCAGCTACGTCGTCCACGCCGAACACGGCATCGGCCAGTTCATCGGCCTGCGCACCATTGAGGCGGCGGGCGCGCCGCATGCCTGCCTGGAGCTGCATTACGCCGGCGACGCCAAGCTGTTCCTGCCGGTCGAGAACATCGAGCTGCTCACCCGCTACGGCTCCGACAGCGCCGAGGTGCAGCTCGACAAGCTCGGCGGCGTGGCCTGGCAGTCGCGCAAGGCCAAGCTCAAGAAGCGGCTGCTCGACATGGCCGAGGGCCTGATCCGCATCGCCGCCGAGCGGCACATGCGCAAGGCCGACGTGCTCGCAGCCCCCGAGGGGCTCTATGACGAGTTCTCGGCCCGCTTCCCCTATGACGAGACCGAAGACCAGATGGCGGCGATCGAGAAGGTGCGCGAGGACCTGGCGGCGGGCCAGCCGATGGACCGGCTGATCTGCGGTGATGTCGGCTTCGGCAAGACCGAGGTGGCGCTGCGCGCGGCCTTCATCGCCGCCATGAACGGTGTGCAGGTGGCCGTCGTGGTGCCGACCACGCTGCTGGCGCGCCAGCATTTCAAGACCTTCACCGAGCGGCTGCGCGGCTATCCTGTGCGCATCGCCCAGGCCTCTCGCCTGGTCGGCGCCAAGGAACTGGCGCTCACCAAGGCCGAGCTGCAATCGGGGAAGACCGACATCGTCGTCGGCACCCATGCGCTGCTCGGCTCGTCGATCAATTTCGCCAATCTGGGCCTGCTGATCATCGACGAGGAGCAGCATTTCGGAGTCAAGCACAAGGAGCGGCTCAAGGAGCTGAAGTCCGACGTGCATGTGCTGACGCTCTCGGCGACGCCGATCCCGCGCACGCTGCAACTGGCGATGACCGGAGTGCGCGAACTCTCGCTGATCACCACGCCGCCGGTCGACCGCATGGCGGTCCGCACCTTCATCTCGCCGTTCGATCCGGTCACGATCCGCGAGACGCTGATGCGCGAGCACTACCGCGGCGGCCAGAGCTTCTATGTCTGTCCGCGCCTTTCCGATCTCGAGGATGTCGCAGCCTTCCTGCGGTCCGATGTCCCTGAACTGAAGTTTGCGGTGGCGCACGGCCAGATGGCTGCCGGCGAGCTCGACGACATCATGAACGCCTTCTATGACGGCCAGTACGACGTTCTGCTGTCGACGACGATCGTCGAATCCGGCCTCGACGTGCCGACCGCCAACACGCTGATCGTCCATCGCGCCGACATGTTCGGCCTGGCCCAGCTCTACCAGTTGCGCGGTCGTGTCGGCCGCTCCAAGGTCCGCGCCTTCGCGCTGTTCACGCTGCCGGTCAACAAGACGCTGACGGCCACCGCCGACAAGCGGCTCAAGGTGCTGCAGTCGCTCGACACGCTCGGCGCCGGTTTCCAGCTCGCGAGCCACGACCTCGACATCCGCGGCGCCGGCAATCTGTTGGGCGAGGAGCAGTCGGGCCACATCAAGGAAGTGGGCTTCGAGCTCTACCAGCACATGCTCGAGGAAGCCGTGGCCGAGGTGCGCGGCGAGGACGAGATCGTCGACACCGGCTGGTCGCCGCAGATCACCGTCGGCACGCCGGTGATGATCCCCGAGGATTACGTGCCGGACCTGCATTTGCGGCTCGGTCTCTACCGGCGGCTCGGCGACATCACCGAGGTCAGCGACATCGACGGCTTCGGCGCCGAGATGATCGACCGTTTCGGGCCGCTGCCGATCGAGGTGCAGCATCTCTTGAAGATCGTCTTCATCAAGGCGCTCTGCCGCAAGGCCAATGTCGAGAAGCTCGACGCCGGCCCCAAGGGCGTGGTGGTGCAGTTCCGCAACAAGGAATTCGCCAACCCCGCGGCGCTGGTGGGCTACATCTCCAAGCAGGGCCAGATGGCCAAGATCCGTCCCGACCAGAGCGTGGTCTTCATCCGCGACCTGCCGACGCCCGAAAAGCGCCTGACCGGGGCCGCCGTGGTGATGACGCAGCTTGCGGAGCTGGCGACCAAGGCCGGGTGAAAACGGCCCTCCGGAGGGCGCTGTCCGGTCTCCTCGCTAGTGCGGAGACCAGGCCCGGAGCTCCTCGAAGATCAGCGCCCGAAGCCAGCGGTGCACCGGGTCGGCGTCCATGCGCGGATGCCAGGTCTGGGTGATGACGAAGCGCGGCGTGGCGACCGGCAGCGCGAACAACGAGGTCCCGCCCGTTGCGCCGGGCTGGCAGCACGATCGCGGCACCATTCCAACGAGATCGGACGCGGCGGCGACGGCGATGACGGCCGGATAGCTCGGCACCACCAGATGCACCTTGCGCGTGAGCCCGAGGGCGGCGAGCGCCTCGTCCACCGGCCCGGTGAACTTCCCCCGGCGCGAGCCGACCACATGGCCGCAGGCGGCGTACCGCTCGGCAGTGACGGGGCCGTCCGCGAGAAGCGGGTGGCCGGTCCTGGCGACGCCCACGAAGCTGTCCTCGAATAGGGTCTGGCCGCGCAGCTCCGCGCCGGCGCCCGACACCACGCCGATGTCGAGATCGACGGTGGCGTCCCTGAGCGGCGCGATGTCCTTGTCCGGCTTGGGGGCGAAGCGCAGCCGCACGCCGGGGGCGGCCTCGGTCACGGTGGCGCTGAGCCGGGCGGCGTAGAGCAGCACGAAGGAATCATTGGCGCGGATGGTGAAATCGCGCCTGAGGTCGCGGATCTCGATCGCCGGCGAGGGGCTCAGCACGGTCTGCACCGCCGCGGTCAGCGACTCGACCTCCGCGGCGATGGCCTCGGCATGGGGCGTGGCGACCATGGCGCGGCCCGCCGGCACCAGGATCGGATCGCCGAGCGCGGTGCGCAGCCGCGACAGCGTCCGGCTCATCGCCGATGTGCTGAGGCCGAGCTTGCGGGCGGCGCCGGACACGCTGCGTTCGCGGAGCAGGGCGTCGAGCGCCACCAGCAGGTTGAGGTCCAGATCAGGCATGGCCCACACTAGGAAGTTATGGCGTCAGACGCAACGCTATGTTTCCTCTGTTGCGTCTGGCGCAAATCTTTTGGCGGGGATATCCCTCGGACACACACCCTACGAAGTGATCCGCCATGTCCCAGACCTCCTCCCTTGATGCCGCCGATGACGGCCTGCCTGCGCCGCGCCGCCACCTGGCCGTCGCAGTGCTGCTCCTGTCGCTCGTGCTCGTCGTGCTCGACGGCGCCATCGCCAATGTCGCGCTGCCTTCCATCGCCGCCTCGCTTGGGGCCCACCCCAGCGACACGGTGTGGGTGGTCTCGAGCTATCAGCTCGCCGTGCTGGTGGCGCTTCTGCCCTGCGGCGCGCTGGGCGAGATCTACGGGCCGCGGCGCGTCTTCCTGATCGGCGTCGCGCTGTTCGTCGTGGCCTCGGCCGCCTGCGCGCTCTCGCAGAGCCTGCCCATGCTGGTGGCGGCGCGGTTCGCGCAAGGCCTGGGCGGCGGCGCGATCATGGCGCTGGCGGCGATGAACCTGCGCTTTGCCGTGCCGCAGCGGATGCTCGGAACCTTCATCGGCTTCAACGCCATGACGATCGCGATCTCGTCGGCGGCCGGACCTGCGGTGGCGGGCGCCATCCTGTCCGTGGCGGATTGGCCCTGGCTGTTCGCGGTCAACCTGCCGCTCGGCGCGCTGGTGCTCGTCTGCGGCGGAATCCTGGGCAATCTCGACGGGGTCAGGCGGCCGCTCAACCTGCGGGCGCTGCTCGCCAACACGGCGATGTTCATCCTGTTCTTCGCCGGCGCGGAACTGATCACCAGCGCGCCGCTGACCGGCGCGACGCTGATTGCGGCGTCGATCCTGTGCCTGGTTCTGCTGCTGCGGCTCGAACGCGACGCCCGGTCGCCGATCGTCCCCACCGACCTGCTGGCCGAGCCGGGGTTCCGGATCGCCGTCATCGCCTCGGTCGCCTGCTTCACCGGCCAGATGCTTGCCTATGTCGCGCTGCCGTTCTACCTGCAGCACACGATGGGCATGACGCCGGCGCGGACCGGGCTCTACATGATGGCGTGGCCGCTGGCGACGATCGTCGTCGCGCCGGTCGCGGGCCGGCTCGCCGACCGCATCAAGACGGCGTGGCTGTGCTCCGCGGGCGGCGGTCTGCTGGCGCTCGGGCTGCTGCTCGCGGCCCTGCTGCCGGCCGATGAGGCCGCCCTCGGCTTCCTTGTCGGCACCACGCTCGCCG
>NZ_JRJG01000054.1 GCF_000759435.1 Hoeflea sp. BAL378
CTGGCAGCCCGCGGCGCCGGCCCCGCACAGCCCGGCTGCCTATGCCGCGGCCCCGGCGCCTGAACCGGCCCAGCCCGCGCCCCGCCCGCACAACGCCGACGCGGTCGACCGCATCCGCCGCGACATGGAGGCGCTCAGGTCCCGGATCGACGTCTACGGCGCCGCGCGCCGCCACGGCTGAAGCCTCCGGCTCCGTTTTTGACATCAGAGGACGCAAAGAGGCCATCGGCGCAGGCATGGGCTTCGTAGTGTCCCGCGGGCAGGGAGGCGCACAAGCGCTTGCCTCCGGCGGGGAGGGGGAGTAGCTCCCGTCCTGCGCACACGCAGGGCGCGCCGGCGTTCCACGCCCAGCCGGGCGGATGGGCGGCGCTTGAGACCAGGATCGGGAAGGATCGGACATGGCCAGGATCATCGACGGCAAGGCCGTCTCGGCGGACGTCATCGAACAGGTCACCAGGGCCAGCGCCGCGCTTGAAGCTGAGACCGGCGCCCGTCCGGGCCTGGCCGTGGTGATCGTCGGCGACGATCCGGCCTCCCATGTCTATGTCTCCTCCAAGAGCCGCATGGCCAAGCAGTGCGGCTTCAAGTCGGTGCAGCACACGCTGCCCGAGGACACCTCGCAGCAAGAGCTCGAGGCGCTGGTGGCCAGCCTCAACGCCGACCCCGAGATCCACGGCATCCTGGTGCAACTGCCGCTGCCCACCCATCTGGATTCCGACGCGGTGATCCAGTCGATCCGGCCCGACAAGGATGTCGACGGCCTGCATGTGGTCAATGCCGGCAAGCTGATGACGGGCGACCTCGACGGCGGTCTGATCTCCTGCACGCCCGCCGGCGCCATGCTGTTCGTGCGCCAGACCCACGGCCCGGATCTCTCCGGCCTCAACGCCGTCGTCATCGGCCGCTCCAACCTGTTCGGCAAGCCGATGTCGGCGCTGCTGCTCGCCGCCAACGCCACCGTCACCACCGCGCACTCGCGCACGAAGGACCTGGCCGGCGTCTGCCGCAACGCCGATATCCTGGTCGCCGCCGTCGGCCGCCCGCAGATGGTCAAGGCCTCCTGGGTCAAGCCCGGCGCCACGGTGATCGACGTCGGCATCAACCGCATCGACGCGCCCGAGCGGGGCGAGGGCAAGACCCGCCTCGTCGGCGACGTGGCCTTCGACGAATGCGCCGAAGTGGCGGCCACCATCACCCCGGTCCCCGGCGGCGTCGGCCCCATGACCATCGCCATGCTGATGGCCAACACCGTCATCGCCGCCATGCGCGCGCACGGGCTGAAGCCGCCGAGCTTCGGATAAGGGCGTTTCGGCGCGCGGTGAGGGGGTAGGCCACTGTTAGTGGTTGAGGTGTTTGCTGCCGCTGATTGCGGCGAATGGCAGCACGGAGTTCACAGCGCCTAATTTGCCGCTAGTTGAATATCTCAACCGGTGCCGTAAAATCTTGCAACGCTTCTGCCGAGAACTTCCATTCAGTCGCGTTCGTCTCTTTGCCGCCATCCAAGCTTCTGATGGTTGCCCAATTGGCTTTTCCCGTGGCTGGCGCGATACCATCGGCACCGAATACTTGCTGTTGGTAAATAGCAATTGTTTCCCTTGCTTCGGGAGACATAATTGGATCGCCGTTCTCATTTAGAACGAAGGAATCGATTGCGCCTGGCTCCAAACCCAACGATTTCATGGCGCCGCGCGTGGTGGCATCAATCGCAAGAGCCCCCCAGAATTTTGCCGCGTCGGGATTTCCAGCTTTGCGCAGTTGAGCGGATAGTTCTGTGGACACGAGAGCCACACTTCCATAGTCACCCCTCGCAATCGCATTCGAAAAAAGCGTTGCCGTTTCCTCACTCTTCGCCATGAGGCCAGGGTTGTTGCCGAAAGCGGCGTTCCAGTATTGTGAGTTTGAGAATTTGCTCCCAGGTTCCCAAAGGGCGACGAACACGGGTTCGAAGTCGTTAAATACAACTTCAGGCGCAGAGCAGATTTTCGACCCAATATTCGAACGCACGTACATTCCGGAATCGTCTCTGGCTCGGTACCTTATTGAATTACCGCAGGACTCCACTTCAGTCTGGAACCGCCCCGCAGCAATCCATTGCCCTTCGGCGGGAGTCCAATTCGTCTCATCCCGACTTTTCTCGACAAGCGCGTTAATTGGTACCCCTCGAACGGATTTCGTGACAATTACGATCACATCTGCTCTTGCTGCAGTTAGGAACACGATGCCTGAGAGCCCAATCAGGATTGGGACTAGCATCACGCTATTGAGCTTGCTCACCAGTCGCCTCATGATCATCATCCGGGATTATTATTAGCCTGACATCGATCTTTTGAACCTTGTCGACCTGCTTGTCCTGCGTTTTACGGCAAATGTTCCACCGATCGCAAAGCGGTAGTAGTAACATTGCGGTGATCCAAGCAAATATTATGACGAAACAGATAGCGAAACCCAAGCCTATAATGCGCAGATAATTGGAGAATATAAAACCCTCCAGTGTCCAACTGTCTGTCAAGAGCATTTGCGCCCCACCGTCTGCGGTGTTGCTCGCCGGATTGTAAGAGACATGGAGGGGGGTATTAGCTTCGCCAAGGCCAAATCGGTAAGCAACCGAGCCACCTGGCGGGATAAGCGCTCTCGCTTTATAACCCTTGTTGTCAACCTTCTCTGGCATGGTCGGTGACGAGACATTGCCTACGCGAAGCGCGGCGGCTTCCCCCAGTATGTCTGGAATCTTTGTGAAACAATTCGGAGCCTCCACAGAACGAAATTTTTCATCATAGCATTCGATAACAAATGTTCCGACATTCAGTAATTTAAACAGAGATTTGTTTTCAAAATAGACCTCTGCGATCGGTACGTCGTTTTTGACATCGTAGACAATTTCATACTGCACGATCCAGACGTTTTTTGCATTCTCAATCGCCGTATTGAACATCCACCCCAATAGGGAAACCAACAGTGCAAGTATGTAAGGGGCTGAAGATTCTTTGAATATATTGATCATAGGAAATACATAATGTGTGACGGCTCGCTTGGAAAATCCCACAACCATTCCTCGCCCATTGGCAAAGATAGCATTTATTCTAGATATAATTGTATTATAATATCAGTGTATTCAACATAGAATTGGTGGTCTGCTGTTTGAAAAACGGAAAATGTAAATTTTCGGTCTTTCACACCCCCAATCTCCCCATCACTCCGCCGCCTGCTCCGCCCCCCTGCGCCCCGGCTTGCGCCCCTCTCCCCATCGCCTACACACCCGGGGCAGGGTCCGATTTCCAGCACAACTTGCTGGGCAGGCGACCTAGCTTTCCCCGACCGTCGGAAAGGGAGTGACGGACCAGGGGGAGATGTTTTCGGCCTTCATCAACCGCCGCTCGCCGACGCCGGAAATGCTGAAGATGAAATCGCAGGCGCGATAGGTCTGCTGCCAGCAATCGAAGGCAATATCATTGGCGGTGAAGCTCACGCCGCGAATGCGCACCACAAGCTCGTCGCCACCGATATTCAGGTGGTGCTGTTCGGTGCGGGAAGGTTGCACAACTTCGAAGAACTGCTCGATATGGGCATCGTTCAGCCCATGGTTTTCGAAGAGAAAGCGGTAGAGTGAGCCACCGTTGGCAAGTCTGTCCTGATCGAGGCTCGGCACGAGGTGGAGCGGCAGAATGGCGCGTTCCAGAATGGCCGGCTTGTCGCGCAAGCTTCTCAGCCGAACGATTTCCCAGACTGGTTGGCCCTGTGGGATCGACAGCGCATCGGCGACACCCTGGCTGGGCAGCCCGACGGCGAGGTGAACAAGCTTCGTGGCCATGTCCGCAGGGCGCGTGGCGGTCGACAGCGTCTGGAGAAACTCGCCGGGCCGGCTTGGTTCCATCATGATCCGCCGTTCGGCAACGAAGGTGCCGACACCCTGATGGCGCACAATTCGTCCTTCCCGCTCGAGCCTTTCCAGGGCGTGGCGGACCGAGATCATGCTGACGCCGGAGAGCTCCCCCAGCTCGGAAATACTGGGCAGCTTGTCGCCGGGCTGCAGGCCGCGCTCACGGATCAGGTCCAGCACGGCATCATAGACGACCTGATAGCGCAGCTTTCCCGGTTCGGCCCCGTCGGCCCGTGCTGTTCTGGCCTTTTTCTCAGTCAAGGATCCGCGTGCCCCTCTTGCGTGCAATCGCCCACTTGTAAGCCGCACTGGTCTCTTTATCAAACTGAATGACGCCCGCCTGCCTCTAGATGGTGGCGCTGCCGCGGGTTGCCAGACCCTGGTTTCCAGCGCCGACCGACGAAACATCCCGCAACACCGTCAGATCCGGATGGCCGACCAGGGCGGTGACGGAGCGGTTGGGGTCGGGCTTGCCGCATAACAGGGCCTGCAGTGCATCGTCCTTGCCTTGGCCCGATACCAGAAGCAACAGCTTTCGCGCCTTGAAAACGGTCGCGACACCCATGGTCAGGCCATGGTCCGGCACGTCGCCGGGATCGGCATAGAGGCCTCCCTGCGCCGCGCGCGTGCTCTCGGTCAGGCGCACGCGATGGGTTTCAAGGCTCCAGTCGTCGCCCGGTTCGTTGAAGGCGACATGACCGTTGCGACCCAGGCCCAGAATTGCCAGATCGAGACCGCCGGCTGCCGCGATCGCGGCGTCAAAGGCGCGGCACTCGGCCTCCGCATCCGGCGCGTCGCCTTGCAGAAGCCGCAGCTTGTCCGGCGCAACGCCCATCGGACCGAACGCGTTCGCCATCAGGAACCCCGCGTAGCTGCCCGGATCGGCAATCCCCTTGCCTTCGAACTCGTCGAGATTGAAGAAGCGGGCGGCGTGAAGGTTCACGGTCCCTTCGGATTGACGGGTCGCCAGTTGCCGGTAGAGACCAAGCGGCGTTTCACCGGTCGGCAGCGCGATGACGGCGGCGGGCTTTTCCTCAAGCAGGTTCGCGACATAATCGGCCGCCGCCTCGTCCATGGCGGCACGCCCGGTAAAATTCAGGATTTTCATGACAATCTCTTCTCGTATGCGGGGCTAATCCGACTTCGCGCTTCCACGGGCGATGACGGGATAAAGCGACAGGAAGCGCGCATAGGCGCCCTCGTAGAACGTCGCCGTATCGGAGGGCCGAAGGACCGTCTTGTCAGGCAGCTGGACGGAGAGCTGCTCGCCGGCCAGCGCAGCCGCACCGATCGCGGCGGAAGAATCGTAGCCGAAGACCTGCACCGAGCGGCCGCTCGCGTCCGCAAACATCTGTACCAGCGACGGATTGCGCGCCAGCCGGCCGGACAGCATCACATGGCGCACCGGCCAGGTTTCGGACAGGACATCCAGGCAGCGGCGGATCTCGAAGATCACACCCTCCAGATAGGCGCGCGCCAGATCGCCGCGCGTGGTCGCGACGCTGAATCCATGGAATACGCCCATCAGCGATGTGTCCCACAGCGCGCCCTGTTCGCCGCCGCCGGTCATATAGGGCGCGCAGCTCACCCCGTTCGCCCCGGCACGGCTGCCGAGCGCTTCGGTCTCAAGGGCCTCGGCGGAAAGGCCAAGGATGCGGCCGAGCCAGGCGAAGCCGATGCCGGTCGACAGCAGATCCATCTCCCGTCCATACCACCCGGACACCACATGCGGCGTGAGGAGATAGCGCGATCTGGAATCGAGGTGGCTGGCCGGGGTGGCGCCGAAGATGATGGCGCTGGACCCCATCGCAATCGAGGCGCTGTTGGCATTGAGTCCCGTCATGGCGAAAGCACCGGCAGCCGAATCCGCCGCGCCGGCATAGACCGGCAGACCGGCCCGCAAGCCGAAGGCTTCGGCAACCGCCGGAACAAGCGTCCCGGCGACGGCAGTCGTCGGCAGCACCTCTGGCAGAAGCGCCATCGGCAAGTTCCAGATGGCGCAGAGGCTCGCGTCCCAGGTCTCCGTTTCCAACGCAAAGACGCCGTAGCCGGCGGCTGTCGAAGGATCGGTCACAGCCCGCCCGGTCAGCGCATGGACAATATAGTCCTTGGCTGAAAGGATCCGCCGGACATCGCCGCTGCGATCCTTGAAATGATGGAGGAATTGCGGGGCGAGATAGCGTCCGTCCACCGGCATGCCGGTGCGGGCATAGACGCGTGCATGCAGGCCGTTCTCCAGCCTTTCGGCGGCCATGCGATCGGCGCGGCTATCCTGCCAGGTGATGGCCGGGCCGATACAGGCGCCTGTTTCATCGAGGCAGACGAGTGTGGGCATCTGGCCGGCGACCGAGATGGCGCCAATCTTTTCTGTGCAACCGGCAGGCAGGGCGGCGATCGCCTGCCCGAGCCCGCGGAGCCAGTCCGCTGGCTCCTGCTCCGCCTGGCCCGCATGTATCGATATCGTGGGATGGGCGGCGCCCGATTCGCCCCGCACCACTCCTTTGCCATCCAGCACGACGAGCTTGACAGCCGATGTGCCGAGATCAATTCCCAAACGCCAGTCCGTCATGCTGCAGGGCCTTCCGCCAGTTCATCAGGAATTGCGTCATAACAAAGATTGCCGGCGTTGTGAGGGATTGCGGTCAAGGTCCGTCACTCGCCGGCTCTTTGGGTGGCGCTCGCTGGTGCGCCTCTCTCCCGACGCGGGCAACGAGAGGCGCATCTTGGCCCTCGCCCCGCCGGAAACCATGCGGGGCGAGGGAGTTGTGAGGCGCTGCGCGATCAGGCGGCGCGGATCAGCTTCGCAACTTCGCGGGCCGCTTCGAGCGTGCGGTCCACATCATCATTGGTGTGGGCAAAGGTGATGAACAGGTTCTCGAACGCACCCGGGTGGAACAGGATGCCGCGATCGAGCATGCCTTCCCACCAGATGCGGAAGAGGTCGTGGTTCGCACAGCGGGCGGCATCGCGGTAGTTGTGGATGTCGTGCTCCGTGAACCAGACCTGATAGACCGCTCCCATGCCGACCACGCGCGTGGAAATCCCGGCGCTGTTGAAGACCTCGATGAGCCCGAGGCGCAGGCGGTCGGACACCGCGTCGAGCGAATCGTAGAAGCCCGGCTGCGAGAGGATGTCGAGCGTCGCATTGGCCGAGGCCACGGCAATCGTATTGCCTGCATAGGTGCCGGCGATCGAGACGCGGCCGTCGGCGACGAGAGACATGATGTCCTTGCGGCCGCCCATGGCCGCGACCGGAAAGCCGCCGCCAATGCCCTTGGCGAAGGTCGACAGGTCAGGCGTCACGCCAAGGCGGGCCTGGGCGCCGCCGAGCGCCAGGCGGAAGCCGGTGATGACTTCGTCGAAGATCAGAAGGATGCCGTGCTTGGCGGTCAGCTCGCGCATGGCCTCCAGATAGCCCGGATGCGGCAGGATACAGCCCGTGTTGCACATCACCGGCTCGGTGAGCACGGCGGCGATGTCGTGGCCTTCGCGCTCAATGACCGCGCGCAGCACGTCGATGTCGTTCCACGGCAGGATGATCAGGCCTTCGGCGATGCCCTCGGGCATGCCGGGACCCTGCGGGATAGCGCGCGGTGCATCGTCCGGCCCGGAAGTGTCGGGATCGGGATGCTTGCTCCAGTACACGCCATCCGAAAAGCCGTGATACATGCCCTCGAAGCGGATGACCTTCTTGCGACCGGTGAAGGCGCGGGCGAGACGCACGCTGTAAAGCACTGCTTCCGTCCCGGTGTTGCAGAGACGAACCTGCTCGAGTGACGGCACCGCGGCGATCAGCTTGTGCGCCAGAACCGTTTCCGGCTGGCTCGGCATGGCAAAGACCGTCCCCACCTCGCGAATGGCGCGCACGACGGCTTCCGTCACCTTCTCGGGGCGGTGGCCGAGCAGCATCGGGCCGAGGCCTATCAGATAGTCGATATACTCATTGCCGTCTGCATCCCAGACGCGGGCGCCTTCGCCGCGTTCGACGAAGAGCGGATGCGGCAGCCAGCCGGACCACGTGGCGCGGGCCGTGGAATTGACCCCACCCGGGATGACCTCGCAGGAGCGTTCGAAGAGCTGCCGGCTCTTCTCATAGCGGTTACTGGAATAAGCGGCGACAGGCATGTCTTCCTCCGTTTCGACTCCGGGTGCCGCCACCCACTGTGACGGCTCCCCGCTGAACTTTGCATACTGTGTATAATGATTCAGAACAGACGTCAACAGACACTGTTGCTGACACCGTTTCTAGTGAGCGATGACGACGGGTCCGGGATCGACGCGCGGGATGGCGGCAAGCAGGTCGCGGGTGTGCTCCGCCTGCGGTTCGAGCGCGACGCGAAGCGCCGGCCCCTCCTCGATGATGCGCCCCTCATGCATGACCGCGATGCGATCGGCATAGCTTGCGGCGATAGAGAGATCATGCGTGATCATCAGAACGGACATGCCGCCGTCGCGGCACAGCCCGACCAGGAGATCGAGAATGCCGCTGCGGATCGAGACGTCGAGCATGGACGTCGGCTCGTCGGCGAGAATAAGCTTCGGCGCCAGGACAACGCCGGCGGCGATCGCCACACGCTGTCGCTGTCCGCCGGAAAGCTCATGGGGGAAACGCCGGAGGAAATCGTCGACCGGCGTCAGGCCGACCCGCTCGAGCGCCTCGCGCACCAGGGCCATTCGTTCGGCACGGTTGTGGCCGATCCTGTGGATATGCAAAGGCTCCATCACCGTGTCCACGACGCGGAACCGGCTGTCGAGCGACTCGTAGGGGTCCTGATAGATCATCTGAATGTCGCGCCGGACGCGCCGCAGAGCGCGACCCTGCAGCGCCGTGATATCCTGGCCTTCGAAGAGGATGCGGCCGCCGCTGGCTGGCTGCATGCGCATCACGCTTTGCAGGGTCGAGGTCTTGCCGCAGCCGGAGCGGCCGACCAGCGCGACGATTTCCCCCGGCGCGACCGACAGATCGAGCGCATTGACGACCGGCCGCGGCTCCGGTCGGCTGCCGGTCAGAATCTGCCGCAGGCTGGGTCGCTGCGGGTAGCTCACTATCAACCCCTCGACCGCCAACACCGGCGCGCGCGACGCCGCCGCCACAGGCGGCTCATCGCCCGCACCTTCCCTGGCACGGGCCTCATAGCCCGGCGACGCCTTCAGGAGCTGGGCCGTATAGGCGTGACGCGGGCGATGAAAGAGCTCCTTCGTCGTGCCGCTTTCGACGTTTCTCCCCTGCAGCATCACGACGGCGCGCGTGCAGGTCTCGGCCACCACGCCCAGATCGTGGGTGACGAGAATGACGCCAAGCTCGAGCTTCCGGCTGAGATCGACGAGCAGGTCCAGCACCTGGCGTTGCACCATCACATCCAGCGCCGTGGTCGGCTCGTCGGCAAGCAGCACTTTCGGCGAGCAAGCGAGCGCCATCGCGATCATTGCCCGCTGGCGCATGCCGCCGGAAAACTCATGCGCGTAGGACGCCGCCTGAGCGGCCGGAATGCCGACCAGTTCCAGGAGTTCGCCGACACGCTGGACGCCGAAGCGGCCGCGCGGCATGTCCTGCACTTCCATCGCCTCGGCGATCTGCCAGCCGATGCTGCGCACTGGATTGAAGGCATTCATTGCGCCCTGGAAGACCATGGCGATGTCTTTCCAGCGATGCGGCGCGATCGAGGCCTCGCCTTTTTCGAGAATATCGCGGCCCTCGAGAAAAATCCGGCCGGAGACCTCGGCGGAGGGAGCAAGAAGCCCCATACATGCCGAGGCAATCGTCGTCTTGCCGGAACCGGATTCGCCGATCAGACCCAGCCGTTCGCCCGGCATCAGGTCGAAGGAGACATCGTGCAGCACCTGGATGCGGGCGCGGCTCGCCGGGTCGTGCGAGCCATAAGTGACATTCAGATTTTCCACCCGCAGAAGCGGTTCGCGAGGCAAGGCGGAGGATTGCTCGGCCGTCATTGTCCGTTTTCCTTGGATGTGTGCAGCCGCCAGCTCCGGGTCGAGAGATGCGAGACCGCCAGGCGCGGATTGAGCCTGTCTTCGATGGAGCGGCCGACGAGATAGCAACCGATGACCAGCACGGCGACCGCCATGCCGGCCGGCACAATGGCCCACCAGGCGCCGGCGCTGACGGCAGAGCGGTTGAAGGCGTGCTCCATGATCGTGCCCCAGGTGACGGCGTTGGAATCCGAGAGCCCGAGGAAAGCGAGCGCCGTTTCGTTGAAGATTGCCACCGTGATGGCCAGCACCCAGTTGGCGGCCAGAAGCGGCCCGATCTGCGGAAGGATATGGCGCAGGATGATGTGCAGATGCCCCGCGCCATTCGCCTCGGCCCGCCGGACGAAGACTCGCTGGCGTATGGTCTTGACCTGCGAGCGAATGAGCCGCGCCACCGAGGTCCACATCAACAGCCCGATCACCAGCACGACGTGATCGATCGACGGGCTCCAGACCGAGGCGACGACGATCATCAGCACGATCTGCGGAATGACCAGCAGGTAATCCGTTATCCCCATCAGAACCGTTTCGACAAGCCCGCCGAAATAGCCGGCAAGGGTGCCAACCACCGCGCCGACAATGATGGCGATCAGGCTGGAAGCGACGCCGACCATGATGGAGATACGGCCGCCATAGAGCGTCAGGCTCAACACGTCGATGCCGCCGTCGTCGCAGCCGAACCAGTGGTCCAACGATGGCGGCTCGAAGACGCCGCAGCTCGGCTCGTAGATCGAGTAGGGAATGATCCACGGTGCGCCGACCGTCAGGATCGCAAAACCGGCGAGGATGATCGCGCCGGCGAGCAGGCCGGGCTGGTCGACCAGCCAGAATGCCAGCCGGGAAAACCGCTCTCTGTTCATGATGTTTTTTCCCTTCAGGCCCGAACGCGCGGATCAAGCACGAAATGCAGCAGATCGGCCGTGAGATTGAGCATGGTGACCACCACGGTGATGGCGAGAAACCCGCCTTGCAGCATCGGATAGTCGCGATTGAGCACCGCCTCGTAGAGCGTGCGGCCGATGCCCGGCCAGGAGAAGATGACCTCCACCAGGATCGCGCCGGAAACGATCGAACCGAGCGACAGGGCGGACATCGTGACGATCGGCAGCAACGCGTTGCGCAGGGCATGGCGCAGGATGATCCGCCGGCGCGGCACGCCCTTGGCGCGGGCCGTCAGGATATAGTCCTCCCCCAGCGTCTCCAGCATGGAGGAGCGCGTGATGAGGGCATTTTCGGCATAGAGCGTGAGCACCAGCGTCGTGACCGGCAGGATCATGTGCAGGATGCGATCCTGCGCCACCTCCCACCAACTGTCGGAAATCAGGAAGGGATCGGCCATGCCTGCCGCCGGCAGCAGGCCGGAAAACAGGATGACCATCATCAGGCCGAGAAACTGGGTGGGAAATGCATAGGCCAGCACCGCGGAACCGGTCAGCAGGTGGTCGGCCGGCCCGTTGCGCCGCGAGGCGGCAATCGTGCCGACGACAAGTCCCAGCCCCAGCGCCAGAACCACGCCGGTTGCCACCATTGGAATCGTGTTGGCGAAGGCCTCGAGCAGGTTGTCGAGCACCGGCTGGCGGTTGGCGTAGGAAATCCCGAGATTGCCATGCGCCATTTCGCGCAGATAGATCAGGAACTGCTCCCAGATCGGCTTGTCGAGACCGAACTTGGCCTCGAGCGCCCGGCGCATCTCGACCGACGCGTTTGGAATGCGCGCGATGTGTGTGACCGCATTGCCCGGGAGGACCCGGAACAGCACGAAATTCAATGAGACGGCCACAAGGATCGTCACCGCAGCCGCAAACAGGCGCCGCGCCAGATAGGCCAGGCTGAGCAAGCGATTCTCCCTCTGTTCTATTGACTCTTTCTAGTCATCATAATAAGGATAATGAATGCAAGTCAAGTCGCCATCACGACGGGAGACGGAGGGGCAGGCGCCCCCGAAATCGGCTTGCATCCGCCATAGCACTATACAGGCTAGATGAAGTCCATATCAGGCAAGCAAAAAGAGGGATCCAATGAAATCGGCCGCTTCACATTCCGCCGCCCGCCCCGCCGGGACGTTCAAGGGCATGCTCGGGGCCATCGCGCTCGCAGCCGCCGTCACCCTTCCGCTTCCCCAGGCATTCGCCGCCGAAGTGCTGCGCATTGGCGTCAGCCAGCCGATTGATTCCCTCAATCCCTTCGTCGCCAACTCCGATTACAGCAGCATCGCCTACCAGTACGCCTATCCGTTTCTGACCGTCTATGACGCGGATCTGAACATCGTCCCCTATTTCGCGACCGACTGGACGGTGTCGAGCGACGGGACGGTCTGGACCTTCCATACCCGCGAAGGGGCGAAATGGTCGGATGGCGAGCCCCTGACGGCGAAGGACGCTGCCTTCACCTATACGATGATCCAGAAATACAAGACGAGCACCACCGGCAAGTTCGCGGGCGGGCTGAACCACCTCAAGTCGGCTGAAGCAACCGACGACAACACGCTCGTGCTGACCTATGACGGGCCGGGCGGCGACGTGCCGGTGAAAATGCAGGGCATGCCGATCCTGCCGGCCCATATCTGGTCGAAGGTGGCCGGCGAAGACGGCTCGGAGATCGACAGCTTCGAGAACGCCGCGCCCTGGGTGTCAGGCGGCCCTTTCATGCTGTCCGGCTACAAGAAGAACCAGTTGGCGCTCTTCAAGGTCAATCCCAACTGGTGGGGCGACACCAGGCCGAAGATCGACGGTTTCGGCCTGCAGTTCTTCGCCAACAGTGATGCCATGGTCTCGGCGCTCACGTCCAACCAGCTTGACATGGTCGGCCAGACGATCTCGCCGACCGCGGTGGACGCGTTGAAAGCCGCCGGCATGGTGGTTGAATCCGCGCCGAGCACCGGCTTCCACGAAATGATCATCAACACCAATCCGGAAAAGACGGGCCACCACGAACTCCTCAACCCGAAGGTGCGCGAGGCCTTCGAGCTGGCAATCGACCGGGATGCCATCGTCAAGCAGGTCTGGCTCGGCTTTGCGACGCCCGGCACCACGATTGTGGCCCCGGCGACCGGCTGGCATGACGAGACCCTCGCCACGGTGAGCTTCAGCATCGACAAGGCCAATGCCATCCTCGACGAGCTGGGTTACGTGCGCGGCGCGGACGGCGTGCGCATCGCCGACGGCGTGCGGATGGATTACGACGTGGTCTTCTCGACCGAAGTGGCCGGCGCCGGCGACCGGACCTTCAAGATCATCCAGGCGAGCTACGAGAAAATCGGCGTTCGCCTCGCGCAGCGCAAGATGGATGCCGACGCCACCAATGCGGCCATCCTTGGCGAAGACAACCAGTATCGCGACTTCGACATCGCCATGTGGCTCTGGGTGCCGCCCTTCGATCCCGACTTCATCCTCAGCGTGCTGACCTGCGCCCAGCTCGGCAACAACAACGACAGCGGCTACTGCAACCCCGATTACGACAAACTCTACATGGAGCAGGCCCGGCTGGTCGATCGGGCCGAACGGGCGAAGGTCCTCAACGAAATGCAGGCGATTGCCTATCGCGACCGTCCCTACATCGTGCTCGTCTATCCGCAGACGATGGAGGCCCACAGCCCGGAATGGACCGGATTCGTGCCCTCTCCGCTGGTGGGGTCGGTCAACAATCTCTCGGTCGAGACCCTGCTGAACGTGCACAAGGAGTGAGAAGCGGTGCATTTGACCATAGACACGGCTGAGGACAGCCTCGCCATCGCCGACATGACTTTGGCGGCCCCTTGCGGGGCCGTCATTGTCCCCGGGTGGCAAACAATGCCAGGCGCAGTTGGTGTGGAAGCCCTGTGTCTGCTCACAGCAGAGGGAACGCGCCAACGGCTTTTCGTCCTCGGCGTCGATGCTGAAAGCCCGCGGGCGTTCTGGCTCGATTGCGGCCTGCGGCTTGGTCGGATGATCGCAGATACCGCAGCTCTCACCCTTGATCTCCGGTCGGTGGCCGGCTTGCAGCCGGACGCAGCCGCCGCGCTTTGCGAAGGCATTGCCCTTGGCGGCTTCCGCCCGCAGACGATCTTCAGCCCGGCGCTGCGCCTCATCCTTTCCGGAGATGCTGACCGGGACGCTCACCGTGCGACAATCGAGACCGCGTTGGTCATCGCCCGCTGGACCAACTGGGCGCGGGAACTCGTCGAGCGCCCGGCCGGAGAGCTGCGTCCGGACGATCTCGCCCAGGAGATAGCCGGGCGTGCCGCCGAGCTCGGCATCGCTGTCGAGATCTGGGGCGAGACACGCATGGAGGCGGAGGGCTTCGGCGCGACGCTCGGCGTCGGTCGCGGCTCGGATGCCGCGCCCTGCGTCGTCGTGCTGCGGCACGGAGCGGGTCCCATGCCGCTTGGACTTGCCGGCAAGGGCGTCACCTTCGATACGGGCGGCCTCAATCTGAAGCGGGATGTCGAAGAGATCGGCTACATGAAGAGTGACATGGCCGGCGCGGCCGCCGTGGCCGGCGCGCTCTTCGCTGCCGTGGCGACGAAGGGCGCGCCCGACGTGATCGCCGTGTTGCCGATGGTGGAGAACATGCCTTCCGGCCGGGCGTTGCGCCCGGGCGACCGGGTGCGCCATCCCGACAAAACCACCACCGAAGTGATCGACACCGATTGCGAAGGCCGGCTGCTCTTGGCGGACGCCTTGAGCTGGCTCGCACGCCAGAAGGTCCGCGCATTGATTGATGTAGGGACGCTGAGCGATGGCGGCGGCGTCGGCGCGGAACTCTGGGGGCTCTGGTCGAACACGCCCGCCCTTGCGGAACGCCTGACGCAGGCAGGCGCCCTTTCCGGCGATCCCGGCTGGCATCTGCCGTTGCGGCACGAACGCGATACCCTGCTGGCCTCCCGCATCGCGGACCGGCGCAATACGCGGGTCGGCGAGCCCGATACAGGTCAGGTCGCCGCCTGCTATCTCGCCCAGTTTGCCGGCGGTACACCCTGGGCGCATATCGACAACGGCTCCAATGCCTGGCTGCTGCGAGAGACAGGCGCATGGCCCGAAGGCGCCACCGGCGCCCCGCTGCGCGCCCTCGCCAGCTTTCTGTGCGACGAAAAATGATGCCTGTCTCCGCCCTTGCCCTCCATTCGCTGCCTGACGCGCTCATCCGCCGCTATGCCGAACTGCCCGGCCAATGGCCGCTGACGGGGGGCATTCTGGGCATCGTCACGGCCGACGGCGCGGCCCGGCACCTGACCTTCGGCCAGGATTTCGACGGCCGGGAGATCACGTCCCGCACACCCTTCCTGATCGGCTCGATCAGCAAGTTCTTCACAGGCCTGATGATCGCCGGGCTGATCGAGGAAGGCCGTTGCGATCCGGAGCGTCCAGCCTCGGCCATTCTGCCCTGGCTGAAAATCGGCTCGGACCATGCCGAACCGGCGCTGCGCCACCTGCTCCACCACACGGCCGGCCTGGTGAAGGGCGCCGACGATCCGCCGGACGAGCTGGCCCAATGCTGGAGCCTGCGCGACAGCCGGACGGCGAGCCCGCCCGGCAGCTTCTTCCATTACTCCAATCTCGGCTACAACATCCTGGGCTTGGCTGTCAGCCGCCTTGCCGGCCGGCACGCCACCGACCACGCACTGGCCACCCTGCTGGCCCCGCTCGGCATGGTCGATGGCGCCGCCCGGCTTGAAAGCGCCATCCGGTCGCGCGTCGCGACCGGCAGCCAGCCGGCACGTGAAGACATTCCATGGCGCCCGGGCCTCGCCCTTGCGGCCGCCCCCTGGGTGGAGGCCGAAGGCGGTGACGGCAGTATCGCCGCCTCGAGCCGCGACATGACGCGGCTGATGACCGCGCTTCTCAATGACGGACGGATCGACGGCGCGCAGGTCATTCCCGAGACCGTCCTGCATCGGACGGTGACGGACCTCGCCCACGAGGGAGAAGCCGGTGTCGAGGGCTTCGGCGGCCTGGCGATCAGCGAAAGCCGTTACGGCTACGGCATCAATGTCGAGACGACAGGAGGCCAACGCTGCCTCACCCATGGCGGCGGCATGGTGGGCCATTCGAGCTTCATGCTGGTCGACCGCACCGCCGGTCTCGGCATCGTCGTGCTGACGAACGCCAATGGCTGCTACGCCGCCGGAGAAACGCTGGCCCGCCACGCCCATGCCGCGCTAGTCACAGGCGCAATCCCAGACGCCCGGCTCGACCTTGCCTTCGGAAAGGATTGCCGCCTCTATGAGCCGGCCATGACGGGACGCTTCGTATCGCAGAGGTGCGACGACCCCGGCCCCGGGACCATCGAGATCGCCATGGAAGAAGGGCGCCTGACACTTCGCGCCGACGGGGCGACAGCCAATATCTGGCGCGGCTGGAGTACGCGTCTGACCACCGACCACCCGGCCATGGAGCGCTTCCACCTCTGCTTCGACAGCCAGGCACGGCACTGGAGCTTCGGCGGCCGTATCTATCGCCCGGACGATGCGGCGGCCATCGTCGAGGCCACGCCCGACAACCCGGGCCATCCCCATGCAGGCCTCGCCGGCAGATATCGCAGCTACTCTCCCTGGTGCCCCACCTTCCGCATCGTCGTCAGGCGCGGCAAGCCCTGGCTGATCTCCCCTGGTGGCGTGGAAGGTCCGGATCCCGACATGGAACTCGTCCCGATCGGCGAAGGTCTCTTCCGTATCGGCGCCGATCCCCGCCTCCCGGAACGCCTGCGCATCGCCGACACCTGCGATGGCCGTCCTGTCACCGTCTATCGCGACGGCTGCCGCTATTCTCGCATGTCGCTGGATTGAAGGTTTCATCAGGGGAATGCTCCCGATCAACTTCCCAGAACGCGCTTTATTCACCAGTCAGCCATTCAAGCCATGGCGACCGCCACGGCGTCGAAGAGGCGCCACGATCCACGCCGATCGATGCCCGCGCGGATGGCGCTGTCAATCGCCTTGCCGGGCCTCGCGGACTTCGTCAACGGCGGCTTTGAAGATTTGCGTCCGTGAAGCCGCCCGTCTCCTCCTGGCCCCATCCCCCCATCACTCCGCCGCCTGCTCCGCCCCCCTTCGCCCCGGCTTCCGCGCGCTCGGCGCGGGCCCGGTCGAGGCGCGGACGATGAGGTCGACCGGCCAGATCTCCTGCACCTCGCCAGTTTCGGCACCGGTGATGATGTTGACCAGCCGTTCGCAGATGCGCGCGCCCGCCGCCCGGATCGAGGAGCGGGTGGTCGACAGCGGCACGGTGAAGCTCTCGGGCTTGAGGAACGGGAACACGTCGTCATGGGTGATGATCGACACGTCCTGGGGCATCTTGAGGCCGAGCTGGTTGAAGGCGCGGACGATCCCCAGCGTCATAAACATCGAGGCGCTGAGCACGCCGGTCGGCCTTGTGGCGGCGTCGGCGTCGCGGAACAGCATCATCGCCAGCCGGTAGCCGTTGTCCTCGTTCATCGCCGCCGAATGGTGCTTGAGGGTTTCGGCCGGCAGGCCGTGCGCTGCCATCGCCCGGGTCACGCCGTCGAGCCGGTGCACCGCGAAGGTGAAGTCGGTGTCGCCGTTGATGAAGGCCAGCCGCGTGTGGCCGAGCTGCAGCAGCAGCCGCGCCGCGTCGTGGAACGCGCCCTCGTTGTCGATGTCGACGAAGGCGTAGCCCTCCGCCGGCATCAGCGACCGGCCATGGGCCACGAAGGGCAGGCCCAGCTCCCGCACCAGCGCGATCCGCCGCTCGTCGTTGCGCATCGACGACAGGTAGATCCCGTCCACCGAGCGGCTGGCGGCGATGCGGCGGTAGGCCTCGCTCTCACGCTCCCGCGGCGCGGGCGTCAGCGACAGGTCGACCTCGCGGGTGAGCGCGTGTTCGCCCAGCCCCGACAGGAACTCGACGAAATGCGGGTCGAGATCGACATTGCGCCCCACCGGCAGCACATAGCCGATCGAGCCGGCCCGCCCGGTGGCGAGCTTGCGGGCGTTGGAATTGGGCTTGTAGCCGTAGCGCTGCGCCGCCTCGAGCACCCGCCGCCGCGTGGCCTCGGCCACTTCCGGATAGCCGTTGAGCGCGCGCGACACCGTGGTCTGCGACAATTGGAGAAGCTCCGAGAGCTGTTTCAGGTTCACGGCGGACGGATCCAGTTCTTTCAAAGCGCTTTGGGAAAACGGCCGCCGTCGGGCGGCCATTCCCGTTTCCAGCCCGCCATCTAATCCCACCTTGCCGCACAAAAAAAGCAGAAATCCCATCGCGTGCACTGCAAAACTTTGCCGCACCGCAGCAGAACACGCGTAGTCGCGGCGCAGGCTGCGATTTCACCTGCGGTTCGCAACTTAAGGCTTGACTCAGCCATGCTCTCGTAATCCTTTAAACGGAAGCCAAAGCGCTTTGATTTACTCGGGGACTTGGCTCCTGAAACCTATTCAGCTTCACTAAAAGGCCAGTGTTGGCCGGGAGGAAGATTCGATGAAAAAGCTATTTCTGATGAGCGCCGCCATTGCCGCGCTGGCCCTGGGGTCGGCGCAGGCGCAGGAACTCAAGTTCCCTCCGGGCGAGGGTGCCTTCAACTGGGAGAGCTATGAGGCGCTCAAGGAGACCCAGCTCAATGGCGAGGAAGTCACCGTCTTCGGTCCCTGGCTTGGGCCCGACCAGGAATTCGCCGAGTCGGTGCTGGCCTATTTCGCCGCGGCCACCGGCGCCAATGTCAAATATGTCGGCTCCGACAGTTTCGAGCAGCAGATCGTCATCGACGCCGAAGCGGGCTCGGCGCCCAATGTCGCCGTCTTCCCACAGCCCGGCCTCGCCGCCGACATGGCCAAGCGCGGCTTCCTGACGCCCCTGGCCGAAGGCACCGGCGCATGGATCACCGAGAACTACGCCGCCGGCCAGTCCTGGGTCGATCTCGGCACCTATGCCGGCAAGGACGGCGCCGAGAACCTCTACGGCTTTCCCTTCAAGGTCGATGTCAAGTCGCTGGTCTGGTACATCCCGGAGAACTTCGAGGATGCTGGCTACGAAGTGCCCACGACCATGGAAGACCTGAAGGCGCTGACCGAGAAGATCGTCGCCGATGGCGGCACGCCCTGGTGCATCGGCCTGGGCTCGGGTGGCGCCACCGGCTGGCCGGCGACCGACTGGGTCGAGGACATGATGCTGCGCACGCAGTCGCCGGACGTCTATGACAAGTGGGTCACCAACGAGATCAAGTTCACCGATCCCGCCGTCATCGGCGCCATCGAGGAATTCGGCTGGTTCGCCAAGAATGACGCCTTCGTCGCCGGCGGCGCCGGCGCCGTCGCCACCACCGATTTCCGCGACAGCCCCAAGGGCCTGTTCTCCTCGCCGCCGCAGTGCTACCTGCACCACCAGGCCTCCTTCATCCCCGCCTTCTTCCCCGAAGGCACGGAAGTCGGCACCGATGCGGATTTCTTCTACATGCCGGCCTATGCGGGCAAGGATCTCGGCACCCCGGTTCTCGGCGCCGGCACGCTCTGGGCGATCACCAAGGACAGCCCCGGCGCCCAGGCGCTGATCAAGTTCCTGCAGTCGCCGATCGCCCATGAGATCTGGATGGCCCAGAAGGGCTTCCTCACCCCCTACAAGGCGGTCAACACCGAGGTATTCAGCGACCCGACGCTCAAGAAGATGAACGACGTGCTCCTGGGCGCCACCACCTTCCGCTTCGACGCCTCCGACCTGATGCCCGGCGGCGTCGGCGCCGGCTCGTTCTGGACCGGCATGGTCGATTATGTCGGCGGCCGCTCGGCCGAGGACGTGGCCGGGGCGATCCAGCAGTCCTGGGACTCCCTCAAATAGGCTGACAGCCACACGACATCGGAGATCCCGGCGCGTCGCCGGGGTCTCCGCAAGCACTGCATTTTCGGGAGGGGAAAGATGCATCCGGCACTTCAGGGTCTCATCACCATCATCATCGGCGTCGGCGGATGCGTGGGCTATTTCTATTTTTCCAACCAGTTGCTCGACCGCGTTCTCTTCCCCGCCACCGGCCAGAACGCCGGGCGCAACATCAACCGCGCCAACCAGATCCGGCCCTGGCTGTTCCTGTTTCCCGCGCTCTTCGCGCTCGGCCTCTATCTCGCCTATCCGGTCTTCGCCACGCTCTGGCTGTCGCTGACCGACCGCGACCAGGGCGGCGCCTTCGTCGGTCTTGCCAATTACCGGCAGATGTTCGGCGAGCCCAAGTTCTGGGAAGCCATGCACAACAACATGCTCTGGCTGATCGTCGTGCCGGCGGCGTCGACCGCCGTGGGCCTGCTCGCCGCCCAGCTCACCGACCGCATCAAATGGGGCAACGTCGCCAAGTCGCTGATCTTCATGCCGATGGCGATCTCCTTCGTCGGCGCCGCCGTGATCTGGAAACTGGTCTACGACACGCGCCCCGCCGGCAAGGACCAGATCGGCGTGCTCAACGCCGTGTGGCTCTCCTTTGACGGGGGCTTCTGGTCCATCATCTGTCTCCAGCTCCTGCCGGCGCTGCTGCTCGCGTCTTCGCCGCCTTCATGGCCTGGCTCATCTATCTGGCGGTCAAGCCGCTGGTGAAGGCCGAGATCGGCCACCGCAAGGCGCCGTTCTGGTTCACGCCGCTCAGGCTGTTCTTCGCCATCGTCGCCGCCTGGCTGATCTGGCTCGCGCTCGGCTCGATCCTGTCGATTTTCGATGCGCGCCTGCCCTATGGCGAGCCGCAGACCTGGCTCACCATTCCCTTCTGGAACTCCTTCTTCCTGATGGCCGTGCTGGTCTGGATCCAGACCGGCTTCGCCATGGTCATCCTCTCGGCGGCGCTGCGCGGCATCCCCGAGGAAACCATCGAGGCCGCGGTCATCGACGGCGCCAACCCGTTCCAGATCTTCTTCAAGATCAAGGTGCCGCAGATCATGGGCACCATCGTCGTCGTCTGGACCACCATCACCATCGTCGTGCTCAAGGTGTTCGACATCGTCTTCGCCATGACCAACGGCCAGTGGCAGACCCAGGTCCTCGCCAACTACATGTATGACAAGCTGTTTAGGGCCAATGACTGGGGCGTGGGCTCGGCCAGCGCCATGATCATCATGCTGCTGGTCACGCCGATCCTGGCCTGGAACGTCTACAACGCCCGCAAAGAAACGCGCTGAGGGAGGCGAGGATGAACGCAACATCATCGAAAAAGTCGCCTCTCGTCTGGGCCGTCCACATCTCGGTCGTGGCTCTGGTGGCGCTGTGGCTGTTCCCCACCGTCGGCCTGTTCGTGTCGTCGTTCCGGACCGCCGACCAGATCGCCGCCACCGGCTGGTGGAACGCGCTGTTCACCCAGGAGCGCCAGCGCCCGGCGATCCGCATTTCCGGCGACGAGACCCAGGAGGGCGGCGAATATGTCATAGAGGGCGGTCTCTTTGCCGCCGACAATGTGGTCATCAGCAAGTGGGGAACCAGTTCGCAGAACCCCGAGGCCTTCGTGCCCGGCGATGTCGCCGATCTGGGCGACGGCGCCCGGCTGACGGTCGCCGAGGACGGGGCCTTCCGCCTGTCGGCGCCCCAGAGTTTCGGCGGCGGCCGCCTGCCGCGGGTCTTCACCACCGCCGAGGCGCCGCCCGAATTCACGCTCGAGAACTACCGCTTCGTGCTGTTCGATCCCAACAACCGCGAGGGCATGGCCAAGGCCTTCTTCAACACGCTGACGGTGACCATCCCCGCCACCATCATCCCGATCGTCATCGCCGCGTTTGCGGCCTATGCGCTGGCCTGGATGCGCTTTCCCGGGCGGTCGCTGCTGATCGCGGCCATCGTCGGCCTGCTGGTGGTGCCGCTGCAACTGGCGCTGATCCCGCTTCTCAGGCTCCACAACGACATCGGCATCGGCAAGGGCTATCTCGGCGTCTGGCTGGCGCATACCGGCTTCGGCCTGCCGCTCGCCATCTACCTGTTGCGCAACTACATGGTCGGACTGCCGCGCGACATCATCGAGAACGCCCGCGTCGACGGCGCCACCGATTTCCAGATCTTCACCAAGATCATCCTGCCGCTGTCGTTCCCGGCGCTTGCCTCCTTCGCCATCTTCCAGTTCCTGTGGACCTGGAACGATCTCCTGGTCGCGCTCGTGTTTTTGATTGACTCGACCGGGGAAACCACGGTCATGACCAAGCAGATCGTCGAGCTGCTGGGCACGCGCGGCGGCAATTGGGAGATCCTGGCGACCTCGGCCTTCGTGTCGATCGCCGTGCCGCTGGTGGTCTTCTTCGCGATGCAGAAATATCTCGTGCGCGGACTGCTCTCGGGATCCGTCAAGTAATGGAGTATTGATGAAAACCATGACACTCGCCGGCAAGCGGTTGCAGACCGGCGCTGAGATCACACCGGATGCCGACTGGTGGCGCGGCGGCGTCATTTACCAGGTCTATCCGCGGTCGTTCCAGGACACCAGCGGCGACGGCATCGGCGATCTGATCGGCATTTCCGAGCGCATCGGCTACATCGCCTCGCTCGGCGTCGACGCGATCTGGATCTCGCCGTTCTTCCCCTCGCCGATGAAGGATTTCGGCTACGACGTGTCGGACTACACCAATGTCGACCCGATGTTCGGCACGCTGGGCGACTTCGATCATCTGGTCAAGGTCGCCCATGACCACGGCGTCAGGATCATCATCGATCTGGTGATGTCGCATTCCTCCGACCAGCATCCCTGGTTCCTGGAGAGCAAGTCGAGCCGCGCCAACCCGAAATCCGACTGGTATGTCTGGGCCGACCCCAAGCCCGACGGCACGCCGCCCAACAACTGGCTGTCGATCTTCGGCGGCTCCGCCTGGCAGTGGGACGGCAAGCGTGAACAGTATTTCATGCACAATTTCCTCACCTCGCAGCCGGACCTGAACCTGCACAACGAGGACGTCCAGGCGGCGCTGCTCGACGTCGTGCGCTTCTGGCTCGATCGCGGCGTCGACGGCTTCCGCCTCGACACCATCAATTTCTTCTTCCACGACAAGGAACTCAGGGACAATCCGCCGCTCGCCCGCGAGATGCGCAACGACACCATTGCGCCGGCGGTCAATCCCTACAATCACCAGCTTCACGTCTACGACAAGAACCGGCCGGAAAACCTCGATTTCCTGCGCCGGCTCCGGGCGGTGCTCGACGAATATCCCGGCACCACCGCCGTGGGCGAGGTGGGCGATGCGCAGATCGGGCTGCAGATCGTCGCCGACTACACCTCCGGCGGCGACAAGATGCACATGTGCTACGCCTTCGAGTTCCTCGCCAACGAGAGGCTGACGGTGGCGCGGGTCCGCAAGATCATGACCGATTTCATGCATGCCGCGCCGGAGGGCTGGGCCTGCTGGGCCTTCTCCAACCACGATGTCGTCCGCCACGCCACCCGCTGGGGCGCTGGCGTCAGCGATCTCGAGCATTATCTCAGGATGCTCGCGGGCCTCATCATGTCGCTCAGGGGCTCGATCAGCCTCTACCAGGGCGAGGAGCTGGGCCTGACCGAGGCCGAACTCGCCTTCGAGGATCTCAAGGATCCCTACGGCATCCAGTTCTGGCCCGACTTCAAGGGGCGCGACGGCTGCCGCACGCCGATGGTCTGGTCGGAATACGGACAGTCCGCCGGCTTCACCAATGGCCAGCCCTGGCTGCCGATCCCGCCCGAGCACCGCCATCTCGCGGTCGATGCGCAGGAGAAGGTGCAGGCCTCGATGCTCAACCATTACCGCCGCATGCTGGCCTTCAGGCGCGCCCACCGGCCGCTTGCCAAGGGCAGCCTGGAATTCTGCGACACCGGCGACAGCGTGCTGTCGATGATCCGCCGCGACGGCAACGAGGCGATCTTCTGCGCCTTCAACCTGAGCGAGGAGATGCAGGTCCTCGACCGGCCGCAGGGCATTGCCGAATCGCTCGACGGACACGGCTTTTCCGGGTTCCTGCGGCCCGAGACCATTGAAATACCGCCCTACGACGCTTTCTTCGGAAGGCTGGGGTGAACCGATGAACTGTTCCAGCGGGAGGAAACCATGGCCGGCTTGAAACTGAAGGGCCTGAAGAAGTCCTACGGCGCCGTCAAAGTGATTCACGGCGTCGATCTCGAGATCAGACAGGGCGAGTTCATCGTCTTCGTCGGTCCTTCCGGCTGCGGAAAATCCACGCTGCTCAGGATGATCGCCGGGCTCGAGGAGATCACCGGCGGCACGCTGGAGATCGACGGCATGGTGGTCAACGACGTGCCGCCGTCCAAGCGCGGCATCGCCATGGTGTTCCAGTCCTATGCGCTCTACCCGCACATGACGGTCTACGACAACATGGCCTTCGGCATGCGCATTGCCGGCGAGAGCAACGAGGAGATCGACCGCCGCGTCCGCTCCGCCGCCTCCATCCTGCAGCTCGACCAGTATCTCGACCGCCTGCCCAAGGCGCTCTCGGGCGGCCAGCGGCAGCGCGTCGCCATCGGCCGCGCCATCTGTCGCGATCCCAAGGTGTTCCTGTTCGACGAGCCGCTCTCCAACCTCGACGCGGCGCTGCGCGTGGCCACCCGCATCGAGATCGCCAAGCTCAACGAGAGCATGCCCGACACGACCATGATCTACGTCACCCACGACCAGGTCGAGGCGATGACCCTGGCCGACCGCATCGTCGTGCTGTCGGGCGGCTATATCGAGCAGGTCGGCCCGCCGATGGAGCTCTACGACCGGCCGCAGAACCTGTTCGTCGCCCAGTTCATCGGCTCGCCGGCGATGAACATCATCCCCTGCACCATCGACAAGACCGGGCCCAGCGCCGTGGTGACCCTGACCGGCGGCGTCTCGGTCGACACCGGCATTGCGGTCGATGCGAGCGATCAGGGCAAGCCCGCCTCCTTCGGCGTGCGGCCGGAAGATCTCGACATCTCCACCGGCGATGATTTCCTGTTCGAGGGAACCGTTTCCATCGTCGAGGCGCTGGGCGAGGTGACGCTGCTCTATGTGCACGGACTGACCGGGGACGAGCCGATCATCGCCAAGGTCGCGGGCCATCAGAAGAATTTCCGCGGCGAAAAGGTGCGCTTCACCGCCGACCGCTCCAAGCTGCATCTCTTCGACGCCAAGGGCCAGACCTACCGCCGCTGATCCCCGGCTCGCCCGGCCCGTCCCGAAAAGCCAAAAGCCCCGTCCGCGAGGACGGGGCTTTCGTGCGCGGCGCGGGCGCATGACGGGGGAAGCGTCCGGCCGCGCGGGGGGCGGGAGGGACGGGCAGGACCGGCCTGGAGGGAAACCGGTCCCGCGCCATCAAAGGCCTGGGGACAGCCTTTTAGTTGTAGGTCGGCGAACCGTCATTGCCGGCGCGGTGATAGCTCACCTGCTCGTTGGAAACGCCGCCCACCGAAGCGGTGGCGGTGTAGTCGACGCCGCCCTGCGGGGCGAGGAAGCTCGGCGAGCCGTCCTTGCCGGCGCGGTCATAGCTGACCAGGTCGTTGGATGCGCCGGTGGCAGAGGCTGCGATCGGGGCGTTGGAGACCTGCGGGGCGAAGGCGTCGAGAGCGCTCGACTGGGCGAAGGCGCCGGTGGAGGCTGCAAGCGTCAGGCCGAGGGCGATAATGATCTTGTTCATGATGGTAGTCCTTTTGTGGGGGATGAATGCTGAAGGCTGAGGGCGGGACAGGGCGCCGGGGGACGGAACCGGCCGGGAGGAAAGCCGGCTCCGTCATCCGCGAGGCCCGGGGTCAGGCCTTAGTTGAAGGTGGGCGAGCCGTCATTGCCGGCGCGGTGGTAGGTCACCTGGTCGTTGGACACGCCGCCGACCGAAGCGGTGGCGGTGTAGTCGACGCCGCCCTGCGGAGCGAGGAAGCTCGGCGAGCCGTCCTTGCCGGCACGGTCATAGACGACCAGGTCGTTGGAGACGCCGCCGACCGAGGCGGTCGCGGTGTAGTCGATGCCGGAGGCGTTTGCAGCCTGGGGAACGAAGGCGTCGAGGGAGCTGGACTGAGCGAAGGCGCCGGTGGAAGCGGCAAGCGTCAGGCCGAGGGCGAGGAGGATCTTGTTCATGGTTGTTTTCCTTTGGTGTCAGGTCTGTTTCGGTTCGGTTGAAGCGGCTGCCCGTTCATTTGGTCGTTCGGGCCGGTCCGTTTCGATGAGTTGAATGTGAGAGTTCGGCCGATGACTTGCCAACCACATGAAGGTGAGCAGCGCGTGGCCGGTTCGTGTGTTTGCGTGCGGTGATGAGCCGGTGAAACTTTTTCGAACCATGTAAATCAATGGTTTACGGGAAAATACGGCGGCCGGAGGCGCGTTTTGCGTCAACCCTGCGCGACCTGCACTGTTCACAATCGGAATGATCTGATGGCGAAATCGGGCGAAAAAGCCGGCATTGTCGCCTGCGCGCGAACGGGGCAGGGGAGATCGCCCGGCGGCGACGTGATGGGTTTGAGGCCAATTCTCACGGCCGATCACGCAGCGCGTGATCGCGGACGACCGGAAGTGATTAAACTTCGACCCAAACGGCGGCCTTCAAGGTGGGTACAAGTCGGCCGAAGCCGCCCGCCGCAGCCGCGCCGGCGGCCGCGATCACCCTCCGTTAATGTTCATTGGGTAGCATCCGGACCATAGACAGATGATTTAATGATCCATTTATCGCTCAGCAGGGGACATGCCATGAGCACATCCGGAACGCATTATCTGCAAAAGGAAGAATCCTTCATGTACGACCGCGAGAAGCGGTTTCCCATGGAGGAGACGATGAACCACGTCCGGATCGAGTACACGGAGAAGGGCGTCATGCATATGGCGTCGCGCCGCTGCATGCTCCGCGCCATCTCCCGCAGCGGCGCCATCCTGGGCATCGTCACCCAGTTCACCATTCCCAGGCAATTCTGCCTCGATATCCCGGAAGCCCGCATCCCCCGCATCGGCTGCGTGCTGATGCGCATCAATCCCAACGACACGATCGAGGTCCGCTTCCTCAGGCTGATGACCGAGGCGGAACTCAACAAGGTCTTCGTCTTCTCCGATCATCCCGCCCATCGCGGCCGGGTGCTGGACCTGCGCGCCCGCTAGCCGCCCCGCAGCCCTGGGCCGGGCAGGCGGCGTTGAACGCGTGCGGCGAGGTCCTCGCCGCGCTTGCGTCAGTAAAGCACGCTGGCGCCCTGGTCGGCGGTTCCGGCATTCTCGCGGAAGCGGGCGAACAGGTCGCGCCCCAGCCCCCATTCATTGTGGCTGAGATCGGCGCTGGCCGGCTCCCGCGCGGCGAACTCCGCGGCCGGCACCAGCACCTCGAGCGAGCCCGTTACCGCGTCCACCCGGATCATGTCGCCGTCGCGGATGCGGGCGATCGGCCCGCCGTCCTTGGCTTCGGGCGTCACGTGGATGGCGGCGGGCACCTTGCCCGAGGCGCCCGACATGCGCCCGTCGGTCACCAGCGCCACCTTCTGCCCGCGGTCCTGCAGCACACCCAGCGGCGGGGTCAGCCGGTGCAGTTCCGGCATGCCGTTGGCCTTGGGGCCCTGGAACCGCACCACGGCAACGAAATCGCCTTCGAGCGTGCCCGCCTTGAACGCCGCCTGCAGCTCCGCCTGGTCGTTGAACACCCGCGCCGGCGCCTCGATCACATGGCGCTCGGGCTTCACCGCCGAGATCTTGATCACCGCCTTGCCGAGATTGCCGGTGAGCATCTTCAGCCCGCCATTGGGCTGGAACGGTGCGTCCGCCGTCGTCGCCACCTTGGGGTCGCCGCTGATCTTGGTGACCGGTTCGCGCACCACCTGGCCGTTGTCGCCGAGCTTGGCTTCCACCGCATAGGCCGACAGGCCCTTGCCCCAGACCGTGCGCACATCCTCGTGCAGCAGCCCGACCGAGAGCAACTGGTCGATCATGAAGTTGATGCCGCCCGCCGCATTGAAATGGTTCACGTCCGCCGGCCCGTTCGGATAGACCCGCGCCAGGAGCGGCACCGCGTCGGACAGATCGGAAATATCCTCCCAGGTGAGCTGGATCCCCGCGGCCCGCGCCATCGCCACCAGGTGCAGCGTGTGGTTGGTCGATCCGCCGGTGGCGTGCAGCCCGACCACGCCGTTGACCACCGAGCGCTCGTCGATCATCTCGCCCACCGGCGTGAATTCGTTGCCGAGCGCGGTGATCGCCAGCGCCCGCCTGGCCGCCTCCACGGTCAGCGCGTCGCGGAGCGGCGTGCCCGGATTGACGAAGGACGAGCCCGGCGTGTGCAGCCCCATGATCTCCATCAGCATCTGGTTGGAATTGGCGGTGCCGTAGAAGGTGCACGTGCCCGGCCCGTGATAGGATTTGGACTCGGCCTCCAAGAGTTCCGCGCGGCCGACCTTGCCCTCGGCATAGAGCTGGCGGATCCGCACCTTCTCGTCGTTGGAAAGTCCCGTGGTCATCGGACCCGCGGGAATGAACACCGCCGGCAAATGGCCGAAGCTCAGCGCCGCGATCACCAGCCCCGGCACGATCTTGTCGCAGACGCCGAGGTACACCGCCGCGTCGAACATGTTGTGCGACAGCCCGACGGCGGCCGACAGCGCGATCACGTCGCGCGAGAACAGCGACAATTCCATGCCCGGCTGGCCCTGGGTCACCCCGTCGCACATGGCGGGCACCGAGCCCGCCACCTGCGCCACGCCGCCCGCCTCGCGCGCCGCCTGGCGGATCCGTTCCGGATAGGTCTCGAACGGCTGGTGCGCCGAAAGCATGTCGTTGTAGGAGGTGATGATGCCGAGATTGGGCACCACGTCGCCGGCGAGGTTCGCCTTGTCGCCCGGCCCGCAGGCGGCAAAGCCGTGGGCCAGGTTGCCGCAGGACAGCGTCGAGCGGAACGGGCCCTTGGCGGCCATCTCCCTGAGCCTACCGAGATAGGTCTCGCGGCTCGGCCTGGAGCGCTCGACAATCCGGGCGGTGACGGCGGCAATGCGGGGATCGACGGTCATGGCTGTCATCCTTCTGTTCGAATGGGGCCGGGCTCGGCCTCGTCGCTGCCCGGTCAGCGCCGGGCGCGGCCTGGCGCTAGGGCGCCCAGTAGATCTCGACCGGTGTGTGCGCGTGGCGCAGCACTGCGCGCACCGGCATCTCGGCTTCCGGGCCGTTCTCGCGCGCACGCCCGAGCACGGCCTTCTTCTCGTCTCCTTCTATATGGAGCACGATCATGCCGGCTTCCACCAGCCTTGGCAGCGTCAGCGTCAGCCGCGGCTCGCCCGCGCCCGGCGCCTCGATCGCCATCACGCTGGTCGGACAGCCCGGGTCGGTGACCTCGGCGAGCGTCGAGCCGTCGGGGAAGAACGAGGCGGTGTGGCCGTCGGTTCCCATCCCCAGCACCACCACGTCGAAGGGCAACGCCAGCGCGTCGATCGCCTCCGCGGCGCGCGCGGCAACCGCCGGCGCATCGCCGTCTGCGCTGTAGAGCGGCACGAACCGCGCCTGGGCGGCGAGGTTCTGCAACAGGTTAAGCTTCACCAGCCGGTGGTTCGAGCGCTCGTGCTCGGGCGGCGCCATGCGCTCGTCCACCAGCGTGATTGTCACCCGGCGCCAGTCGATCGCCTCGGTGGACAGCGCCGCGAACAGCGCCTTCGGCGTCGTGCCGCCGGAGACGGCGAGCGTGGCCTCGCCGCGCGCGGCGATCGCCATGGCGAGCCGGTCGGCGATCCTGCGCGCCAGCGCGCTGGCAAGCGCCGCGCCACTGGCGAATTCCGTCATCCGGACCGGGAGCGCCTCAGTCGCTTTCATGCCAGGTCCTGCCGTCCCGTTCGATGAGCGCGATCGCCTGGCTCGGCCCCCAGGTGCCCGCCGTATAGGGCTGCACCGACTGGCCGGTCTCCTCCCAGGCGGTGAGGATCGGGTCGACCCAGTTCCACGCCGCCTCCACCTCGTCGCGGCGCATGAACAGGGTCTGGTTGCAGCGGATCACGTCGAGCAGCAGCCGCTCATAGGCGTCCGGATTGCGCTCGGCGAAACGGTCGGCGAAGCTCATGTCGAGCGACACATGCCTCAGCCGCATGCCGCCCGGGCCGGGGTCCTTGATCATGATCCACTGCTTGACGCCCTCGTCGGGCTGCAGCCGCATCACCAGCTTGTTGGCGGTGATGCGCCCTGCGCCGGAACCGAAGATCGAATGCGGGATCGGCTTGAAGGCGACGACGATCTCCGAGATCCGCTCGCTCAGCCGCTTGCCGGTGCGGAGATAGAACGGCACGCCCGACCAGCGCCAGTTGTTGATCTCGGCCTTGATGGCCACGAAGGTCTCGGTGTTGGAGACGCCGCCCTCGAGCTCCTCGAGATAGCCCTTCACCGCGCCGCCGGCCGAGGCGCCGGCCTTGTACTGGCCGCGCACGGTCACCGCGTCGGCATTGGCCTCGGTGATCGGCTTCAGCGACCGCAGCACTTTGAGCTTCTCGTCGCGCACGGCTTCCGCGTCCATCGACGAGGGCGGCTCCATCGCCACCAGGCAGAGGAGCTGGGCGATATGGTTCTGCACCATGTCGCGGAGCGCGCCCGCCTTGTCGTAATAGCCGGCGCGGCCCTCGAGCCCGACCGATTCCGCCACCGTGATCTGCACATGGTCGATATGGGCCGAGTTCCACAGTGGCTCGTAGAGCGCATTGGCGAAGCGCAGCGCCATCAGGTTCTGCACCGTCTCCTTGCCGAGATAATGGTCGATGCGGTAGATCTGCTCTTCCTCGAACACCTCGCCCATCGCCCGGTTCAGCGCCTTGGCCGACTGCAGGTCGCGGCCGATCGGCTTTTCCACGACGATTCGGGTCTGCTTCGTGATCAGCCCGGTGGCGCGGATCCGGTCGGAAATGTCGCCGAACAGCGCAGGTGCCACGGCGAGATAGAAGGCCCTGACCCGGTCCTCGCCCTCGTCCAGCAGCGCCTTGAGCTCGTTCCAGCCCCTGTCGGATTTGGCATCGACCGCCACATAGAACAGCCGCCCCAGGAATTCCTGGACATCGTTCTCGTTGAGCTCGTCGTTCTTGAGATGCTGCTTCAGCGCGTCGCGCGCGAAGGCGCGATAGGCGTCATGATCCATCTCCGAGCGCGAGGCCCCGATGATCCGGGTCGGATTGGTCAATTGCCCGGCCAACTGCCGGTGATACAAGGCCGGCAACAGCTTGCGCTCGGCAAGGTCGCCGGTGCCGCCGAAGACGACATAGTCGAACGGATCGACCGGAATGATCTGGCTCATGCTTGGCATCCCTCGCGTGAAATGGTGCGCCATCCTTAATCTAATCGATTAGATAAAGCCAGTGCCGTTCCCGCAAAGGAGAGGAGAAATCCTTCCGCGCCGGCGAAGGCGGAGCAAAGCTCTCCTAAAACCGGTCCCTCAGCGAAAACCACGTCAGCGCCAGGAACAGGAGCGGCTTGCGCAGCTTGTCGCCGCCGGGGAAGGGGCCGACGCGCAGGTTGCGCATCACTTCGAGATCCTCCGAGCCGCCATTGACATGGTCGGCATAGAGCTTGCCGCAATAGTTCGACAGCATCACGCCGTGGCCCGAGAAGCCGCCGATCGAGGTCACGTTTGTCATCACATCGCGCACGAAGGGCCGGCGCGTGAGCGTGATCCCCACAGAGCCGCCCCAGGCATGGGTGATCTCGACATCGCGCAGGTCCGGATAGATCTCGGCGATCTGCCGCCTGATGTGGGTGGAAATGTCGGCGGGATTGTCCGACGTATATGCCTCGCGCCCGCCGAACAGCAGCCGTCCGTCCGCGCTCTTGCGGAAATAGCGCACCACGAAGCGCGAATCGTCGACCGATTCCCCGCCCGGGATCACCGGGCTGTCGGGGCCGAGCGGCACCGTGGCGCCGATGAAGGAGCGGATCGGCATCACATGCGCGCTGGTTACCGGCTCCAGCCCGCTGATGAAGGCGTTGCAGGCGATCAGCGCCCGGCCGGCGACGATGTCGCCCGCATCCGTCTTCACCGTGACCCGGCCGCCCGCGCTCGAGATCGCCCGCGCCCGCGTGCTCTCGTGCAACCGCGCCCCGGCCCGGGACGCCGCGCGCGCCAGCCCCACCAGATATTTCATCGGGTTGATGTGGCCGGTGGCGGCGTCATGGGTGCCGCCGAAATAGCGCGTCGAGCCGAGCTTCTCGGCGATTTCCTCGCGGTCGAGAAAGGTCAGGCCCTGATAGCCGTACTGGTCGGACATGATCTTCACATGGTCGCGGTAGTGCTTGACATAAGCCTGCTTGTGCGCGGCCGAAATCTGCCCCGGCCGGTAGTCCGCCTCGATCGCGTGGTCGCGCGCGAAATCCATGAGATGCGCCTTGGCCCGCTCGGCGATGGCGAGCTGCATGGCGGCGTTGTCGCGGTCGAAATCGGCCTCGAGCTCCTCCACCCAGGCCCGCTGGCCGGTGCCGAGCTGGCCGCCATTGCGGCCCGAGGCGCCGTCGCCCAGGCGCGCGGCCTCGATCAGCACCACGTCCTTGCCGCTTGCCGCCAGATGATAGGCCGCCTGCAGGCCGGTGAAGCCGCCGCCGATGATCACCACATCGGCGGTCGCCGGCCCCGTGAGCGCGTCATAGGTGGGGCGGTCGCCGAGCGTGGCCTCATAGAAGGAGATCCCCGGCGAAATCGGGCTTTGGTAAGTCATGAATTACACTTTTCAAACATTGAGCAGCAGGAATTCCCGTTCCCAGGGACTGATCACCTGCATGAAGGTCTCGAACTCGCCGCGCTTGACCCCGGCATAGGTGCTGATGAACTCCTTGCCGAACACTTGCGTGAAGGCGGGCTCGCTTTCAAGCAGCGACACCGCCTCGAGCAAGCCGCGCGGCAGGTCGATCGAGCCCTCGTTGACG
Source organism: Hoeflea sp. BAL378 (assembly GCF_000759435.1). Taxonomy (GTDB): domain Bacteria; phylum Pseudomonadota; class Alphaproteobacteria; order Rhizobiales; family Rhizobiaceae; genus Hoeflea. Next base: position 32,586 of record NZ_JRJG01000054.1, read on the forward strand.
CTCTGGTAGGCCGGATCGCTCGGCTGGATGGCATTGACCATGCCGAGATAGCCGCTGGCGAGCGAGGCCGCCAGCGCCAGGTAGGAATTGGCGTCCGACGAGGGCAGGCGGTTCTCCACCCGCCGCGCCACCGGTTCCGAATGCGGCACCCGGAACGCAGTGGTGCGGTTGTCGTAGCCCCAGGCATTGTTGACCGGGCAGGCCATGTCCGGCGTCAGCCGCCGGTAGGAATTGACATAGGGCGCCATCATCACCAGCGCCTTGGGCACATAATATTGCATGCCGCCGATGAAGTGGAAGAACTCCTCGCTCGGCTCGTCGTCGGCCTTCGAGAAGACGTTCTTGCCGGTCTTGGCGTCCACCACCGACTGGTGGATATGCATCGCCGAGCCGGCATATTGCTGCATTGGCTTGGCCATGAAGGTGGCGTACATGCCGTGCTTGATCGCCGCCTCGCGGATGGTGCGCTTGAACAGGAACACCTGGTCGGCCAGCTCGATCGGATCGCCGTGGCGCAGGTTGATCTCGAGCTGCGCCGGGCCTTCCTCGTGGATCAGCGTGTCGATCTCCAGCCCCTGCTTGTCGGAGAAATCGTAGATGTCGTCGACCAGCTCGTCGAATTCGTTGACGCCGGCGATCGAGTAGGACTGACCGCCGGTGATGGTCCGGCCCGACCGGCCCCTCGGCGGCTTGAGCGGATAATCCGGATCGTCCGACTGCGCCACCAGGTAGAATTCGATTTCCGGCGCCACCACCGGCTTCCAGCCGCGCTCGGTGTAGAGCTCCACCACCCGCTTGAGCACGTTGCGCGGCGTGTAGCTGACCGGATCGCCCTTGGTGGTCACCATGTCGCAGATCACCTGCGCCGTGGGATCCGTTTCCCACGGCACCACCGACAGCGTCGACAGGTCCGGCATCAGCTTGAGGTCGCCGTCGAGCGGGTCGTAGCGGAAATCGCCGCTTTCCTCGGGATACTCGCCCGAGATCGTGTGCCGGAACACCGCCGAGGGCAGCGACAGCGAGGTGTTGGAGGTGAATTTCGACGAGGGCATCATCTTGCCGCGCGCGACGCCGGCGAAGTCCGGCGTGATGCATTCGATGTCCTCGATGCCGCGGACGCGGAGCCATTCGGTGGCCTGGGTCCAGTTGGCGACGCCGCGCTTGGCGTCGAGATATTTGGGGGCCGAGGCCTGCGCCGCCGGTTTGGAGGGAGCTGTCTTGCCGGACTTTCTGGATGCCATAAATCACCATGTTCTTGCAGTCGTGGCGCGATCATAGAGGTTTTTCGCCGCCGCGCCAGCCATCGGCGGCCCGCGTCCCGCCTGCGGTGCCGCGGAACCGGCCAGATCCGCGCGCCGGGACGCCTCGTCCCGGGAGCCGGCCCGGAGCACAATTTTGAAGGGAAACGTTCAGCCCGCGTTAACCCCGCGCTGCCACCATGCCGGCCTTGGGGGACGTCCGCCCGGCCCGCGGCCGCGGCGGTCTGCATGATGCACCCGGTCCTGGCGGCTCGCCCGCATGTCGCCCGTCCCTTCAGCAGGATCCGCTTCATGAACATCGACAGGCTGCTCGCCCGCTTCTCCATCCAGACAAAGGTCGTCGTGCTGGTGATTCCGCTGATTGCCGGCATGGCCGGCCTCGCCGCGGTCAATCTCTACACCGGCTCGCTGCTG
>NZ_JRJG01000055.1 GCF_000759435.1 Hoeflea sp. BAL378
CCTCGCCCGGGCCGGCTTCCGCCTGACAGGCCTGGCCGATCGCGGGGCGACCCGCATGGGCCCGGCAGCAACGAATCGACATCCGGACGGCGCGGCGTGAAAACGTCGCGCCGTCCGGCTGTTTGGAGCCCGTTTCGGATTGCGCCATTGTTTCGCGGGCCGGATCGTACTATCTGGCAAGCATACGAACCACACGGAGATCCGCGATGAGCGACGAAGACGAAAAGACGACAGAACTGCCGCTGGGCAAGGAAGCGGAAGCCAACCTCTTCAAATCGCGCTCGATCTTCATCTATGGCGGCATCACCCAGGAACTGGCGCACAAAGTCTGCGCGCAGCTTGCGGCGCTGGCCGCCGCCAGCGACGACGACATCCGCATCTTCGTCAACTCGCCCGGCGGCCATGTCGAATCGGGCGATTCGATCCATGACATGATCGGCTTCATCAAGCCTAAGGTCTGGATCATCGGCACCGGCTGGGTCGCCTCCGCCGGCGCGCTGATCTATGTCTCGGTGCCCAAGGAGCAGCGCCTGTGCCTGCCCAACACCCGCTTCCTGCTGCACCAACCCTCGGGCGGCACCCGCGGCATGGTCTCCGACATCGAGATCCAGGCGCGCGAGATCATCAAGATGAACGCCCGGCTCAACGCCATCTTCGCCAAGGCCACCGGCCAGTCGATCGAGAAGATCGCCGCCGACACCGACCGCGACTACTGGCTGTCGGCCGAGGAGGCCAAGACCTATGGCCTGGTGGGCAAGATCATCACCAGCCAGAGCGAAATCTGAGCCGCGGCTTCGGCCTTGCTGCCAGCCCCCCGCGGGCGCGAATGAACCCACCCCCGAAAGTCCGACACCGACTTCGGGGGTTTTTCGTATCCGCCGCATGCCCGTGAGGCGCCGCATGCTCCCGTCAGGGGGGCGGGTGCGGGTCTCAGCGGTCCTTCTTCAGCTTCTTGACCTGCCGGACCATCTTGCCGAAGGCCTTGTCCTTGGAGCGGCGCTCGGCGAGGCTTGCGGTGTTGTGCCGGTCCTCGGCGAGCAGCTTCTGCCAGCGCGCGAGCCGCGCCTCGTCGATGGCGCCGCTCTTGAGCGCCGCCTGCACGGCGCAGCCCGGCTCGCTCTGGTGGCCGCAGTCGTTGAAGCGGCACAAGGCCGCCAGTTCGTCGAGATCGGAAAACACCTCGGCCACGCCGGCTTCGGCGTCGGTCAGTTGCAGCTCGCGCACGCCGGGCGTGTCGAGCACGGCGCAGCCGTCGGGCAGGATGTGGAGCTGGCGGTGCGAGGTGGTGTGGCGGCCCTTGGCGTCATCCTCGCGGATGGCCTGGGTGGCCGCGGACTCCGTGCCTGAAAGAGCATTGGTGAGCGTCGACTTGCCGACGCCCGACGAGCCCAGGAACGCCACCGTCTGGCCCGGCTTGCACCAGGGCGCGAGCTTGGCCCGGGGCTCGTCGCTCTTGGCGTTGAGCGTCAGCACCGCGACATCCCGGGAGATCGCCTGGGCCTGCTCGATGTAGGCCGAGGGATCGGCGCAGAGATCGGACTTGGTGAGCAGGATCACCGGGGTGACGCCGGCGTCGAAGGCGAGCGCGATGTAGCGCTCCAGCCGGGCGACGTTGAAATCGAGATTGCAGGAGGTGACGACGAAGGCGGTGTCGAGATTGGCGGCGATCAACTGGATGGAGCGGTCGTGGCCCGCGGCGCGGCGCTTGATCAGGCTCTTGCGCTCGAGCAGGCGGCTGGCGCTCGGCAGGTCGCGGTCAAACAGCAGCCAGTCGCCCACGGTGGCGTCGGCGCGCGGCGGCACCATCACGTCGATGCCGTCGCCCAGCACCCGGAGCCCGCTGCGGTGCACTTCGGTCACCCTCACCGGCGGGGTGTCGGCCATCTCGTCGACGCTGATCTGCTGGGCGAAGAACGGCTGCCAGCCGAGCCGTTGCAGGACCGGGATCTCCCGCCCCGGGGTCGCCGCCGGGGCGAAGGCCGGCAGCAGGGCCGAAAAATCACGCGTCATCGCGGTGTGGCTTTCATGCTTGAACGTCCCAACTGTGTGCGCGGAGATCGGGTGATGCGGACGAGCCCCGGCGTGCTCTGTCCCGAAACGATGTTGAGGCCTATAGACTAGCATTCTCCGGGTCCGATCCGGAAACCGATTCTGCCCTGTGCGGCGATGTCGCAGAAAAATAGTGAGGCTTTGATGGTGATCCAGATCCCGACGCTCGAGACCGAACGGCTGCGGCTCAGGCCGCAGACCATGCAGGACTGGCCCGCCTATGCGAACCTGATGATGTCCGAGCGCGCGGTGCACATGCAGGGCCCGCACACGCTGGCCGACGCCTGGGGCCTGTTCTGCCACGACATGGCGCAATGGCCGCTTCTGGGCTGCGGCGCGCTGATGATCGACGACCGCGAGAGCGGGGAGTGCCTGGGCCAGGTCGGCATCAATTCCGGCCCGTTGTTTCCCGAGCACGAGCTCGGCTGGATGGTCTATCCGGGCTTCGAGGGCAAGGGCTACGCCTATGAGGCGGCGGTTGCGTTGCGCGACTGGGGGTACGGCGCGCGCGGGCTCACGACCATCGTCAGCCACATCGCGCCGGACAACCACCGCTCGCGCCGGCTGGCCGAACGGCTGGGCGCGGTGCTGGAACTCGATGCCGATCGTCCGGGCCCCGAGGTGCTGGTCTACCGGCATCCGCGCTAGCCGCCCGCGCCCCGGCGCGGATTGCGTGCCCGAGGGGGCAGCACGCCGGCGTCTTGACCTTTGTCAATGCCAGGACGGCTCCGTTCTTCCTACTATGCGGGCATTGCAAGCGGAGGACGGACGGGAATGCACACGCCAGTCAGGAATTTCGTCGCGGGCCTGCTGATGGCGGGCTGTCTGCTGATCGCCGCCGCGGCGGCGGGCTTGGCCCAGGACGTGACGTTCAGGACCTACAAGGATGTCGCGGGGTTTGCCTGCGAGTTTCCGTCGGACTGGACGTTCGAGCAGGCGCGCAATTTCGACCGGATCTTCACCGGCCCGGACGAGACCGCCCGCGACGCCACCATCATCATCCAGGTGATCGAGCAGGACAAGGCCGCGGAAAAGACCGCCGGCGGCCAGCTCGAGGCGCTGAGGGCGCAGCTCCTGAGGGCGCCCGACGGGCGCATCCTCGACCAGGGCGCGGCCCCGATCGCCGCCCAGCAGGCGCCCTATCTGATCGCCGCCTACACCGCGCTCGACACGGCGGGCGTCAAGCGCGCCTTCCGGCACATCCAGATGGTGGTGACCACGCCGCGCGCCTTCCTGCTGATGTCCTATTCCGCGCCCGACGAGAGCTTCGAGGAGACCCTGAAGGTGTTCCAGAACTGCTCGGCGACGCTCGAGATCGAGCCCGCCGCCGCTCCCGCTCCCGAAGCTGCCCCGCCCGCCGCCCAGGCCCCCGACACGCAGGGTCCCGCCGTCGTCGATCCGGGCAGCGAGGAGACACTGGTCTGGCGGCACAACGCCGATCGCGGCTTCTGGATCGCCGTGCCGTCGATCTGGTCGATGAAAACCGACGCGTCCGAGCCCTATTCGGTCGACATGCAGCATCCCGACCGGGTCGAGGGCGTGATCGTTTTCGTGGCCGCGCTCGACGACGACACCCCGGTCAAGGACTATGCCGACGCCTGGGAGCAGTTCGTGGCCGACAAGATCTTCTTCATGAAGGAGCGCCTGGCGGTGCCGGAGGTCGGCCATCCGGGCGTGGGCCTGCCCGGGACCCAGGCGATCCTGCGGCAGTACCAGGGCGAGATCAACGGCGCCACCGTGCGCAGCCTGTCTGCCTACGCGGTGCACGACAGGCACGGCTTCATCGTCGTCGGCTACCATTTCCTGGGCGACGCCAAGGGCGAACGCCGCATCCGCGCCGCGGTGGAGAGTTTTAGGTTGAGCGCGCCGTAAGGCGGCTGAAGAAGCGTAAAAATTTCCAGAGAAGACCCCCGCACAAGGGGGAGGGGCTCCGTGCGTCCGCATCCTGCCAATTGAACGGAACGCCCAGTACTGAAATCTCGATGGTGTGTAAACGAAGTGCGGCAGCGTTATGCCCCTTGCCCTTGGGGAGGGGGCTTTCCAAGAGCCTGAGAGCAACGGTATTGTGTGTCGAGTAATGATCAGGGAGGCGCCCATGTCCAATGGCAGGATGTCAGACTCCAAGGCCAGGTTCGCGGCGCTAGTCTATGCGGTAGCGTTGGGTGAGTTGATCTCCATAACCCGGCGCGGTAAACCGCCGTTGTTCTGGTCAGCGTTGAAGCCGCCATTGCGGCGTGGAAAGCCATGAGCAAGCCGAAAGCCTAGTTCGGAGAGTTCCTTATGTAGTTTCCCCGTGGGAGCGAGATTGAGCGTGATACGTCCATGATGCGGGTCGGCGATATTTTCTGAACAATGCAGTTTTATTGAGCTATATTATTGATAGAACTTGCATACCGATAGCGAATAGGAATCATAATGCGACTGAAATTTAGTCAACGTCATTTATCGATCGTTGCATTTCCTGATGTCACTTTGCCATCGATGACCATCATAATCGGAATAAATGGCAGCGGAAAAAGTCATCTCTTACAGGCAATTCAGGCTGGAAAGATCGGGAGCGATAGTGTTCTTGAAGCTGATCTGAAAGTGTCGCCGCATTCAAAAATATTCCTTCTATCTAGTGAAATATTAAATCCAAATCTTGAAAAGCCATACACTTATTCAAAAAAATATCAAAATCAAATAACAAATAAGAATATTGAATATATATCGTTTAGAAGTCATATATTGTCGCCGCTTTACATGGAAATTTGTGATTTATTAAACTTTGAAGATACAAATGATATAAACAGGGAGGAAATCTGGTCATTAGGGGTTGATTCTTTAATAGAGAAATTTGGATCCGAAGATAATATAATTGAAATTAGGAGAATTTTTGAACTGGCAGAACATAAATTATCAAATCCAGTGGATATGTCAAATTATCGTGATATAATAAATGCAGGTATACAAGGAGCAGGGCGCAAAGCGCAATCTTATGCAAATATTCATAATTTAAAAATGCTTGAACTATCTCCAGATCTATATGAAGAATTGCAAAAAGCAGAAATTAGGACAGAGCAGTTTTCAGTAGATTTATCTTCTATATTTGGTAAGTACAGAGATTTATTAATAGGAAATCGTTTGAAAATTTTGGATAAAATTCAAGGTGGGCACAGCGAAGCTCTAGGCGAGGAAGATTTTATTAAAACATTTGGGAAGCCGCCTTGGGAGCACTTGAGTGAGGCGCTTCAGTCGATGTCGCTTCCATACGAGATAGTGCCTCCTCCGATGAACGGTTTCGATGACTTCGACATCAAATTCAGAAGACTTGACAACAAAGAAGTAGTCCCGTTTTCCCATCTGTCTTCCGGTGAGAAGGTGTTGGTTCAACTCACGCTATCATCTTTGCGATTTGAAATAACAAATACATTTGTGAGACTTATACGCCCGAAAATATTGTTACTTGATGAAATGGACGCCTCTCTGCACCCAGAAATGGTGCACAGGTGGTTGCGCGCGATTAGGAGTAGCTTAGTGGAGGAGCAAGGTATCGAGTGCATCCTCACAACACATTCTCCTACGACCGTGGCACTGGCGCCGGAGGAGGCCCTTTATGAGTTAAGGGATGGCGCCTCCGGGCTTATCAAAATCTCGAAGCAAGAGGCGCTGAATAGGTTAACATTCGGAGTTCCAACACTGTCGATAAGCTTTTCTGGAAGGCGACAGGTATTTACAGAGAGCGACACAGACGCACAAACTTATGAAAGGGTCTATTCGCGGATAAAATCTAGACTCGACTGCTACCGTGAGTTGAATTTTTTGTCCACCGGCATGCGCGATAAGGATGGGGGGGAGATTAACAGCGGCTGCAAAGTCGTATCGAAAATTGTGAGAGGATTGGTCGATAATGGCAATCTGAGTGTCTTCGGTATTGTGGATTGGGATGGGAAGGCTAAGTCTCTTGGCCGAGTTAAGGTTCTTGCGGAAGATAAGAGGGACGGAATCGAGAATCTTCTGCTCGATCCATTGCTCGTATGCCTTTTGTTGATGAAAGACCGGAATGCTCCGGAGGAAGTACGCGATATCAGTAGTTTTGCAGGTGCGGCTAGCCTTTGCGCGGAGGACATTCAGCGCCTGGTTGATTCGGTCCAGAACGCCGTCGTTAAAAACAGAAATGGTAAGAAAGTTCGAGTTCGCTATCTTGGTGACCGATCCGCAGAGGTGTACGAACAGTACCTAGTTATGGACGATCATGATCTTGAAGCTGCGCTAAAGGAAAAAATTCCCGCCGTGCAGAAGCGAGCCAGCGGTGGGAGGGGAAAGCTGATAGAAAACATAGTTGAGCATGTTCTGTCCGAACACATCGAATTTTGTCCTATTGAGTTTAAGGAGATCTTTGAGGAGATCGCCAACTGCGTGGTCGAGTAGGCCAAGGGAAGTGGGAACAAGTTGATCAAATCTCTCCCCTTGCCAATCCACCCCACCCATTGTATCTAGCCCGCATGAGCCCGACCCCGCGCCCCTCCGAGACCGCCTTTGCCCGCTTCACTGCGGCGGTGGCTTCGCATGCGCTTCTTGGCGGCCTGCTTCTTCTCGCGCTTAGCGGCGATCGCCGGGCCCGTTGAGGAGCGTCCGGCGGTCGAACCGCCGCTGACGCGGATCCCGCTCCTCTCTCGACTTTACATTTTTTCCTGAATGCAACATGACGGCCTGAGGCCGGTTGACGTCGCCAGCGTGCGGCTCCCGGGGCCAGGGCCAGGAAACGAGAGACACCCATGACCGCACATACGTCATCCGGACCGAAGGGCATGCCGAACGCGGCCCAGAAATACCACGCCTATCCGCTGATCGACCTTCCCGATCGGACCTGGCCGTCCAAACGCATCGAGAAGGCGCCGATCTGGTGCTCGGTCGATTTGCGCGACGGCAACCAGTCGCTGATCAACCCGATGGGGCATGACCGCAAGGCGCGGATGTTCCAGCTTCTGCTCGATATGGGCTTCAAGGAAATCGAGATCGGCTTTCCCTCCGCCTCGCAGACCGATTTCGATTTCGCCCGCTGGTGCGTCGAACAGGGCGGGGTGCCCGAGGACGTGTCGCTGCAGGTGCTGGTGCAGTGCCGGCCGGAGCTGATCACCCGCACCTTCGAGGCGCTGGAAGGCGCGACGCGGCCGATCGTGCATTTCTACAACTCGACGTCGGAACTGCAGCGCCGCGTCGTGTTCGAGAAGGACGTGGCCGGCATCAAGCAGATCGCCGTCGACGCGGCCAAGATGATCAAGGAGATGGCGGAGAAGGCAGGTGGCGATTTCCGCTTCGAGTATTCGCCCGAGAGCTTCACCGGCACCGAGCTGGAAGTGGCGCTGGAGATCTCCAACGCGGTGATCGGGATCATTCAGCCCACGCCCGACAACAAGCTGATCCTCAACCTGCCGTCGACGGTGGAGATGGCCACGCCCAACATCTATGCCGACCAGATCGAATGGATGTGCCGGCACATCGACAACCGCGAGAACGTGCTCGTCTCGCTGCATCCGCACAACGACCGCGGCACCGGCATCGCCGCCACCGAGCTGGGGCTGATGGCGGGCGCCGACCGGGTCGAGGGCACGCTGTTCGGCAATGGCGAGCGCACCGGCAATGTCGACGTGGTGGCGCTCGCGCTCAACATGTTCACGCAAGGGGTGGACCCGCAGCTCGACTGCTCGGACATCGAGCGGATCAAGGCGGTCTATGAATATTCGAACGAGATGAAGATCCCCGAGCGGCATCCTTATGTCGGCGAGCTGGTCTACACGGCGTTTTCCGGCTCGCATCAGGACGCGATCAACAAGGGCATGAAGGCGATCCGCAAGGCCAACAAGCCGGACTGGGAAGTGCCCTACCTGCCGATCGACCCGCGCGATGTCGGCCGCTCCTACGAGGCGATCATCCGCATCAACTCGCAGTCGGGCAAGGGCGGCATCGCCTATATCCTCAAGGAGGATTACGGGCTCGACCTGCCGCGGGCGCTGCAGGTGGAGTTCCGCGAGGAGATCCAGCGCATCACCGACGAGGAGGGCGTGGAGCTTCCGCCCAAGCGGATCTACGAGAGCTTCATGGAGCTCTATGTCAGCCAGCCCGGCGCGCGGCTGGGCTATGTCGATCACCACACCCACACCGATCCCAACGCCAAGGGCGTGCGGGTGGTCTCGGCCGAGATCACCGACCGCGGCGAGGTCAAGCGCATCGAGGGCCGCGGCACCGGGCCGATCGACGGCTTCGTCAATGCGCTGTCGGCCTATCTCGGCATCGATCTGACGGTCGCCAACTATTCCGAGCACTCGCTGCAGCACGGCTCCAACGCGGCGGCGATCTGCTACATGCAGATGGAGACGCCGACGGGCAAGCTCTATGGCGCGGGCGTCAATACCAACATCGTCGCCGCCTCGCTCGAGGCCGTGGTGTCGGCGGCCAACCGGGCGCTGGCGGCTAAGGGCTGACAGGACTGAAACGACCGCCGCGCCTCACCGCGCGGCGGTCTGCCTTTGCGCACAGGGGAGAGAGCGCCGTGACCGGACTGCATATGGACATCTCTGGACCTGGGACCGGCGCGCCGCTGGTGCTGCTGCACGGCTTTGGCGGCGACGGCTCGGTCTGGGATGCGGTCAGGGCGCTGCTGCCCGATACGCTTCGTGTCATTACCATCGATCTGCCGGGCCATGGAGGCTCGCTCGAGGCCGAGGGCCGCGGCGGCGCGGGGCGGATGGCGAAGGCCATTCTCGCCGGGCTCGATCGCGCAGGCGTCGGCGAGGTCCATCTTGCCGGCCATTCGATGGGCGGGGCGGTGGCGGCGCTGATCGCGCTGCGCGCGCCCGACCGCGTCAGGTCGCTGACGCTGGTGGCGCCCGGCGGCATGGCGCCCGAGATCAATGCCGATCTCCTGGCGCGCTACGCGAAGGCCTCCACCGCGGCCGAGATCCGCGCCTGCCTCACCGAGATGGCCGGGCCGGGCTTTGCCGTGCCGCAACCCGTGATCGACCGCTTTGTCGCCGCCCGCGCCCGGCCCGGGGCGCTCGCGGCGCTGGACGAGACCTACAGGGCGATGTTCCCCGCCGGCCCCGCCGAAGGCCAGGGCGTGCTGCCGGGCGACCAGCTCGCAGCGCTTGCCATGCCGGTGGCGGTGATCTGGGGGACGGACGACGCCGTCCTGCCGTGCCCGAAGCCACCGGCGCTGCCCGCGTCCTTCGCCTTCAGCGTGCTGCCGGGACTGGGGCACATGCTGCCCGAGGAGGCGCCCGAGGCGATCGTCCGGGTGCTCGGCCATCAACTGGCGGAGGCGGGACGGGGCGGGGCCGGCCGCGCCTGACGCCGATCTTTACCACGTCCGCAATCAGCGCCCGCCCAATTGTCGCCATCAATGGCGGTCTGTGCTAAGAGATTGTTAACCAATTCTCGCCGGAACCGCGCCATGACCGACCATTCGAAGCCACGATCGACCGACCGCCGACTGGCGGATATTGTGCGTGAAGTCAAAATCGCCGCCGCCGACCGCACCGACGTGGTGGTCGACATCCGCGACGCCGATCGCGCCCGGCTCGAGCTGCTGGCGCAGGAAATCCGGCCGCTGCTCGACGACATCGATCCCGACGACGACCGCTTCGATTTCGGCATTTCGCCCGGGCTGCAGCCGCGGCTGTGGATCGATTCCGTGGCGCATGTGCATATGGGCCGCGACCGCAGGGTCTATCTGTTCGTCCGCGACACGCGGCTCGGCCGGGTGGTGATCTCCGACACCAGCGACATGGGCCGGACGGCGGATGCGATCGGGCGCTACATCGCCGAACGGGTGATCGAGCGCGAGCGGATCCTGGCGGGCGATTTCGAGGCGATGAAGGCCTCGGCGGCATTGCAGGGCGCGGCCATGGTCGAGGCGGACGCGGAAGCGAGCGAAACGGAGCATCCGCCGGCCGATGCGGCCAGGGCAGGCGGCGACGCGGCGGCGGTCGCGGCGACCTCTCCCGACACATGGACGGCGCCGGC
>NZ_JRJG01000056.1 GCF_000759435.1 Hoeflea sp. BAL378
AAGGCTTCATCGGCGCGCTCTATCCCTTCATGGACATCGCCGCCCTGGTGACGGCCATCCTGCTGGCGCGGATGAGCGCCGTGCGGCGGATGGCGGCCGTTCCGTCAGGTGGCGGCGCCGCGACCATGACGCTCGGCGGCTCGCCCGGCGGCGCCGACGGCGACGTGGTGCGCGACATTCTCGCCGACACGGTCCGCAGCCCGGCGATCTCGGCGCTGCTGGTGGGCCTGGCGCTCGGCGCCTTCGCCCGGCCCGACGCGGTTGTCGAGAGCTTCTATGCGCCGCTGTTCCACGGCCTGCTGTCGATCCTGATGCTGGTCATGGGCATGGAGGCCTGGGCGCGCCTGTCGGACCTCAGGAAAGTGGCGCATGCCTATGTCGTCTACGCCATCGCCGCCCCCCTCCTGCATGGGCTGATGGGACTGGCCGTCGGGCTCGCAGCCCATCACCTGACTGGGTTCTCCGCCGGCGGGGTCACGCTGCTCGCCGTCATGGCGGCGTCGAGTTCGGACATCTCCGGGCCGCCGACGCTGCGCGCAGCCCTGCCTGAGGCAAATCCGTCGGCCTATGTCGGCGCATCCACCGGGCTCGGCACGCCCGTCGCCATCCTCTCCATTCCGCTGTTCATGGCGCTCTCGGATTGGCTGATCGGCTTCTGAGCCCCTGCGTCCCGTGCGGTCTGAAGTGTCAGGCCGCACGTCACCCTTGGGGCGAGCCGGGTCTGGACCCGAATCGGCCGATTGGCTATCAAGCCTCCGGCACTTGTGCTGATGTGAGACACCAATCTGAAGCGTGGCGGCAATCGAAAATTCAGCACTCATGGTCTATGCGCGCTCAAGACGCGACCTGTTCCGGATCTACGGCACCCTCGGCGCCTGCATTGCTGCTCTCATGGCGCTTTTGTCCTTCCCGGTGGCGCTGCCGATCGGCGAGAGCTTCTGGGATACCTATATCTACATCGACGGCGCCCACCGGATGGCGATCGGCCAGGACATATACAGGGATTTCCACGCCCCGGTCGGGCCGCTGAACTATGTCCTGTTCAACGCGCTTGAAAGCCTGTTTCCCGATGGCAACGTGGTCTTCGTCATCCAGTGGAGCCTGATGCTGGTCACCGTGCCGGCCATCGCCGTGATCTGCTGGCATGCGCTGGCGCGCGGGCCTGCCGTGGCCTTCGCGCTGCTGCTGCCGTATCTGCTGTTCTCGGTCCTGCCGTTCAACGACAGTTCCTGGAACGCCTTTCCCGGCGTCGACGGATTCGCCTATTACAACCGGCACGCGGCGCTGCTCATCTATCTCCTGGTCGCCAGCCTGTTCTTCGTCCGCTCCCAGGTGGCGCTGGTGGTGCTGGTTTCCGGCCTGCTGCTCGCGCTCGCCTTCCTCAAGATCAACGGCTTTATGGCCGCCGGCATGATCCTCGCCGTGGCCCTGATCACGCGCCGGATCGGTGCGCGCGCGGCGATAGTGGTTGCGGTCCTGTGTCTCGCCGTCACCGGGTTGATCGAACTCCGCAGCGGCGTCGTCTCGGCCTATGTGGCGTCGGTGCTGCGGCTCATTGACAGCAACAGCTCGGAACTCGTCATCCGGATCCTGACCACCGGAACCGCCCGCTTCGACATCATCTTCACCTCCTCGCTGCTGGCGGCCTACCTGCTGTGGTCGCGCCGGCGCGGAAGCCCCGACCTGGTAAGGAGCTTCGACCGCGATGCCCCACGCGTTCCGCACCCCAACCGGCTCGACCGCGACTGGGTCTGGGCGGGCACGCTGATTGCCGCGAACATCCTGTTCGAATCGCAGAATTTTGGCGGCGCCGCCTTCATCTCGCTGTGGCCTTTGCTGGTGGTGCTGTTCCTGGGGCGCGCGCCCGCGGAGCGGATGCGGCTGTCGCCGCTCGTCGTGCTGATCGGCCTGATCGCGGCTCCGCCGGTGGTGGGCGTCGTCCACTCCGCGGCCCATGCGGCGGCCTCGTCGATCCGCGACGTCCGCCTCGATGCGGAGCACCTGCCGGCGGCGATGAGCTTCCGCACCAAGGCGCTGACGCTCGAGGCCGCGGAAAAGTCCCGTCCGATCCTCGCCGCCGGGCGCGAGACCTACCAGCGCTATGCCGACGCGGCCATCCTGCCCGCCTACTGGCTCTATTTCGACCACCAGTTCCAGCTCAATGTGCTTGAGACCATGGACGAGGTGATCGCGGCGATCCACGCCCGCGAAGCCCGGCTCGGCCTGCGCTACGACGTCATAGACCTCAGGGATTTCGCCAATCCGATCCCCGCCATCATGGGCCGCATCCCGGCGAAGGGCGTGTCGATCGGCGGCGATCCGTTCCGGACCGTGCTGCCTCTGACCGAGGCGGAGGCCGAGATGCTGTCGCGGACCGACCTGGTGCTGATCCCGACCTGCCCGGTGACCATGGCGCGCCGCAAGCTGCTCTCGGATTACGCCCACGCCTATGAGGGTTTCAACCGGGTGCAGCTCACGCCCTGCTTCGACGCGCTGGAACATCCCGACCATTCTTCCTGAGGCGCCGCCGCACGGCGATACCCGCACCGGCCGGTGACAAGGGCAGGACGCCGGTCGCGGGCAGGGTGCCGGCCCGACGGAGGGCCGCGCCCGGTTGCGGTGGACTGTGACGCCGCTCTGTGGCATGAGGCTCGCTCCTTGGCGGCGGCCCATCGGCGCCGCCCGATTTTCACCCGTTTAGACATCTGCAGGATGGAGTTTCAGCCATGGCAACCGCGCTCGGGCTCGATTTCGGCACGACCAACACGGTGCTGGCCCAGGCGGGCGAGGGCGCGCAGACGCGCTCGGTGATGTTCGAGTCTCCCGCGGGCACCGACGACACCATGCGCACGGCGCTGTCCTTCATGAAGGATCCGCAGCTGGGCGCCAGCGTCCTGCAGGTGGAGGCGGGCCACGCGGCCATCCGCGCCTTCATCGCCAATCCGGGCGAGTGCCGCTATCTGCAGTCGATCAAGACCTTCGCCGCCTCGCCGCTGTTCCAGGGCACGCTGGTCCATGCCCGCCGCTTCCAGTTCGAGGACCTGATGGAGGTCTTCCTCAAGCGGTTGCAGGCCTATGCGGGCGACCATTGGCCGTCCGGCGTCAGGCGCATCGTCACCGGCCGCCCGGTGCATTTCGCCGGCGCCAATCCCGATCCGGAGCTTGCCATGCAGCGCTACGCCGCAGCGCTCGGCCGGCTCGGCTTCCCCGAACTGCATTATGTCTATGAGCCCGTCGCCGCCGCCTTCTACTTCGCGCAGAACCTGAGGCAGGACGCCACCGTGCTGGTGGCCGATTTCGGCGGCGGCACCAGCGACTTCTCGCTGATCCGGTTCGAGACCGTCGCCGGGCGGATCCGCGTCACGCCGCTCGGCCAGTCCGGCGTGGGCATCGCCGGCGACCAGTTCGATGCGCGCATCATCGAGCATCTGGTCACGCCGGCCATCGGCAAGGGCAGCCAGTTCACGAGCTTCGGCAAGAATCTCGATGTGCCCGACAGCTACTACCGCAATTTCTCGCGCTGGAACCAGCTTTCGATTTTCCGGACCACCAAGGAATATGCCGGCCTCAAGGCGCTGGTGCGCCAGGCGGTCGAGCCCGACAAGCTCGAGCTGTTCATCGACCTGATCGAGCACGACGAGGGCTATCTGCTGCACCAGGCCGTCTCGGCCACGAAGATGGCGCTGTCGTCCGAGGACGAAGCAGAATTCCGCTTCGCGCCCCTCGGCGCGGCCGGGGAGACGACGGTCAGGCGCAGCGATTTCGAGAGCTGGATTGCGGGAGACCTGGCGCGCATCACCGCGGCGCTCGACGAGCTTCTCGACAAGACCGGCACGCCCGCCTCGGCCGTCGACAAGATCTTCCTCACCGGAGGCACCTCTTTCGTGCCCGCCGTCCGCCGCATCTTCACCGAGCGCTTCGAGGAATCCCGCATCGAGACCGGCGGCGAGCTGATCTCCATCGCCCACGGCCTGGCACTGATCGGCGAGCGCGACGACATCGCCCAGTGGACCGTGCCGCAGTGACGTGATCGGCAACTCCAGGGTGCATTCGGTAGAATAACTATATTTAAAGTGGAGAAAATTGACTCCATGTAGATTGTAAACTATTATGCAACCTGAGGCAGCGGAAACCACAAGAACAACCCGCCCGAACGACCATACATGCAGGCATACATCAGTCGGCTCACATCAGGCTCGCTATCAGGGAGTGTGTCGTGTTCTTGCCCTTTTCCAGTGAGGAAGAGATCCTCGCGCTGATCGAACGCACCACGCGCCGCCGGCGCACGCAGGCCGAGATGCTGCTCACGGAAATGTCCTTCCATGCCGACCCGGCGCTTCCGGCTTCCGGCTATCTCGGTGAGCTCGAGACGCTGCTGTCCTGGCCGGCCGGGCAGGGCGAACGGCTGATCGGCACCACCTGGTTCGGCCTGTGGCTGGAAACGCTCGGACGCTGGCACCAGTCCCGGACCCCGCCGCAGGGTCTGCGATCCATCCTGCCGCCGCCGCTGGATCTCAAGGCGCTCGAAAGCCTTGCTTTCCGCTTCACCCTGCGCGAGGAGGACGTGCCGGATTTCATCCGCGCGGTGATCCCGCCCTCGCATATCTTCCGCCGGCCGGTCCGGCCCGGCGACGCGCCGGCGCCAGGGACGGGGGCCTGGGAAACCGCGCTGCACACGGCCATCGCCAGCGCCGATGTCAAGATGCCCGGCATGGCGCGGATCATCGAGCGCGCGGTCACGCATTTCCTCATTCTCGACGATGTCGCCTTCCGCTCCTGTTCGGCCGACCGCTATCTCGGCCTGATCCTGCTGTCGACCAACGACCAGAGCCTGATCGACATCGAGGAATCCGTCGTCCATGAGCTGGGCCACCAGATCCTCTACCGGATCGACCGCGACACCGCGCTGTTCAGGGGCAAGGACGACCCCGAGACCCTGGTCCTGCCGTGGTCCGGATCCAGGCGCAACTGTTACGGCTTCTTCCACGCCTGCTACATTTATCTGATCCTGCGGGACTATTACCTGCGGGCGGTGGAAACGCATCCCTTCGATCAGGACTATTGCCGCGACAGGCTCGCCTTCATCGAGAACGGCCTGGCGCGCGCCGCGCCGATCCTCCTGGAGCGCGAAGAGATGCTGACCGGCCCGGGCATCGCGCTGCGCGACCTGATGGCGGCGCGCATGGCGGCGCTGGCCCGGGCGGAGGTCGAAATCGCCTGATCTGCGCCGGGCAGGTCCACTGCCGCCGCGCCCATGCCTGTTCACAGGGACGAACGCAGCCTAACCCAGGGAGACGGTCCATGAGTCCACGAAATCCTCCTTCACCGCCCCCAGCCCCGGGGGCCAGGCCGGGCGACAGGCGCGGGTCCGGTCCGGCCGTTCCCGACGTGCCGGTCCCTGGCGCTTCGGACGACCCGCTGGATCCGGCCAATTTCCGCCGCGCTCAGATCCGGCGGCAGGCAGCCATCTACACCAAGAAGATCGGCGACGATTACATTCTCTATGATCCTCTGGAGAACCACTATCTGCGCTTGAACGAAAGCGCGCACCTTCTTTGGACGACCGTCGGCGATCACGAGCGCATTCCGGTGTCCGAAGTCATCGACCAGGTCGGCTGCGTGCCCGAGGAGGGATTGGCAGCGCTCATCGCCATGGCCGAAAGAAGCTTCATCGTCGTCGTCACACTCTAGGAAAGGAATGAACATGGCCGATAGGAAAATCGAAACCCCCGTCGTCACCGATCTCGGCGAAATGACGGGTTTTCTCAATCCCGAACTCGAGCATCAGCAGCAGCAGCAGCAACAGCAGCAGGCGTCGATGCTGCGCCGCCGGGTGATGAACCTCGAGACCAAGCTTCCGGAAGAGGAGATCACCACCAAGCTGGCGACCGAAATCACCACCTTCAACCAGTTGGTGCCGCGCAGCAAGAAATGAGGCCGGGGCGCCCGCGCCGGCCCTGCGCGCCGCAATGGCGCCGGGGTCGGCCGCGAAGGCGGCGCCGGGCAAATCAGGCCTGAGCTTGCGGCTTCGCGCTTGCAATATCGCGGCGTTCCCTGTAAGCGACGCCTATTCCACACGTGGGGCATGGGTTGGTCCGGGAGAAATCCGGATCGGTCCGCCGGTGGCGCTAAGCGCTCACGCCCCGCGGAGGTTCAACCGGAAACAGGAGTACAAGGCATGGCATTGCCTGATTTTTCCATGCGCCAGCTGCTTGAAGCAGGCGTCCACTTCGGCCACCAGACTCACCGCTGGAACCCGAAAATGAAGCCGTACATCTTCGGCGCGCGCAACAATCTGCACATTCTCGATCTCGGCCAGACCGTTCCGATGCTCAATCAGGCATTGAAGCTGGTTTCCGACACCGTGTCCAAGGGCGGCCGCGTGCTGTTCGTCGGCACCAAGCGTCAGGCCTCCGAAATCGTTGCCGATGCTGCAGCCCGTTCGGCGCAGTATTACGTCAACGCCCGTTGGCTCGGCGGCATGCTGACCAACTGGAAGACGATTTCGCACTCGATCCAGCGTCTGCGCAAGCTCGACGAGATCCTCTCGGCCGAAGCCTCGGGCTTCACCAAGAAGGAACGCCTCAATCTCGAGCGCGAGCGTGAAAAGCTCAACCGCGCTCTGGGCGGCATCCGCGACATGGGCGGCACGCCCGACCTGATGTTCGTGATCGACACCAACAAGGAAGGCATCGCCATCCAGGAAGCCAAGCGTCTCGGCATCCCGGTGGTCGCGATCATCGATTCCAACTGCGATCCCGACGTCGTCGATTACCCGATCCCGGGCAATGACGATGCGTCGCGCGCCATCTCGCTCTATTGCGACCTGATCAGCCGCGCCTGCATCGACGGCATCGCCCGCCAGCAGGGTGCGTCGGGCGTCGATCTCGGCGCCATGGACGCGCCGGTCGAGCCTGCTCTGGAAGCTGCGCCCGAGGCCGCTGCCGCCGAAGCCGCGCCTGCGGAAGAAGCCGCCAAGGCCTAAATCCGGGTTCCGGACAGAACCGGCCCGGCCGAGCCACAGTGCTTTGCCGGGCTGTCACATTTCAATGGCATGGTCGACATGCCGCAAAGCGTCGCCCAGGTCGATTCCGCCGTTAAGGCCCGACCGGACGCATCAGAATGAAGAGGCTGTTATGAGCATTACCGCTGCAATGGTGAAAGAGCTGCGCGACAAGACCGGCGCAGGCATGATGGACTGCAAGAAGGCGCTTGCCGAAACGGGTGGCGACATGGAAGCGGCGATCGACTGGCTGCGCGCCAAGGGCATCGCCAAGGCCGACAAGAAGTCGGGCCGCACCGCCGCCGAAGGCCTGATCGCGATCGCCTCGGAAGGCAAGTCCGCCGTCGTCGTCGAAGTCAATTCCGAGACCGATTTCGTCGCCCGCAACGACGGGTTCCAGGATCTGGCCCGCTCGATCGCCGCTGTCGCGCTCACCACCGACGGCTCGGCCGACGCCATCAGCGCCGCCACGGTTCCGTCCTCGGGCAAGTCGGTCACCGACACCGTCAAGGACGCCATCGCCCATATCGGCGAGAACATGAGCTTCCGCCGCTCTGCCAAGCTCACCGTCGAGGACGGCGTGGTCGCCACCTATGTCCATAACGCGGTCGCCGACGGCCTCGGCAAGCTCGGCGTGCTCGTCGCCGTCAAGTCGACCGGCAAGCCCGAGGCGCTCAACGCCATCGGCCGCCAGGTGGCCATGCACATCGCCGCCACCAACCCGCTGGCGCTGACCTCGGACGATGTCGACCCGGCGATCGCCGACCGCGAGCGCAACGTGTTCGTCGAGCAGGCCCGCGAATCGGGCAAGCCCGAGGCCATCATCGAAAAGATGGTCGAAGGCCGCATGCGCAAGTTCTACGAGGAAGTGGCGCTTCTTTCGCAGGCCTTCGTCATGAACCCCGACCAGACCGTGGGCGAGGCCGTCAAGGCTGCCGCCGCGGATGCCGGCGCGCCGGTCGAAATCGCCGCATTCGTGCGCTTCCAGCTCGGTGAAGGCATCGAGAAGGAAGAAAGCGACTTCGCCGCGGAAGTGGCCGCCGCCGCCAAGGGCTGAGCCCCAGGCGCTGTGACGGCGCCCCGGGCGCCGCATTGTGGAAAAACCGCAAGGGCATCGCGTGACAACGCGGTGCCCTTCGTGTATCCGGGCCTGACACAGAAATACGGACCAATCCATGACAGCCAAGCCCCTCTTCAAGCGCGTCCTCCTCAAAGCCTCGGGTGAAGCCCTGATGGGGAGCCAGGGGTTCGGGATCGATGTCACCGTGTCCGACCGGATTGCCGCCGACATCGCCGAGGTCCGCGCCATGGGCGTGGAAGTGGGCGTGGTGGTCGGCGGCGGCAACATCTTCCGCGGCGTCGCCGTCGCCTCCAAGGGCGGCGACCGGGTGACCGGCGACCACATGGGCATGCTCGCCACCGTCATCAACGCGCTGGCGCTCGCCACCTCGCTGCGCAAGCTCGGCATCGACACCGAGGTGCTGTCCGCCATCTCGATGCCGGAGATCTGCCAGAGCTTCTCCCAGCGCGCGGCCCTGCATCATCTCGAAAAGGGCAGGGTGGTGATCTTCGCCGGCGGCACCGGCAACCCGTTCTTCACCACCGATTCCGCCGCGGCACTGCGCGCAGCCGAAATGGGCGCCGAGGCCATCCTCAAGGGCACCCAGGTCGACGGCATCTATTCCGCCGATCCAAAGACCCACCCCGATGCCACCCGCTTCGACACGATCACCCATGACGAGGTGCTCAACAAGGGCCTCGCCGTGATGGATGTGGCGGCCGTCGCGCTGGCGCGCGAGAATTCCATTCCGATTGTCGTCTTTTCGATCCACGAAAAGGGCGCATTCGCCAAGATTATGGTCGGCGAAGGCCGCGCGACGATCGTTCGCGATCACTAAGCTGCCGGCGGCGCGTGAGGCGCCGCCCGTGCAATGACAGCAGGACGTCTGCAGGAAGGACTGGCGATGAGTGAAGGCGTTGATCTGAAGGAACTCAAACGTCGCATGGAAGGCGCAATCGCGGCATTCAAGAGCGATATCGCATCCTTGCGCACCGGCCGCGCGTCGGCCAACGTGCTGGATCCGGTCATGGTCGAAGCCTATGGCTCCCGGGTGCCGCTCAACCAGGTGGCCAACGTCACCGTGCCGGAGCCGCGCATGCTCGGCGTCTCGGTCTGGGACAAGCAGATGGTCGGCGCCGTCGATCGCGGCATCCGCGAGGCCAATCTCGGCCTGAACCCGATCGTCGACGGCCAGAACCTCCGCATTCCGCTGCCCGAGCTCAACGAGGAGCGCCGCAAGCAGCTCGTCAAGGTCTCCCACACCTATGCCGAGAACGCCCGCATCGCCATCCGCAATGTGCGCCGCGACGGCATGGATTCGCTCAAGAAGGCGGAGAAGGACGGCCACATCAGCCAGGACGATCATCGCCGTGAATCCGACCTCGTGCAGAAGATGACCGACGAGACGATCACGGAAATTGACCACTTGCTGGTCGAAAAGGAAAAGGAAATCATGCAGGTTTAGGCGCGACTCGCGTTACAAGTCGGGAAATGGCCAAAGCAATGCGACACGAAGCCCCCATACCAACGCCGCGGCATGTCGCCATCATCATGGATGGCAACGGCCGCTGGGCCAGTGCGCGCGGCCTGCCGCGCACCGCCGGCCACCGCGCCGGGGTGGACCGCGTCCGCGAGGCCGTGCGCACCGCCGCCGAGGCCAATATCGACTACCTCACCCTGTTCGCCTTTTCTTCCGAGAACTGGAACCGTCCCAAGGAGGAGGTGTCCGACCTGATGGGCATCCTGCGGTTCTTCATCCGCAGGGATCTCGCTGAATTGCACCGCGAGAATGTCTGCGTCAGGGTCATCGGCTGCCGCGACACCGTCCAGCCCGACATCAGGGCGCTGCTCAACGAGGCCGAGGACCGCACCCGCGGCAACACCGGGGTCACCCTGATCATCGCCTTCAACTACGGCGCGCGCGACGAGCTGGCGCGCGCGGTCCGCTCGATCGCAGAGGCGGTCCGCTCCGGACGGATCGATCCGGAAATGGTCAACGAGGCGACCCTGTCGACCTATATCGACACCACCGGCATTCCCGACCCGGACCTGGTCATCCGCACCAGCGGCGAGCAGCGGCTGTCCAATTTCCTGCTGTGGCAGGCGGCCTATTCCGAGTTCGTGTTCATGCCCTGCCTGTGGCCGGATTTCGACCGCAACGCGTTCTACGATGCGCTCGCCGAATACAGCCGCCGGGATCGCCGGTTTGGCGCGGTGGCGGCGCCAGACATCGCGGTCGGCTCCTGATGTCGCGCGAGCTGCGGCTGAGGATCATGTCCGCAGTCGTGCTTGGCATCGTCGTCCTGGCGGCCACCTGGGCCGGGGGCCTCTGGTTCAGAAGCCTCGCCGTCGTCATCATGCTCGCCGTCCATTATGAATTCTCCACCATGGCCAATGCCCCGGCCAGGGCGCCGCTCGCCAATGCGATCGGCTGGCTGGCGGTGCTGGCCACCGCGCTCTTCGTGCTGACGTCGCTGCCGGCGATGGCGCTGGCTGCGATCGTCATCGGCGCCTGCGGCGCGGTCTTCGCCGGGGTCAAGCGCGGCGGCGGATGGTGGTCGGCGACCGCCGTGCTCTATGCCGGCTTTTCCGGCCTGGCGCTGGCAGAGATCCGCGGCGACAGCCTGTCCGGCCTGTTCGCCATGCTGTTCATCTACGCCATCGTCTGGACCGGCGACACCATGGCGCTGTTCTGCGGCCGGGCGCTCGGCGGCCCCAAGCTCGCCCCGCGGATTTCGCCCGGCAAGACCTGGTCGGGCGCCGTCTTCGGCGTGGCCGCGGGCGTCGGCGCCGGCGTCGGCACCGCGCTTGCCGTCCGCCAGGGCGGCGGGGCGACGATCCCGCTCGTAGCACTTGCCCTGGTGGTCGCCTCGGTGGTGGGCGACCTGTTTGAATCCTGGGTCAAGCGCCGCTTCGGCGCCAAGGATTCGGGCCATCTCATTCCCGGCCACGGCGGCGTCATGGACCGGGTCGACGGTCTTGTCTTCGCCGCATTTGCGGCCTTTGTATTGGGCAATCTTCTGCCGCTGACCGACCGCGCCGGCGTCGCCGACGAGCTTGCCGCAAGGTTGCTGGGCCTATAGTCGGCGCAGCCGCGGACGCGGCTCGGGTCGCGCCATGAAAAGGATACGACACTATGGAATTTCTGACATCCTCGGCGGGCAACATCCTGAGCGCCTTGCCGCCGTTCCTGCTGGTCCTGACCATTGTCGTCTTCTTCCATGAGCTGGGGCACTATCTCGTCGGACGCTGGTGCGGCATCAAGGCCGAGGTCTTTTCCATCGGCTTCGGGCCGGAGCTGTTCGGCCGCACCGACCGCCACGGAACCCATTGGAAGGTCTCGCTGATTCCGCTCGGAGGCTATGTCAAGTTCCTGGGCGACGAGAACGCGGCGAGCCTGCCTTCGGGATCGGGTGCGCCGGGGCTTACCGAGGCCGAGCGGGCGCAGTCCTTCCCCAACGCCGCGCTGTGGCGCCGCGCGGCCACCGTCGTCGCCGGACCGCTCGCCAATTTCATTCTGGCGATCGCCATCTTCGCCGTCACCTTCGGCATCAACGGCCGCGTCATCTCCGATCCGGTCGTGGCCCAGGTGCAGCCCGCCAGCGCCGCCGAGGCCGCGGGCATCCTGCCCGGCGACCGCTTCGTCGCCATCGACGGCGTCGGCGTCGAGGTCTTCGACGACGTGCAGCGTTATGTCAGCGTGCGCCCGGAAGTGCCGATCACGGTGACCATGGACCGCGGCGGCCAGATGGTGGAGCTCACGCTCACGCCGGTGCGCACGGAGATTTCCGACACTTTCGGCAACAAGATGGAAGTCGGCCGCATCGGCGTGGTCACCAACAACGACGCCGGCAATTTCCGGGTGCGCGAATACGGCCCGCTCGAGGCCGTCGGCGAGGGCGCCGCGCAGAGCTGGTACATCGTCACCCGCACCTTCGGCTATATCGGCAACATCATCACCGGCCGCGAGAAGCCCGACCAGCTCGGCGGGCCGATACGGGTCGCCAAATACTCCAAGGACATGTCGACGCTCGGCATCGCCGCGCTGATCCAGTTGGCGGCGGTGCTGTCGGTGTCGATCGGCCTGCTCAATCTCATGCCGGTGCCGATGCTCGACGGCGGCCATCTGGTGTTCTACGCCATCGAGGCGGTGCGCGGCCGGCCGCCGGGCGAGGCGGCCCAGGAATGGGCCTACCGGTTCGGCCTGACCATCGTGCTGGCCCTGATGATTTTCGCGACATGGAACGACGTGACGATGCTGATCGGTTGATATCGGCACCCCAGGCATGCTAACCAGTTGTTAACCCTGAAATTGCTCAAGCGTGGCCAAACCGCCACGCCTTGAAGGGAAGTAAACAGAAATTAACTCCGTCCCTTGCTTGTGTATGAAAAGCGGGTAAAACGGGCTCAAGTCATGACTCACGATGCGTGTCTCCCTTTGGGGCATACGAGTAAAAAAAGGTAATAAGATCAATGAAAGCCGGTTCAAGCCTTTTGAACGCTGTGTCAGCCTTTGCGCTGACCGCGGGGATCGTTGTGACGGGTGCGGGTGTTGCGACGCTTGCCGGGGTTACAATTGCTGAAGCAGCGGTCGTCAGCCGTGTCGAGGTGCGGGGCAATTCGCGCGTCGACGCCTCGACCGTCCGCGGCAATCTGACGATCAAGCCTGGCGCGAATTTCACCAACAACGACATCGACGAATCGGTCAAGCGGCTGTTCGCCACCGGCCTGTTCTCCGATGTACAGATCAGCGTGTCCGGCTCGTCGCTCATCGTGACTGTCGCCGAGAACCAGATCATCAATCAGGTCGTCTTCAACGGCAACAAGAAGCTCAAGGACGCGGCCCTCAAGGGCGTGGTCCAGAGCCGCCAGCTCGGCGCCTACAACGATCTCATCATCCAGGCCGACGTGCAGGCCATCCGCGACGCCTATTCGGCGATCGGTCGCTCCGATGCCGTGGTCACCACCCGCGTGGTTCCCGTCGAAGGCGGCCGCGTCAATCTCGCCTTCGAGATCAATGAAGGCGACCGCACCAAGATTTCCTCGATCAATTTCGTCGGCAACCAGGCGTTCGGCGACGGCCGTCTGGCCGATGTGATCACCACCAAGCGCTCCGGCATGCTGTCGTTCCTGACCCGCAAGGACGTCTATGACGAGGACAAGCTGCGCGCCGACGAAGAGCTGCTGCGCCGCTTCTACTACAATCGCGGCTATGCCGACTTCCGCGTCATCTCGTCCTTCGCCGAACTCGATGAGACGAGCAACGAATATGTCGTCACCATCACGGTGGAAGAGGGCGAGCGCTATGTGTTCGGCGATGTGAGCATCGAGAGCACCGTTCCCGGCATCGATTCGGAATCGCTCAAGGGCCTGATCGAGACCCGCAGCGGCTCGGTCTACAGCGCCAAGGACGTCGAGGACACGATCCTGGCGATCTCCGACCGCGTCGCCACCCAGGGCTATCCCTTCGCCACGATCACGCCGCGCGGCGACCGTGACTACAACAACCGCACCATTTCCGTGGTCTATCTGGTCGACGAGGGCACCCGCGCCTATGTCGAGCGGATCGAGATCCGCGGCAACACCCGCACCCGCGACTATGTGATCCGCCGCGAATTCGACCTGTCGGAAGGCGACGCCTTCAACCAGGTCCTGGTTCGTCGCGCCAAGAAGCGGCTTGAGGATCTCAAGTTCTTCTCCTCGGTCGACATTTCCACCCAGCCCGGCTCGCAGCCCGACCGCGTGGTTCTGGTCGTCGACGTCAAGGATCAGTCGACCGGCGAATTCGGCGTCGGCGGCGGCTATTCCAACAATGACGGCTTTACCGCCACCATCGACATCACCGAGCGCAACTTCCTCGGTCGCGGCCAGTTCATCCGCGCCTCGGTCGGCGGCGGCACGAAATCGCGCGAATACACGCTGTCGTTCACCGAGCCCTATTTCCTCGGGTACCGCCTGGCCGCCGGTTTCGATTTGTTCAAGACCACCGACAAGAGCTACAAGGGCTTCGACGAGGAAACCCAGGGCATCAACCTGCGCCTTGGCGCGCCGATCACCGAGAACATCTATCTCAGCACCGCGTTCAAATATTCGGAAACGAAATATTCGGATTACGTCCTCAACGCGACGAACATTCCTTCGGCTCCGGAACTTGCCGCGGTCTCCCGCACCGTCGCCAATGGCGGCCACCAGATCGGCGCTCTGTCCTACTCGCTGTCCTACAACACGCTGGACGACCAGAAGCTGCCGCGCGAGGGCATCTCGGCCCGCTTCACGCAGGAATATGCCGGTCTCGGGTTCGATTCGGACTATCTGAAGACCACCGCCAAGGCGAGCTACTTCCACATGCTCTCCGAGCAGGCGGACATGATCGGCCAGGTCACCGTGGGCGCGGGCAACATTATCTCCACCGGCGATAATCTGCGCGTGTTCGACCACCTGTTCCTGGGTCAAGAGACAATTCGCGGCTTCGAAACCCGCGGCATCGGCCCGCGCGTGTTCAACGGCACCACCAATGTCGGCGCCGCCGGCGGCACCACCTACTTCAACGGTACCGTGGAGGTTTCGACCCCCATGCCGGCGCTGTCGCGTGATCTCGGCCTGCGCCTCAACGTGTTTGCCGACGCCGCCACGCTCTACGGCAATGACATCGCCGCCGCCGATTTCGGCACCCAGAGACTGGTCGGCAACAACATGGACTGGCGCGCGTCGGTGGGTGTCGGCATCACCTGGGCCTCGCCCTTCGGTCCGCTGCGGGTCTACTACGCCGAGCCCGTCGTCAAGGAAAGCTTTGACGAGGTCAAGAAATTCGGCTTCGGCGCCTCGACACGCTTCTGATATGACTCGGGTGGCCACGATGCCACCCGGTCTTTCGCTTTGGTCTCTTTATGGACACAACTCGCTTTTTTCGTCCGCATGAAGGCATTTCGCTTTCAGACCTCGCCGGTCTTTGCGGAGCCGAACTGGCGAGTCCGGACTTGTCCGGGCGCATCGTCACGGCCATCGCCCCGCTGTGGCGCGCCGGCGCCCAGGACGTCACCTTCGCAAACTCCCGCAAGGCATTGCCCGATCTGGTGAAATCGCAAGCCGGCGCCGTGTTCCTCACGGCAAGGCTGGCCCAGGACCTCCCCGCAGGCGTTGCCGCCCTGATCACCGACGCGCCGCAGACCGCGTTCGCGCTCGCCGGTGCGGCGCTCGCGCCTTCGGCCATGCGGCCGCTGCGGCTCACCTCCGGGTCCGGCGTCTCCGGGGCCGCCATCGTCGATCCCTCGGCCAGCATCGAGGACGGTGCGGTGGTCGAGGCCGGCGCGGTCATCGGCGCCCGCGTGGAAATCGGCGCCGGCACGGTCATCGCCTCGGGTGCGGCCATCGGCGAGGGCACGCGCATCGGCCGCAATTGCGACATTGGCCATGCCGCCACCGTGCAGCACGCCCTGATCGGCAACAATGTCATCATCCATCCCTCGGTCTCGATCGGCCAGGACGGCTTCGGCTATGCGCCGGGACCGCGGGGCATGGTCAAGATCCCGCAGCTCGGCCGCGTCATCATCCAGGATCATGTCGAGATCGGCGCGGGCACGACGATCGACCGCGGCGCGCTCGACGACACGGTGATCGGCGAAGGCACGAAAATCGACAATCAGGTCCAGATCGCGCACAATGTGAGGATCGGGCGCCATTGTGTTATCGTCTCCCAGACCGGCATTGCCGGTTCGACGACGCTGGGCGACGGTGTCATGATCGGCGGGGCCTGCGCCATCAATGGACACATCACCATTGGCGACGGCGCCCAGATCGGCGCCATGAGCGGCGTCGCAGGCAATGTGCCGGCGAATGTGCGCTGGGCCGGAATCCCGGCGCGGCCGATGAACGGCTTCTTGCGGGACGTGGCGGACGCCAATGCCCGCGCGTTCGGCAAGCCGGGCCGGACCAGGAACGACAAGGATGGCGAGGGGCAATGACGCAGACTTCGACGACGACACTGGAGACGGCGGGAATCCGCGACATCATGAAGTTGCTGCCGCATCGCTACCCGTTCCTGCTGGTGGACCGGATCATCGATATCGACGCGGACAACTCCGCCATCGGCATCAAGAACGTGACGGCGAGCGAGCCGCATTTCACCGGCCATTTTCCGGGCAACCCGATCATGCCCGGCGTGCTGATCGTTGAGGGCATGGCCCAGACCGCCGGCGCCATCTGCGCGCGGGCGACCGGCGCCGGCAGCAAGCTCGTCTATTTCATGACGATCGACAACGCCAAGTTCCGCAAGCCCGTCGTCCCCGGCGACCGGCTCGAATATCACGTCACGAAGACCAAGCAGCGCGGCAACATCTGGCGCTTCCATTGCGAGGCAATGGTCGACAATGCCAAGGTGGCCGAGGCTGACATCGGAGCCATGCTGGTTTCCGCAGAAAGCGAGACTGAATGACCATAACCGCGCCCACGGCCCTGCATCCGTTCCGCATCCATCCGTCCTCCATCGTCGAGGACGGGGCGGTGATCGGGATGAATGTCGAAGTCGGTCCGTTCTGCCACATCGGCTCCAGGGTCAAGCTGGGCGACAATGTCCGGCTGATGAGCCATGTCGTCATCGACGGCTCGACCACGATCGGCGACGGCACCATCGTCTTCCCCAATGCCGTGCTCGGCTGCGCGCCGCAGAACATCCACTACAAGGGCGAGGACACCGAGCTGATCATCGGCCGCGGCTGCACCATCCGCGAAGGCGTGACCATGCATGCGGGCATGCCGAATTTTGGCGGGAAGACCACGGTCGGCGACAATTCGATGTTCCTGGCCTATTCGCATGTGGCGCACGACTGCCATGTCGGCAGCAATGTCATCCTGTCCAACAATGTCATGCTCGCCGGCCACGTCACCATCGGCGACCGCGTCATCATGGGCGGCGGCGCCGCGGTGCACCAGTTCACCCGCATCGGCCACCATGCCTTCATCGGCGGGCTCGCCGCGGTGAGCAACGACGTCATTCCCTATGGCATGCTCAACGGCAATCCCGGCGTGCTGATGGGGCTCAACATCATCGGCATGCAGCGCTCGGGCTTCGACAAACCGGCCATCCACGCCGTCCGCCGGGCCTTCAAGACGATCTTCGACCCGGCGTCGCCAATTCGCGAAAACCTCGCCCGGGTGCGCGACCAGGCGGGTGAAAATTCCGCCGTGGCCGACATCATCGCCTTCATCGATGCCGAAAGCGAGCGCGCTCTGTCGTCGCCGGCCCGGGGCCAGCGGGGCTGAAGCCGATGACCGCCGCCGCCGGCGCGCCTGACATTGCCGGGCGGCTCGCGATCCTCGCGGGGAAAGGGCGGTTTCCGGTTCTGGTGGCGCGCGCCGCGCGCGATCTCGGGCATGATCCGTTTGTCCTGGCGATTGCGGGCGAGGCGGACCAGGACTGGTCCGGCTTCGATCACTGCGAACTGCCGATCGCCGATCTGGCCGGCTTCGCCCGCATCGTGCGCCGGGAGACCATCGGCTCGGTGGTGCTCGCGGGCGGCATCACCCATCGCCCCGACCTCGCCGACATCCGTCCCACCTGGCGCTCCATCCTGGGCTTCCTCACCTCGGTTCGCGTCGTCGTCTCGGGCGGCGACGACAAGCTGTTGCGCTTCGTCATCCGCGTTCTCGAAAACGAGGGCGTCAAGGTGCTGGCGCCGCATGCGGTGGCGCCCGCGCTCCTGGGCCGGGCCGGGCCGCTCGGCCGGGTGCTG
>NZ_JRJG01000057.1 GCF_000759435.1 Hoeflea sp. BAL378
GGAGCGTTCCTGACGGCCCGCCGGGGGATCGAAGCGGCGCCGGTTATTTCTTGTGACATAAACATTTTAGGCTTGAAATATCTTCTCGCAGGCATATGATCTTCCACAACGACAACTCGGACTGGAGGCGCGGAACATGAAGGTAGCTTGTCTTGGGGGAGGCCCCGCCGGTCTTTACTTCGCCATCTCGATGAAACTGCGCGATCCCTCGCACGAGGTCGCGGTGATCGAGCGCAACAAGGCCAACGACACCTTCGGCTGGGGCGTTGTCCTGTCCGACGACGCGCTGAGCCGGATGCAGCACAACGATCCCAAGAGCACCGAGGCGATCCGCAGCCATTTCGCCTATTGGGATGACATCGCCGTCGTCCACAAAGGCTGCCGCACCGTCTCGGGCGGGCACGGCTTCGCCGGCATCGGCCGCAAGCAGATGCTGATCCTGCTGCAGGAGCGGGCGCGCGAACTGGGCGTGGACATGCGCTTCGAGACCGAGTTCAAGACCGCCGAGGAATACCGCAAGGAATTCGACCTGGTCGTCGCCGCCGACGGCATCAATTCGCTGGTGCGCAAAGAATACGAGGACGTGTTCAAGCCCGACATTGACATCCGCAAGTGCAAGTTCGTCTGGCTCGGCACGCACCAGCGCTTCGACGACGCCTTCACCTTCATCTTCGAGAAGACCGAGCACGGCTGGGTCTGGGCCCATGTCTACCAGTTCGACGACAACACGGCGACCTTCATCGTCGAGTGCCTGCCCGAGACCTGGGACCGCTGGGGCTTTGCGGACATGTCGAAGGAGGAAACCGTCGAGACCTGCCGCAAGATCTTCGAGGCGCATCTGGGCGGGCACGAGCTGATGTCCAACGCCGCGCATCTCAGGGGCTCGGCGGTGTGGATGCAGTTCCCGCGGGTGATCTGCGAGAAATGGTATCACAAGAATGTCGTGCTGATGGGCGACTCCGCGGCGACCGGGCATTTCTCCATCGGCTCCGGCTCGCGGCTTGCCTTCGACAGCGCCATTGCGCTGGCCGACTACCTGCATTCCGAGCCCACGCTCGAGCGCGCCTTCGAGCGCTACCAGGAAGAGCGCCGGATCGAGGTCTTGCGGCTCCAGTCGGCGGCGCGCAACAGCCTGGAATGGTTCGAGGAGGTCGAGCGCTATCTCGATCTCGACCCTGTCCAGTTCAACTATTCGCTGCTCACCCGCTCGCAGCGCATCAGCCACGAGAATCTCAGGCTGCGCGATCCGGAATGGCTGGAAGGGGCCGAGCGCTGGTTCCAGACCCAGGCGGGCGTGCCCGAGGGCGCGCCGGTCCGGCGGCCTATGTTCGCGCCCTACAAACTGCGCGACATGGAGCTCAAGAACCGCATCGTCGTCTCGCCGATGGCCCAGTACAAGGCCGTCGACGGCTGCCCGACCGACTGGCACCTGGTGCATTACGGCGAGCGCGCCAAGGGCGGCGCGGGCCTGGTCTACACCGAGATGACCTGCGTGTCGCCGGAGGGCCGGATCACGCCCGGCTGCCCGGGGCTTTATGCGCCCGAGCACGAGGCGGCCTGGAAGCGGATCGCCGATTTCGTCCACGCCGAGGGCAGCGGCGCGAAATTCTGCATGCAGATCGGCCATTCCGGCGCCAAGGGCTCGACCCAGCTCGGCTGGGAAGAGGGCGATGCGCCGCTGAAAGACGGCAACTGGCCGCTTGTCTCGGCCTCGGACGTCGCCTGGTCGAAGAACAACCAGGCGCCCAAGGCGATGGACCGCGCCGATATGGACATGGTGCGCGACCAGTTCGTCGCCGCCACCGAAATGGCCGAGCGCGCCGGCTTCGACATGGTCGAGCTGCACATGGCGCACGGTTACCTGCTCTCCTCCTTCATCACGCCGCTCACCAACCGGCGCACCGACGAGTATGGCGGCAGCCTCGAAAACCGCATGCGCTATCCGCTCGAGATCTACCGCGCCGTGCGCGAGGCCTGGCCCGCCCACAAGCCGCTGTCGGTGCGCATCTCCGCCAATGACTGGGTCGGCGAAGAGGGCGTGACGCCGCAGGAAGCCGTCGAGATCGCGCGCATGCTGAAGGAAGCGGGCGTCGACATCTGCGACGTCTCGGCCGGCCAGACTTCGACGCTGGCTCAGCCGATCTATGGCCGCATGTTCCAGACCCCGTTCGCCGACCGGATCCGCAACGAGGCGCACATGGCCACCATGGCGGTCGGCAACATCTACGAGCCCGATCACGTCAACTCGATCCTGATGGCCGGCCGCGCAGACCTCGTCTGCCTGGCGCGTCCGCATCTGTCCAATCCCTACTGGACCTTGCATGCGGCGGCCACCCTGGGCGATCATGACGAGAAATGGCCCGATCCCTATCTGCCCGGCCGCGACCAGATGTGGCGCCTGGCGGAACGGGCGGACACAACGCTCGGCAAGGTGTGATCATGACCGAAATGATGGGGCATCACGCGATCGTCACCGGCGCCGGTTCGGGCGCCGGCGAGGCGATCGCGCTGTCGCTGGCCGCACGGGGGGCGCGGGTGACGGCGATCGGCCGCCGCGCAGCCCCGCTGGAAGCGCTGGCGGAGGCCAATGACCGGATCGTCGCGATGCCGGCGGATGTGACCAACCGGGAGGAGCTGGATGCGGCCATCGCCCGGGCGATCGAGCGCAACGGCGCGCCCACGATCGTCGTCGCCAATGCCGGATCGGCAGAGAGCGCGCCCTTCCTGCGCACCGACGTGGACCTGTTCCGCTCGACGCTCGATGTGAATTTGACCGGTGTTTTCAACACGTTCCAGGCCGGGTTTTCGAAAATGAATCAAACCCAGCCGGGCCGGCTGATCGCGATTGCCTCGACCGCGGGCCTGAAGGGCTACGGCTATGTCAGCGCCTATTGCGCCGCCAAGCACGGCGTGGTGGGCCTGGTGCGCAGCCTGGCGCAGGAGCTGGCGCGGACGGGCGTGACGGTCAACGCCATCTGCCCGGGCTTCACCGAGACGCCGATGCTGTGGCGGTCGATCGACAACATCGTCGAGAAGACCGGACGGTCGCGGGAGGAGGCGGAAGCCTCGCTCAGGAACGTCAATCCGCAGGGGCGGTTCATCCAGCCGGACGAAATCGCCGAGACCGTGGTATGGCTGTGCAGCGACGCCGCGGCTTCGGTCACGGGCCAGGCGATCTCTTTGTCGGGAGGGGAAACATGAGCGAAGGCGGCAGCGTGCGTCCGGGCAAGGCCGGCGACGGCGCCAGGGAACCGGCCGCGTCGAAGGCGCGGCTGAGACTGTGGCTGAAACTGTTGAAGGCCACCAAGCATGTCGAGGCCGAGTTGCGCGAGAACCTGCGGGTGACGTTCGACACGACGCTGCCGCGCTTTGACGTGATGGCGGCGCTCTACCGCGCCGAATCCGGTCTCAAGATGAGCGAATTGTCGAGCGTGCTGCGGGTGTCGAACGGCAATGTCACCGGCATTGTCGACAGGCTGGTCGATGACGGGATCCTGGTGCGGATCCCGGTCGACAACGACCGCCGCGCCACCACGGTGCGGCTGACCAAGGCCGGCCGCGAACAGTTTGCGCTGATGGCGGCCAGGCACGAGGCCTGGGTCGACAGCCTGCTCGACGGCGTGGACGTGAGCGAGGCCCAGGACATGCTGGACCAGCTCGAACGCATCGCCAGCAAGAGCAACACCAAGGAGGCCTGACCCATGGCGATTGACGCCCCCAAGACATTCCGCCTGACCCTGACGGACGGCGTGGCCGAGATCTCGCTCGACCGGCCCGAGAAGAAGAACCCGCTCACCTTCGAAAGCTACGCCGAACTGCGCGACTGGTTTCGCGGGCTCGTCTACCGCGACGACGTGCACGTGGTGATCTTCGGCTCCAATGGCGGAAATTTCTGTTCGGGCGGGGACGTGTTCGAGATCATCGGACCGCTCCTCGACAAGGACATGAAGGGGCTCCTGCAGTTCACGCGGATGACCGGCGACCTGGTCAAGGCGATCATCGGTTGCGGCAAGCCGGTGATCGCGGCCGTTGACGGCGTCTGCGCCGGCGCCGGCGCGATCATCGCCATGTGCTCCGACCTCAGGCTCGCCACGCCCGAGGCCAAGACCGCGTTCCTGTTCAACCGCGTCGGCCTCGCCGGCTGCGACATGGGCGCCTGCGCCATCCTGCCGCGCATCATCGGCCAGGGACGGGCGGCGGACCTGCTCTACACCGGCCGTTCGATGAGTGCCGAGGAGGGCGAGCGCTGGGGCTTCTACAATCGCGTCGTCGCCGCGTCCGAGATCGAGGACGAGGCTCGCAAGATGGCCCGGCGCATCGCCGAGGGTCCGACCTTCGCCAACATGATGACCAAGACCATGCTGGCGCAGGAATGGAGCATGGGCATCGAGCAGGCGATCGAGGCCGAGGCGCAGGCCCAGGCGATCTGCATGCAGACGGAGGATTTCCGCCGCGCCTACGAGGCCTTTGCCGCGAAACAGAAACCCGTGTTCGAGGGCAACTGATGGCTGACCGCAGCTTTCTCGACTGGCCGTTCTTCGACGACGCGCACCGCGCGCTTGCGGACCGCGTCGACCAGTGGGCGTCGGCCGAACTCGCCGATGTCGACCATTCCAATGTTGACGAGACCTGCAAGGCGCTGGTCAAGGCGCTGGGCGAGGCGGGCTGGTTGCGGCTGACCGCGGTCGACCCCGCCGACCCCGCATCCCGCATCGACGTGCGCAGCCTGTGCATCCTGCGCGAGACGCTGGCGCGCCATGACGGGCTCGCCGATTTCGCCTTCGCCATGCAGGGGCTCGGCACCGGCGCGATCTCGCTGTTCGGCACTGCCGAGCAGAAATCCGAGTGGCTGACAAAGACCCGCGCGGGAAAAGCCCTGTCGGCGTTCGCGCTGTCGGAACCGGCGTCTGGCTCGGATGTCGCCAACATGGCGATGACCGCCACGCGCGACGGCGACGACTACGTGCTCGACGGCGAGAAAACCTGGATCTCCAATGGCGGCATCGCCGATGTCTACTGCGTCTTCGCCCGCACCGGCGAGGCGCCGGGCGCCAAGGGGCTGTCGGTGTTCATCGTGCCCGCCGACACGCCCGGCCTCGAGATCGCCGAGCGGCTCGAGGTGGTGGCGCCGCATCCCCTGGCGCGGCTCAAATTCTCGGGCTGCCGGGTGCCGGCCTCGGCGATGATCGGCAAGCCCGGCGAGGGCTTCCGCATCGCCATGTCGGTGCTCGACGTGTTCCGCTCCACGGTCGCGGCCGCAGCACTCGGCTTCGCCCGCCGGGCGCTCGATGAGAGCCTCGGCCGCGTGCGCGAGCGCCAATTGTTCGGCGCGCCGATGAGCGAATTGCAGATGGTGCAGGGCCACATCGCCGACATGGCGCTCGATGTCGACGCCTCGGCGCTGCTCGTCTACCGGGCGGCTTGGCTCAAGGACCAGGGCGCGCCGCGCGTCAGCCGCGAGGCGGCGATGGCCAAGCTCTACGCCACCGACCACGCGCAAGAGGTGATCGACAAGGCGGTGCAACTGCATGGCGGCGACGGCGTGCGCAAGGGCCACATCGTCGAAAGCCTGTATCGCGAAATCCGGGCGCTCAGGATCTATGAGGGCGCCTCGGACGTTCAGAAGGTCGTCATCGCGCGGCAGACATTGGCGAACTCGACAGGAGGCTGACGTGCTGGGACCATCGGGCCATATCGACACATTCACGCGGGACAACCTGCCGACGGCGGAGCAGTGGCCGGACCTCAGGCTGGACGGGTTCGAGTATCCCGAATGGCTCAATTGCGGCTATGAGCTCACCGATGCGATGGTCGCGCGCGGCTTCGGCGACCACACGGCGCTGATCGGCAACGGCCGCATCCGCACCTACAAGGAACTGACCGACTGGACCAACCGCATCGCCCATGCGCTGGTCGAGGATTACGGCGTCAAGCCCGGCAACCGCATCCTGGTGCGCTCGGCCAACAACCCGGCGATGGTGGCGGTGTGGCTGGCGGCGACCAAGGCGGGCGCTGTGGTGGTCAACACCATGCCGATGCTGCGCGCGTCCGAACTGTCCAAGATCGTCGACAAGGCCGAGATCAAGCTCGCGCTCTGCGACACGCGGCTGATGGACGAGTTGGTGACCTGCGCCAAGACCAACCGCTTCCTCGACACGGTGATCGGCTTTGACGGCACCGCCAACCACGACGCCGAACTCGACCGGCTGGCGCTGTCCAAGCCCGTGCGCTTCGAGACGGTGAAGACCGGACGCGACGACGTGGCGCTGCTGGGCTTCACCTCGGGCACGACCGGCATGCCGAAGGCGACGATGCATTTCCACCGCGACATGCTGATCATCGCCGACGGCTACGCGAAGGAAGTGCTGAACGTGACGCCCGAGGATGTGTTCATCGGCTCGCCGCCGCTGGCGTTTACTTTCGGGCTCGGCGGGCTGGCGGTGTTTCCGCTCCGGTTCGGCGCCGCCGCGGCGCTGCTCGAACAGGCGACGCCCGCCAACATGGTCGAGATCATCCAAGCCCACAGGGCGACCGTCTGCTTCACCGCGCCGACCGCCTACCGCGCCATGCTGGCGGCGATGGAGGAGGGGGCGGACCTGTCCTCGCTGCGGGCCGCCGTCTCCGCCGGCGAGACCCTGCCGGGACCGGTCTACGAGCAGTGGATGGCCAAGACCGGCAAGCCGATGCTCGACGGTATCGGCGCCACCGAGATGCTGCATATCTTCATCTCCAACCGCTTCGGGAACTCGCGCGCCGCCTGCACCGGCCTGCCGGTCAGCGGCTACGAGGCGCGGATCGTGGACGAAAACATGAAGGAATTGCCGCGCGGCCAGGTCGGCCGGCTGGCGGTGCGCGGGCCGACCGGCTGCCGCTATCTCGCCGATCCGGAACAGCAGGCGAAATATGTCCGCGACGGCTGGAACCTGACCGGGGATTCCTTCACCCAGGATGAGGAAGGCTTCTTCCATTTCGCCGCGCGCAGCGACGACATGATCATCTCCGCCGGCTACAACATCGCCGGCCCCGAGGTCGAGGCGGCGCTGCTCGCCCATGAGGACGTGGCCGAATGCGCGGTCATCGGCGTGCCGGACGAGGCGCGCGGGCAGATCGTGCAGGCGCATGTGGTGCTCAAGCCGGGCAAGGCGGGCGACGCGTTGATGACCAAGCTGCTTCAGGACCATGTCAAGCAGGCGATCGCGCCCTACAAATACCCCCGCTCGATCATCTTCACCGATGCCCTGCCCAAGACGCAGACCGGCAAGATCCAGCGGTTCCGGCTGCGTCACGACGGCCATGCCTGACCGGCACCGTCGGGGCCCACTCATTGAAATCGAATGCAAGGACACATGATCATGATCGAAGCAGTCAATCCGCCGGAGTGGGAAAAGCCCAAGGGCTACGCCAACGGCATGCTGGTCGACGGCGAGCGGCTCTACACTGGCGGCCAGATCGGCTGGAACAAGGATCAGGTGTTCGAGCATCACGATTTCATCGGCCAGCTCGAGCAGACTCTCGCCAACATTGCTTCCATCGTCCGCGCCGCGGGCGGCGAGGTCACCGACATCGTCCGGCTGACCTGGTTCATCACCGACAAGAAGGCCTATGTGGCCAACCAGAAGAATATCGGCGCCGCCTACCGCAAGGTCATGGGCCGGCACTTTCCGGCGATGTCGGTGGTCGTGGTCGCGGGCCTGATCGAGGACGCGGCGCTGGTCGAGATCGAGGCGACAGCGGAAATCGGCAAATCGCGGAAGGACGTGTGAGCCATGAGCGCATTCAAGTCACGGCGGGACCTGTTCGTTTTGCCGGAGGGCGTGACCTATCTTGACGGCAATTCGCTCGGGCCGCTGCCCAAAGCCGCAGCCGAGCGCGCGCGGGCGACCATCGCGGAAGAATGGGGGCCGATGCTGATCACCGGCTGGAACAAGGCGCGATGGATGGATCTGCCGGGACGCCTGGGCGACCGGATCGGCCGGCTGATCGGCGCGCCGGAGGGCAGCACGGTGGTGGGCGACACGCTGTCGATCAAGGTCTATCAGGCCGTGGCCTTGGCGGTTGAAATGCGGCCCGGGCGCAAGATCGTGCTGTCGGACAACGGTAATTTCCCCTCCGACCTCTACATGGCCGACGGCCTGCTGAGGAGCCTCGGCCAGGGGCATGAGCTCAGGATCGTCGATCCCGAAGACGTCGCCGGACACATCACCGACGAGGTCGCGGCGGTGATGCTGACCCATGTCGACTACCGCACCGGCCGCGTCCACGACATGAAGGCGATCACCGAGACGGCGCACGAGGCCGGGGCGCTGATGATCTGGGACCTGGCGCACTCCGCCGGGGCGCTGCCGGTGGACCTGACCGCCTGCAATGCCGACATCGCCGTCGGCTGCACCTACAAATACCTCAATGGCGGACCGGGCGCGCCTGGCTTCATCCATGTCCGCCCCGATCTCATCGACCAGGTGCGACCGGCGCTGTCGGGCTGGCTCGGGCACCAGGCCCCCTTCGCCTTCGATCTCGACTACCGTCCGGGTGAGGGCATCAGCCGCATGCGCGTCGGCACGCCGCCGGTGATCCAGATGGCGGTGCTCGACGCCGCGCTGGACGCCTTCGACGGCGTCGACATGGACGAGCTGCGCGCGCGTTCGATCGAGCTTTCCGAGCGGTTCATCGCCGAGGTGGAGGCCGGCTGCAAGGACGTGACGCTCGCCAGCCCGCGCGATCCGCACCGGCGCGGCAGCCAGGTCTCGTTCCGCTTCCACGAAGGCTATGCCGCCATGCAGGCGCTGATCGCCCGCGGCATCATCGGCGATTTCCGCGCCCCCGACATCATGCGCTTCGGCTTCTGCCCGCTCTACAACACCGCCGAGGAGGCGAGCTTCGCGGCGGCGGCACTGATCGAGATCATCGCAACCGGCGAATGGGACCGGCCGGAGTTCAGGGCCCGGAAGGCCGTCACATGACCGCTGGCACCGACTACGATCCGTCCAAGGAAGGCGCCACGATGAATTTCGACGGGCGCATGTCCTATGGCGACTATCTGTGCCTCGACAGCGTGCTCGGCGCGCAGAAGACCCGCACCGACGCCCATGACGAGATGCTGTTCATCATCCAGCACCAGACCTCGGAACTGTGGATGAAACTGGCGATCCACGAGATTTCCGCCGCGCGCGCCGCCATTCGCGAGGATCAGTTGCAGCCGGCGATGAAGACGCTGGCCCGCGTTTCCCGGATCTTCGAACAGCTCAACTCCGCCTGGGATGTGCTGAGGACCATGACGCCCTCGGACTACACCCATTTCCGGGCCAAGCTGGGGCAGTCCTCGGGCTTCCAGTCGTTCCAGTACCGGATGATCGAATTCGCGCTCGGCAACCGCAACCATGCGATGATCCGCCCGCATGCGCATGTGCCGGGGGTGTTGGCGAAACTCGAGGCGGAACTCGCCGAGCCGAGCCTCTATGACGAGGTGCTGCGGCTCGCCGCGCGGCGCGGTATCGCCATGCCCGGGGAAGTGCTCGCGCGCGATGTCCGCGTCACGCACCAGGTCCATGACGGCGTGATCGCCGGCTGGAAGATCGTCTACGAGGCGCCCGAGCAGCACTGGGCGCTCTACGAAGTGGCCGAGAAACTGGTCGATCTCGAGGACTATTTCCGGCGCTGGAGGTTCAACCACGTCACCACTGTCGAGCGGGTGATCGGGCTCAAGCGCGGCACCGGCGGCACCGGCGGCACCAGCTATCTCAAGCGCATGCTCGACGTCGAGCTGTTTCCGGAATTGTGGCGTGTGCGCACCGAATTGTAGCCGGCGGTAACTTCGCATCCGCAATATGTTTTAGCCTTGAAAGATTTGCCGGGTTCGATAGTCTCGTATGGCCGTTGATCCTTAGGGGGATTGCATGCTCCCCCCGGTCCTGTGGCAGGATGGCGACGGCAGAACCGGTTCTTGGAGAGAAGTGTGGACACACGCGCGGAAATCAGATTGCCGACCAGTGAATTGCGCGACGACCTGCCGTTTTACACCAAGACGCTGAAGATGCGTCTCGACATGATCTATCCTGCCGACGACCCGGAAGTGGCGGTGCTCTCCGGGCACGGCCTGCGCATCCGCATCCAGAAGGGGGCGAGCGAGGCGCCGGGCACGCTGCGCATCCTGACCGAGGATCCGGACGGCTTCGCGGGAGGACAGCGCGAGCTGATCGCGCCCAACGGCACGCGCATCGAGATCGATGAGTTGAACCCGCCGCTGGTGATGCCCGAGACCAAGCACGCCTTCGTGGTCCGGCGGCTCGCCGACCAGGCGCCCTGGGTGATCGGCCGCGCCGGCATGGAATACCGCGACCTGGTGCCCTCGCGGCTCGGCGGCGCGATGATCGCCTCGCATATCCGCGTGCCCGACGGGCCGGTGCCCGACATGGTGCATTTCCACAAGGTCGGCTTCCAGCTCATCTTCTGCATCAACGGCTGGGTCGACGTGCTGTATGAAGACCAGGGCGGCCCGAGGCGGCTGCATGCCGGCGACTGCTTCATCCAGCCGCCGCAGATCCGGCACAAGGTGCTGCATGCCGCCGACGGCATCGAGGTCATCGAGATCGGCGTGCCGGCCGAGCATGTCACCGAGATCGACCACGCCATGACGCTGCCGACGCCGGACAACCGCCCCGACCGGGAATGGGACGGCCAGCGCTTCGTGCACAGCATTGGCAAGGACGGCACGTTCAAGCCGTTCCGCGTGCCCGGCTTCGAGGCGCGCGACACGACGATCAATGAAAACACCAGGGGCGTGGCCTCGGTGATGGTGGCGCGGCCGGCGGGCGCCGCCGAGCCGGTGTGGACGCGGCACGACTGCGACATCCTGTTCAATTTCGTGATGTCGGGCAGCATGGTGCTGGAAGGCGAGGGCAAGGAGCCCTACCGTCTTGAAAAAGGGGATGCGTTTGTCATTCCGCCGCGGATGGCGACGCGCTACAGTGAGCCCACGGGTGACCTCCAGTTGCTGGAGGTGACGCTTCCCGGTTCGTTCGGGACCGAGGTCGTAGACAAGATCTGAGCGCTTATTGATGGCAGCCCGCGGGCGCTCACAGGACACAGGGCCAAAACTATGGGAGCAGTAAAATGAAAAAGACAACATATGCATTGGCTGTCGCGGGCTTGCTCGCGTCGAGCGCGGCAACCTTGGCCGCGGACACCAAGATCGGCCTGCTGATGGACATCACCGGCCCGATCGCAAGCTTCATCCCGCCGCTGCAGAACGCCGCCAACCTGGCGGTCAGCCAGGTCAACGAACAGGGCGGCCTGCTCGACGGACAGGCCGTGGCCGTCTACGGCGACACCACCGGCTCGTCGCAGGGCGCCGTCGACGCCGCGGGCAAGCTGATCAACGTCGAGAACGTGCCGATCATCATGGGCGCGCTGATGTCGGGCACCACGATCTCGTCGGCCGAAGCCGCCGCGATCCCGGCCGGCGTCGTGCAGATCTCGCCCACCGCCACATCGCCGGCGATGACCGGCATCAAGGACAACGACCTTCTCTACCGGATCGTGCCGTCGGACAATTTCCAGGGCAAGGTTCTGGCCAAGATGGTGATGGACGAGGGCCTCAAGAAAGTGGCCGTCACCTATGTCAACAATGACTATGGCGTGGGCATCGGCGGCACCTTCATCGAGGCCTACAAGGCGCTCGGCGGCGAGGTCGTGGCGGAAGTCAAGCACGAGGAGAAGAAGAACTCCTACCGCTCTGAACTCGCAACCCTTTCCAAGGCCGGCGGCGACGCGCTCGTGGTCATCGCCTATGCCGGGGATTCCGGCGGCAAGATCGTCAAGCAGTCGATCGAGGGCGGCCTGTTCACCAAGTTCGTCGGCACCGACGGCTTGCGCGACGAGACGCTGATTTCGGACATCGGCGCGGAGGCGCTCGCCACCTCGTTCTTCTCGGCGCCGACATCGCCGGCCGACAACCCGAACCAGGCCAAGCTGCACGAAGCCTACACGGCCGCCTACAACGAGCCCGCCGACAAGCCCTTCGTCGACCAGACCTATGACGCCACCTTCCTGGCGCTGCTCGCCGTCGAACAGGCGGGCTCCGCCGATCGCGCCAAGATGGCCGAGGCGCTCCGCGCCGTCGCATCTGCTCCGGGCGAGAAGGTCGGACCCGGCGAATGGGAGAAGGCCAAGGCGCTGATCAAGGAAGGCAAGGACATCGACTACGATGGCGCCGGCGGTTCCTATGATTTCGACGAGAACGGCGATGTCGCCGGCTTCATCGGCAAGTTCGTCGTCGACGGCACGGTCTACAAGCAGATCGCCATCGTCGAGTAAGACTGTCCGCGTGACGTGACAGCGACCCCTTCCCGGCATCCGGGGAGGGGTTCTTACAAGGCGCGAACCATCGCACCCGCCCGTCTTCCAGACCGGGACAGGGGGCGAAAGGCTTCGCCGGCGGCCGGACCGGCCGCGACAAGGGGCACTTATGATTTCAGTCGACCATGTGAAGGTGAGTTACGGCGGCCCCAATGTGGTCGACGACGTCAGCTTCGACATTCCGTCAGGCCGCATCACCGGGCTGATCGGCCCGAATGGCGCCGGCAAGACCACGATGTTCAACGCCATCGCCGGCCATGTCGGGCTTGCCGGCGGCCGCATCCTGCTCGAGGGCAAGGACATCACCGGGCTCGAGCCGCACCAGCGCGCCGAGCGGGGCCTGGCGCGGACCTTCCAGATCCCGCACGAATTTTCGCAGTTGACCGTGATCGAGAACTTCATGGCCGCCGCCGCCACGCCGATCGGCGAGAACGTGTTCAACGTCATCTTCCGGCGCGCACGCTTCGCCGAAGAAGAGGAGAAGACCTACCGCGCCGCGCGCGACATGGTGAGCTTCCTCGAGATCGACCAGGTCAAGGACGAGAAGGCCGGCAATCTCTCGGGCGGTCAGAAGAAGCTTCTGGAGTTGGGCCGGGCGCTGATGCGCAAGCCGAAGATCATCCTGCTCGACGAGATCGGCGCCGGCATCAACCGGACTCTGCTCGCCAAGATCTCCGACAAGATCCTGCGGCTCAACAAGGAGCAGGGCCTGACCTTCTGCCTGATCGAGCACGATCTCGACTATGTCTCCAAACTCTGTGACGAGGTGATCGTGATGGCCCAGGGCCAGCTTCTGATGGAGGGCACGGTGGATGAGGTGCGCCAGGACGCGCGCGTCATCGAAGCCTATTTCGGCGGCGGAAAATACGAGGCCCGGCCATGAGCGCGCTGCTTTCGGTCAAGGGACTGACCGCCGGCTATGGCGGCGTGCCGATCATCGAGGACATCAACCTCGATGTCGCCGAGCACGAGATCGCTGTCATCATCGGCCCGAACGGGGCGGGCAAGTCGACCCTGCTCAAGACCATCTTCGCGCTCACCGCCCGCTCGGAGGGTGAGGTCAATTTTGCGGGCAAGGACATCACCGGGCTCAAGACGGCGCAACTGGTGCCGCTCGGCATTTCCATGGTGCCGCAGAGCCGCAACGTGTTCCCGACGCTGAACGTGGACGAGAATCTCGACGTCGGCACCTATGCCGCGCCGCCCAGGGACAAGCAGGCGGTGCGCGAAAAGGTGCTGTCGCTGTTTCCCGACCTCAGGGACAAGCTCGGCCAGGCGGCCGGCGAACTCTCGGGCGGTCAGCGGCAGATGGTGGCGATGGGCCGGGCGCTGATGAGCGAGCCGAAGCTTCTGCTGCTGGACGAGCCGACGGCGGGCCTGTCGCCCGCCTATCTCGAGATCATCTTCGACCTGCTGCTCAACATCCGCAAGGGCGGCGTCACCATCCTGATGGTCGAGCAGAACGCCAAGCAGGCGCTTCGCATCGCCGACAATGGCCACGTGCTGGTCAGCGGCAGGAATTTCGTATCAGGAACGGGCGAGGCGCTGCTCAACGACGATGCGGTGCGCCGCTCCTTCCTCGGTGGGGCTCCCGCATGATCGACTTCATCAACCTCTATTTGGTCCCGGGACTGGCGATCGGCAGCGTCTATGCGCTGGGCGCGGTCGGGATCTCGATGATCTTCGGGATTCTCCGCTTCGCGCATTTCGCCCATGGCGACCTGATGACCATCGGCGGCTATGGCGTGCTGACCGCGGTCTGGTTCATCCCGGTCAATCCGCTGCTCTTGCTGCCCTTCGGTATCGCCCTCGCCATCGTCTCGGCGCTCCTGGTGGACCAGTTCTTCTACAAGCCCTTGAGGAAGCTTCCGACCATCTACACGGTGATCGCCTCCTTCGGCGTGGCGCTGATCTTCCGGTCCGTGGCGCAATTGTTCTGGAGTTCGGGCAACCAGGTGTTCACCTCCGGCGTGCGCATGCCGATGGTGCTGTTCGACACGTTCCGGATCTCGGAGCTGC
The DNA here is from genome assembly GCF_000759435.1 of Hoeflea sp. BAL378. Classification (GTDB taxonomy): domain Bacteria; phylum Pseudomonadota; class Alphaproteobacteria; order Rhizobiales; family Rhizobiaceae; genus Hoeflea. The sequence continues at coordinate 14,374 of NZ_JRJG01000057.1, forward strand.
ACATGCAGGTGATCATCCTGACGGTGATCATCGCCATCGCGCTGCACTTCTTCCTGACCCGGTCGAAACTGGGCCGGGCGATGCGCGCGGTCTCCGACGAGCCGGAACTCGCCGCCGTCGCCGGCCTCGACACCGAGCGCGTGGTGCGCTGGACCTGGGTGATCGGCGCCTCGCTCGCCGCCACCGCCGGGGTGTTCGCCGGCATGGACACATCGATGCATCCGAACCTCGGCTGGAACCTGCTTCTGGCCATGTTCGCCGCGGCCGTGCTCGGCGGCATCGGCAAGCCGATGGGGGCGATTGCCGGCGGCTTCATCATCGGCATTGCCGAGGAAACCGTGACCTACACCTGGTTTTCCGACGAAGCCTTCATCTCGCCGTCCTACAAATCCGCCGTGGCCTTCTTCATCATGGTCGCGCTTTTGCTGTTCAGGCCGCAGGGCCTGTTCAAGGGGAGGTTGCTCTGATGGAGATGACCGGACTGTTCTTCTATCTCGTCAGCGTGCTGATCGCCGGCGGAATCTATGCGGTGCTGTGCCTGGCGCTGAACGTGCAATGGGGCATGGGCGGCCTGTTCAACGCGGGCATCGCCGGCTTCTTCGCCGTCGGCGCCTATGCCTCGGCGATCGTCACCACCGCGGCCTCGGACAAGCATCTGGGCGGCTTCGGGCTTCCCATTCCGCTGGGACTCGCGGCGGCGATGATCGTGGCGGGCGTCACCGGCTGGGTGGTGGCCAAGATCTGCGTGCGGCTGAAGAGCGACTACCTGGCGATGGCCTCGGTCGGCATCGCCGAGATCCTGCGGCTGGTGATCGTCAACGAATCCTGGCTCACCAATGGCAGCCTCGGCATTTCCGGCGTGCCGCGCCCCTTCGCCGATCTGGTGCAGGGCAGGTCGGCGGATCTCGTCTATCTCGCGGTCGTCTGGTTCTGCGTGCTTCTCGTCTACATTCTCTGCCAGCGGCTCTATGTGAGCCCCTGGGGGCGGACGCTCCGGGCGATCCGCGACAACGAGGATTCGGCCCGCGCGGCAGGCAAGGACGTCGACTGGTTCCGGCTGCAGACCTTCGTCATCGGCTGCGCGCTGATGGGGCTCGCCGGCGGCCTTTCGGCGCATTACTTCAAGTTCCTGTCGCCCTCGGCGACCGAGCCGCTGCTGGTCACGTTCCTGGTCTGGGTGATGCTGATGGCCGGAGGGTCGGGCAACAACCGCGGCGCCATCGTCGGCGCGCTGGCGATCTGGTTCATCTGGTCGGCGACCGAGATCTTCACGAGCCGGCTGCCGCCCGAGTGGATCACGCGGTCGTCCTATATCCGCATGCTGCTGGTCGGGCTGCTGCTGCAGTTCGTGCTGCAGAAGTTCCGCTCGGGCCTGATGCCGGAGAAGTCGCCGAAGATCCGGTCCGACTGACGGCGGCTATTCGGCCGGCAGGAACGAGAGCAGCTTGGCGCGCACCGCCTCGGGCCAGGGAATGGAGGTGTGCTCGTCGAGCTGGCTCGCGGCCAGCACCTGCCTGCTGGTCCAGCGCTTCTCGCCCGCGCACAGCACCGTGTGCTCGACCGTCATCGACGAGCGGCCGACCTTGGTCACGGTCAGCTCGAAGGTGAGCGTGTCGCCGAAGAAGGACGGCTTGGAGAAGTCGCAGGTCAGGTGCACCGTCGGCGTGCCCCAGCGTTCCTTCCAGATGATCTCGTGCCAGGGATAGCCGATCGACGACCAGAACTCCTCGTTCACGCCGTTGAGAAGATTGAGATAGGACGGATAATAGGCGGTGCCGGAAATATCGCAGTCGCCGAAATGGAGCATGCGTTCGGTGGTGAAGCTGACGGGCATTGATCCTCCCCAGGATTGACTTCCTCGGAGGCACATTTCGCACGGGCGGCGCGATCAGGCAACCGCCGGCGCGATTGCGGTCGGCGGGCCCGGCCTCCGGGAGCCGCGACGGCAGAAGGCCGGGCTTTGAACCCGGCCTCCGGCGTCGTCATGGTCCTACCTAGTCCTACATCGCCGCCAGGATCGAGCGCTCGATATCGGCGATCTTGTTGTTGGACAGGGTCTTGGGCAGTTCCAGACGGATCTTTTCGGTGACGCTCACATGCAGGCTCGGCCTTGTCTCGCCCAGCGTCTCGGGATCGAGCACCAAGATCAGGTCGTCGAACTTGTGCTTCTGCGCGAGATCGTAGAGGTGATGGGCGAGGATCTTCGAGAAGGTCGCCTCCATCGATTCCTTGGGCGAGGTGTCGGCCGGCTGCTTGCCCGCTGGCCCCTGGTCGGCGAGGTCGCCGGGCTTGAGGTCATGCTCATGCTCCAGCTTGAGTTCGCCGCTCTTGCCGGAATTGCGGTAGAACGTGGCGCCTTCTCCGGTGCCGACGACGATGAGGGTTTTGTGCGGTACGGGGGGGTGTGACATGAAGTCTCCCGGCTGAAAGATCGGGTGGAAACGGATCGCGGCAACCATGTCAGCCAGTCATGGCGCCGAGGGGGCAGCCGCGGGACGCGGGCTGCCCCGAAGGCGGATCAGGCGGCGCTCGCGGACTGGCGGTGATGCTCGCCCTCGCGCACTTCCTCGATGATCTTGGCGACGAAGGCCTCAAGATCCTTGGGCGAACGGCTGGTGATGATGCCGTTGTCGATGGCGATCTCGGCGTCGATCCACTTCGCGCCCGCATTGACCATGTCGGTGCGGATCGAGTGATAGGAGGTCGCCTCGCGGCCCTTGATGACGCCCGCCTCGATCAGCAGCCACGGCGCGTGGCAGATGGCGGCGACAATCTTGTCGCTGGTGACGAAGTTGCGGACAAGCTGGACGGCATTCTCCTCGACCCTGAGAAGGTCGGGATTGATCTGCCCGCCCGGCAGCACCAGGGCGATGTAGTCGTCGACGCGGACGTCGGAAATCTTGAGATCGGCGTCAACGGATTTGCCCCAGTCCTTCTCGTCCCAGCCCTTGATCGGCTTGCCGTCGAGCGAGGCGACGTGAACGGTGGCGCCGGCCTTCTTCAGGTGCTCGAGCGGATATTCGAGCTCGGACTGTTCGAAACCATGGGTGGCCATGATCAGGATTTTTGCGTTCTTGATATCGGGCATGGATTGGCTCCTTGCTTGTGGGAAGTGATGGCCCAACGCGGGCCGCCGGGGAGAGTTCCCCGGCAAAACGAAATGAAATCCCGGCGGAGGGCGTCAGGCGTTGCGCAGCGCTTCCTTCAGGTCTCCCTTGGACATCCAGGACCGGCCTTCGATGCCGAGTTCCTGGGCGCGCTGGTAGAGATCGTCCTTGGTCCAGTCCTCGTAGGGCGGGGCCTTGCCGCCCTTGGCGGAGGGATGCTGGCTGTCATTGGCCTGGGCGTTGGCGATGCGCGCGGCCTTCTCCTTGGACGCGCCCTCGTCGCGCAGCGCCTCATAGGTGTCATTGTTCCTGACGGACGCGCCGTGATTGCTGCGGGCCATGCCAAGTCCTCCTTCATGGATTGGGTTTGATCGATGCATTCGACTGATCATCCGGGCGACAGATTCGCTCACGCGCCCATCGACAGCAGGGCGATGCCGCCGTCGATCTGGCTGATCAGCGGCTGCATCTCGTTGCCGCGATCGGCGTGCGACCGGGCTTCGAGCTCATCACGCATCGCCTTGAGCGATTCCAGCCGCTCCGCGACCGGGGCCGGCGACATCAGCACGGCATCGATGTCATCCGAGGTGATGGTCTGAGCGATGCCGTCGAGATCGGCGTCGCCGCCGATCTGCACATCGACCGGATCAATATCGGAACTGTGTTTCCTCACGGGCATGTCTCTCTCCATCATGTTCCCTGCTCAACGCATGACCGCGGGAGCTGGTTCCCCGGCCGATGCGGTTTGCCCGGCAGGGCAGACGGGAGGCGTCCTCCGGGCGCTGGCGCGGCGGGATGCGGCAGGTGAGGCGAGGGCGGGAGAGACGGTGAAACGGCGGCCGGGATCGGCCCGCGGTCAGCGCGAGGGCTTGCGGGCGGCTTCCAGCGCCTCGCCCAGCACTTCCGGGTCGCCGATATGGTTGGCGAGGACGAGGATCAGCCGTGCGTTGAAGGCGGCGCTGTCCTCGTCGGACAGCCCTTCATGGGCGCGGATCAGCGTCTCGTAGAAGTCGTCGGGGGCGGGGATGTTGAGCGAGGTGACGAGCTTTGCCATGGTCAGTCCTTTCCGCAGGCCTTGCGCAGCGCGGCGCGCAGGGCGGCGTCATCGTATTTCTCCCAGCGCGCCGCCACATGCTGGTCGGGACGGATGAGGTAGACCGCCGAACGGGCCGCGCCGAGATAGCGCGCGGCGAGCGCGCCGGTCGGATCTTCCTTCACGGTGAGCGCGAGCCGGCGGGCGGCGATCCCGTCTTCCTCGATGCTGTCGGGCGCCTCCGCGTCGATGGTCAGGATCACGAAGCCGTTGCCCAGCCGGTCGAGAAGGAAGCTTTCGCCCAGCGGCGCATCGGGGCAGGCGCTGCCGGTGCGGCTGCGCGCGGGCCCGCCCGGAAGCTGGTCCGGCCCGTTGAGCGAGAGCCCGTCATAGGTGCAGGGCACGGAAAGCCGGCCGGAATTGACGAGGCTGCGGGCGAAGGGGAGGGTTTCGGCCAGATCGAGCACCGCGTTGCGGTAGATGTGGCTGGTCTTCGATTTGGGCGTGATGAAATCGGTCGCCCGGGTGGAATTGAGGATGTTCTCGTCGGCGCCGTGGACGCGCTCCTCGTTGTAGCTGTCGACCAGCGCCTCGGGCGCCTGGCCCGTGATCACCAGGCCGAGCTTCCAGCCGAGGTTGTCGATGTCCTGCATGCCGGAATTGGCGCCGCGGGCGCCGAAGGGCGAGACCTGGTGCGCCGAATCGCCGGCGAAGATCACCCGTCCGTGGGTGAACCGGCGCATCCGCCGGCACTGGAAGGTGTAGATCGACGACCAGACGATCTCATACTCAACATCCGCGCCGAGCATGGCGTCGAGCCGGCGGCGGATGTTCTCGGGCTTCATCTCCTCCTTGCGGTCGACATCCCAGCCGATCTGGAAATCCACCCGCCAGACATCGTCGGGCTGCCGGTGCAGAAGCGTCGAGGCGCCGGACTTGAACCAGGGCTCGAACCAGAACCAGCGTTCGGTGGGGAAGCTCGCCGATGTCATCTTGATGTCGGCGATGAGGAAGCTGTCCTGGAAAACCCGGCCCTCGAAATCGAGGCCGAGCATGGCGCGGATCGGCGAATTGGCGCCGTCGCAGGCCATCAGCCATTGGGCCTCGAGCGTATAGGGGCCATCGGGCGTCGTGACCGTGAGGACAACGTGGTCGCCCATGTCTTCCACCGCATCGATGCGGTTCCTGCCGCGGATCTCGATCGGCGCGCCACGGGCGCGCTCGGCCTCGATCTGCTCGAACAGGAAGCGTTCGAAATAGGGCTGCTGCAGATTGATGAAGGCGGGGAACTTGTGGCCCTGTTCGGGCAGCAGGTTGAATTCGAACACCTGCCGGTCGTCGTGGAAGACCTTGCCGACGTTCCAGACCACGCCCTTGTCGAGCATCGCCTCGCCGCAGCCGTAGCGGTCGGCGATCTCCAATGCGCGCTTCGAAAAGCAGATGGCGCGGCTGCCCATGCCGATGCCCTCATGGTCGTCGAGAACGAGGACGGGAATGCCCTGGCGGCCGAGATCGAGCGCCATGGCCAGCCCGATCGGCCCGCAGCCGCCCACCACCACGGGGTGGCGGACCGGCGCGGGCGCGTCCTGATCGGCGGAGCGCTGATAGGGATAGAGCCTGAAGGCCAGGGTGTAGCGGTCTTGCAGCATCGGTGTCGTCCTCCCCCCGTTTTGTCCGGTCAGCCCTGAAGGGCGTCCCACATGGCCTTGTCGCGCTCGGCGGTCCAGATCCGGGGCGTGTCGATGCCTCGAGCCTCGTCATAGGCGCGGGCGACGTTGAACGGCAGGCAGTGCTCGTAGATCGCGTAGTCGGAAAATTTCGGGTCGCAGGCGGCGCGCACCGCGTCCCAGGCTTCCTTGAGGCTGCCGCCGCGCGCGACGATCCGCGCCACCGGCTTGTAGGTGCTCTCGACGAAATCGGCCGTGGCGGCGAGCGCCTTGGCGACCATCTCCTCGCCCACCAGCGCGTCGCCGCGGCCCGGCGCGATGCTTTTCGGCTCGAACAGCGCGATGTTCGCGAGCGTGTCGGCCCAGTCGGAAAAATGCCCGTCGCCGCAATAGCAGGCGGAATGGTACTCGACGATGTCGCCGGTGAACATCACCTCCTGGTCGGGAACCCAGATCACCGCGTCGCCGGCGGTGTGGGCGCGGCCGAGCTTCATGATATCGACGCGGCGCTTGCCGAGATAGACCGTCATCTGGTCCGAGAAGGTCGTGGTCGGGCGGGTCAGGCCGGGGATTTCCTCATGGCCCTGGAACAGCCGCGGGAAGCGGCCGAACTCGCTGTCCCAGTCCTCCTGGCCGCGCTCCTCGACCATGGAAGCGGCCGTGTCCGACATGATGATCTCGCGCGCGCCATAGGCCGAGGCGCCGAGCACGCGCACGGCATGGTAATGGGTCAGCACCACATGGCTGATCGGCTTGTCGGTGACCGAGCGGACGCAGTCGATCACCTTGCGGGCGAGCCGGGGCGTGGCCTGGGCCTCGACGATCATGACGCTGTCGTCGCCGATGATGACGCCGGTGTTGGGGTCGCCCTCGGCGGTGAAGGCGTAGAGGCCCTCGCCGATCTCGGTGAAGCTGATCTTCTTGTCCGCCATGTCGCCTTGCGACGCGAATGCCTTGGCCATCTTGGTCTTCCTCTATGTTCTTTCGCCCGTTCGGGCCTTTGCGCCGCCGGCGGGACATCGCCCGCCGCGGCCGTCAAGTCTGCAGGGTGGTCATGGCCCCCGCGCGGCGCCGCGCGGGGTTTTGCGAATGCCGCCCGTGCCCCGGCCCGACCCTATCAGACCGATCGCCGCCGGGCATCCGGGGAGAGGGACTATTTGTTCCAGTTGCCTTCGATGGTTCCGTCGAAGTGTTTTTCCAGGCTGTCCCAGCACTCGATGTAATTGTCCTGCAGCGGCGCTTCCGTGGCGGCAAAGGCCGTCAGATGCTGCGGGAAACGGGTCTCGAACATGAAGGACATGGTGTTGTCGAGCTTGGCGGGCTTCAAATCGGCATGGGTGGCCTTCTCGAAGGCCTCGTTGTCGGGCCCGTGCGGCAGCATCATGTTGTGCAGGCTGATGCCGCCCGGCGCGAAGCCCTGCGGCTTGGCGTCGTACTCGCCATAGATGTTGCCCATCAGCTCCGACATGATGTTCTTGTGGTACCAGGGCGGGCGGAAGGTGTCCTCCATCGTCATCCAGCGCTCGCGGAACAGCACGAAATCGATGTTCGCCGTGCCCGGCACGCCGGACGGCGCGGTCAGCACCGTGAAGATCGACGGGTCGGGGTGGTCGAACAGGATCGCGCCGATCGGGCAGTAATTGCGCATGTCGTATTTCACCGGCGCGTAATTGCCGTGCCAGGCGACGACGTCGAGCGGCGAATGGCCAATCCGGGTGACATGGAACTGGCCGCACCATTTGATGGTCAGCATCGAGGGCGTCTCGCGGTCCTCGTAGGCCGCCACCGGCGTCTTGAAATCGCGGCGGTTGGCCATGCAGTTGGCGCCGATCGGCCCGCGTCCCGGCAACTCGAACTTCTGGCCGTAATTCTCGCAGACGAAGCCGCGCGCCGCACCGTCGACGAGTTCGACCCGGTAGACCAGGCCGCGCGGGATGATGGCGATCTCGCTGGGCTCGAGATCGATCACGCCCAATTCGGTGCAGAAGCGCAGCCGCCCTTCCTGCGGCACAATCAGCAATTCGCTGTCGGCGGAATAGAAATATTCGTCGACCATCGATTTGGTGACGAGATAGATGTGGCTCGCCATGCCGACCTGGGTGTTGACGTCGCCGGCCGTGGTCATGGTGCGCATGCCGGTGAGCCAGGTCAGCGGTTCACCGGAATGGGGGACCGGGTCCCAGCGGTACTGGCCGAGCGAGATCACGTCCGGATCGACATTCGGCGCGGTCTTCCAGTAGGGCAGGTCGATCTTCTCGTAGCGGCCGGAATGCTTGACCGAGGGGCGGATGCGGTAGCACCAGGTCCGCTCGTTCTGGTGGCTGGGGGCGGTGAACGCGGTGCCCGAAAGCTGTTCGCCATAGAGGCCATAGGCGCATTTCTGCGGCGAGTTGCGGCCCTGCGGCAGGGCGCCGGGCAGGGCCTCGGTCTCGAAATCATTGCCGAAGCCCGGCATGTAGCCCGGCATCGTGCCCGTGGTGTCCACGGCGCGGATCACTCCTTGCGGCAGGGCAGGGCTGGTCATGGCACATCTCCTCTATCCGGTCGACCGGCATGGTGCGGTCGGCGCGCAGAATTTGTTGCATTCGCAACGATGTCAAGCCATTTGTTGCAAATGCGACTAATCTTAGCGCTGTTTGATCGCTGCGGAAGGGCGCAATTCCATGGTCGAGCGTCTGCATGATCCGTGGGAAGCAGCAGGTGCCCTGTTGGCGCGCCGGTCCATCGGCACGAAACCCGGGGCGCCGCCTCAACCCCGCGCGCGCCTATCGATCGATAGTCAGTTGGGGGTCTGATCTCAAGAGTACTTGAATGTTATCTCTGAAATTTCTCATTCAATGACCAAACAGACAGAAATATTGAATTTCCTCATATCTATCAAATATAATATTCGAGAAATTCCGTATACATTCGTAAATATATCCGAAGCGTGTTTGACCTCGCATATTTATCTTCTGATCCTATTATTGCGACGTATTTAGTAATTTGTATCCGTCCCGCCAATTTTCTAGCCTCCCTTTCTGATGGGGGAAAGGCATCTGCTTTCCAGCCCGTCGGGTGCGCCAGGCGCATGGAGTTTTCTGACCACGAAAAACGAGGGCGAAGACATGAGACAAGGAACACGACTGGGAGCGTTCATCTGTGTGAGCGCATTTATGTCGGTGGCGACGCTGGGCAGCTTTGCGGCAGCCTGGGAGCTTCCGTCGGACAAGGGAACCATCAGCGCAGCGGAGGTCGAGGAGATCCTTTCCGGGACGGACTATCCCGAATCCTCCGGCTTCACCAAGAAGCTCGACTATGTGGATTTCGATGCCAACGGCAAATCCTTCACCCAGGTGGTGGTCCGGCTCGAGCCCGAGACGCCCTTGCTGCACAATGGCAAGAAGGTCGTTCTCGTCGCCAGCGAGGAAGGCAGTTCCAGCATCAACGGCTTCATCACCACCGATGAAGGCAAGGACGGCATCGGTGTCTGACTTGCCAAGCGGGGCGTGACCTTCATTGGCCTGAACCGGATCGGGCGCTGGAATTTCTTCGCGCCGGACCGCAGCGGCAATTGGGAAACGATCCCGCTGGACGAACGCATGCCGATCTTCACGCAGCATCAGGAAGACTACTGGTCCACGGACGACTGGCAATCCGAGGCCGCCGGCAAGACTTCGAGTTCGACCGGCAGCAAGCTCATCCGCTATGCGAAGCCGGGAACCGAACTCTACGACTACACCGTTGCGGCGACTCCGGTCGCCGTCGTCGACGGCTTCGAGGCCGGTCTGCGCCATGTGCTGAGCGATGACGAACGCAAGGACTCGGTCCTGCTCTATTGGGGCTTCTCCACCGGCGGCGCCTTCATGTGGCCATTGGCCGAGCGCGTGCAGCCCGACGGGTTTCTCAACTGGGGATCCTCGCCGACAGGGATCGGCTATTTCTATGGCGCGGTTTCTGGCGACCGCTGGGACTGGCTCTACGGCCAGTCGGCGCTCCGGGTGAGGGGACGCGGCATCGAGGATTTCGAGTTCTACAACAAGAACGCCGATCCGGCCAACAAGGAGGCGCGGTGGCAGCGCAATCTGCAGGAGCCGCGGTTCAAGGGCGTGGAGGACAGCCTGATGTTCTTCAACGTGGCGGCGCTCGCCGAGCATGCCATGCGCCTCTATCAGTCGGATTTCCTGCCTGAAGAGAAGCGCAAGCAGGGCTATGTCTCGATTTTCCAGGAGATCGTCGACGTCGCGATGCCGGGCGAGGCGCTCAAGGACGTTCCGATCTGGGACATGAACGGCTCCCTCGACGAGGTCTATCCGCCCGAATGGATGGTGGCGGCCCGCGATATCCAGGCTCCTTACACGGGCAAGCACATGATCACCCGGATTGAAGGGTTGAACCACAGCATTGTCGACAGGCAGGTGCGGGTGATCGGGCCGGTCTGGCTCAAGGCCATCGAAAGCGGCTATTTCGACTGAACCCAGCGACAGTGAAGCCGGTTCGTTGAGGACTGGCGCTTTGCGGGGCAATTCCGGG
>NZ_JRJG01000058.1 GCF_000759435.1 Hoeflea sp. BAL378
CCCCCTCTGTCGGCTACGCCGACATCTCCCCCGCAAGGGGGGAGATCAGGTCCAGTGCGTAGCGGGCTTCGTTCAGGCCACCCTCACGCCCCGGGCGCCCGCGTCCTTGCCACCTCGTACCGCGCCGGCAGGTTCGGCGGCCGGTAGTCGGGCCGCTGTTCCAGCCGCTCGATCACGGCTGCGTGCAGCCGGGCGCCCTCGGGCACGCGGCGGTAATCGAACACCGGCCAGTAGATCCGGCCGATCTGCAACTGCCGCAGCAACGAGGTCTTCGGCACCTTGCGGGGCAGGAATTCGACCAGGCCCCAGCCGAAATTCATGGAATTGTTGATGTCGGCCAGCGGGTCGGGCGCGCCGTAGGATTTTTGGCGCCCGGCAGCCTCGTCACGGGCGAGGCCCGGGTCCGGTTCGAGGGCTCGCTCCGCCTCGGCCGGCGCGCCGTGGGTGAGAAGCGCGAACACCTCCTCGTTGCCGTGAACGCCCGCGGCGACGGCCTCGCGGTAGAGCCATTCGAACGGAATCTTGGCGAGCCCGCTCTTCGCGTCCGGATGGCCGCCGCCGACATCGCCGTGGCAGCCCGCAAACCAGACCTCCTCGAAATCCTGCGGGATGGTGACGAAGCGGCGGGCGTCGGCCGACCAGTATTCGTAGCGCTGCCCCGGCTCCCACAGCGAGGGCTGGAAATAGGTGCGCCGCTCGTCGATCGCCAGCGCCTGGCGGACGACCCGGATCCGGTCGTTCTCGTTGGTGTAGGCCTTCTGCGTCGTCGTCAGCCAGGGGAAGCCGGCCTTCGCGTCGAACACCGAGGCCACCGTGTCCCACAGGCCGAGGAACTCGATGCGCACGCCCGCGCCGCCGAGCACCTTCTGGAAATGGCCGATCTCGGACGAAAAATCCCTGCTCCCGGGCTGGCCGAGCCGCGCATAGGCCCGCCAGGCATAGCGCATGAGATGCACCTGCTCCGGCCGCACCAGCCCGAAGATGCGGAGGAAACCCGCCAGCAGCCGCGCGGTGTAGGCGCCGCGGGAGAAGCCGACGATATGGATGCGGTCGCCGAATGCGTGGGTGTCGACGAGAAACCGGTAGGCCTCCATCACATTGTCTTCAATGCCCGCGCCGGTGGCGAGCCCCAGCACGATGCGCAGCTTCGACGTCCACCGCTGCCACCAGCCGCTCAATCCGAAGGTGCCGACGCCGGGCTGGTAGAACACCAACTGCCGCTTCGACCGCTCGAGGCTGCCATAGAGCCTCAACACATTGGTCCGGTCGCCCGAAATCTGGTTCGACGTGCCGTCCAGCAGGATGACGATGTTCCTGGGCATCGAAGGACCCTCCACCGCGGCAAGGATACGCGAGAAGCGGGGAGGCGGCAATCAGAGGGGGAGGAGCGGGTGATCCGGCGAGCGCGTATTTTCGGTCCGTCCGCAAACACACGCGTTCTCACCTTGCAATATCGGCGTCATCCATCGTCCCCACCGTCGTCATCCTCGGGCCCGGGGCAGATCGGCGCGGTTGTGGGCTGGGAGCCGCATTCTGTCCTCCCCTCCGCGGAAGCGCGGGTGATGGCGACATATGCAATTTATCCTTGCGGACTCCTGTCTGGTTTGGTCAACTGCCGGAGGGATGGGGAGGAAACAATGGCAAAATTACCGAAAAAATTCACCGATCGGGTCGGGACGCACCTCAGAAAATACCAGAAAATCACATCCGCCCAGCAGAAAGCTGATGTCGCCGAGGCCGATACCGTAACGTTGGTGAAGGATATATTGTCCGATGTCTTCGGCTATGACAAATATGAAGAACTGACGTCAGAACATCAGATCAAATCAACCTATTGCGATCTTGCCATAAAGATCGGCGGCAAGCTGCGACTTCTGGTCGAAGTCAAATCGGCCGGCGCCAGCCTCGCCGACAATCATCTCAGGCAGGTTATCGATTACGGCGCGCATCAGGGCATTCACTGGGTGATCCTGACCAATGCGGTGGAATGGCGCCTCGTGCGCATCTATGTCGCCAACCAGATCAGCCACGAGGAAGTCTGCCGGTTCGATTTGGCCGACCTGAGCGCGCGGAAAGAGGAGCACCTGGAGCAGTTGTTCCTGCTGGCCAAGGAAGGCCTGGTCATGGACGCGATGGATGCTTTCCATCAGCAGGCTCAGTTGCTCAACAAGTTTACGCTGGCAGCAATTCTCCGCTCCGAGCCGGTCGTGAACATCGTCCGTCGCGAATTCCGCCGCCTGTTCCCGGATATCAAGGTCGGCAACGAAGTTCTGGCGGTGTTGATCGAGAACGAGGTGATCAAGCGCGATACGCTGGAGGGCGACAAGGCCAAGGAGGCGGTCGCAAGGATCAAGAAGGCGAACGGAAAGCTTGAGCGGGCGAAGAAGAAGCTCGCCGAAGTCCTGTGACGCCGTTGGCCGGGTCTTGGCGGTAGACCGGGGGAAGGTTGGTGGGCTTCGCGGCGGCGGCCAGGAAATTGGTCGGGAGGCCCATCCGGCCCGTCCCCTCCTCCCACTTGAGGGAAGGGGCCAGGGGTGGAGGTATCCGCCGGACTTGATCCGGCATCCAGCGGCGAGCGTCCGCGAGCCGGAAGACTCTGTCTGCAGGTGCCGAAGGAGTCACGCACCCCGCGGACGCGCGGTGGCTGGACCCCGGATCAAGTCCGGGGTGACGGAGGCTCGGTTAGCACGTCGCTTCCCTCACGCTGCGTCGGCAACCGCCGGCGCCGGCGTGACGGCGGCGACCACCGCGTCAGCGGAGTGCTCCAGAAACTCCGGATCGCGCCGTAGGGTGTCGAGCGTCCGCGGCGTTGGAAGCGCGCCTCTCCAGTCCTCGAAGACAAAGCCGAGGGCCACGCCTGCCTCGCGCATCGCTTCGTCGAGCGTGTCGGCCACGACCGTCACACCGGGCACATCCGGGAACGAGATGCCGTAGCCGCTCTCCGGCTCCTTGTGGATGAGGGCGATGTAGTAAGCCATGGTGTCAATCCTTGGGCCAGCGAGCCTGCAAGTAGATCGAGCGCACGGTTCCAACCGGAATATCCTTGCGCGGATGCGTGACAATCACAATTCTGCCGTCAGACGGATGCCGGAACTTGTGGTGCGAACCCCGGGTCGAGATCAGCACGAAACCATCAGACGTCAATCGTTTGATGATATCGCGGCTGTCTCGCAGCATCAACTCATCCTCACGCCGCCGGAAAGTAACTCTGCAGCGGATGCACCTCGAGGTTCCCGGCCTTGAGCGCCGAGATCGCCTGGGCGGCCGAGAGGCTGCCGGCCATGGTGGTGAAGTAGGGGACCTTCTGCATCAGCGCGGCGCGGCGGAGGGACTTGGAGTCCGAGATGGTCTTGGCGCCCTCGGTGGTGTTGATCACCAGGTGCACCTGGCGGTTCCTAATCGCGTCCTCGATGTGCGGACGGCCTTCGAGCACCTTGTTGACCTGCTCGACCTCGAAGCCCTTGGCCTTGAGGAAATCGGCGGTGCCGGAGGTGGCCATCACCCTGAAGCCGTTCTCGGTGAGGATGCGGATCGCCTCGACGACGCGCGGCTTGTCCTCGTCGCGCACGGAGACGAACACCGTGCCCGAGCGCGGCAGGTCGACGCCGGCGCCGAGCTGCGCCTTGGCGAAGGCCAGCGCATAGTCGCGGTCAAGCCCCATCACCTCGCCGGTCGAGCGCATCTCGGGGCCGAGCAGCGTGTCGACGCCGGGGAATTTTGCAAAGGGGAAGACGGCTTCCTTCACCGCGATGTGGGTCAGCGTGCGGTGGTTGGGCACCTCGCCGTAAGCCGCGAAGGCGTCGGCCAGGCTCTCGCCGGTCATGATCCGCGCCGCCACCTTGGCGATCGGCGAGCCCACGGTCTTGGCGACGAAGGGCACCGTGCGCGAGGCGCGCGGATTGACCTCGAGCACATAGATCACGTCGTCCTTGATGGCGAACTGGACGTTCATCAGCCCGCCGACATTGAGCGCGCGGGCAAGCGCGATGGTCTGGGTCTCGAGCCGGTCGACCATTTCCGCCGACAGCGTGTGGACCGGCAGCGAGCAGGCCGAATCGCCTGAATGGATGCCCGCCTCCTCGATATGCTCCATGATGCCGGTGACATTGACGGATGTGCCGTCGCAGAGGCAGTCGACGTCCACCTCGATGGCGTTGGTGAGGTAGCTGTCAAACAGAAGCGGGTTGGTGCCCAGAAGCGTGTTGATCTGGCCGGTCTTGTCGTTCGGGTAGCGCGCCTTGATGTCCTCGGGGACGAGTTCCGGCACGGTGCCGAGCAGATAGTTCGACAGGTTGGTCTCGTCGCGGATGATCTGCATGGCGCGGCCGCCGAGCACGTAGGACGGGCGGACCACTAAGGGAAAGCCGATCTCGGCCGCCACCAGCCGCGACTGCTCGACCGAATAGGCGATGCCGTTGTTGGGCTGGATCAGGTCGAGCTTGTGCAGGAGCTTCTGGAACCGGTCGCGGTCCTCGGCGAGGTCGATCATGTCGGGCGCGGTGCCGAGGATCGGGATGCCGGCCTTTTCCAGCGCATCGGCAAGCTTCAAGGGCGTCTGGCCGCCGAACTGGACGATCACGCCCTTCAGCGTACCGGCCTCCTGCTCCTTGGTCAGGATCTCGAGCACGTCCTCGTCGGTCAGCGGCTCGAAATAGAGCCGGTCGGAGGTGTCGTAGTCGGTGGACACGGTCTCCGGGTTGCAGTTGACCATGATCGCCTCGTAGCCCGCGTCCTTCAAGGCAAAGGCGGCGTGGCAGCAGCAATAGTCGAACTCGATGCCCTGGCCGATGCGGTTGGGACCGCCGCCGAGGATCACCACCTTCTGGCGATCCGAGACCCGCGCCTCGCAAGCGGGGGCGCCCGCGAACGGCGCCTCGTAGGTCGAGTACATATAGGCGGTGGGCGAGGCGAATTCGGCCGCGCAGGTGTCGATGCGCTTGTAGACGGGGCGCACGCCCAGCGCATGCCGCGCCTTGGCCACCTCGTTGCTGCGCTTGCCGGTGAGCGAGGCGAGACGGGCGTCGGAGAAACCCATGGATTTCACCAGACGCAGGTTCTCGGCGTCGGTGGGGATGCCATGGGCGCGGATCCGGGCTTCCATGGTGATGATCTCGCCGATCTGGGCCAGGAACCACGGGTCGATCTTGCAGATGGCGTGCACGTCCTCGGCGCTCATGCCGAGCCGCAGCGCCTGCGCCACCATCCTGAGCCGGTCGGGCGTCGGCGTGCCGATGGCGGCGCGGATGGCGTTCTCGTCGTCGCCTTCGCCGAGGCCCGGGATCTCGATCTCGTCGAGGCCGGTGAGGCCGGTCTCGAGGCCCCTGAGCGCCTTCTGCAGGCTTTCGGCGAAGGTGCGGCCGATCGCCATCACCTCGCCCACCGATTTCATCGCGGTGGTGAGCAACGGTTCGGCGCCGGGGAATTTCTCGAAGGCGAAGCGCGGGATCTTGGTGACCACGTAGTCGATCGACGGCTCGAACGAGGCAGGCGTCGCGCCGTGGGTGATGTCGTTCTCGAGCTCGTCGAGCGTGTAGCCGACGGCGAGCTTGGCGGCGACCTTGGCGATCGGGAAGCCGGTGGCCTTCGAGGCGAGCGCCGACGAGCGCGAGACGCGCGGGTTCATCTCGATCACCACCAGGCGGCCGTCGGCCGGGTTGACGGCGAACTGCACGTTGGAGCCGCCGGTCTCGACCCCGATCTCGCGCAGCACCGCGAGCGAGGCGTTGCGCATGATCTGGTATTCCTTGTCGGTCAAGGTCAGCGCCGGGGCGACGGTGATCGAGTCCCCGGTGTGCACGCCCATCGGGTCGATGTTCTCGATCGAGCAGATGATGATGCAGTTGTCGGCGGTGTCGCGCACCACCTCCATCTCGTATTCCTTCCAGCCCAGCACCGATTCCTCGATCAGCACCTCGGTGGTGGGCGAGGCGTCGAGGCCGTTCTCGATGATGTCGAAGAATTCCGAGCGGTTGTAGGCGATGCCGCCGCCGGTGCCGCCCATGGTGAAGGAGGGGCGGATGATGGCGGGCAGGCCGATCTGGTCGAGCGCGGTGGCGGCCTGCGCCATGGCGTGGCTCATGTAGCGCTGCTTGCGGTCGGATTCGCCGAGGTTCCAGCTGTTTTCCAGCGCGTCGAGCGCCGCGTCGAGCTCGTCGCCCGTCAGAAGCTCGCGCAATTTCCGGCGTTCGCCCTCGTGCAGCTTGCGGTCGGTGTCCTTGATCTCGGTGGCGTTGGCAAGAAACGAGCGCGGCGTCTCGAGCCCGATGCGGGCCATCGCCTCGCGGAACAGCGCCCGGTCCTCGGCCATGTCGATGGCTTCAGGCTTGGCGCCGATCATCTCGACATTGTAGCGCTCGAGCACGCCCATGCGCTTCAAGGACAGAGCGGTGTTGAGCGCGGTCTGGCCGCCCATGGTCGGCAGCA
Source organism: Hoeflea sp. BAL378 (assembly GCF_000759435.1). Lineage (GTDB taxonomy): Bacteria > Pseudomonadota > Alphaproteobacteria > Rhizobiales > Rhizobiaceae > Hoeflea. The sequence goes on from NZ_JRJG01000058.1 coordinate 6,424, forward strand.
GCGCGTCGGGGCGTTCCCGCGCGATGATCTTGGCCACCACTTCCGGCGTGATCGGCTCGATATAGGTGGCGTCGGCCAGGCCCGGGTCGGTCATGATGGTGGCGGGGTTGGAATTGACCAGGATCACCCGGTAGCCTTCCTCCTTCAGCGCCTTGACCGCCTGCGTGCCGGAATAGTCGAACTCGCAGGCCTGCCCGATGACAATCGGTCCCGCACCGATGATGAGGATCGACTTGATATCGGTGCGTTTTGGCATGGTCCGGGTCCCTGTTGCGCAGGCTTCGCGCAAAAACTCCCCCGTCGGACTTCAACCACTCGGGAGACGCCATGCGCGAAATGTGAGGCTAGACGCGGCTTATAGGGAAATGGGTGACGCGAGGGAACCCCCAAAGGGGGATTGTTCAGCGGAAAGTGGGGTGGGATCGCCAGACTGGAACCCTTTGTCCGCTTGCCCGCTGGCACCGCCGTCATCCCGGCCCCCGAAGGCTCTCCCTACCTCCCCCTTGAGGGGAGGTCGGAGAGGCAAGGCGGACGCGGAGCGACCGGCGTAGCTGATCCGGGTGGGGGTATGGGCGCGAGGCGGCTTGATTGACCCCCACCCGGCTCTGTCGCGCTTCTCGCGCGCCAATCACCGACCTCCCCTCAAGGGGGAGGTCGGTGTCAGCCTGCACCACCGCGCTCCAAGCTTCCAGCATCCAACTGTGATTGGCCGGCAGGATGCAGCCCCCCGCGCCGGCGCCTGAAGCCGTTACTCGCCCTGCCGCGCCTTCAGATCCATCAGCCATTCCACCACATCCGCCTTCTCGTGGTCGAACAGGCGGAAGGTGGTCATGGGGAAATGGTCGGCTTCCAGGAACGCTTCGAACCAGGCGCGGTCGCGGCCGGGGACGGCGACGATGTCCTCATAGGGCGGCGCCATGTCGGCGGTCAGCTCCTCGCCCTCGCGCACATGGCAGTCGCGGCACCATTCATTGACCACGCGCTCCCCGCGCTTGACCGCCGCCTTGGCGGCGAGCGCCGGCGAGGCCGCGAGCGCCAGGCTCGCGGCGGCAAGCGCCAGGGCGGCCGCGGTCCCGCCGAGACGCACGATGCGGCCTGTCCGATGGACGTCCATGCTCATGTCTCCCTCCCCTGTGCGGGCGCCTTGAGGCTCCCGGATCGGCCTCTGCCTCAAAATGAGCCAGATCCTGAGGTCTTTGCAAGAGCATGCCAAGCATGAGTCGGGCTGGACCCCGGCGGAGCCCCAGGGCGCCGGCCTGGCGGGAAGAATTAAGCGTACGGGCCCGCATGCGCAATTGACCCGTACCGCGGAATGTTGAAACTGGCGAACTGCGGCAGCGCGCGTCGGCCGGGATCGTCAGGAGAGACAGAGCATGGACTGGAAGGGCCGTCGCCAGAGCGACAATATCGAGGATCGCCGCGGCACCGGCGCCCGTGGAGGCAATCCCTTCGGGCGTGGCGGCATGCGGCTGCCGTCGGGCGGCATGCGCGCCTCGGGGCTGAGCTTCAAGACCATCCTGATCCTCGGCGTGATCTTTCTCGTCCTCAAGCTCATCGGCATCGACCCCCTGCAGATGCTCGGCGCCGATCCCGGCGCGGTGACCGGACAGCCTTCGGCCTCCGGCAGCCAGATTTCGGAGACCCGCCGGGACGAGATGACGCAGTTCGTCGCCACCGTGCTGGCCGAGACCGAGGACGTCTGGAACGGCATCATGAAGGCGCAGGGCATGGAGTATCCGGAACCCACGCTGGTGCTGTTTTCCGGCGCGGTGAGTTCGGCCTGCGGCAATGCCAGCGCCGCCTCCGGTCCGTTCTACTGCCCGGGCGACCAGAAGCTCTATATCGACCTCAGCTTCTATGACGAGCTGTCGCAGCGCTTCAAGGCGTCGGGCGATTTCGCCCAGGCCTATGTGCTGGCCCACGAGGTCGGCCACCATGTCCAGAACCTGATCGGGGTGCTGCCGAAATTCAACCAGATGCGCCAGTCGATGACCCAGGCCGAAGAGAACCAGATGTCGATCCGGGTCGAGCTGCAGGCCGATTGCTTCGCCGGGATCTGGGGCCACTACACCGCGCAGAAGGGCATTCTCGAAAGCGGCGACCTGGAGGAGGCCCTGAACGCCGCCCAGCAGATCGGCGACGACACGCTGCAGCGGCGCACCCAGGGCTATGTGGTGCCCGAGAGCTTCAATCACGGCACCTCGGCGCAGCGCAAGGAATGGTTCGCCCGCGGCTTCGATTCGGGCCGGCTCGCGGCCTGCGACACGTTCAACAATCCGGTGTAGCCCGCGAGGCGGGCCAACGCCGGCGTGCATTCCGCTGGGCAAAGAGGCGATGCCCGGCGAAATTCGCCGCCATTCCGGCAGGAAATGATCGAAAATGACTGCCGTAGCGGTCACCCGGTCGGTTTTGGCCTGCGCATTTTAAGCCAATTTTAAACCAGTCATAACTAAGGTCCGGGCATGGGCCGGGATGAACCTAGGGTCCGACTTTCTCCCATTGTGTGCATTGGCTGGACAGGATTCCAGAAGCAATGGGATTCGACTTGACGCATGAGGCTGCGAGTCCAGACGACCGCTAGGACGGATCTTCTATGCAGTTTAACAAATTCAAGGTCGGGGCCAAGTTCGCCGCCACCTTCGCCTTGCTTATCAGCCTGTTCCTGGCCGTGGCCGGAACGACGTTTTTCAGTTTGCGTACAATCGAGTCCGCCAGCACCTGGAACACCCATACCTACGATGTTCTCGGTCACTCCGACACCTTGTTGCTCTCCGTCGTCAACCAGGAGACCGGGGTGAGGGGATATCTCGTTTCGGCGGACGAGGCCTTTCTCGAGCCCTATACCGGCGGCGCCGCCCAGTTCGATGAGTCGATGAAGACATTGCTGGATCTCACCTCGGACAATGCCGAGCAGCAGTCCCGACTGAAGCGGATCCAGGAGCTGAACCTGCAGTGGCGGACCACCATCGCCGAGCGCGAAATCGCGCTGATGAAGGATCCCGCCACCATGGAAGAGGCGCGCGCTCTGGAAAGCTCGGGCGCTGGCAAGGGCCTGATGGACGAGTTGCGTGCGGCGCATGCCGAGTTCGAAACGGCCGAAAGCGCCCTGCTCGGAACGCGCGGCGCCATGCGGGCCAATGCGATCAGCTTTTCCAAGACAGCCATCCTGGTCGGCATCGCCGCCATTCTGGTTCTAGGATCGCTTCTCGCCTATTTGCTCACCCGCCACATCGGCGGCGCCGTCTCCTCGCTCACCCGCGTCATGGCGACGCTCGCCTCCGGCAAGAACGATGTCGAGATCCCCTACCGCGACCGCGGCGACGAGATCGGCGAAATCGCCAAGACCATCGTCGTGTTCCGCGATGCGGCCATCGACAAGGAGCGCATCGAGCGCGAAAGCGACGCGAACCGCAGCCTGAGCGAAAGGGAGCGCGCCGAGCGCGAAGCCGCCAAGGCCGCGGAGGCCCAGAGCCTCGCCACCGCGATCGATGCGCTGGCCAGCGGCCTGAAGCATCTCTCCGACGGCAACCTGACGGTGCGCCTCGACACGCCGTTCGCAGGCGATCTCGATCGCCTGAGGACCGACTTCAACAGCTCGGTCGAAAAGCTCGCCGAGACGCTGTCGGACGTGAAGGTCAACATCGACACGATCCATGCCAATGCCGGCGAAATGCGCTCGGCGGTGGAAGACCTGTCGCGCCGCACCGAGCAGCAGGCGGCCGCGCTCGAGGAGACCTCGGCCTCGCTCGAGGAAATCACCGCCACGGTGAAGAGCTCCTCCGAACGGGCGCAGGAAGCCAGCGACAAGGCGTCGGAGGCGAACAGGGCCGGCAAGGATTCGGCCGTGGTCGTCGCCGATGCCGTCGGCGCCATGAGCCGCATCCAGAGCGCCTCGGGCGAGATCGCCAAGATCATCGGCGTGATCGACGAGATCGCCTTCCAGACCAACCTTCTGGCCCTCAACGCCGGGGTCGAGGCGGCGCGCGCCGGCGAAGCGGGCCGCGGCTTTGCCGTGGTCGCCCAGGAAGTGCGCGAACTGGCGCAACGCTCGGCCACGGCGGCCAAGGAGATCAAGGACCTGATCAGCAAGTCGAGCTCCGAGGTCGAAAACGGCGTCGGCCTGGTCAAGGCCACCGGCGAGGCGCTGAGCAAGATCGCCGCCCATGTCGTCGACATCAATTCGCACATCGAATCGATCGCGACGGCGGCGCGCGAACAGGCGACCGGGCTGCAGGAGGTCAACTCCGCCGTCAGCCAGATGGACCAGGTGACCCAGCAGAACGCGGCCATGGTGGAAGAGACCACCGCGGTCACGCATCGCCTGGCGAGCGAGGCCGACGGGCTGAGCATGCTGGTGTCGCGCTTCGTCACCGACAGATCGTCGGACGCGGTGCGACAGACCTCCAGGACCGCGCCCGTGGCTGCCGGATCGGGCTCGACCTCGCGGCCGTCGCCGGCCAAGGCGATGGTCAACAAGGTGCGCCAGGCCTTCGCCACGCAGGGATCGGCCGCGGTCGACCAGGAATGGTCGGAATTCTGATCCCTCGCAGGGATCTTCGCCGGGAAAGACGGCCGGGAGCCCCAGGGCTCCCGGCTTTTTGCATTCGCCCCTTCCGTCGCCCGCGCGCCCGCCGCCGCCGGCAAGCGCCGGATGGTTTCCCAGGGGCGAAGTCCGTCGCCGGGACGAGTGCGGCGCCCTCCCGCCCCGCCAATCCTTGCCGTGCCCGTTTAAGGGTTCGTAAAGCGGATGAATGAGATTGCTGACTGGAAAGTCCGGGACAACCGGACCCATCTGGTTCCGGCATGATGCCCGTATTTTGGACCCATCAAGGGTCTCGCGCCGCCAGGGCTCACTCGGGTATCCATCATGACACTGAAGACACGGATTTTCCTTCTCGCACCCCTGGCCATACTCGGCATGCTGGTGGTGGGGTCGATCTTCTATTTCGGCAACACGGTGGAGCAGAAATACCGCGCCGACCTCACCCGGATCGAGGGCCTTTACGGCCTCGAGCGCGACATCGAGACCTCGCTCCTGCAGGCCCGGCGCGCCGAGAAGGATTTCCTGCTGCGCGGCAAGGAAAGCGATGTCGGCCGCCATGCGGACGTGGTGACGGCGACCGCGGCAGAGATCGAGCAGCTCCACGCGACGATGACCGACATGTTCCCCTCCGACCTCGCCGGCCAGCTCGATGCGCTGAAATCAAGGTTCGCCGATTACGTCGCGGGCTTCGAGGCGCTGGTGGCGAAGAAGCGGCTGCTCGGCCTCGACGAGGAGGACGGGCTTCAGGGTTCCCTGCGCAGCGCGGTCAAGGCCGCCGAAAGCATGATGGACACGCTTGGCCAGCCCGAGCTCAACGTCAAGATGCTGATGATGCGGCGCCACGAGAAGGATTTCATCGCCCGCGTCGACGAGAAATACGTCACCAGCCTCAACGAGCGCGTCGCCGAATTCAAGCAGTTCCCGATCAGCTATTTCGGCACCCCCGAGAACCGCGACGCCATCTTCGGTCTGATCGACGCCTACCAGGCGGATTTCCAGGTGTTCGCGACCGCGACCCTCGAGGAGCGCGGGCTGAGGGAGGACCTGTCGGCGATCTACAAGGAGATCGAGCCTGTCTTCGAGGAAATCAAGGCCTTCGTCTTCGCCCAGAGGGACGCCACGGCGGCCGAGCTCGCCACGGCGCAGGTGAGCATCTTCAGGACGGTCATCATCGTCACGCTCGCCGCGATCCTCATCATCGGCGTTGTCGCGGTGCTGGTGGCCCGCTCGGTCGGCAAGCCGCTGGCCTCCACGGTGGCGGCGCTGCAGGCGCTCGCCCGCGGCGAAAGCGGGATCGTCATCGAGGGCAAGGCCCGCAAGGACGAGATCGGCGCCATCGCCACCGCCTTCGACGCCTGCCAGGCGCTGGCGGTGGAAAAGGCGCTGCGCGAGCAGCAGGAGGCCACCGCGCGCGAAGCCGGCGAGCGGCAGCGCCGCGCCGAGGAAGCCCGCCGCGACGCCGAGCGCCAGCGCGATCTCGAAACCGCCATCGGCGCCCTGGACGCGGCCCTGGGACGGCTGGCCGAAGGCGACCTGACGGCGACGATTTCAGAGCCGTTCGCCGGGGAACTCGACAATCTGCGCACCTCGTTCAATTCCTCCGTCGAACGGCTCAGCGAGACCCTGACCGAGGTCCGGCACAACACCGACAATATTTCCGCCAATTCCCGGGAGATGCTGTCGGCGGTGCAGGAACTGTCGAGCCGCACCGAGCGCCAGGCGGCGGCGCTCGAGGAAAGTTCGGCGGCGCTCGAGCAGATCAACGCCACGGTGGCGAGTTCCTCCAACCGCGCCCAGGATGCGACACGGATGATGGCCGAGGCCAGGTCGGCCAGCGATGCCTCCGCCAAGGTTGTCGCCAACACGGTCGACGCCATGGGCAACATCAAGGACGCGTCGGGCGAGATCTCCAAGATCATCGGCGTGATCGACGAGATCGCCTTCCAGACCAACCTGCTGGCGCTCAATGCCGGGGTCGAGGCGGCCCGGGCCGGCGAGGCGGGACGCGGTTTCGCCGTGGTCGCGCAGGAGGTGCGCGAACTCGCGCAGCGCTCCGCCACCGCCGCCAAGGAGATCAAGACGCTGATCGGCAAGTCCTCGACCGCGGTCGAAAGCGGCGTCGACCTGGTCCGGGCGACCGGGGATGCGCTCGGCACCATCACCGGCCATGTCATCGACATCAACGACCACATCCGCTCGATCGCCACCGCCGCCAAGGAGCAGTCCTCCGGCCTGCAGGAAGTCAGCTCCGCCGTCAGCCAGATGGATCAGGTCACGCAGCAGAACGCGGCCATGGTCGAGGAAGCCACGGCGCTGACCCACCGCCTGACCGATGAGACCATCCAGTTGTCTTCCCTTGTCCAGCGCTTCCGGCTCGCCGGCGCGGGCGCGCGACCGGTCGGCCGCGGCGCCGCAATCCCGGCCCGGCCGTCGCCGGCCAAGGCGATGGTGCACAAGGTGCGCCAGGCCTTTGCCACGCAGGGGTCGGCCGCGGTCGAGCAGGAATGGTCGGAATTCTGAGCCTGCGCACGCCTCTGAGGCGATAGCGGCCGGGTGCCTCAGGGCTCCCGGCCGTCTGCATCCCCGTCCTCCGCTTCCGGCGCGTCGCGGCGCACCACCTCGACCGGCGTGCGCATCACGATCTCTCGGTGCGGGAAGGGGATCTTGATCCCGTTTTCCTTGAAAATGTCCCACAGCGCCAGCAGCACCTGGCCGCGCACATTGGTCAGGCCCGCCTGCGGGTCGGTGATCCAGAAGCGCAGCTTGAAATCGAGCGAGGAGGCACCGAAGCCGGTCATCCAGCACACCGGCGGCCGGTCGGTCAGCACCCGGCCGACGGAGCCCGCGGCGGTGATGGCGAGCCGCGTCACCTCGTGCGGGTCGCTGTCGTAGGAGACGCCGAAATCGACGTCGAGGCGCACCAGGCGGTCGGAGAAGGACCAGTTGACCACCTGCTGGGTGATGAAATCCTCGTTCGGGATCAGGTATTCGCGGCCGTCGCGGGTGATCACCGAGACGAAGCGGGCGCGCAGCTCGCGGATCCAGCCGAAGGTCTCGCCGAGCTCGATCGTGTCGCCCGGCTTGATCGAGCGGTCGACCAGGATGATGACGCCGGAGATGAAGTTGGACACCACCTTCTGCAGGCCGAAGCCCAGGCCGACGCCGACCGCGCCCGAGAACACCGTGAGCGCGGTGAGGTCGATGCCGGTCGAGGACAGCGCCATCATCAGCGCCACCGCGATCAGGCCGATCTTGACCACCTTGCCGGCCAGCACCTTGAAGGAGGGCGAGAGATCCTCGATCAGCGTGATGCGGGCATCGAGGAAATTGCCCAGCAGATTGGCGACCCAGAGGAAGCCGGCGGTGACGAGCGCGGTGCGCAGCACGAACAGCGCCGAGATCCGGAGGTCGCCCACCTGGAAGGCGAGCTGGTCCAGGAACGCCGCCGCCTCGGGCCTGAGGTCGAGGATGCCGAGCGCCACATAGGTGAAGATCGCCAGCGCGATCAGCCGGGCGAGCGTCTTGTTGTGGATGATCCGGCTCGACACCGCGATGGCGAGCCAGGCCGAGCCCAGCGCCAGGGCCAGCGCCAGCAGATAGGTGCGCGAGGGCCAGGTCAGCTCCAGCACCACCTGCCAGGCGAGCGCCAGGAAGGCCAGGAAGATCACCCAGTTGATGCGGCGCATGAAGGCGATGATCACCCTGAGCAGGCCGGGCTTGCCCTTGATCGCCCGGGCGCGCGCGTCGAGCCAGGGCTCGAGCCGGAGCGAGATCAGCCAGGCCGCGAGATAGCAGCCGGCCAGGATGGCGATCTGGTAATAGGTCCAGGGCTGGGCGAAATAGGACGCGGCGTCATCGAACAGCGCCATCAGGCTTTGCGTCAGGCGGGGCAGGTCGATGGTTTCCATCCGGCCATTATGCGGGGGAAGCAGCGCTTTGAGAAGCGCTGATATGGGGCCTTCACCGGGCCGACGGCGGCGGGCGCCCGCGGGCGCGCCATGGCATTTGCGGCACACCGGCGGCCGCGTTTCCGCCCGCGCGCCTGGCCGCCGCACGGGGAGCCTTGCCAGCCTTGCGGCGGGGAGGCATAAGCGCCTCTCCAGTCACGGGATCGGGCCAATGGGCATTACACTGACGGCGACACGGGACGGCCAGAGCTGGGGCGCGCATGTGCGCGCCACGCTGGCGCTCGGCCTGCCGCTGGTCGGCACCCAGATCGCCCAGATCGCCATGACCACCACCGACGTGATCATGCTCGGATGGTACGGCACCGCGGAGCTGGCGGCCACCGTGCTCGGCTCGCAGGCCTTCTTCATCGTCTATATTTTCGGTGTCGGCTTCGCCAGCGCCATCCTGCCGCTCGCCGCCCAGGCGGAGGGCCGCAACGACCCCACCCATGTGCGCCGTTCGGTGCGGATGGGGATGTGGATCCTGCTCCTCTACGCCGTCCTGGTGATGCCGATCCTGTGGCAGCTCGAGCCGATCCTGATCGCGCTCGGCCAGAAGCCGGAGCTCGCGGCGCTCGCCAGCGATTACATCCGCATCGTGCAATGGGGCATGTTCCCGGCGCTGATGATGATGGCGCTGAGATCCTTCTTCGCCGCGCGCTCGCGGGCGGGCATCGTGCTGTGGTCGGCGCTGGCCGGCACGCTGATCAACGGCGTGCTCAATTATGCGCTGATCTTCGGCCAGTTCGGCGCGCCGGAATTGGGCGTGCGCGGCGCCGCCATCGCCACGGTGGCGAGCTCCACGGCGATCTTCGCGATCATGGCCGGCTGGGCCGTGCTGCACCCGCTCCACCGCGACTACCGGGTGTTCCAGCGCTTCTGGCGGCCGGAATGGCCGGCCTTCTTCGAAGTGTTCCGGCTGGGCGTGCCGATCGGCTTCACGATCCTCGCCGAAGTCGGGCTGTTCATGGCGGCGTCCTTGATGATGGGCTGGCTCGGCACCGTCTCGCTCGCCGCCCACGGCATCGCCATCCAGCTCGCCTCGATCAGCTTCATGATCCCGCTCGGCCTGTCGCACGCCGCCACGGTGCGCGTCGGCCAGGCCTATGGCCGCGGCGACATGGAGGGGCTGGCGCGCGCCGCGCACACGGTGATGGGCCTGTCGGTGGTGATCTCGTTCGCCGCGGCCAGCCTGTTCTGGCTGGTCCCGGAAGCGCTGGTCGGCCTGTTCGTCGACGACGCCAATGTCGATGCGGCGGAACTGATCGCGGTCGCGGTGCCGCTGCTCATGGTCGCCGCCGCCTTCCAGCTTGTCGACGCCATCCAGGTGGTGGGCTCGGGCCTGCTGCGCGGCATCAAGGACACGCGCATCCCGATGGTCATCGCCGTGATCAGCTACTGGCCCATCGGCCTGTCCGCCGCCTATGGCCTCGGCTTCGGCCTGGGCTGGGGCGGCCCCGGCATCTGGGCCGGCCTGGCGCTCGGGCTGGGCGTGGCGGCGCTGCTGTTGAACCTGCGGTTTGCGAACCGGCACCTGTTTCTGGATGTGAAGGGGTAGGGCGGGGGCCCGCCCGTGGTCGCCGGATGCGATCCCGGGGCCGGTCGGCGGACCACTTTCCCGCGCCTCGCGGCCGGAAAACGGTCCGCTGCCTGACGTCGCCTCGGCTCCAAGATCCGGGAATCACAGGGCCCGGTTGACCCTCATTGGTCCAGCTTTGTCGACACGATCTTGGCGACCAGATGGACCAGGTTCCTGGCTTCGAAGCGGGTTTTCAGTTTCTCGATCCGGTGTTCGATGGACCTCGGGGACAGCTCGAGCATTTCGGCGATTTCCTTCGCCGTATGGCCCTCGATCAGGAGCTGAACGATCCCCTCGTCCGTCAGGTCGACATTCCTGCCCTGGTGATAGGGAATGGCGAACCGGCCCTCTTTGAGACTCAGGCACCATTTGGGAACACCATCGGTTTTTTGCGGAATGATCAGGCGCTCATACCCGACTCTCACTCCAAGCAGTTTGATTTTCACGAAATCGATGGAGGGGCTTTTCGAATTGATTGCCGTTTTGAATGCAGGAATGACGTTCCGGTCGATGAAGGATCTGTCAAGATCGCCCAGCAGGGAATCCGGATAGTTGGACAGCATCGCTTTCAGAACGTCACTTTTGTAGGAAAACTGCTTTACGCGCGCAAAGCGCCACTCATAGGGATCGCTCGAGACTGTCTCCACGATGGACAGGCCCATCTTGATGCTGACCTCCCTGATGATCGGTCCGTAGAGGTCCTTCGGCGTTTCCAGGGACTCGGACTGAACCCACATATCGATAAGCTGGTTGCAAAGGGTATTGAATGAAGCCATAGGCGCACTGAAAGGGTCGGCCCGATCGAGAGTCAATCGAAAGTTGCATGGCCGTGCAAATTTGTGTCGCAAAATCAACGATCAGATTGAAAAGCCGGCACCCCGGCCGTGGCGAGATTTTTTCCCGCATGATCGCCACCCTGCTCTGACGGGCAACACGCAGACCCATGGGGATCGTTATGCGAAGCGCCGTATTTTTACCGTCCCATTCAGCTTTGTCTGTTAACCTTTTGTGAACCATATTGCGCCGGTCGGGTCATGGCTCGACCACTATTCCGGCATCCGGGTTTTCATACTTTTTGCGTGTTCCTATGACGAGTATCCACACCAATATTTCAGCAATTTCGGCGCTTCACACCCTGCGCTCGATCACGTCGGAATTGTCTGAGGCGCAAAATCGCGTCAGTTCCGGCCTGCGGGTGCAAACCGCATCGGACAATTCCGCCTATTGGTCGATCTCCACGACCATGCGCTCGGACAATCTGGCGCTGGCCGCCGTGACCGATGCGCTCGGTCTGGGCGCCGCGAAAGTCGATGTCGCCTATACGGGGATGGAATCGGTCATCGACATCCTTGGCGATTTCAATGCCAAGCTCGTGGCTGCCAAGGAGCCAGGCGTCGACAAGGCGAAAATCCAGAAGGAGCTTGCGGAGCTCAGGAACCAGGTGGTCAGTATCGCGTCGTCCGCGAGTTTTAACGGACAGAACTGGCTCTCCACCGACATCCCCGACATTTTCGACGAGACCCTCAACCGCACCTCCGTGGTGTCCTCTTTCGTTCGCAATGCCGGCGGCGGCGTCGCCGTCAAATCGCTCGAGGTCTCGCTGGCGGAAATGGCGCTGTTCAACGGGAACGGGGGAGGGGTGTTGCAGGCCGACCCGCGCGATTTCAAGACCGTTGGCGGTCTGCGCTATGCCTATACGAGCTACAGCGACGGCACGCAGGCAATGAGCAACCACCCGGTCAACCAGCAGGGCAACAGGCCGAGTTATCAGACATTCACCTTTTCGGGCGCTCTCACCTTCGGGGCCGCGGATACGATTTCCTTCGATATCATCGTGGATGCCGACGACCCTGCCGATGTTCCCCCGCCCCACAGCACCGGCGTGTCGAAGACAGTGACGATCAACCGCGCCACGGTCGACGCCGCGCTCGGGACGAGCGACGGCGTGATTGCCGACTACAAGCAGTACAGGTCGGTGATCGCCCGTGCGATGCAGACCAGCGGCGCAAGTGCCAATGCCAGTGTCACCACGTTCACGACATGGGATCAGGCTGTCAAAGATTTCGTCGACGTCCCGAATGTGATCGGCTTCAATACCTATGAAAACTCCGGCCTCAACGGCTCATCAATTCAAATCACCAATGTTTCTAGCACCATTGGCACCGGTCTGGCTGCAACTTCCGTTAATTACGGCCCGCGCCGTTCTGACATGACGCTGAGTTTCCAGCCTTTCACCGTCTATTCCGATACGGTGGTCAGCTTCAGATTTGCGGTCGAAGATGAGCCGCCGGTGCGATATTCTTTCGACAAGGGCTACGTGAACAACCTTTTGGGGATCACGTCAGGCGAGATTTCCACATCGGCCGAAATGACGCTTCTTCTCAATTCGCTGATCAACCGCAGCGACGTGACCATCACGGATACAGGACCAGGGACCATAAGCGTTGAGCCCGATCCCAACCTGCACAAGAAAGCCGGCGCAAAAAGCGGGATCGCCATTACGGGTGTCAATGTCAGCATCGAGCCTATCGCCACCCGCAATTTCATCGACATAGATGTCGAACAACACCCCGACACGATAGATGCGTATATTGACTACATGACGATCGTGACGGGCAAGATCATCGATTCCGCCGCCACTCTGGGTGCTTTGCAGAAGAGGATCGAAATTCAATCCGACTTCACCCTGAAACTGAGGGACAAGATCGACATCGGTGTGGGGCGACTTGTCGATGCCGACATGCATGAGGAATCCGCCCGGCTCAAGGCGTTGCAGACGCAAGAGCAGCTTGCCAGTCAGGCGCTGCAGATCGCCAATTCGGAATCAAAGAGCATGCTCTCCCTGTTCCAGTGATCCCGGTGGATCCTTCCGTTGCCCCCGACGCTCACGGCTCGGGGGGAAGCTTCCCATGGCTCGGATCTCACTTGGAATGATGCGCCCACCCGGCTCAGGCTGGGTGAAACCGGCAAGTTTCATGGCAGGCGACTGTCTGCATGAGGCCGACATCTAGAGGCCCGCGTGTTCATATCGGTTGCGGAGCGTATTTCGCAATCTTGGGGAAACGAATTCGTCGTTCAGGATCTTTTCAAAAATGAATTTTTCCTGTTCGGTCAATGCGGTTTTCTCGGGTTCTTTTCCCTTGATGAAAACCACTGCGAGCGTGTTGCGCAGGGTCTTGAACTTTTCAGTTTCTGTCGATGCCAACTCTTTGTAGTAATCAAACGTCTCTTTATTGATCAATTCCATGTCGCTGCTGTTGAGAAACGAAACATTCTCGAGAAGCATCCTTGATGCCATAATGAGGTCAAGGGTGTAGAAATCATCGTTTTCCTTGGCGTATTTCCAAACGAGATAAATGACGCCGATCAGGGATTCGTTGTCGATTTCAAACTTCGAATTGAAGTAGTCGTCGCCGTAGTCAAACGGGTCGATTTCCTGCAGAACGGCATCCAGTATTTTCTGGGAGACGATGTTGTAGGCGCAGGTGTTTTTGGCGTCGTCCAGCAGATAGTTGTACGAGAGAAAATAGGACAGCCTTTCGAGGAAAACGGACGAAATCGGGTATGATCCCTCATACTCAATCCCGTGCTCGTGGGTCTTGTTCGTTTTCGGAATCAACTCCAAAACCTCATGCAGCAGGGCATGGGCGGCCTTCTTGTCCGACGGAAGCAGAGATTTGAACGTCTCGATCTCATGGTTTTTCCTGTCGATTATCTTCTCGTATTTGACTTCCATGTCTTGAAGGGTCTCGATCTCCTTTCTGAGTTGACCAACCTGTTCGGCGAGAACTGTTCTTGATCTTCCGATTTTGTTCTTGTCTCTGACCAGCTTGGAAACCTTGGCAATAAAAGCAAATATTGCGCCCAATTGGACGACGTTCAGAATGGCGGCTACTTTGAAGAATAGGCTGCTTTCAACTAGGGCAATCAAATCATTCACTGCGAGTCCCTTCCACGGCTCAAACGCTCTCAATGTTCCACGGGTGAGCATAGCCCGACATGGCGTGGAAATTCACCCTGAATAGCCCTGAGTTTCGAAGGATGTCCTGAAGCCTGCTCCGGCCCGAATGCGCCGCGGCACGCGGCAGGAGTCAGAGTCCGGTCTGTGGGCGGCCATTCCCGGCTCTTCCCGTCAATGCCCGCCCGCCATCCGCGCCAGCACCGCCCGCGTCGCCTCGTCCGCCGGAAACAGGTGTTCGATCTGCCAGTCGGCAAGCGCGATGTCCTCGGCGGTGGAGAACTGGCTCAAGGTCGAGAAGAACGACAGCACCGTCTCGCCCAGCCGGTAGCGGGTGGCGATGATGGCCTGGGCGCCGGCGGCGGGGTCGTGGGCGGTGTCGGCGAGCCGGGCGGAAAGCTGCGCGGCCATCTGGTCGAGCCAGGCGTCGCCGCCCAGATGGGCGGAGCGGGCGCGCAGGCGGTGGAGGAAATGGCGCGCGGTCTCGTCCCAGTTCTCGATCGCGCGTCCGAGCCGGTCCTCGTCGAGCAGCGCCTCGACGAGGTTGGCGTTCTCCGCAAGGCCCAGTTGCGCGAGCATCATGCCGGCCGTGGCATTGGCGCGCAGGATGGTCCAGCGCCGGTCGAGCACCAGCGCCGGGTAGGGCAGGTGGCGCTCCAGCATCCAGTCGAGCGCGGCCGCGACCGGGGCCATCTCGGCCTCGTCGAGGTCGCGGGCGCGAAAGCCGGGGGCGAAGCCCGCCGCGTGCAGGAGCGCGTTGCGCGCGCCGCGCGGCACCTCGAGTGCTGCGCCGAGATTGAGCACCATCGCGCGGCTGGGGCGGGCGCGGCCGGTTTCGAGAAACGAGATGTGGCGCGCCGAGACATTGGCCTCGAGCCCGAGGTCGAGCTGGCTCACCCGGCGCGCCTCGCGCCAGTGCCTGAGCAGGTCGCCGAATTGCGTGGTCATCGCTCCTCCCCTGCCGCCCGTGGCGGGTCCGTTCGCCGTCCATCATAGTGGGAAGCGGGGCGCTGTCACTTACCTCGGAGGTAATTGCCGGGCGTCGCGCGAAGGGGTTTGCTCGGCGCGTCAACAAGGGAGTTTTCGACATGGATATCGCTGAGACACAGACCTGGGTAAAGGCGGCGTCGGCCGTGGTGATCGGAGTGGGGCTGGCGCTGGCGGCCGCTGCCTGGCCGCCTTTGTCCGCGCCGGTGGCGCTCCTGGCCGACCTCGTCGTCTGGCCGCTCGACGGCGCGCAGGCGCTGGCCGCGCCCGAAACGCGGCTGTTCGCCGCCATCGCCGGCGGCGTCATGGTCGGCTGGGGCGTCACGCTGTGGAAGGTCGCGGCTCATGTGCTGCCGCAGGACCTGCCGCTCGCCCGCACGATCACGCTCGCCGGGCTCGCCGCCTGGTTCGCGGTCGATTGCGCGGGCTCGGTCGCCGCGGGCGCCAGCCTCAACATCCTGGGCAATCTGGGCTTCGTCGCGCTGTTCCTGCTCGCCTTCCGGCAAGGGAAGCAGCGCCCGACGCCCAGGGTGGGGACGTAAGGACCCGGCCAGGGCGGCCAGATCGGTCAGGACATGGAAAGCCGCGGCGGGAGCCATCCCGCCGCGGCTTTCCATGTCAGCGTTCGCTGAGCGCCTCGAGCCCCTGGCGGTCGCGCACCATGTTCATGAAGCGGCGGAACAGATAGTGGCTGTCCTGCGGGCCGGGGGAGGCCTCGGGGTGGTGCTGCACCGAGAACACCGGCTTGCCGACCAGCCTCAGCCCGCAATTGGTGCCGTCGAACAGCGAGACATGGGTTTCCTCGACGCCTTCGGGCAGGCTCTTGCCGTCCACCGCGAAGCCGTGGTTCATCGACACGATCTCGACCTTGCCGGTGGTGAAGTCCTTGACCGGGTGGTTGGCGCCGTGATGGCCCTGGTGCATCTTCGTGGTGGCGCCGCCGAGCGCCAGCGCCAGGATCTGGTGGCCGAGGCAGATGCCGAACAGCGGGATGCCGCTGTCGATCAGCTTTTTGATCACGGGAACCGCGTATTTGCCGGTCGCCGCCGGGTCGCCGGGGCCGTTCGACAGGAACACGCCATCGGGCGCCATGGCGAGAATGTCCTCGGCGCTGGTTGTGGCCGGAACCACCGTCACCTTGCAGCCCAGGCCCGAAAACAGCCGGAGGATGTTGCGCTTGATGCCGTAGTCGATGGCGACGATGTGGGCGGTCTCCTCGCCGGCTTCGGCAAAGCCCCGGTCCCAGGCCCAGGGGCCCTGCGTCCAGGTCGAGGATTGGCCCGAGGTCGCGGCCTTGGCGAGGTCGAGGCCCTCGAGCCCGCTCCACTCGGCCGCCAGCGCCTGAAGCGCGGGGATGTCGAATTTTCCGTCGGGATCATGGGCGATCACCGCATTGGGCGCGCCGTGCTCGCGGATCCAGGCGGTCAGCGCGCGGGTGTCGACGCCGGCGAGGCCGATGATGCCGCGCGTCTTCAGCCACTGGTCGAAGTGCCGGGTCGAGCGGTAGCTCGACGGATCGGTGATGTTGGCCTTGAAGATGGCGCCCACCGCGCCGATGCGGGCGGCCGGGGTGAGATCCTCGATGTCCTCGTCATTGGCGCCGATATTGCCGATATGCGGGAAGGTGAAGGTGACGATCTGGCCCAGATAGGACGGATCGGTGAGGATTTCCTGGTAGCCGGTCAGCGCCGTGTTGAAGCAGACCTCGGCCTGCGCCTGGCCGGTGGCGCCGATGCCCTGGCCTTCGATAACGGTGCCGTCGGCGAACACCACGACGGCTGTGGGCTTGGTCTTGGTCCATGGGCTTGGGGTCATGTGCACTCCGTTGGCGGCCTGAAGCCGCTTCATCGCCGGCGATTGCCCCTTGACGTGGGGGCGGGGCATCGCCATCTAACCTGCCTGAAGCAAGGCGTGGATCCAGGTCCCTGCGCCTCGTGCGTCTTCGCTCCGGTCCTCCATCGGCTGGTAAATAGAGAAGCCGCACGCTGTGGTCAATCAGCCCCGTGGCGTGGTACCGCCAATAAATCGCTTGAACAGGATGCGGCCGAAGGGGTAATCCTGTCGCTCTGCGAGTGCTGACATTTGGGCTGTGTTTAGGAACTGCCGGAGAAAGTTTGATGATGCGGGAACGTTTTACCGAAGCCCTCAACAATGCCATTCGCGCCAAGGACCCGCGCCGCGTGTCGACGCTGCGCCTGATCCAGGCCGCCATCAAGGATCGCGACATCGCCAATCGCGGCGCCGGCAAGGACCCGGTCAGCGATGAGGAGATCCTGCAGATCCTCACCAAGATGATCAAGCAGCGCGAGGAATCGGCGGCGATCTACGAGGAGAACGTGCGCCTCGAACTCGCCCAGCAGGAACGCGACGAAATCGCCATCATCCGCCAGTTCCTGCCCGAGCAGATGCCGGAGGAAAAGGTGCGCGAGGCCTGCGCCTCGGTGGTCTCGGAAACCGGTGCGTCGGGCCTGCGCGACATGGGCAAATGCATGAACGTGCTCAAGGAGCGCTATCCCGGCAAGATGGATTTTTCCAAGGCGAGCGGCGTGGTCAAGGGCCTGCTGCGCTAGGCCACGCGTCCGGCCGGACCATCGCCTGCGGCGGGCCCTGCGGCCCTCCGCAGGCCACCGGCCGCAACACATATTATATTTTGAATTGAAAATGTATAAAATGATTCTGATTATCGTTCAGTTGCTTAATGATAAAGGGTAGTACGGGTCGGCGCATGATTCGGCTGGGTTGTGCTGCCATCAACCATGCAAAGGACAGATCATGCCCCCGACTGTCATGACGCAGAATGAGTCCGGTCCCGATCGCCGCTTTGAGGCGCAACGCCTGGAGTCCGCCCGCCGGTCCGGCGCCACGCCTTTGGATAAGTGAGCCATGGGCAGCCTCTCCCCCCCTTTCAACACGCCGCCCTTCGCGCCGATCGCCGGTATCCGGACGATGTTCGACGCCATGCAGGTGCTGCGCCAGACCTGCGTGAGCTACGGCTTTCGCTGTTTCAAGGTGATCACGCTTCCCGCCAAGAAGGCCGGCGGCGACGACAAGATCTCCACCCTGTCGACGATCTCGAGCTGGCCGCCGGACCTGATCGCGGAATATGACCGGCTGGATCTCGCCCGCAACAGTCCCATTCTCGAGCAGTTGCGCAAGCAGATCACGCCGCTGGTGTTCAAGGTCGACGACGTCAACAACCGCCGCCCGGTCCCCGAGCCCGACAGCGCCGGCCCGTTGTTCGCGCGCTACGACCTGACCATGGGCGTGTATTTCCCGGTGCATGATTTCCGCGGGCTCCGGCATGCGGTGTCCTTCATGGGCGACCGCGAGCCGCTGACGGTGGAAGAACTGTCGACGCTCGCAATGTTCGCGACCATGCTGATCGAACGGATCTCGACGATCTCGGCCAGCGATCTTGCGACCAAATCCGTGCTCAACGCCCGCGAGACCGAAATCCTGCAATGGACCGCGGAGGGCAAGACCAGTTCGGAAATCGCCAGCATCACCGGCCTTTCCGAACATACGGTCAACCATTACGCCACCATCGCCACGCAGAAGCTTGGATGCTCCAACCGGACCCAGGCGGTGGTCCACGCCATGCGCCTGGGCCTGTTCAAATAGGACCTGGTCAGGCGCAGGCGGCGACGATGCCGCGGCTGACCAGCGCGTCCAGGCTGGCATGGACCGGGTTCTGCGATCTGAGGTCGCGCCAGGCCTCGAAATCGCACCGCTTCATCGGCTTGGAGAAGTAGAAGCCCTGGATCTCGTCGCAGCCGAGCTGCGCGGCGGCCGCGACCTGGCCCGGGGTCTCGGTGCCTTCGACCACCACCCGGCAGCCGAGATTCTTGCCGAGCTGGATGATCGTCCGGGACACTTCCCGCGAGCGGCCGTCGCAGTCGATGCCGGAGACGAAGGAGCGGTCGACCTTCAGGATGTCGAATTTCAGCCCCGTCAGTTGCACCAGGTTGGAATAGCCGGTGCCGAAATCGTCGATGGCGATCCTGAGGCCCGCGGCCCGGAGCGCCGCGATCTGGCCCGCCACGCCCGCCACGTCGGTGGTGGCGAGCGTTTCGGTGATCTCGATGGTGATGAACCGCGCCGGGCACTTGTGGGCCTCGAGCAGCGCGATCACCGTGCCCGAGAAATCGTCAGTCTGGAACTGCTCGATGGAGACGTTGATCGACACCTCGGTCTGCTGGCCGGCCCGGATCCAGGCGGCGCACTGGGCGATGGCCTCGTCGAGCACGATCAGTCCGATATCGCCGATCAGCCCGGTCATTTCCGCCACCGGAATGAACTCGCCGGGACCGATGACGCCGCGCTCGGGATGATTGAGGCGCACCAGCGCCTCCACCCCGGTGACCGCCCAGTCGCTGGCCGAAACCTTGGGCTGGTAATAGACCTCGAACTGGCGCTCGGCGATGGCGGTCCTGAGGTAGCGCTCGATGTCCTCGCGGGTCTTGATGGCCTGCAGCATGTCCGGCTCAAACAGCGCGATCCGGTCCGAGCCGGGCTGGACGAGGGCGATGTTGCAGGCCAGGGCCGCGTATTGCTTGACCTTGATGGCCGAGTCCGTGTCGCCGGGATATCGGGCGATGCCGATGGCGATCCGGGGATGGAACTGCCGCCCGCTCTCTTCGGCAATGCCCGCCACCGCCGCATGCAGCCTGCCAGCCAGCGCCGCGATCTCGGCCGGATCGACCAGGTCCGGCACCGACAGGACCAGTTCGGTGCCGCCGAACCGCGCGAGCACCGGCTTGTCGGTCTCCGGCCCGGCCGAGTTGCAGAGGTTCTCGGCCTCGCTGGTGCAGGGCGAGGCCTCGATCAGCAGCCGGGCGATGCTTGTGAGCAGCCGGTCGGAGGATTCGTGGCCGAAGCGGTCGTTGATCTTGCGCAGGTCGAGGATGTCGATGAAGAACACCGCGCCGGCGAGCTGGTTTCCGTCGCTGTCGAGGGACCCCACGCGCCGTTCCAGCAGTGTCTGAAACCGGTAGCGGTTGGGCAGGCCGGTGACGAGATCATGGTTGGCCAACTGGCGGATTTCAGCGGTGGAGCTGCGCAGGCGCTTGACCATCAGCCGCATGCTGGCGGCCAGGCCGCCGATCTCGCATTTGCAGAACAGGGGAATCCTGACGTCGAGATTGCCGTTGGCCACCTCTTCGGCGATGTCGGTCAGCTTGCGGATCGGCTGGGTGATCTTGCGGCTGAGAAACGCCATCAGGGCTGCCGTGATGGCGAGGCCGATCGCCGCGGCGGCGCTGTGCACAGCCACGTCCGCAGCCGTGTGGTGATCGTTGAGCAAAGGCTGCGTGACGGCCGCCAGGCAGATCGCTGCCAGGACGATATACATCAGGGTCAAGCGGACCCCGATCGAATTGACGCCCGTGCCATAGGTGGATTCTTTGTTGCGCATGCCCGCCGCTCCGGACGCCGAACCCCGGAGGGGAGGCCGTCCTCATGTGGAAAATGTCTCGACATGCCGTTCCACGGCGATGCAACGGACAGCGGCGTCATGCCTGCTGGTCCTGTCTTCCATTGCGACGGGGGAATAAGTAACAGTAGTTTATTAAAAGCCGGTTCCGGAATTGCCTAGAATTTGAAGGATCGGGCGATTGCAGCCGTTTGCCGGCGCAGGAAACCGCGCTCGGGCCGGGGTTCGCCGGTCGAGGGCCCCCGGCGTCCGGCGCCATTCGGCAATCCGCGCCCCGAGGCCTTTGCCTGGCGCCGCGCCCGTGCCTATATAGGGCCATCTTCAACCAGATTGCCCGCTGTTCCGGAGGCGCGCCGATTTTGCGGTTTTCCCCGTCCTTTCTTGATGAAATTCGCGACCGGGTTCCGATCTCGGACGTGATCGGCCGTCATGTCACCTGGGATCGCAAGAAGACCAACACCTCGCGCGGCGACTGGTGGGCCTGCTGCCCGTTCCATGGCGAGAAGTCGCCCTCCTTTCACTGCGAGGACCGCAAGGGCCGCTACCACTGCTTCGGCTGCGGCGTGTCGGGGGACCATTTCAAGTTCCTGACCGAGCTCGAAAGCCTCAATTTTCCCGAAGCGGTGCAGCGCGTGGCCGACATGGCCGGGATCCCCATGCCCGTGCAGGATCCCCAGGAGGCGCGGCGCGAGCGTCAGCGCGCCAGCCTAGAGGACGTCATGGAGATGGCGGCGTCGTTCTTCGAGCAGGAGCTGCAGGGCGCGCGCGGCGCCAAGGCCCGCGCCTACCTGCGCGACCGCGGCCTGTCCGGCCGCACCATCGCGGCCTTCCGGCTGGGCTACAGTCCCGACAGCCGCAGCGCGCTCAAGGAGCATCTGGCCTCGCGCGGCGTCGACAAGGACCAGATCGAGGCCTGCGGGCTGGTGGTGCACGGGCCGGAAATCCCGGTCTCCTACGACCGCTTCCGCGACCGCATCATGTTCCCGATCCTGTCCTCGCGCGAACGCGTCATCGCCTTCGGCGGCCGCGCGCTGGCGCCGGGCGCGCCCGCCAAATACCTCAATTCCAACGAGACCGAGCTCTTCCACAAGGGCAACGTGCTTTATAATTACGCCCGCGCGCGCCGCGCCTCAGGCCAGGATGGCACGCTGATCGTGGTCGAGGGCTACATGGACGTGATCGCGCTGGCGCAGGCCGGCATCGACACGGCGATCGCGCCGCTCGGCACCGCGCTCACCGAAAACCAGCTCAAGCTCGCCTGGCGGGTGACGCCGCAGCCGGTCCTGTGCTTCGACGGCGACGAGGCCGGCCAGCGCGCCGCCAACCGCACCGTCGACCTGGCGCTGCCGCTGATCGGCGCCGGGCGGTCGCTCCGGATCGCCGTGCTGCCGCCGGGCAAGGATCCCGACGATCTGGTCCGCCAGGACGGCCGCGAGCCGTTCGACCAGCTGGTCGCCGCCGCACGGCCGCTGGCCGATGTCGTCTGGTCGCGCGAGGCCGGCAGCGGCGTGTTCGAAACGCCCGAAAGCCGCGCCGAACTTGAGGCCAGGCTCCGGCAGACGGTCTCGCTGATCGCCGACGAGAGCCTGCGCCGCCACTACCAGCAGGACATGCGCGACCGGATGCAGGCTTTTTTCGGCACCGGCTACGCCAACCGCGGCGCGGGCAAGGGCGGACGCGGCGCCTTTGGCCAGGATGCCTATGGCCAGGGCGGCTACCGGCAGGGCGGGTCGCGCGACGAGGGACGCGGCGGCCCGCGGCCAGGAGCGCAGGCGGGGCGGGCCATGGCGGTGTCCGAGCGGCTCGTCCGCTCCGGGCTGGTGCGCGGCCACGCCGAGCTTCCCTCGCTGCGCGAGACCGTGCTGGTGATGACCATCGTCAACCATCCGCAGATGCTGCACGACGAATTCGACGAGCTCGCCGCGCTCGAATTCGACGACAAGGGGCTGATGCGGGTGATGCAGGTGATGCTCGACGCGGCGTCGGCCGGCGGCCGGTTCGACCGCGAGCGGCTCATCGAGGCGCTGGAGGCGGACGGGCAGGGGGGCTTCATCGCCCGGCTGGAAAGCCAGGTCCGCAACGCGCGGATCTGGACGGCGACGGCAGAGGCAGCAGCCGAGGATGCGCACGAGGGCTACAATCAGGCGCTGGCGCTGCACAAGCGCACCCGGGCGCTCAAGTGGCAGAAGGCCGAACTCGAGCGCGACATCGCCGAGGCCACTGAATTGGGCGACGGTGAGGCCATCCCCGGCCTGATGCTGGCGCTGCAGGAGGTTCAGCTCGAAGTGGCGCGGCTGGAAAACCAGGAAGCCATCATCGACGGCTTCGGCGTGCTCTCCGGGCGGATCAAGGGCGGCCGCGGCGGCGCGGGCTGAGAGTCGCCCGGGACTCGGCCGAATCGGCCCCCGGGCCTTGTGAATTCGCTCCGGGCCCCTACATAGGATCATCAGCGAACGAAACCGACGATGCAGGCAAAAGCGCGCTATTTACCGGATCCGCGCGGTTTTTGCCCGAATAGCCTTGACGGATGGGTTTTTTGTGGGAATCACCTGTTTGTTATAATTCATGCACGATCAGGGGGCTCGGGGGCGGGCGCCGCTTGTGCGGTTTTCCGAAACCGGAGCCGCCGCGAGGATGAAAAGATCGGCATGGTTAACAGGGAATTAGGCATCCATACGCCACAACAAGCCGGGTGATTCGCAAACGCCGCCTGCCGATGGCGGGCGTCATGCGCCAGGGTCTGGCGCCGAGCAGATGTCAACCGAATGGAATCCGGGGAAAGTGACTGCCCATGGCAAGCAAGGTTAAAGAAGCAGCCGACGAGACCGAGAACGAGCGCGACGCCAGCGGGCCGGACGGGCCGTTGCTCGACCTGTCGGATGACGCCGTCAAGAAAATGATCAAGACCTCGAAAAAACGGGGTTATGTGACCATGGACGAGCTCAACGCCGTGCTGCCTTCCGAAGAGGTGACCTCCGAGCAGATCGAGGACATCCTGTCGATGCTCTCGGACATGGGCATCAATGTGGTCGAGGAAGACGAGGCCAGCGAAGACAAGGAAGTCGACGACGATTCCGAGAGCGAGGACGCCAGCGAAGGCGGCGAGATCGCCGCCGCGTCCGGCTCCGCCGTCGCCACCGCCAAGAAGAAAGAGCCCACCGACCGCACCGACGACCCGGTGCGCATGTATCTGCGCGAAATGGGCTCGGTCGAGCTGCTCTCCCGCGAGGGCGAGATCGCCATCGCCAAGCGCATCGAGGCCGGCCGCGAGACCATGATCGCCGGCCTGTGCGAAAGCCCGCTCACCTTCCAGGCGATCATCATCTGGCGCGAGGAACTCAACGAGGGCGCGACGCTCTTGCGCGAGATCATCGATCTCGAAACCACCTATTCCGGCCCCGAGGCCAAGGCCGCGCCGCAGTTCCAGAGCCCGGAAAAGATCGAGGCCGACCGCAAGGTGGCCGAGGAGAAGGAAAAGGTCCGCGCCGAGAAGGCCGCCTCCGACGACGTCACCAATGTCGGCGGCGAGGGCCAGACCTTCGAGGAGGAGGACGAGGACGACGACGAGAACAATCTCTCGCTCGCCGCCATGGAAGCCGAGCTTCGCCCGCAGGTGATGGAAACGCTCGACCTGATCGCCGAGACCTACAAGAAGCTCCGCAAGCTGCAGGACCAGCAGGTGGAAGCCCGCCTTGCCGCCACCGGCACGCTGTCGCCGGCGCAGGAGCGCCGCTACAAGGAGTTGAAGGACGCGCTGATCACCGCGGTGAAATCGCTGTCCTTGAACCAGAACCGCATCGACAGCCTGGTCGAGCAGCTCTACGACATCAACAAGCGCCTGGTGAGCAACGAGGGCCGGCTGCTCCGGCTCGCCGAAAGCTATGGCGTGAAGCGCGACGACTTCCTGGTGCAGTATTCCGGCGCCGAGCTCGATCCCAACTGGATGAAGTCGATCGCCAACCTCTCGGCCAAGGGCTGGAAGGAATTCGCCAAGTCGGAACTCAACAACATCCGCGACATCCGCGCCGAGATCCAGTTCCTGGCGACCGAAACCGGCATCTCGATCTCCGAATTCCGCCGCATCGTGCAGATGGTGCAGAAGGGCGAGCGCGAATCGCGCATCGCCAAGAAGGAAATGGTCGAGGCCAATCTCCGCCTCGTCATCTCGATCGCCAAGAAATACACCAACCGCGGCCTGCAGTTCCTGGATCTCATCCAGGAAGGCAATATCGGCCTGATGAAGGCGGTCGACAAGTTCGAATACCGCCGCGGCTACAAGTTCTCGACCTACGCCACCTGGTGGATCCGCCAGGCGATCACCCGTTCGATCGCCGACCAGGCCCGCACCATCCGCATTCCCGTGCACATGATCGAGACCATCAACAAGATCGTGCGGACGAGCCGGCAGATGCTGCACGAGATCGGCCGCGAGCCGACGCCGGAGGAGCTCGCCGAAAAGCTCGCCATGCCGCTTGAGAAGGTGCGCAAGGTGCTGAAGATCGCCAAGGAGCCGATCTCGCTCGAAACCCCCGTGGGCGACGAGGAAGACAGCCATCTGGGCGACTTCATCGAGGACAAGAACGCGATCCTGCCGATCGACGCCGCCATCCAGGCGAACCTGCGCGAGACCACCACCCGCGTGCTCGCCTCGCTCACCCCGCGTGAAGAGCGCGTTCTGCGCATGCGCTTCGGCATCGGCATGAACACCGACCACACGCTCGAGGAAGTCGGCCAGCAGTTCTCGGTCACCCGCGAACGCATCCGCCAGATCGAGGCCAAGGCCTTGCGGAAGCTGAAGCATCCGAGCCGGTCACGGAAGTTGCGCTCGTTCCTGGATAGCTGATGCCTGCGGCCTCTCTCTCCCCTTGGGGAGAGAAAGCGATTTCAACGGCTTAGCCGACCCGCAGGGACGGCTAAACGTTAGAAATCGCAAGTGAGGGGGAAAGCCCCGGAACGCCCGACCATCGCTGAATTGAACCCCGAAGCTGGCCTCCAGCTTCGGGGTTTTTCGTTGCCGCTTCCAAGCTTCCTCGAACACCGCACCCACCACCCCCCGTCAGTCCGGCCCCCGAGCCGGACTCCAGCCACGACGCGTCCGCGTCGTGAAAGACTCCCTGGCGCCACGGACGTGGCGCAACTGGATGCCGGGTCAAGCCCGGCATGACGGCGGAGGGGCCTGTCCGTCAGGCAAACCGCACATTCCTGTTGCATGGACCGCAGCTTTGGCGTGGAGTCTGGCGGTGAAAGATTGGCGCCCACACGTCAAGCAGGCCGCTGCGGCGGCCGTTGGTCTGTATGCTCCCTCCGTCGTCATCCCAGGGCCCCGACCCTGGGATCCATTCCGTGATTTCTCCGGGTCTTGATGGGCCCGTCCAGATCACGGAATGGATCCTCGGCTCGGGGGCCGAGGATGACGACAGCGCGAGGGTCGGGCTGAGCCAATGCCCCGCGACATATGCGCCCATTGGCATATTTCCCGCTGGAAATCCCCGCCCGTCCGGCTGATAGGCATCGCAGCGGCGCCGCCGCACCCGTCCCATGCCGGAGCTCCCCGATGCATTCCCTCGCCACCATTCTCGACCAGTTGCCCTGGAGCCTGATCCTCATCGCCTGCCTGACGCTCGGGCTCGCGCCCTTCGTGCCGGAGCCGCATCTCTGGGAGAAGCTGAAGATGCTGGCCTCAGGCACGCTCGTCAAGCCGATCGACATCTTCGATCTCGTGATGCACGCAGCCCCGTTCCTCCTCGCCGGGCTGAAGCTGGCGGTGGCGGCCCTGACCGCGAGATAGCCCGTCTCGTCCTCAAAGCCGGTGGTGCGCCAGGCCCCGGGTCAGGCGAGGCTGGCGTGGATCTCGGTCCGTAGCCCATCATCGCCGCGTGGCTCCGGCCGGGCGCGGCGCAGGGGCCGGTGTGGATGAAAGGCAGGACGGGGCCATGATCGTGCTCCGGTTCCACAGGAAGAAGGCCCCAATCCGGCCGATGCGGCGCAAACCGTCATCGACATCCGTCACGCGGCCGCGCGCCGCCCTACGTGCCGAATTCATGCGTGCGCCAGGCCTCGGCCACGGCCGGGGACTCGAGCACATGGGCCGTGAGCTCGGCAATCTCGGGCAATTGCATCGCCGGGGCGTGCCAGTCGGCGAGCATCGCCGCATAGACGTCGGTGATGGTCATCCGCGCGCCCAGCAGGAACGGTCCCTCGATGGCGGCGGCGAGCTGGGCGAAATCGCGGTCGAGGTCCTTGACCGCCTGGCGCCTGACGGCGTCGGCGGCCTCGGGCGAGGGGTCGTCGGTGTGACGCGGTGCGTAGTAGAAGCGCAGCACGTCGGGATAGATGTTGGCGGCCATGAAGACGAGCCACTGCACCGCCACGTTGCGGCCGGGCGAGCCGTGCGGCGGCAGCAGCCGCGCCTCGGGGAAGGTCTCGTCGAGCGCCAGCAGGATGGCGACGCTCTCGGCGATCACCTGGCCCGAGGGCAGCTCCAGCACCGGCACCTTGCCGGCGGGGTTGAGCTTGAGGAAGCCGGGCGAGGTGTGCG
>NZ_JRJG01000059.1 GCF_000759435.1 Hoeflea sp. BAL378
CTGGCCGCATGGGCGATCCGTATCAGCGCCATCTCGGCGGCGGCGGCGGGCCGGCTCGAGGTGTCGGTCTCGGTGATGCCCTTGAGCAGCATCTGCCAGACGCGCGAGAGAACGACGGTCGACAGCTTGCCGGCATAGTCGGCGCCGCTCTCGCGCTCGGTCTGGGTCAGCGACGGATCCTCGGCAGCCTCCGGCACGAATTTGAGCCGGGTGACGAGATGGGTGAAATCGGCCAGATCGGTGAGGATCACCGCCGGGCTCGCGCCCGAATCGTACTGGTCGCGGAAATTGGCGAGTGCCGCAGCGACATCGCCGCCCATCAGCGCGCCGAACAGGCCGACGATGCGCGACCGGTCGGCCAGGCCCAGCATCGAGCGCACGGCCTCGGCGTCGACGGCGCCGCCGCCATGGGCGATCGCCTGGTCGAGCAGCGACAGCCCGTCGCGCACCGAGCCTTCGGCGGCGCGGGCGATCATGGCGAGCGATTCGTCGTCGATCGAAATGCCTTCCTGGGCGGAGACATTGCGGAAATGGGTGACGAGCAGGCCCGAATCGATGCGGCGCAGGTCAAAGCGCTGGCAGCGCGACAGCACCGTGATCGGCACCTTGCGGATCTCGGTGGTGGCGAAGATGAACTTCACATGCGCCGGCGGCTCTTCCAGCGTCTTGAGCAGGCCGTTGAAGGCCTGGTTGGAGAGCATGTGCACTTCGTCGATGATGTAGACCTTGTAGCGCGCCGACACCGGGCGGTAGCGCACCTGCTCGATGATCTCGCGGATGTCGTCGATGCCGGTGTGGGAGGCGGCGTCCATCTCGATCACGTCGACATGGCGGCCTTCCATGATCGCCTGGCAATGCTCGCCCGGCGCCGTGAGATCGATGGTCGGCCGGTCGATCTTGTCGGTCTTGTAATTGAGGGCGCGGGCGAGAATGCGCGCCGTGGTGGTCTTGCCGACGCCGCGGACGCCGGTCAGCATCCAGGCCTGGGCGATGCGGCCGGTGGAAAAGGCGTTGGTGAGCGTGCGCACCATCGGCTCCTGGCCGATGAGATCGGTGAAATCCTTTGGACGGTATTTCCGCGCCAGAACCCGGTACGCCGCCTGCGCCTCGGTGCCTGACCCCGATGCCGCTGTGTTCGTGCCGGATGAGTGTTCCATGATGTTCCCGTGCCGCCCTTGCGCTGGCCCGACGCCATCCGCACCAATTTCGCACCCCGGCTGGAACCCGTCAATGACAGGCCTGCCATGACGGGCGCGGGCGAAAGGGTGGGAGGCTGGCACGGTGACCCGTGCCGGGCTCGTTAGGGCTGCTTCCTTCCGGACCTGACCCGGTTGGCGAGTGGCTCGTCCACCACCAACCTCCCGACTGCACATATCGTCAATCGCACCGGCAAAAGCAAGCCAAGGCCGAAAAAAACTGCTAGAGTTGGCCGTCGAACCCGCGTCTCAGCCTTGCCCCACGGTCCTGCCATGTCTGATTTTGTTCTTGATCCGCGTCTTGAGCGCGATTCCACGCTGCTGATGAAGCTGGGCCTGTGCCAGCTCCGGCTGATGGAGGACGGCCGCTGGCCCTGGGTGCTGCTGGTGCCGCAGCGCAGCGGCATATCGGAAATCTTCGACATGACCCCGCTCGACCAGACCATGCTGACCTTCGAAACCGCGATCGCCGCCAAGGCGCTCAAGCAGGCGACGGGCTGTCTCAAGATAAACATGGGCGCGCTGGGCAACCAGGTGCGCCAGTTCCATCTCCACCTCATCGCCCGCAACGACGGCGACCCCGCCTGGCCGGGACCGGTCTGGGGCCACGGACAGGCCAGTCCCTGGAACCGGGATGCCCGAACCGACTTCACCGAAAGACTTCTCGAGGCCCTCTGATCCATGACACTCTCCCTGTTTGACCATGACGCCCCTCATGGCGAGGCCAGCCGTCTGGTCGCTTTTTCGGGCAACCGGCTCGATCGCCGGTCCGAGCACCGCACCGAAAGCGAGCTCGGCGACGCGCTCAAGGACAAGGCGACGCGCTATTTCGCCATCACCCAGGGCCGGCTGGCGATGCGGGTCGACGGCGCGGCGCCGCAGGGCCTGCTTGAGGCGGACGACATCGCCGCGATGCAGCCGCAGCACGCCGACGCCGTGCTGATCGGCTGGGACGCCAACAATGCGGCCCGCATCGCCCTTCCGGTGGGGGTTGCCGCCGAGGACCTGCCCACCCCCTTCAAGGCCATCGACAGCCGCTCGGTCTACCGCCAGGCGCTGTTGGACGAGGAAACGCTCGGCGCCTTTGCGCAGGGCACCAGCCTGGTCACTTGGGCGCTCGCCAACCGGTTCTGCGGCGCCTGCGGCGCGGCGATGGCGCCCGAAGCGGGCGGCTACCGACGGCGCTGCACCGCCTGCCCGCATGTGGTGTTTCCACGCACCGACCCCGTCGCCATCATGCTGACCGTGGACGAGGTCGGCGACCGCTGCCTGCTCGGCCGCAGCCCGCATTTCCCGCCGGGCATGTTCTCGTGCCTGGCCGGCTTCATCGAACCGGGGGAGACGATGGAGGACGCCGTACGGCGCGAGACGCTCGAGGAATCTGGCATCACCGTCGGCCGGGTGCGCTACCACGCCAGCCAGCCCTGGCCGATGCCGCATTCGCTGATGATCGGCGTCTATGCGGAAGCCAGGAGCCTGACGATCGCCCGCGACACGGCCGAGCTCGAGGATTGCCGCTGGTTCGACCGGGCCGAGACCGAGGCGATGCTGGCCAATGTGCTGGGAGAGGACAAGGCCTCGGCGCCGCCGCCCGGCGCCATCGCCCACCGGCTGATGCGCGACTGGCTGGACTGGCGCAGGTAGCGGCGCTGCCGCCC
>NZ_JRJG01000060.1 GCF_000759435.1 Hoeflea sp. BAL378
CCGGCGAAGCCGACACCGCCCCCGCGGCGGCCGAAGCCGCGGAGCCCATTCACACCCAGCCGGCAGCGGCTTCCGCCGCCGCTCCGGGCGAGCCGTCCTGGACCATCGACGCCGAACGCGAACTCCGCAAGATCCCCTTCTTTGTCCGCGGGAAGGCGCGGCGAAACACGGAATCCTATGCCGCCCAGAACGGCCTCAACCCGATCACGATCGAGACACTGTACGATGCCAAAGCACACTTCGGGCGCTAGTTCCGCCCCGGTCAATGTTGTTCTGATCACGCTCGACAACCACATGACGGCGGCGGTCGACGATGCGCGCAAGATGCTTTCGGCCGACATTCCGAACCTGCGGCTCACGGTGCATGCGGCGACCGACTGGAACGACCATCCCGACAGGCTGCAGGCGTGCAGGGACGACATCGCCAAGGGCAACATCATCGTCGCCTCCATGCTGTTCATCGAGGACCACGTCAAGGCGATCGGGCCGGACCTGGCAGCAAGGCGCGACCAGTGCGACGCGATGATGTGCTGCATGTCGGCCGGCGAAATCATGAAGAACACCACCATGGGGCGCTTCAAGATGGACGGCGAGCAGAAGGGCCCGCTGGCCATCCTCAAGAAACTGCGCGGCGACCGATCGAAGACCAGCAAGGACACCGGCCGCACCGCCGGCGAGCGCCAGATGGCGATGCTCAAGCGGCTGCCGAAGCTGCTGCGGTTCATCCCCGGCACCGCCCAGGACGTGCGCAACTACTTCCTCGCCATGCAGTACCGGATCGCGGCGTCCGACGCCAACATCGCCAATCTGGTGCGGCTGCTGGTCGATAAATACGCCGACGGCGAGCGCCGCGCCTATCGCGGCACGGTGCCCGCGGCCGCCCCGGTCGAGTATCCGGACCAGGGCGTCTACCATCCCGACATCAAGGGCCGGGTCAGCGCCTCGATCGGCGCGCTTCCTTCGAAGCGCGACGCCAAGGGCACGGTCGGGCTGCTGCTCTTGCGCTCCTACATCCTGTCGGGCGACACCGGCCATTATGACGGCGTCATCCGGTCGCTCGAGCGCCGCGGCATCAATGTGGTGCCGGTGTTCTGCTCCGGCCTCGACATGCGCGGGCCGGTGCGGCAGTTCCTGTCGGGCGGCAAGACCGGCGTCACGATCGACGCGATGCTGTCGCTCACCGGCTTCTCGCTCGTCGGCGGCCCCGCCTATTCCGATGCCGCCGCCGCTGCGGAAGTGCTGTCGGGCCTCGACGTGCCCTATGTCGCCGCCCACGTCACCGAATTCCAGTCGATCGAACGCTGGGAAGCCTCCGACCAGGGGCTGATGCCGATCGAGACCACCATCATGGTGGCGATCCCGGAACTCGACGGCGCCACCGGCACGATGGTGTTCGGCGGGCGCACCGAAAACCGGGACGGCGACCAGGCCTGCTCCTGCGCCCGCAAGCTGGGCGCCTGCCCCAAGGGCCGCTCCTGCATGAGCGCGCATCCGGAACGGGTGGAAGTGCTGGCCGGCCGCATCGAGAAGCTGGTCGCGCTGCGCAAGAGCGAGCGGGCCAAGCGCAAGGTGGCGCTCACCATCTTCAACTTCCCGCCGAACGCCGGCAACATGGGCACCGCGGCCTTCCTGTCGGTGTTCGAATCGCTGCACGCCACGATGCTGCGCCTGCAGGCCGAGGGCTACACGATCGAGGTGCCGGAAAGCCCCGAGGCGCTGCGCGACATGGTGCTCAACGGCAACGCCGCCTCCTACGGCGCGCTTGCCAATGTGCACGCCATGGTCAGCGCCGACGACCATGTGCGCAACGAGAAATATCTCTCCGAGATCGAGGCCGCCTGGGGTCCGGCGCCGGGCCGGATCTTCACCAACGGCCAGTCGATCTTCGTGCTCGGCCGCCAGTTTGGCAACATCCTCGTCGCGGTGCAGCCGGGCTTCGGCTACGAGGGCGACCCGATGCGGCTGTTGTTCGAGAAGGGGTTTGCACCCACCCACGCCTTCGCCGCCTTCTACACCTATCTCAAGCGCACCTTCCGCGCCGATGCGGTCCTGCATTTCGGCACCCATGGCGCGCTCGAATTCATGCCCGGCAAGCAGTCCGGCATGTCGTCCAAGTGCTGGCCGGACCGGCTGATCGGCGACCTGCCGAACTTCTATCTCTATGCCGCCAACAACCCGTCCGAAGGCACCATCGCCAAGCGCCGCTCGGCGGCGACGCTGGTCTCCTACCTGACCCCGCCGGTGACCAATGCCGGCCTCTACAAGGGCCTGAGCGAGCTGAAATCCTCGCTCGACCGGCTGCGCAATCTCGATGCGAGCCAGGAGACCGAATATTCCGAAACCTTCGAGCTGGTGGTGGCCCAGGCCGAGATGCTGGAACTGCTGCGCGGCGCCTCGACCCTCGACCGCGCCGCCTATGTGAGCGCGCTCAACGCGGCGATGCTGGAGCTCGAATACGCCCTGATCCCGCACGGGCTGCATGTCGCCGGCCGCGCCATGAGCGAGGCGGAACGCCGCGAAATGCTCACGCTGATCGCCGAAGCCGATGATGCGGGCACGCCCGGCGCCCAGGTGATCGACGCCATCGTCGATTCAGATCAGGCCGCGGTCAGGGCCGCGCGGACGGGCGGCGAGGAGAAGATCGCGCTCATCGACCGGCTGGTGCGCGCCAACGCAAACCTCGCCAACAACCGCGAGCTCGACGGCATCATCACCGCGCTCGACGGCCGCTTCGTCGCCCCCTCGCCCTCGGGCGACCTGCTGCGCCGGCCCGACATGCTGCCCACCGGCCGCAACATCCATGGCTTCGACCCGTTCGGCATCCCGAGCGCCTATGCGGTCAAGGATGGCGCCCGCCAGGCAGCCAAGGTGCTGGAGCGCTATTTCGAGACCGACGGCAAGCTGCCCGAGACCATCGCCATCGTGCTGTGGGGCACCGACAACCTCAAATCCGAAGGCGGCCCGATGGCCCAGGCGCTGGCGCTGATGGGCGCGCGGCCGCGGCTCGACGCCTACAACCGGGTGTGCGGCGCCGAGTTGATCCCGCTCGAGGAGCTCAAGCGCCCGCGCATCGACGCGGTGATGACGCTGTCGGGGATCTTCCGCGACCTGCTGCCGCTGCAGGCCTCGATGCTGGCGGAGGCCTCCTATATCGCCGCCATCGCCGACGAGCCCGTGGAGATGAACTTCATCCGCAAGCACGCGATCGACTATGCCGCGGAACACGGCTGCGACATCGAACACGCTGCCTACCGGGTGTTCTCCAATGCCGAGGGCGCCTATGGCGCCAACGTCAATTTCCTCGTCGGCTCCAGCGCCTGGACCGACGACCAGGAAATCGCCGACATGTACACCGCCCGCAAGGGCTTTGCGATCGACCGCAAGGGCAAGTCCTCGGCGCAGGTCGAACTGCTCAACGACGTCTTCGCCAAGGTCGACATGGCCTACCAGAACCTCGATTCGGTCGAGCTCGGCGTGACCACGATCGATCATTATTTCGACACGCTCGGCGGCATCTCCAAAGCGGTGTCGCTGGCCAAGGGCGGCAAGCAACTGCCGGTGTTCATCTCCGACCAGACCCAGGGCGAAGGACGGGTGCGGACGCTGGGCGAACAGGTGGCGCTCGAAACGCGCACCCGCTCGCTCAACCCGAAATGGTTCGAAGGCATGCTGGCGCATGGCTATGAAGGCGTGCGCCAGATCGAGGCCCAGATCTCCAACACGATGGGCTGGTCGGCAACCACCGGCGACGTGCAGCCCTGGGTGTACCAGAAGCTGAGCGAGACCTTCATACTCGACGAAACCATGCGCCGCAGGCTGTCCGAACTCAATCCGGCATCCTCCCTGCGCATGGTCAACCGCCTCATCGAGGCCAAAGACAGAAACTTTTGGACGCCGGACGACGAGACCTGGGCCGCGCTGTGCGCAGCGGGCGAGGAAATGGAAGATCGTGCCGAAGGCTTGTCCGTGGAGGCTGCAGAATGAACCTTTTCACCCACCCCCGCACCATCATGGATGAAGCGAGAACCGCGAAGCTCCGCGACGCCGCCGGCCTCAACGGCGATGGCGACGGAGACGGCAGCGTCCAGGTTCATCTCGAAACCGAGATGGACGCCGGCAAGGCCAAGGTCTTCGCCATCTACGGCAAGGGCGGCATCGGCAAGTCGACCACCTCGTCGAACCTGTCGGTGGCGTTTTCGCTCCTGGGCAAGCGGGTGCTGCAGATCGGCTGCGACCCCAAGCATGATTCCACCTTCACGCTGACCAAGAGCCTGATCCCGACGGTGATCGACGTTCTGGAAGGCGTCGACTTCCATCCCGAGGAACTCCGGACCGAGGACTTCGTGTTCGAGGGCTACAATGGCGTGCAATGCGTCGAGGCCGGCGGGCCGCCCGCGGGCACCGGTTGCGGCGGCTATGTGGTCGGCCAGACGGTGAAGCTGCTGAAGGAGCACCACCTGCTCGAGGACACCGACGTGGTGATCTTCGACGTGCTGGGCGACGTGGTCTGCGGCGGCTTCGCCTCGCCGCTGCAGCACGCCGAGCGCGCGGTCGTCGTCGCCGCCAATGATTTCGACTCGATCTTCGCCATGAACCGCATCGTCGCCGCCATCAAGGCCAAGTCGAAGAACTACGACGTGCGGCTCGGCGGGGTCATCGCCAACCGCTCGAAGAACACCGACCAGATCGACCGCTACAACGAGGCCATCGGCCTGAAACGCCTGGCCCATATCGTCGATTCCGACGCGGTGCGCCGCAGCCGGCTCAAGAAATGCACGCTGTTCGAGATGGGCGACCACCCGGAGATCGTGTCGATCCAGCAGGAATACATGAAGCTGGCCGAAACCCTGTGGGCCGGCACAGAGGAGCTGGCCGCCAATCCGATGAAGGACCGGGAAATCTTCGATTTCCTCGGCTTTGAGTGAGACCGGGACCATGCACGACGCCGCCTACATCAAGCGCCGGGACGAGATCCAGCATTATTTCGACCGCACTGCGCTCGAAGCCTGGAAGCGCCTGACCTCGACGGAGAAGGTCTCGGGCGTGCGCGCCACCGTGCGCGCCGGGCGCGAGGCGATGCGGGCCGAGATCCTCAGGCGCTTCCCGCAGGACCTGAGCGGCTGGCGCATTCTCGACGCCGGCTGCGGCGCCGGCCCGCTCGCCATCGAGCTCGCGCACCGCGGCGCCCACGTGCTCGGCGTCGACCTGTCGCCGCAGATGGTGAGCCACGCCAACGAGGCGCTGCCCGAGATCGCGGGTGGCGGCTCGGTCAGGCTGATCGCCGGCGACATGCTCTCCCCCGAGCATGGCGAATTCGACGGCGTCGTCTCGATGGACGCGCTCATTCACTACGACGCCGACGCCGCGGCGGCGGCGATCGCGGGGCTGGCGCGCCGCACCCGCCGCAAGATGGTGTTCACGCTGGCGCCGCGGACCAGGCCGCTGGTGGTGATGCAGGCGGTCGGCAAGATGTTTCCGCGCGGCGACCGGTCGCCGGCGATCCAGCCGGTGGCGATCAACCGGCTGATCGCGCAGACGCTCGAGCGGCCCGGCATGGAGGGCTGGCGGAGCCATGCGCCGACCCGGATCTCCCGGGGATTCTACATTTCCGAAGCACAGGAGCTCGCCCGGTCATGAGCCTGGTCGCCAAAGCCAACCGCAAGATGCTGGACAAATGGAAGTCTCTCGGGCCGCGCTACCTGCCGTTCGCGGATGCGGCGACCGAGGACCTGCCGCTGTCGCGCCTCATCAGGCTGTCGATGTTCCAGTGGTCGATCGGCATGGCGGCGGTGCTGCTCACGGGCACGCTCAACCGGGTGATGATCGTCGAGCTCGGCGTGCCCACCTCGCTGGTGGCGCTGATGGTGGCGATCCCGGTGCTGGCGGCCCCGTTCCGGGCGCTGATCGGCCATCGCTCCGACACCTATAAATCGGCGCTCGGCGTGCGCCGGGTGCCCTATATCTGGCTCGGCACGATCCTGCAGTTCGGCGGGCTGGCGATCATGCCGTTCGCCCTGCTGGTGCTGCATTCGCAGACCACCGGCCCGTCCTGGGGCGGGCCTGCGGGCGCGCTGCTGGCCTTCCTTCTGACTGGCGTCGGCATGCACATGGCCCAGACCGCGGGCCTGGCGCTGGCGACCGATCTGTCGGCCGAGAAGACCCGGCCGCGGGTGGTGGCGCTGATGTATGTGATGCTGCTGGTGGGCATGCTGCTGTCGTCGATCGTGTTCGCCATCCTGCTGCGCGATTATTCCCCGCTGCTGCTGATCAAGGTGGTCCAGGGGGCGGCGGTCGCCACCGTGGTGCTCAACATCATCTGCCTGTGGAAGCAGGAGCCGCGCGACCCCGTGGCGACCCGTCATGAGCGCCCGACGGCGAGTTTCGCCGAAGCCTTCGGCGCGTACCGCAAGGAAAAGGGCACCCTGCGGCTGCTGGTCGCCGTGGCCTTCGGCTCGGCCGCCTTCTCGATGCAGGACGTGCTGCTCGAGCCCTATGGCGGTGAGGTGCTGCGGCTCACGGTCAGCCAGACGACGCTGCTGACCGCGATCTGGGCCACCGGCACGCTGATCGGCTTCAGCCATGCCGGCCGCGCCCTGCAGAAGGGCGCCAACATGTACCGGCTCGCGGCCCTCGGCCTGGTGGCGGGCATCCTCGGCTTTTCGGCGATCATCTTCTCCGAACCGCTCGATGCCGCCAACCTGTTCCGGCTGGGCGCCGGCATCATCGGCTTTGGCGGCGGGCTGTTTGCCGTCTGCACGATGCTCGCGGCGATGGACATCGCCGAGAAATCCGACAACGGCCTCGCGATCGGAGCCTGGGGCGCCGTGCAGGCCACGGCCATCGGCCTCGGCTTGGCCGCGGGCGGGCTGATCCGCGACGCCGTCAACGGAATGGTCGCCGGCGCCGCGCCGGGTGCGGCGATGACCGCGCCGGCCGCCGGATACAGTGTCGTCTACCACCTCGAAATCGGGCTGCTGTTTGCGGCGCTCGCGGTCCTCGGGCCGCTCGCCGCACGGCGTCAAATTCCACACCAGGCCCGGAGCCCCCGCTTCGGACTGGCCGAAATGCCCGGCTGACCGCCGGACTCTTGAAGGAGAAAGTCATGCAAACCGGAGCCATCACATCCTATATCGATGTTGCCCAGGTCACGCTCTATGCGTTCTGGGTGTTTTTCGCATTCCTGCTGTTCTACATCCGCCAGGAAGACCGCCGCGAGGGCTATCCGCTCGAGGCCGATCAGTCCGGCTACTTCAACCGGGACGACTGGTTGTTCGTGCCGCCGGCGAAGACCTTCCTGCTGCCGCACGGCCATGGCGAGGTGAAGGTGCCCAATGCGCGGCGCGACAATGCCGACCGGCCTGTGCCGGGCGTCAAGCTCGCCAATTTCTCCGGCGCACCATACGTGCCGACCGGCCCGAACCCGATGCTCGATTCGATCGGTCCGGGATCCTGGGCGGAGCGCTCCGACACGCCGGATCTCCGGCATGAAGGCGGCCCCAAGATCGTGCCGCTCAGGGTGGCGCCCGATTTCTACATCGCCGAGGGCGAGATCAACCCGATCGGCCTGCGCGTGGTCGGCTTCGACCTGGTCGTCGCCGGCACGATCACCGACATCTGGGTCGACCAGTCGGAGCAGATGCTGCGCTATCTCGAAGTGCTGACGGAAGTCGGCGTGGCGCCCCGGACGGTGCTGGTGCCGATCAACTTCGGCACCTTCCGCAAGATCCGGGACGGCAGCCGCATCTTCTACGTCAATGCGCTGCTCGGCGAGCAGTTCGCGCATGTGCCGGCCACCAAGATGCCCGAGAGCATCACCCTGCTCGAGGAAGACAGGATCATGGCCTATTTCGGTTCCGGCCTTCTCTACGCCGTGCCGAGCCGCCAGGAGCCGCTGGCATGAGCGAGACCGGCGGACCCGAGCACGATTACGAGCCGGTGCCGGGCCTTCCGGCCCGGCTCCCGGACGGCGAATACATCTTGTGGCAGGGCGCACCGTCTTCGGCGGCGGTCTCCCGGCGCGTGATGAAGACGCGCTGGATCGCGGGATATTTCGCGGTTCTCGTCATCTGGAACATCTCCGCCGGCCTCTATGACGGCCGCCAGCCGAGCGAGATCCTGTTCTCGTCGGGCGCGCTGACCATCCTGTCGACGATCGGCATAGGCCTCATGGAGGCCTTTGCCTGGGGCGTGCAGAAGACGACGCTCTACACCATCACCAACAGGCGCATCGTCATGCGCATCGGCGTGGCGCTGTCGGCGACGTTCAACCTGCCGTTCACGCGGATCGTCTCGGTGGACATGCGCGAAGGCAAGAACGGCGTCGGCGACATCGCGCTCACGCTCATGCCGGGCGACCGGCTGTCCTGGCTGGTGTTCTGGCCGCATGTGCGGGGCTTTCGCAAGGGCGCGCTGATGCCGCAGCTCATCTGCCTCAAGGACGTGGCGATCGCCGGCAACGTGCTGGCTGCGGCGCTCGCCGGCACGCGCGCTCCCGACGCGGCGGCCCGGCCGTCGCCCTCCCCAACCCAGACCGGCCGGGTTTCCGGCGGTCCGCTGATCCAAGCCGCGGAGTAAGATCATGAACGCGCTCACCCCAGGTTTTCCCCATGCCAATGGCGCCCCGCAGAAATCCGGCCGGACCGCGAGCCGGTTTCCGCGGATGCCATTGGTGATGGGGCTGGGGCTGATCGGATTCGCCATGAGCGCCATCCTGTTCGGGATGCAGACCGGCGTCGGCACCATGGTCAATGTCTATGGCCAGCCGGTGGCGATCCGCGACATCGTCATCGCCGGCGCCCATGACACCAAGATCACCATCACCGACGCCCAGACGGGCGAGATCATCAGGATTCTTCTGCCGGAAGAAGGCGGGTTCATCCGCGGCTCATTGAGGGCACTGTCGCGCATGCGGCTCGTGGCCGAGAAGCCCGACACCCTGCCCTACCGGCTGATCGAATGGGAGAACGGCTCCGTGTCGCTCTCCGATACCGCCACCGGCGAACGGCTCTACCTCAACGCCTTCGGGCCTGACAACGCCGCCGCCTATGCTGAACTGCTAGCTTCGAGAGGGAATAAGAAGCCATGAGCAAGACACCGCTGATAGGACGGCGCAAGGAGGAGGTTCCGTGCACCGTGGAAATCAACAACACATTCGAGGAACTGGGCGCGCACTTACGCTTTGACAATGGCGTCGTGGTCTATCCCGGCGACGAGGTGATCGTGCACGGCTCGCCCGTCGAGGTGCCCTATGGCCACCGCGAGACCTTCCGCCGCACTGCCACCATCACCCGCGCGAGCCTGCTCGAGCGCACCTGGACGCGCGCCACGGGCGATTTCGAGTTCATGGAACTGTGCGAGTTCAGCTTTTCAGAGAGGGCACGGGCATGAACAAGCACGTTGAACCCGATCTCGCCAGGGCGAAGACGACCCCCGCCGACATCAACGACACGACCAAGACAGCGGTCGAATCGACGATGCTCAACCCGCGCTTCTACACCACCGATTTCGACGAGATGGACCGCCTCGACGTCTCCGGCGTCCGCGAGGAATGGGATGCGCTGATCGCCGAAATGCGCTCGGACCCCAACAAGGGCCACTTCAAGCGCAACGCCGACTGGGACCAGATCGACATCGACGCGCTGCCCGACGAATTGCGCCGGGAGTTCATCGATTTCCTGGTCTCGTCGCTGACGGCGGAGTTCTCCGGCTGCGTGCTCTACAAGGAGATGAAGCGCCGCGGCACGAATGCGGAGATCTGCGAGCTGTTCGGGCTGATGAGCCGCGATGAAAGCCGCCATGCCGGCTTCATCAACGATGCGCTCAAGGAGTTCAACATCGGCGTCAACATGGGCTTCCTCGCCAAGGCGAAGAAATACACCTATTTCCGCCCGAAATTCATCTATTACGCCACCTATCTGTCCGAGAAGATCGGCTATGCCCGCTACATCACCATCTTCCGGCATCTGCAGCAGCACCCGGAAAAGCGCTTCCATCCGATCTTCAAGTGGTTCCAGGAATGGTGCAATGACGAGTTCCGGCACGGCGAGGCGTTCTCGCTGATCATGCGCTCGGATCCGAAGCTGACCTCGGGCATCAACACCTACTGGATCAAGTTCTTCCTGCTGGCGGTGTTCGCCACCATGTATGTGCGCGACCATGCGCGGCCGGCGTTTCACAAGGCGCTCGACATCGGCATCGAGGACTACGACATGCGGGTGTTCCGCCTGACGAGCGAAATCACCAAGCAGGTATTTCCGCTGACGCTGGATCTCGACCATCCCGCCTTCATCGCCTGCCTGCGCAAGCTCAACGCCATCAATGCCGACGTCAACGCGGCGGTCGAGCGCGGCGGCATGATGGGCAGGATCGCCAAGGGCTGGCACACGGGCCGTGCGGCGCTGACCTTCGCCCGGCTCTACATGATCCCCACCAAGACCAACCGCGTGCCGGAAAAAAGCCGGCTGCAGCCGGTCTGGTAAGGAGCCCGCGATGACCTTCCTGTCAGCAGTCCTGATCGCTAGTGTCGCCTGGTGGGTCGCCACCGGGCTGGTCCTGGCGCTGGCGCGGGCGGGAAGCCGCTATTTCAAGACCGTGATGGCGCTCGCCACCGGCGTGGCGACGATCGGCGTCATCGGCCTCGCCGCCACCGCTGAGGACGGCGCCACCGCGGTGTCGGCCTATGTCGCCTTCTTCTCTGCCCTGGCGCTGTGGGCCTGGCACGAGACCACGTTCCTGATCGGGTTGGTGACCGGGCCGCGGCGCATCGCCGCCTCGGAGGCGCCGCACGAGAAGACGCGGTTCCGCGCCGCGTTCCTGACCGTGCGGGACCACGAGATCGCGCTGTTTGCCACGATGCTGGGGCTGGTATGGTTCATGGGCGGGGCCGAGAACACCACCGGGCTGCTGGCGTTCGGCCTGCTCTGGGTGATGCGGATTTCCACCAAGCTCAACATCTATCTCGGCGCCCGGCACGCGATCAGCGACATGCTGCCGGATCGCCTGTCCTATCTCAAAAGCTATTTCCGCACCGACCGGACCAGCGGCTGGTTCTATGTCTCGCTCACGGGAAGCGCGGCTCTGCTGGCCTGGCTGGTCTTCGCGGCGGCCACGGCGGAGACAGACCACGGCGCGGTCAAATGGACCCTGCTCGCCGCCTTCGCGGGGCTGGCGCTGATTGAACACCTGTTTCTGGTTTTGCCGGTTCGCGATTCCGCCCTCTGGGGCTGGGCGATGGACAAGACCAAGAAAAAGACTTCGAACAAGACCCGGGAGAACCGGGCGACACTTCACACCACACCGGAATCGGAAACTTCCCGTGCGCCTGCGCGGGCCTGAGACAAGGGGGATCACCCACATGGACTTCAACCGCTACTTCACATCGCAGCTCGACACGCTGCACGCGGCCGGCAACTACCGCGTCTTCGCGGAACTCGAGCGGCATGCCGGCGGGTTCCCCCGGGCGACCCGGCACCGCGCTGACGGCAGCACCCATGACGTCACCGTCTGGTGCTCGAACGATTATCTCGGCATGGGACAGAACGCCAAGGTGATCGCGGCCATGCATGAAGCCATCGACCAGTGCGGCGCCGGCGCGGGCGGCACCCGCAACATCTCGGGCACCAACCATGCGCATGTGCTGCTGGAAAACGAGCTGGCGGATCTGCACGGCAAGGAATCGGCGCTGATCTTCTCCTCGGGCTATGTATCCAACTGGGCGGCGCTCGGCACGCTCGGCGCCAGGATCCCCGGCCTGATCATCTATTCGGATGCGCTCAACCACGCCTCGATGATCGAGGGCATCCGCCACAGCCGCGCCGAAAAGCGCCTCTGGCGCCACAACGATCCCAAGCACCTGGCGGCGATGATGGCGGCCGACGATCCCAAGGCGCCGAAGCTGGTGGCGTTCGAGAGCGTCTATTCCATGGACGGCGACATCGCGCCGATCGGCGAGATCCTGGACGTGGCCGAGCGCTTCGGCGCCATGACCTATCTCGACGAAGTCCACGCGGTCGGCATGTACGGGCCGCGCGGCGGCGGCGTCGCCGAGCGCGACGGGCTGATGGACCGGGTGACGATCATCGAAGGCACGCTCGGCAAGGCGTTTGGCGTGATGGGCGGCTACATCACCGGTTCGCGGGCGGTGTGCGACTTCATCCGCAGCTTCTCCTCGGGCTTCATCTTCACCACCGCCATTCCGCCGGCGCTGGCCGCGGGCGCCACAGCCTCGATCAGGCATCTCAAGCAGAGCCAGATCGAACGCGCCGGCCACCGCAGCAACGTGGCGAAGTTCCGCGCCATGCTCGACGCCAAGGGCATCCCGCACATGCGCAATCCGAGCCATATCGTGCCGGTGATGGTGGGTGACGCCAAGAAGTGCAAATGGATCTCCGACATCCTGCTCGACACCTACGGGGTCTATGTCCAGCCGATCAATTATCCGACCGTTCCGGTCGGCACCGAACGGCTCCGGTTCACGCCGACGCCGATGCACAGCGACGACGACCTCAGGCATCTGGTGGACTCGCTGTGCGATTTGTGGTCGCAGTGCGCACTTTCGCGCGCGGTGGCCTGATCCTGGCCAGGCAAGCCATGATAGGGTCACATCCTTGAGGCACCGGTAGGGAATGCCCATGACGGTGGTGACGTTTTCGCTGTTCGAGTTCTCCTCGCTGCGCCGGCGCCTGTGGGCGTTCTCGCAGATGGGGATGGCGAAGCCTGCCCTGCGCAGGATGGCGGATCTCAGATTCCTCAAGCTGATGGGCACCGGGTCGGGCGCGGGATTTTCGACGCGCCCGAATTTCGGCGTCTACACGCTGCTGGCCGAATGGCCGTCGCTGGAGATCGCCCGCGCGCGCATCGCGTCCGCGGGCGCGCTCGACGGCTACCGCAAGACGGCAGACCGGATGGCCACGCTCTATCTCGAACCCGTGACCACGCGGGGCCAGTGGGACGGGCACGTGTTCGAGGTGGCCGAGGACGCGCCCGGGCAGCGCATGCCGGTGGTGGCGATGACCCGCGCGTCGATCCGGCCGTCCAAGCTGATGCGCTTCTGGCCGCGGGTGCCGGCGATCTCGGACACGGCGGAGGCCGAGCCGGAGCGGCACTTCATGATCGGCACCGGGGAAATCCCGTGGCTTCACCAGGTGACCCTGTCGGCCTGGACCTCGATTGCGGCCATGGAGGCGTTCTCGCGCCGCAGCGCCACCCATGGCGAGGCAGTGCGGATCGCCTACAAGGACGACTGGTTCTCGGAATACTGCTTCACGCGGTTCAACCTGCTGGCTATCGAGGGAAGCTGGCAGGGACTGACCGACGTGGAGGCGCTCAGGATCCCCACCCCCGCGGCGCAGGCGGCCACCCGCGCCGACGGCGCCGGCCGGGCCGCACGCACGGCCCCCGCGGCATGAAAGACAGGACGGACCGATGAACGTACACCCCACCATCATCCCGGCCATCGCCGACGACGGCTCGCTCTATCCGGTGGAGAAGCTGAAGGCCCATGTCGACGGGCTGTTCCACCTCGCCGTGTCGATCTTCGTCTTCGACGGCGAGCATCTGCTGATCCAGAAGCGGGCGCAGGCGAAATATCATTGCGGCGGTCTGTGGGCCAACACCTGCTGCTCGCATCCGCACTGGGACGAGCCGATCGACAGTTGCGCCCGCCGGCGCCTGAGGGAGGAGCTCGGCTTCAATGTCGCCCTCTCCCGGCGCCGCGTGGTCGAATATTCCGCCGATGTCGGCAACGGCCTGCACGAGCACGAGAAGGTGACGATGTATATCGGAGTGGCCGACCGGTCGTCTGTCCAACTGGCGCCCGATCCGCGCGAGGTCGAGGACACCCGCTGGATCACCCGCGACGCGCTGCACGCCGAGATCGCCCGCCAGCCGGAGCAGTTCACGCCCTGGTTCCGGATCTACGCGGAACGCTATCCCGACCTGGTCTTCTGAGCGGCGAGGCTTTTGCCTTGGATCTGTGCCATTGGCACCGCCCACTTCAAATCCTGTGATTGTGGACCTGATCCGACGCCGCGACTGTGCAATTACCTGTGCTGCAGCCTTGACTGGACCAGACTGGCGTTTTTCGATTTTGCGCCGTAGCTTGCCGGTATTGGCTCTGTCAGCACCGCAATTTTCATGAAAAACGACGCCTGCGATAGTATATTCGTTCTGAAAGGCTTCGATGCCGTCACCGGCGCGGTGTGTGCGGAATGCCGTGTGCGCATCGTTGATCTGGATCAGCTAAAGGCCGTATTGAGCTCGGAAACCGCCGCAGATCCGGATCTGAGGGCGCTGTATGGCGGATTGTCCCAGTCCGACATGCAAGCGATCGGCGCCCTGTGCATCCCGCCCATTGTGCCTGATGCCATTCTCACCGCGCTTGGTCGGCCCTATTTTGCGTTCGATGCCGTCCCATATCTGGTCCATACCAACTTCGAACTTCCCCTTATGTTGGAAGGACGAAAGC
This sequence comes from Hoeflea sp. BAL378, assembly GCF_000759435.1. Taxonomy (GTDB): domain Bacteria; phylum Pseudomonadota; class Alphaproteobacteria; order Rhizobiales; family Rhizobiaceae; genus Hoeflea. Next base: position 14,465 of record NZ_JRJG01000060.1, read on the forward strand.
CGTTGGCGGTTTTCAGCGACGGCTACCCGTCGGACTGGTTCGACGAACTCCTGGAGCCGTTTGAGCCTTATGTGGCCTCGGGTCAGATCCTTCGCCGCATCATCGACACGCCGGTGCCCTCGCTCAATCAAAACCGGTCAAACCTTCAGGGCATAAGGGACGTGCTCTTTGCGCTTCCGGACCAGGAATGGCGCATCGATGCCTATATCAAGACCATTCTGAAGCGAACACGCGCCTGGGACAACGAGCTTGAGCGCCTGCAAGGTTCATTGCTCGGGTATGAGGACTGGCAAAACGATTGGTGGATCGAGCAGCGCTGCCAAAATGGCTAGGCGAACCCGAAAGAGCGCGATGGCGCGGCCGCAGCGAGGCACGTGCGTCGATCTCGTTTCGCCGCTCAGGCGAATCAACACACCCGAAAATCCCTGCCCCCAAAACAGAAAGACCGGAGATCTTGCGATCTCCGGTCCTCTTTTGCGCAAGCGGACGCCGAGGGAAAGCGGCCGCCTGCAACAGGCTCAATCGGCGGATGCCAGAGCCTTTTCCCCTTCGACCGCGCCGGAAACCGGCGCGAGCGAAGTCGTGTTGGCCGAAGACGGCAGCAGCTTGGTTTCACCAGGCTTGTAGGTGGTGAAGTCCGGAACGCCGGTGTCGCTCTTGGTTGCCAACGAATTCACGTAGTCCTGCAGCATGGAGACGCCATAGAGCGGCTTCTGAACGCCGTTGTGGCAGGTCGCGCAGGAGACCTTGAACACGTCGCCCTCGGGTCCCTTGCGGTTGGCCGGGAAGGCGGGGGCCATGGGCGTGAGGTAGCTCACGTTGAGATCCCGCGTCATGCGGATGCCGTGCCAGGCGCTAACGCGCTGCGGCGGGCTTTGATCCCAGTCGTTCAGCGCCCGCGTGTTGTGGCAGGTGACGCATCCGACGCCGAGGCTTTCGGACATGTGCATCATCAGGGCCCAGCTCGTCTCCGTTTCCTTGACGGTGTTCTTGTTGGTTCCGTCGGGAAGCGCGGTCAGCGAATGCACGCGGATCGGCTGCTCGTCGAGCAGGTAGTTCTCCAGCGCATCGGTCGGCAGCGAGGTGTTCGCGGCCATCTTGTTGACGATGTTCTGGCCTCCGCGCCAGCCCACGGCCCTGCCCTTTTCGCCCGGGCCGAGATCACGGGACCAGACATTGGCCGGCACCGGATTGCCGCGGTGGCAGGTGTAGCAGGTCACCCCGGTCTGGGCGACATGCGGCTGCCAGTCCTCGTTGATGTGCTGCGTCATCTGCAGCATCCGCCGGGAGACGACCTTGGTGTAGACCTCGTCGGAGGCGAGGTCATCGGGGTTGTGGCAGTAGTTGCAGCCCTCGACCGGCGAGACCCAGGCGGTGATGTCCGCCATGAGCTCGTTGAACTGGTCCTCGGACAGATGCCCCAGCACCGGCACGTTCTGGTAGACGTCGCGGGCAAGGCTGCCGGCGGGATCGGGCTCGTAAGCGGGCTCGGGGGCGACATTGGCGAGCTTGAGCGCCACCTGGTCCTCGCGGTCGAGCACCTGAACCATGCCCGTGCCGCGATAGCCGATCTGGACGGTGTCCACGGGAGGCGTGTCCCAGTCGGCGCCGAAGATAACGGCGGCGCCCACGAAGACGGCTCCGGCCGCGGCGAATGGTATCCAAAGTTGATTCATTGTCTTAACCCCCAATGGCCGGATCGACGACCGTCGGCCACAAGTCGGGCAGCGGCGCGACAAGGCCGTGCTTCATGCCCCACAGGTACCAGTTGTCGACCACGGTCCCGGTCAGCAAGATGCCGATGCCGCCGGTAATCGGTGTGAGCACGGCAAACCACCAGGCCCAACGGTGAATAGATTCCATGGTGGCGTTGAAGCCCATGGTCCACCTCCAGAACAGCGCAGCGCGTTCGGAAGCGGTGCCGCGGTCGGTGATCTGTTCCACCTCGCGCTCGCCGCCGTACCGGGTCACCGCGAGAATGGTTGCGGCATGCATGGCGAACAGCAGAACGGAGCCGTACAGGAATGCGATCGAGAGGCAGTGGAACGGGTTGTAGTAGAGATTGCCGTAGCGGATCGAGAACGCCGCCGTCCAGTCGAGGTGCGGGAAGATGCCATAGGGAACGGCTTCGGCCCAGGACCCCATCAGCAGCGGCCGGAACAGACCCAGGGAGAGGAACAGGAAGATGGCCGAGCCGAAGGCCCAGAAGACATGGGTGCCGAGCCCGAGCGCGCGCGCCCTTATATAGACCCTTGCCCACCACAACAGCACGGAAGCCAGCAGGAAGACGCTGGAGATGATGTACCAGCCGCCTTCATTGAGCGGCGGGATCGACAGGCCGTATTTCGCTGGCGGCGGCTCGAGCGCCAGCCAGAAGAGCTGGCGGATGAACTGGATCGGGTCCCAGCCGACGGAGGCCAGCATGTTCATGCCGACGATGACGAACCAGATGGTCCCGAAGATCAGCGATGCCGTGCCCAGGAAGCCCAGATAGATGGGGCCGATCTGCGCGTAGCCGACCCAGCCGGCGAGCTTGTTGTAGATCGGCCTGCCGATGCGCTCGTCGTCGCCCCTCGGCAGCGGGATCCCGGCTTCGACAGGGCCGCGAACCTGGATTTGCGTGAATATGTTTTGGTATTCCATGATCAGACCCCTTTCAGCTCCAGATCGGCAGATCGAGCCACCAGTTCCACCACTCGGGCCAGCCCTTGTTCCAGAGCGGACCGCTGATGACGATGCACACAGCGCTCCAGAAACCGGCGTTCAGGGCCAGCACCAGACCGAGGCGGTGAATGCCCAGCGTGCCGACGGAATAGCCAATGATGTCGCGGAAGAAGGTGTCTTCGTGCTCCGGCGTCTTGACCTCATTGGGATTGTTGTAAAGCGTGCCGTCGCGGCCCGGATTGCTGGCCGAGAGGATCAGGCCGCCGTGCAGGGCGAGCGCCAGGGTCGTGGTGAAGAACAGCGACACCGCGAGCATGTGCGCGGGATTGTAGTGGAAGTGCAGATACTGGTATCCGACGTTCGAAACCCAATCGAGATGGCTGAAGATGCCGTAGGGGAAACCGTGTCCCCAGGCGCCCATCAGCACCGGCCGGATCACGACCAGCGTGACATAGGCGAAGATCGCCACGGCGAAGGCGAACGGGACATGGAAGCCCATGCCGAGCTTGCGGCAGATTTCCACTTCGCGCAGGGCCCAGGACACGAAGGCCCCGATCGCGCAGATGGTGATGATCTGCCACAGGCCGCCTTCCGCCAGCGGCGCCAGTCCGAGCCCGTAGCTCAGGTCGGGCGGAGCAATGGAGATCCGCCAGATGTTCCAGGTTGGCCCAAGCGCCGCGCCATAGGCCATCAACGCGGTCCCCAGGCCCGCGAAAAATGCCGTGGTGAGGCCGAAAAAGCCTACGTAAAAAGGTCCGACCCAAAAATCGAACAGGTCACCGCCTATCAGGGTGCCACCGCGAACGCGGTATTTTCTTTCAAAACTCAGCAGCGCCATGGCTTGTCTCCAACCCCGTCTGATCGCCGACGATTCCCGCGATCCCGTTCCGGGTTTTGCCCATTCCAGATTTCGACTGCGGGCGGGTGGCCAGGGCCTTCGCCCCGCCCGCAGTCATTCTTTTGAGCGTTCAGCCAATCATCGTGGGGATGAGCCCCAGGATGCCCGTCGGATCGAGGGCGCCGGTCACGACCGGTGCGCCTTCGAGCCAGTTGAAGCGTTCCGTGCTGAGCAGGACGAGGTGAATCATCACAGCCAGCGCGAAGAGGAAGACGCCTTGGACGACCAGCGTTTTACGCGGGTCGAAAATCATCCAGATTCTCCACATTTCGCTTCTCCTTAACTGAGCATTGGCAAGAATGCCGATACGGTCTGGCCGACGCTTTCAAGCGAAGCGTAGCCTTCCGGACCGGGGATCCACGGGCGCCAGAACCAGGCGAGCAGATGTGCGACAATGGCAACAGCCACGAAAGCAATCATCCCCTGGAGGTAGTACGAGTGGAACTCCTGTGCTTCACCTTCGGTCAATCCCGAAAGCGAAACGGTGTTTGGACTGGACATTGAAGTACCTCCTAGTCACAAGCGCTGCGGTTCCCCGCAGCCGGGTGCCTGGACCGCCCGGAAAGACGGCTTCGGCGGTTAATGCCGGGTTTGGACTCCGGCAAAGGCGAAACGCTACGCGATGAAGACGTAGCCTGCGGTGGCATGCGCGGATGCGCGCGCCTCCGCGAAAACCGATTGGCCGTGGCTGTCGACAGGCTTGCCGCGCAGGGCTGCCAGCCCGCGCGATGTGCCCGCCATGGCGAAACAGACGACGAAGGCGATGGCGACCAGGAGCCAGTATTCGATCCGGTCCGTCCTCGACTGCCCGCGGGCCGCTTGCCTTTCCTTTTGGTGCACTGTCATGCTCATCGCACTCTCCTTGTTTGCCGGGGGTGTGCCCCCGGCGCGTTATGCAGCCCGCCCGCGCCTGAGCGCCCGGCTGGCCAAATCCACGTCTTCCTGGTTGACGATCGCGCTGCCGCGGGCGCGTGCCTCCTGTTCGGAGGCGTCGCGCAGCCGCTTGGCGGCGGAAATCCTGACAAGCACCGGCTCGAGTTCGATGGCCCGGTCGAGCTTCGCCTTGGCCTCCGGCGCCCAGGGAATCTCGCCGCGCGCCTTGACCGGCGTCGCCTCCACCGCATCCATGTCGGTGGCCAGCGGAAGGATCGAGAACAGCGCGTCGAACAGCGCGTTGCAGACTTCCTGGATAAGCCAGGACGCGCCCGAATAGCCCATCACCGGCGTGCCGGTGTGGCGGCGGATGATCGCGCCGGGGAAGGACACGGGCACGTAGATCGCCCGGGCGCCTGCCTCGGCCAGGTACATGCGCTCGTTGTAGGAGCCGAACATGACCAGCGGCGGCTTGTCCTTGATCAACTGGCGGATCGCCTGGTTGTCGGTCTTCTTTCCGGCGATGCGCTGCACCGAGAAGGTACAGGGCATCCCCATTTCTTCTGTGAGGAAATTGCGGATGCCGCGCTCGTAGGTCTCGCTGGCGACGATGGCGTAGCCGGCGGTGGCGAAGAAATCCTGGGTGACCGAGCGCCACAGGTCCCACATCGGCTTGAGCGTGGTGTGCTTCTCGCGCTCGATGAAGGGTTCGGGATCGAGCCCGAGCATCTCACCCAGCGAGCGCAGGAAGGCGGTGGTCGAATGGATGCCGATCGGCGCCTGCAGGTAGGGCCGGTCGAGCGCCTCGCACAACAGCCGGCCGAACTCGCGGTAGAGGCAGACATTGGCCTCGGCGTCGCCGAGACGGGAGACGTCGGCCAGGTGGCTGCCCAGCGGGAAGGTCATGTTGACCTCGGCGCCGATGCCCTCGATCAGGCGGCGGATCTCGGCGAGGTCGGACGGCATATTGAAAGTGCCGTAGATCGAGCCGATGATGTTGACCTTGGGCTTCTCGCCCTCCTTGCGCGCCTTGGGCGGGCGGACCTTGCCCTTCTTCGGGCCGTATTCGGTCCACAGCCACTTGAGCGCCCGGTCGGCGGACTGCCACTGGTCCTCGTCGATGGTGCGCGGCAGGAAGCGCTGGATATTGGTGCCCTCGGGCGTCACGCCGCCGCCGATCATCTCGGCGATGGAGCCGGTAACGACGACGGCGGGCAGATCAGGATCGAGCACGGCGCGGGCGCGCTTCATCGCCGCTTCGGTGCCGTGCTGGCCGAGTTCTTCCTCGCCCAGGCCGGTGACGACGATCGGCAGTTCGTGCGGCGGCAGCGCGTCGGTGTAGTGCAGCACCGAGGTCACCGGCAGGTTCTCGCAGCCCACCGGGCCGTCGATGATCACCTGCATGCCCTTGATGGCGGCGAACACATAGACGGAGCCCCAATAGCCCCCTGCCCTGTCATGGTCGATGATCAGCGTCATGAGCCAATCGCCTCCCCCGAATCCACCGCGTTCTTCGACGCAGCCGCCTTGGCGGCGAACTTCTTGCGGAAGGCCGGATGGTGAACCGGCGTGTCTTCCCAGACGCCCGCATTGTCGCCCTTGCCGACCTCGCCGAAGAATTCGCGCATGCGGTCGAAGCGCGGCTTGTTGGCGATGGCGGCATTGACGACGGCGGCGAGCGAGCCGGCCCCGGCGGGGCCCATCAGCGGACGCGCGGAAATCAGGTTGGTGAAATAGAGCGCCGGCGTGCCGTTCTCCTTGGCCTTCTGCACCACGGGCGTGGTGCCGATGGCGAGATCGGGACTGAACTCGGCCATGGCCGCCAGATCGTGCTCCAGCGAGGCGCGATACCGGACATGGACGCCATGGGCTTCGAGCCATTCGGCGTCGAGCGCCGAGAACTCGGTCTTCGGGCAGGCGGTGCCGACATATCTGAGGTCGGCGCCGCTTTCGACCAGGAGCCGCGCGACGATCAGCTCGGAGCCCTCATAGCCGGACAGCGTGATTCGGCCGTTGATGCGGTTTTCTGAAAGGGCGCCGCGGATCGCCCCGCCGAAGGCGTTGCGGGCGGCATCGATCTGGCCCTGCGGCACGTTGCACCCGTCGCCGATCGCCTGCAGCCAGGCATCCGTACCCTCGAAGCCGACCGGCGCCGAGCCGATGACCTTGCGTCCGGCTGCGCGGAAGGCGCGCACCGAAGCCGTGTAGAAGGGATGGATCGCGGCGACCGCAGCGCAGTCGAGCGCGGCATAGAGCTCGCGCCATTCGCGCACCGGCACCACCGGCCCTGCGGCAAGTCCCATCGGCTCGAGCATGGCGGCGATCATCATCGGATCGGCCGGGAACATCTCGCCCAGCAGCGTGACCGAGGGACGCCCCTCGATGCCGCCGCGCGGGGCCTGCACTGGCCCGCTTTCGGCCTCGCCATGGGCATAGGTGAGCATGGCGGAGGAAAGTACGTCCTTGGCTTCCGCATGGGTCGGCACGCCGAAGCCCGGCACGTCGATGCCGACGATGCGCACACCGTTGATTTCGCTCGGCAGCATCTGCAGCGGCACGCCGGACGCGGTGGGCACGCAGAGGCTGGTGACGACGATGGCGTCGTAGGCCGCGGGATCGGCCATCTCGTGGACCGCGTCGCGGATGTCCTCGTAGAGCTTGCCGGTGACGAGTGATTCCGAATTGAACGGGACGTAGCCGACGGAGCGCTTGGCGCCGTAGAAATGCGAGGTGAAGGTCAGGCCGTAGACGCAGCAGGCCGAGCCCGACAGGATGGTGCCGACCCGGCGCATGCGCAGGCCGACCCGCAGCGAGCCGAAGGCGGGGCACATGGATTGCGGCTGGTCGTGCGGTCCCTTGGGGTAGTCCGCCTCGAGCCGCTGCATCAGCTCGGACTTGCCCGAGGCCATGGCCTGCGCCTTCATCTTCTCGGCGCCCGATGCGCAGGACATGCCCTCGACGGCCGCGCTGTCGGCGGGCGTCGGGGCAAGGTCGTCGCGAGGGAGGGAGAAATCATCCATGATCACACCGTGTCGTAGACGACTTCGAGGGACGGACGCGCCAGCGCCGAAGCGGGGCACATGTCTTCGGGCAGCGCCGGCACCAGCACGTAATCGCCGCCGGTGTCGGAGGAATCGAACAGGTTGATCAGTCCGTCCTGGTCGAGCGGCTCGGGCAGGACCGGCGGCGCCAGGCCGAGATTGGTGGCGAGCGTCTCGAACAGCGCACCCCAGCGGTTGTCCGGGTGGCCGATGATCTGGTAGTTGGCGCTCTTCTTGCGGATGTCGTCGTCCTGCGGGATCGCGGCCAGCACAGGAATGCCAACGGCCTTGGCGAAGGCCGCGGCCTCGCCCGAGCCGTCATCCTTGTTGATGACCATGCCGGCGACTCCGACATTGCCGCCGAGCTTGCGGAAATATTGAACCGCCGAGCAGACATTGTTGGCGACATAGAGCGACTGCAGATCGTTGGAGCCGACGACGACCACCTTCTGGCACATGTCGCGGGCGATCGGCAGGCCGAAGCCGCCGCAGACCACGTCGCCGAGGAAGTCGAGCAGGACATAGTCGAAATCCCAGTCGTGGAAGCCCAGTTTCTCGAGCGTCTCGAAGCCGTGGATGATGCCGCGCCCGCCGCAGCCGCGGCCGACTTCGGGGCCGCCGAGCTCCATGGCGAAGACGCCGTCGCGCTTGAAGCAGACATCGGAAATGGAGAGTTCGGCGCCGGCGGCCTTCATCTTGGACGACGTCTCGATGATGGTCGGGCAGGCGCGGCCGCCGAATAGCAGCGAGGTCGTGTCGCTCTTGGGGTCGCAGCCGATGAGCAGCACCTTCTTGCCGAGCTGGGCCATCATGCAGGAGAGGTTGGCCAGCGTGAAGGACTTGCCGATGCCGCCCTTGCCGTAGATGGCGATGATCTGGGTGTCCTTCTTGACCGGGCCCGTATGGACCTGATCCGGCTCGATCGCGGCTTCCTCCCGAAGCAGTTCGTGAATTCGGTCCGCGGCGTTTCCGCCAAAGCCTTCGGTCATTGCAGTTCCCTCCAGTCGAGTATCATTTTCAGGCAGTCCGGATCGCCGAAGGCGGTCCGGTAGGCCGCCTCCGCATCGCCGGGACTGGCCGAATGGGTAATCAGGCCATCGAGAGACAGGCGGCCCCGCGCCAGCAGATCCAGCACCGCGTGAACATCCGCGGGCCTGAATTCGGCGGCGATGCGGATATGCGCCTCGCGCATGAACGCCGGGGTGAAGCGGAAGCTCATGGTTTCGCTGTAGAAGCCAGCAAGGGTGACCTCGCCGCCGCGCTCGAGCACGGCGATCGCCTTGTCGAGAATGTCGGGGTCGCCGCTGGCGTCGAGCACGGACGACCATTTGCGCCGTTCGCCCGCCTCCGCGGTGGTTACCTGGTAGCCCGCGGCGCCGTGATGACGGGCGGGATTGATCTCCCAGACATGCGGGGCCGGGTTGCCCATGGCGATGATCAGCCGCGCGACCAGCCGGCCGACAATGCCGTGGCCGATGACGAGGTCCGGCGGCGCCATGCCCGGCAGGGTCAGCGCATGATAGGCGGTGGCGGCGAGCGACAGGAGGGTTCCGTCCCGGGCAAGACCGTCGTCGATCGGGATCACCCGCTCGCCGGCCGTGACCAGCCGCGAAGCGGAAGCGCCGAACAAAGCGGCGGCGTCCCTGTAGCCGCGTGCGCCGGGCACGAAGACCAGCCGGCCTTCGATCGCGCCGGGACAATTCCTGCCTGCGGAGACCACCCGTCCGACCGATTCGTATCCCGGCACAAGCGGGTAGCCCATGCCTGGAAACTGCGGCATGCGGCCTTCGAACAACAGCTTCTCCGTGCCGGCGCTGATGCCGCTCCAGATCGTCTCGACAACCACGTCGTCATCGCCGGGGGCAACGACATCAAGCTCCCGGAGACCGATCCTGTTTGGTTGTTCAAATACGACTGCGTGTGTCTGCATGGTCATCGATCCGGCCTGACTCAGGCAAGATGCTGCCTCCTGTCTGTAATATTATTTTTACGTCTCAATATGTCAACTTATATTTACACTCGTCCGCTGAATTATCAGGGCCGGGCGATCACCAGCGTCGCCATCAGCGCCGACCGGCAGGGGCGGATTTCAAGGCTCGAGAAGCCGGCGCTCCTGGCCAGAGCGACGATTTCGGCGGGCGTCCTGCACCGTCCGGAGCCCATCGCCAGGACGTAGATGCCGAAATAGGCGGTGGAGAGCCGCTGCCCGCGGGAGCTGTCGCCCGCCATCGGCTCGGCGATCACCAGCGTGTGGCCGGGCTCCATCGCCGCGCGGACATTGCGCAGCAGCTTGAGGACCACCGCGTCCTCGTGGTCGAACAGCACCCGGACCAGCGTGACGCAGTCATTGCCGCGCGGCAGCGGGTCGTCGAGAAAGCTGCCGCCATGGCAATGCGGGCACTGGTCCAGAGGCTGGCCGGAAAAACGCAGCCGCGCGCGCTCGGCAACCGGCGGCAGATCGAACAGCGACAGCCTCACCGCGGGATGACGCCCGGCCACGGCGCTGATGAAGGCCCCCTCGCCGCCGCCGACATCGATCAGCCACTTGTGTCGGCCGAAATCATAGGCATCGAGGATTTCGTCGGCGAGCATCGACTGGCTCGCCGCCATCAGCGTCGAATAGGCGGCCGCGTCGCCGGGCCTGACCGAGGTCTCGCGTCCCGACCCGGCATAGGACCACAAGCGCCGGAGTTCGGTGTCGGAATTGGCGCCCGTGAACAGGCCGACCGGGTCGCTAAGATCGCGGTACATGAGCGCATGGTGCCTGATCATCGCCCGGATGCCCTCGTCGCTCTGGACGACGGCGCCGTGGTCGGCGAGCGTGACGAAGCCGTCGCCGCCGACTTTCACCAGCCTTATCGCCTGGGCCGCCTGCAGCAGCCGCCTGAGCCGGTCCTCGGCGAGCCCCGTGGCGCGGCCGAGATCGGCCACCGCCACCGGGCCGGAGCCGAGCGCCGCGAGCAATCCGGTCTCGACCGCGGCGAACAGGACCTGGCTCTGGACAAAGCCGGTGACGATCGCAAACAGATCGGCTTCCTGGGCACGGGAATAGGCCCGGGAGAACGGCAGCCATTGCGCGAACCTGCGGAATTCGGGCCGCGCCACCTGGCGCGCGCGCCAGGCCCGCAACCGCGACCGCCAGTCCGGGCCGGGCTGTGCCGGCATGCGCGATCGGGACGCGGACACTTCGGCAACCATGGTCTCAGGCCGCCACCGTGGCGAGGTTCTTCGGCACCAGGCGCTTGGCCTCGCCCAGGATCAACTGCTTGAGCATGTCCGAGCCGGCACAGTCAGGGATCGAGGCGGCCGCCTCGCCGACCAGGTCCTGCAGGCGCTGCACGGCGCCGCCCAGGCCCAGTTCGCGCACCGCGTTGGGGCGGTCATGGGCCATGTCCTGGCCGCAGGGCTTGCCGATCTCGTCGGGATCGGCGGCGCAGTCGCGCAGATCGTCGGCGACCTGGAACGCGTCGCCGAGCGCCTCGCCCAGCCGGTACCAGTTCTGCGGATCGACGCCCGCGGCGATGGCGCCGGCGGTGGTGGCGCCGATGAACAGCGACGAGGTCTTGGCCCGGTGATAGACCTTGAGGTCGATCCTGTCCTCGCTCTCCCAAGCCTGGCCGGCGATGATGCCGTGCGGCATGCCGACGGCACGGGCAATCACGCTGATCAAGGGCGCGATCCGGTCGGGCGTGGCCAGGCATTCGCGCGCCAGCGTCTCGAATGCGAGCACGATCAGGGCATCGCCGGCGAGCACCGCGGTGGTCTCGCCGAAGGCCGCATGCAGGCTGGGCTTGCCGCGGCGGATCTCGGCATCGTCGAAGCAGGGCAGATCGTCATGCACCAGAGAGGCGCAGTGCAGCAGCTCGATCGCAGTGGCCGCGGCGTCGGACGCGTTCGGCGCGGCATCGCCCGCCGCCAGCGCGACGGCGAGGCAGAGCCGCGGGCGAATTCTTGCACCGCCGGGAAACACGGCATATTTCAGCGCCTCGCACATGAGCGACGGATTGCCGCCGGCGGTGGCGTAGGTGACGGCGCGCTCGAGGTTCCGTTCAATGCGTTTTTGCAGATCCATCTGGCGTGTCCCTCCGACATCCGTGCCGCATGTCACTTTAAAATGACATTCATATGTGTCAAGTTATCCTGACATAGTTGGATGGATTGTCAACGCCGTTGCACACTTGTGCGGAGCGAGGATCGGAAGCGGATGCGGCCTGATGAGAATGTGATCGTGGTGGGCGCCGGCGCCGGCGGCCTTGCCGCCGCGATTTGCGCGGCATCCTCGGGATTTGCCGTCACCGTGGTCGAACGCGGCCATGCGCCGGGCGGCAAGATGCGCCAGCTACGCGTCGGCGGCCGGCCTGTCGACGCGGGCCCGACCGTGCTCACCATGCGCTGGGTGTTCGAGCGCCTGTTCGCCATGGCGGGCGCGGATCTGAGCCAGCGGATCGCCCTGCGTCCGGCCGGGCTGATCGCCCGGCATGGCTGGCGCGACGGCGCGCGGCTCGACCTGTTCTCAAGCGTCGACGAGAGCGCCCGCGCCATCGCTGAGTTTTCCAACCGCGAGAACGCCGAGGGCTACCGGCGCTTCGCCGCCCGGAGTGCTGCGATGTTCTCCACCCTCAGGCCCAGCTACATCGACGCCCAGCGTCCCGGCCCGATCACGCTGATGCGCCGGATCGGTCTTCTCAACATCGGCGAGCAGATGGCGCTCAAGCCGCTGTCGACGATGTGGGCGGCGCTCGGCGAGTGCTTTTCCGATCCGCGGCTCAGGCAATTGTTCGGGCGCTACGCCACCTATTGCGGCTCCTCGCCGTTCCTGGCGCCGGCAACGCTGATGCTGGTGGCCCATGTCGAGCAGGACGGCGTCTGGCTCGCCGAGGGCGGCATGCACGGCGTGGCGCGCGCCATGGAGCATCTCGCCCGCGGGCTCGGCGTCACCTTCCGCTATGGTGCCGACGTCGCGGCGATCGAGGCCGACGCCCACGGCGTCACCGGGATCAGGCTCTCCGATGGCGAGCGGCTCCAGGCGGACCGGATCATCCACAATGGCGACATTTCGGCGCTGGCGGCGCTGACCGGCGGATCGGGCAAGGCCGGCGTCGAGCCGACTAGGCGCGGCGAGCGCTCGCTGTCTGCCGTGACCTTCGCCCTGACCGCCCGGACATCGGGCTTTCCGCTGACCCATCACAGCGTGTTCTTTTCCGACGACTACGCTTCGGAATTCGATGCGCTGACCCGCAGGCGGTCGATGCCCGCGGTTCCCACCACCTATGTCTGCGCCCAGGACCGCGACGACCTGGGACATTTGCCCGCAGGGGTTGACCGCGAGCGGATGCTGTTCATTCTGAACGCTCCGGCCGATGGCGACACCAGGACATTTTCGACCAAGGAGACAGGCGAATGCCTCACTCAAGCGCTGACCCATCTTTCGGCCTGCGGACTGACGGTGGACCCGGCCGGGATGGATTTCACGGCGACCACGCCGGACCGGTTCCACCGTCTGTTTCCGGCGACGGGCGGGGCCCTCTATGGCCGGGCGACGCATGGCTGGACGGCTTCGTTCCGGAGGCCGGGGGCGCGGACGCGGATCCCGGGACTCTACCTGGCGGGCGGCAGCGCGCATCCGGGCCCGGGCGTGCCGATGGCGACGCTTTCCGGCATGCTGGCGGCGGAGAGCCTGGCCGAGGACCACGCTTCGATGCGACCGTCCCGCCGGACGGCTATCTCTGGTGGTATGTCGACGGCCTGAGCGACTGCGAACGCTACGGCCTGTCGGTGATCGCCTTTGTCGGCTCGGTGTTCTCGCCCTACTACCATTGGGCCGGGCGGCGGGAGCCGGACAACCATGTCTGCATCAATGTCGCGCTCTACGCGCCCGGCGGCCACCGCTGGACCATGACCGAGCGTGGCCGCCGCGAGATGCGGCGCGACGCGCTGTCGTTCGAGGTGGGACCCAGCCGGATCCGCCGCGAGGGCCGTGACATCCTGATCGAGTTCGACGAGGTCTCCGTGCCGCGTCCGCCGGCGCAGTGGCTGCCCCGGCGCATCAAAGGCGTGATCCGGTTCCAGCCCGACGCGGTGACATCGCGGGTGTTCGACATCGACGGCCAGGGCCGTCACCGCTGGTGGCCGGTCTCGCCCACCGGGCGGATCAGCGTCGCGTTCGAGGCCGGCGGCGAGGACTGGGCCGGCCATGGCTACATGGACAGCAACTGGGGCACCGAACCGCTGGAGAAGGGGTTCTCGATCTGGGACTGGGCGCGCGGGCGGATGCCCGACGGCGACGCGGTCATCATCTACGACACGGTGCGCAAGGACGGCAGCCGCGGCGCGATCTCGCTGCGCATCGGCAGGGACGGCCATATCGAGACCATCTCGATGCCCGCCAAGACAAGGCTCGCCAACGGCTTCTGGGGCGTGCCGCGCTCGGGCCATCATGATGTGGGCGCGCGGCCGAGCCTGTCGCAGACGCTGGAGGACGGCCCGTTCTACACCAGATCGGTGATCCGCACCCGGCTGATGAGCGAGAACATCGACATGATGCACGAGAGCCTGTCGGGCGACCGCTTCGCCTCGCCCCTCATCAAGGCGATGCTGCCGTTCCGGATGCCGCGGCGGGCGGGCTGATCAGTCCGCCTTGGCCCGCCCGGCTGCGGCCGGGTCCGCCTGCGCCGCCCGCTCGGCGGCCTCCCGCGCCTCGCGCGCCCTGATGTCGCGGCGGAGCGTGCGCATCTGCCAGAGGATGAACAGCACGAAGATCCCGAAGCTCAGGCCGATCTCGATCAGGCCGGCATAGCTCATCAGGTCAGGCATTGGCTTCGCGCCTGCGGTTCTCCGACAGCGCCATCAGCTCGATCATGCGGCCGGCCTTGGCGTCGAAGCCGGAGGGCGGGCTGATGCGGCCGGCGGCCGCGGCCTCGACCAGGAAGCGGACCTCGGGATGGGCGGGCTCGGTGGAGACCGGCTGGAACAGGAACGGCGTGGCCGCGGCGCGGGCAATGAGCTCGAGCTTGCGCCTTGTCGAGGTGTGCGCCCGCCTTGTGACGCTGTCATGGCCGGCGATCTCGATCTCGCGGCCGATCTCGCGGTAGATGAGTGCTGCGCTGCGGATCGCGGTGCGGCAGGAGAGCGGCAGGCCGGCGATCCCGGTCATGGCGCGGGCATAGAGGATGTGGGCGGCATCGAGCAGCCGCTCGATGGTGGCGCGCATGGCAGGACAGGCGCGCGGGTCGGCCAGAAAGGCCTGCGGATCGATGCCCGCCTCCTCGAGCCAGTCGAGCGGCAGGTAGATGCGGCCGCGGCGGGCGTCCTCGCCGACATCGCGGGCGATGTTGGTGAGCTGCATGGCCAGCCCCAGATCGGCGGCGCGGGCCAGCACCGCGCGGTCGCAGACCCCCATGATCAGCGTCATCATCACGCCGACGGTGGAGGCGACGCGGGCGGAATAGGCGCACAATTCGTCGCAGGTCCGGTAGGTGCGGTTCTCCACGTCCCACTCAAAGCCTTCGATCAGGGCCGCGGGCAGCGCGCGCGGAAGCGCATAATGCTCGACCACGGCGACGAAGGCGCGGTCGGCGGGATGGGCGTGCGGCGTGCCGAGATAGATGGCGTCGAGCCGGGCGCGGATTTCGCGCAGGCCCTCGGCCGGGTCGGCGCTTTCGTCGATCAGGTCGTCGGCGGCGCGGCAGAAGGCGTAGAGCGCGCGGGCGGCGGAGCGCGCCGAGCCGGGCAGCAGCATCGAGGCGGCGAGAAAGGATTTCGACCCGGCGCGGATCGCCTCCTCGCACTCCTTGCGCAGGCCCGGATCGAGGATGAAATTGTCAGGCGAAGGCGCTTGCATGGGGCACAACCTTGTCAAGAATTTTGGCCGAGGAGACGACGCCGGGAAGACCGGCGCCGGGATGGGTGCCCGCGCCGACAAGGAACAGGTTTTCGAGCTCCTCGCTGCGGTTGTGCGGCCGGAACCAGGCGAGCTGGGTGATGATCGGCTCCATGCCGAAGGCAGCGCCCTTGACCGAGAGCAGGCTGTCGCGGAAATGCACCGGCGTGACCAGTTTCGAGGTCACGACGTGATCGCCCAGGCCGGGCAGAAGCGACGCCTCGAGATAGGCCTGGATCTTGCGGCGATAGGGTTCGGCGGCCACCGACCAGTCGACGCTGGCGTCGAGGTTGGGCACCGGAGACAGGACATAGAAGGTGTCGCAGCCCGCCGGCGCGACCGAGGGGTCGGTCGCCGTGGGGCGGTAGAGATAGAGGCTGAAATCATCCGCCAGCAGCTTGGCGTCGAAGATGTCGTGCAGGAGTTCGCCGTATCTCTTCCCCAGCATCACGGTGTGGTGGGCGACGTCGTCATAGCGGCGGTCGACGCCGAAATACCAGACGAACAGGCTCATGGAATATTTGGCCCGGTCGACCTTGGCGTCGGTCCAGCGCCGGCGCTTGAGCTTCGAGAGAAGCCGGGTGTAGGTCCAGCCGGCATCGGCGTTGGAGACGACGATCGCGGCCGGGATGATCTCGCCAGTGGCCAGCCGCACGCCGGTGGCGCGGCGGCCCTCGACGGTGATCTCGGCCACCTCGACGCCGGTGCGGATGACGCCGCCCTGCCCGGCGATCAGGCCGGCGATGCCCTTGACCAGCGCATGGGTGCCGCCCATGGCGTAGTGCACGCCATATTCCCGCTCGAGATAGGAGATCAGGCTCAACACGCCCGAGGAGCGCATCGGATTGCCGCCGATGAACAGCGGGTGGAAGCTCAAGGCCTGGCGGAGTTTCTCGTTTTTGATGTATTTGGAAACGAGCTTGTGGATCGAGCGTTCGGCGCGGCGCATCACAAGCCCGGGCAGCGCGCCGGCCATGGAGCCGAGCGTCAGATAGGCCCTGTCGATCATGCCGAGGAACCCGGTCTCAAAACAGCGCTCGCTTTCGGCCAGGTAGCGCCGGTAGCCGTCGACGTCGCCGGGCGCGACCTTCGCCACCTCGGCCTCCATGAAGGCCGCGTCGCCATTGACGCGGAACTCGTCGCCATCGTCGAAGCGAACCGTGTAGAACGGATCGAGCGGCACAAGCGTGACGTCGTCGGAGAGCTTGCGGCCGCACAGCGCCCAGAGTTCGTCGAAGATGAAAGGCGCGGTGACGATGGTAGGCCCCGCGTCGAAGGTGAAGCCGTCCTGGCGGAACTGCCCTGCCCGTCCGCCGGGCTGGTCGAGCCTTTCCAGCACCGTCACCCGGTAGCCGCGCGCGCCGAGGCGGACGGCGGCGGCGAGCCCGCCGAAGCCTGCGCCGATGACGATGGCGTGCGGGCGCGCGTCGCGGGACAGGCCGCTTGCAAGCAGGGGATCGTGGACGGTCATCATGACTTTGCTCCAGTCTTGTTTGCCATTCCCCGGTGTCGCCGGCACGGGCTCATCGGGCCACCGATCTTCTTGCGGGGTGTTGTCCGCAGTCTGCTTCGGCCGACCGGCGGATCAGCTCCGCCGCCAGCGCCGGATCGGCCTCATGCACGAGATGGCCGCCATGGCCGACGATCTCGACCGTGCAGTCGGGGATGAGTGCCGCCGCCTGGCGTGATACGCGCGCCGGCACCATCGGATCGTCGGCCGCGGCGATCAGCGTGACCGGCACCTTCAGTTGCCCGAGCCGCGCGATCAGCGGTTCGAGCCGCCAGTTGGCCATCATTCCCAGAGCCCCGTGGATATGGGCCGGCTGGCGCAGAAGCATGGCGTAGCTTTCGCGCCCCGTCGGATCGATGCTGGATCCCGTGGCCTTGAGCAGATGATCGGCCATATTGCCGAAGCGCGCCTGGAACGAGACCACGCGCGCGGTGAGCGGATTGGAAAACAGCAGTCTCGCGAGCGGCGACAGCAGTGCATTGCCGCGGATGGGCTCGAGCGCGGCGTTGAAGCCGATAATGCGGCACGGCCTGAGCCCGCCGTCGAGGGTCGACTGCAGCAGCACCGCGACCCCGGCCGAGTGGCCGACGGCGAGCGCCGGTTCGATCCCGAGCTGCCTGATCAGGCCGCACAGCGCCCGCGCCATGCCCGGCAGGGTCAGGTCGTCATCGGTGGCGCCGCGGGTGAAGCCATGCCCGGGCAGATCCATGGCGATGACGCGCCAGTCCTGCGCCAGGATCGGCATCAGGCCGCGAAACGAATGCGTGGCGGCGCCGGTGCCATGGACAAGCAGCGCCACCGGCGCACCCTCCGGCCCCAGTTCCTGGACATGCCAGTCGAGCGCGCCCGCCCGCACCATCCGGCTCGCTTCCCGCAAGGGCCAGGCGCGGCCTTCCGCATCGAGCGTGGGAGGGGCCGCGGAGAAGCTCATTGCCGGTCCCCTTGTCCCGCGCCCTTCTGCAGTTCGGCGCTGACGATGGCGTTGACCGCGCTCGCCGAGACGATCGGCAGCGGGCAGTATTGCGCCTGCATGGAGCGGGCCAGTTCGCGCGTCGTCTCGCGCGGCCTTCGGGAGATGTCGATCAGGATCGAGCGGTAGCCGAGTGCCGCGCCCTGGCGGGCGAGCATCTGCGCGTCCTCGCGGGCGCGGATGCGGTCTGGCTTTCCATCGAGCGCGATGTTGCCGCTGCCATCGGTCAGATAGACGATCAGCGGCGACTGGCCGCGCCGCTGCACCATGCCGGCAATCTCGAGCGAGCGCCGGATCGCGCCGGCGAGCGGGGTCGGTCCGCCGCCCGGAAGCCCGGTCAGCGAGCGCTTGGCGCGGACCAGCGAGCGCGTCGGCTCCAGCAGGGTTTCCGCAGTCAGCCCGCGGAAGGTGATCAGCGCGACATGGTCGCGCCGCACGTAGCAATCGCCCAGCAGCAGCTCGATCGCGCCCTTGGCCTCGGCCAGGCGCTCCATCGCCGTGGAGCCCGAGGCGTCGACGGCGAAGATGGCGGTGGATTCGGTGCGGTGGCGGAACCTGATGTAGCGGAAATCAGACGGCAGAATGCGCAGTTGCGGCACCGAGCCGTCGGCGCGCAGCGCGAAATCCGGGTTGCGCAGCCGCTGCCAGGGGATCGCCGCCCTGAGCGTCGCCACCACGTCGGGCCGGGCCTCGTTGTAGGGCGGGCGCGAGACGATGCCCGCGGGCCGGCCGCGGCGGCTGCCGGACTTGAAGCCGCCGGACTTGCCGGTGCGGGCCATCTTCGAGGCGGTCGAACGATCGGGGCGGTCGAGCTCGGCCAGCACCGCGCGCGACGCGGCGGCGGCGGCCACCAGCATGTCGACCTCCGACAGGTCCGTCTCGGTGATCTCGCCGGTCTGATCCTGGTTGTCGCCCGGCTGCTCCGGTGGCGGTGGCGGCTGGTCGTCTCTATCCTCGGCCTCCTCGGGCTGGGCCGGCTGGTCGTCGGCCTCGGCCTGCTCGGCCGCGTTCAGGCTCATGCCCAGGCACAGCCGGACGGCGGTGGCGAGATGCTCGCCCTCAGCGCTGGCCCTGCCCTCGAGCATGGCGAGGATGCGGGCGACGCGGATGAGATCCAGCGCCCGGCGGATCGGGCTTGCGGGCAGCGCCAGGCTGATGGCCGCGGCCGCCTCGCGCAGCGCGTCGCCGACCGTAATGCGACCGATGGCGTCCGTGGCGCCGTCAGGGCCGGGTGAGGCCTCGGCCAGCGCCCGGCACACGGCGTCCGGGTCAAAGACCGCGTCATAAATGGACAGGCCGTCGAGCCTCAGATCCAGCGTCAGCCGCTCGGCGAGCGCTGAAGGCAGGTCCTCGTCCTCGCCAGTGGATTCGTCCAGCGCCACGATCGAGAACCGGGCCGGC
>NZ_JRJG01000061.1 GCF_000759435.1 Hoeflea sp. BAL378
GAGCGCGCGGACCGGCCGGAACGGACCGCCAGCCGGGGCTACTGCGCGACGATCTTCCAGTACTGGCCCGAATAATCTCCGGTGGGCGCCAGTCTCACCTGATTGTTCACGCCGTCATTGACGACATCGAGAGACTTGCCTGCTCCCTGCCACTGCGTGGTCATGCGGTAATAGCCGTTGGCCTGACGCTCGACACGCCAGTTCTGCCCGGAATAATTTCCGGTGTCGGCGAGGATCAGCTTTTCGTTGGTCCCGTCATTGACGACATCGAGGGATTTGCCGGCTCCCTGCCACTGGGTCGTCAACCGGTAAAACCCGTCGCCGACGCTTGTGAACTTCCAGTACTGCCCGGAATAGTCGCCCGTGTCGGCGAGAATGAGCTGATCATTGGCCCCGTCATTGACAACATCGAGCGACTTGCCATCGCCCTGCCACTCGGTCGTGAGCCTGTAATACTGGCCATCGTCAAACTCCTGAGCTTGCGCGGAAGACGGGGCAGAGATCACGAGTGAGGCGAACATCCCCAGCGCGAGCCACATGGACTTGCGCCAGGCTTTGGAAGGATTGGCGAAATGTGCATCAGAATATTCATTGTGCATCAAAATTTTCTTTCATTGGCCGGATCTAAAAACTCAGTCTATTCATTATGTTGCGGCATGGTCAAACGGATTGTGTCTGCAGTATTGTTTGCGCGCCCGACGTGATTTTTTCCGGGGATCGAGCGCGTGGCCACCGGGCACCGATGCCCTGCCTCGCGCGACATGCCGCGGCGGACGGCGGCTGTCCTCAATGCCGCTTCGGCATGATGAACGGGTATTACGGCTTGCCGGCAGCGGGGATCGATCCCGTCGCGGGCTCCGGGGCCAGGTTCGCTGCATCACACTCCGGCATGCGCGAAAGCATCCAGTCGCGCGACGGCCGGACCGTTTCGGGCAGATCCTGCAGCACGTCATCGACCACTTCAGCGGAGACCGCGCTCACCTCGCAGCCATAGGCTTCAAGCGTGCCGTCCGGATTGTCTTCCTTCCACTCGAGATAGTCCTCGCGCTCGAAGGCGACCGCTGCCGCAATTCCGGCAACAGGAATGACCACCAGCGCCCGGCGCAGCCGCGCCTTGGCCTTTGTGCGCAGGACCGCCGCGGCGATGGCCTTGCGGTTGGCGATGGCCGCGGCGGCAGCGCTCGCGGTCATTGTCGTCACCTGCGCGGTGAGCGAAATCGCCCAGAGGCCCATGCTGACTGCGGTTGTCGCCAGCGACACGATCAGCACACCGACAAAGGCAGTGGTCCGCATCAGTTTCAAGATCCTGATCATGATGTTCCGCCCGGACGGTGCATCGCCCGGCTCCCTGATCTTGCGCGGAGGATCCGCGTCACGCGCGTTTCCGCGCTATGCACCGGAACTGTGGCGTCAAATCGGCGTGCAGCGGGACTGGACGCGGCGCGGGCGCGGCGCCTCACTCGCCGGCGTCATCGGGCTTGCCGCGCAGGCCATAGCTCTGGAAGCCCGCCCGCATCACCGGCTTCCGCGACGACAGCACGCCCGAATTGACGCCATTCCAGCCGATCTCGCCCGAAAGCCTTGCATATTCGATCTTCGGGCAGCGGTTCATCACCACCTTGATGCCGGCGGCCTCGGCGCGTGCCGCGGCCGCGTCGTGGCGCACGGTCAACTGCATCCAGATCACCTTCGGCAGCGGATCTAGCGCAAGCGTCTCCTCGACGATGGCCGGCACCGCGTCGGAGGCGCGGAAGATGTCGACCATGTCGATGGGTTCTGGAATATCGGCGAGCTTCGCATAGGCCGTCTGGCCGAGAATCTGCTTGCCCGTCTGACCGGGATTGACCGGGATCACCCGGTAGCCCTTGGCGAGCATGTATTTCATCACGAAAAAGCTCGGGCGCACCTCGTTGGCCGAAGCGCCGACCACGGCAATGGTTTTCACCGATCGCAGGATGCCGGAAATGTAGGAATTGTCGTACTGGTCGTGGTTCATCGGCGGCCTGTCCAGCGGGAGGTCAGGCGTCGTTGTCGCAATGGCGAGGGCCTGCGTCAAGCCGCCGGTCTTGCCGACGATCAAACCCGCGACACATTGCAGGGACAGACTGGACCTGAGACCCTTGCTGGAGAAACCGTCATGTTCCCTTGTCCCCCTGCCCGTACACCGCTCGCCGGCGCAGCGCTTATGGGCGTTGTCCTGGCTTTGAGCAGTGGCCCGGCCCATGCGATCAGCCGCATCGAGACCACCTCGACCCAGTGCAGCGCGATCCGTGCGGCGCTTGTCCGCGAGGGTGAGGCGATCCTGCGCCACACGTCAAAGCGCGGCCTGCCGATCTATGACCGCTATGTCAGCTCCTCGCTGCTCTGCCCCGGAAACACGATCGGCGTCTGGGCCAGCGTCCCCGCGCGCGACACCAATGCCTGCCGCGTGATCGCCTGCGACGCCAATGCCAGCGAAGACGACACCTTCTTCCGCACCCGGCCGCTGCTCAGGATCACGCAGTAGAGCAGCCGAAGCCGGTCAGTCCGGCAGGATCATGTGGCCGTCGTCGCCCAGCGGCATGAACGGATTGTGCGCCAGTTCCCACAGATGCCCGTCGGGATCGGCGAAATAGCCTGAATAGCCGCCCCAGAACACCTCGTGCGGCTTCTTGACCGGGCGCGCGCCGCAGCCGACGGCAAAATCCCAGGCGGCATCCACCTCCTCCCGCGAGTCCAGGTTCTGGGCGAGCGACATGCCTTCGAAGGCCTGCGGGCGGGTGGGCGCGACCCCCGCATCGGCGGCCAGCGCATCACGGCCGAACAGGCCCAGCACGGCGCCGCTCATGTGGAAGAAGCTGACGCTGTCATTGGAGGCGGAGGAGCGCTTGAACCCGAGCTTCTCGTAAAACGCGGTCGAAGCGGCGACATCGGCGACGCCGAGCGTGATCAGGGTAATGCGCGGGGCGAGCGTCATGGAGGCTTCCTTCTGCGAACGGCCGGGTCGCTGATGCCGTCATTGCGTGGATCTGACGGGCGTCAGCGGAAATGGAACATTTCATGAACATATGAAGTGCGCCCTGTCCTGTCAACGGGCCTGCCGGCACGTTCCAAGCCGCGGGTGCGCGGCTACTCCCCGGTCCATTCCGGTTTGCGCTTGCCGATGAAGGCGCCGATGCCCTCCTCGGCGTCGCGGGCCAGCATGTTCTCGACCATCACGCTGGCGGTGTACTCATAGGCGTCCTCAAGCGACATCTCGGCCTGGCGGTAGAACGCTTCCTTGCCGATCTTCACCGTCAAAGGCGATTTGGACGCAATGGTTTCGGCGTATTTCATGACAATCTGATTCAGGTACTGGCGCGGCATGATCCGGTTGATCAGGCCGAATTCGCGCGCGGTCGAGGCGTCGATGGTCTCGCCGGTGAGCAGCATCTCCATGGCCTGCTTGCGGTGGACGTTGCGGGACAGCGCCACCATCGGGGTCGAGCAGAACAGCCCGATATTGACGCCCGGGGTGCAGAAGGTGGAG
Organism: Hoeflea sp. BAL378; assembly: GCF_000759435.1. Taxonomy (GTDB): domain Bacteria; phylum Pseudomonadota; class Alphaproteobacteria; order Rhizobiales; family Rhizobiaceae; genus Hoeflea. Next base: position 3,509 of record NZ_JRJG01000061.1, read on the forward strand.
GTGTCGGTGCACATAGCCAGGTCGCAGGAGGCCACCAACTGGCAGCCGGCGGCGGTGGCGAGACCATCGACCTCGGCGATCACCGGCACCGGCAGATGCACGATCGTCTGCATGAGTTCCGCGCAGAGCTTCATCGTGCGGGCGAAGAACGCCCTGCCCCGGTCCTCGTCGGCGCGGTGCAGCGTCAGTTCCTTGAGGTCATGGCCGGCGGAGAACAGCTTGCCCGGCGTGGCCGCGGCCAGGACCACCACGCGGATGAACCTGTCCTCACGGGTCGCGTCGAGCGCGTCCTTGAGCGCCTGCATCATCGCCATCGACAGCGCGTTGGCCGGCGGATTGTTCATCTCCAGCCGCAGCACGTGGCCCAGCCGTTCCACCTTGACCAGGGCGCCCGGCCCGTCCTGCTTCATCTCGACCACGTTCATCCGCACTGTTCCCTCGACAAGTCCTGCCCCAGTCTAGCGCGCCTGGCTGATGGCGGGAACCCCGTCCGGCCGCGGCGCGCATTGACCGCACCGGCGATTTCCGCGATTTTGCCGGCGGAGAGATTCTTTGCGGGAGGAAAGACGACCGGTGGCGGCTGCGCCATCAGACCTTGCGGGCAGCCGTGCCCGCCCCGCTCCCAGTCGCCAAGCCCATGCCCAAACATGACAGGACCCCGCCCATGCAAACACCGGCCACGCCCGTGATGTCCGCCGCCGACGTCTCCGCCTATCTCGACGAGGTGTTCCCGCAGGTCAAGACCAACGGCGACGACATCCGCGTGATCGAGGTGACTCCGGGCCGCGCGCTGGTCCGTCTGCAGGCGGGGGAAAAGCACCTTCGTCCCGGCGGCACCGTCAGCGGGCCGACCCTGTTCATGCTGGCAGATGTCGGCGCCTATGCGGTGATCCTCGCGCATATCGGCCGCGTCGCGCTGGCGGTGACGACTAACCTCAACATCAACTTCCTCAAGAAACCCGAACCCGGGCCGCTCGACGCCACCGCCACCATCCTCAAGCTCGGCAAGCGCCTGGTCGTGACCGACATCGCCATCGGCGATTCCGGCGGCGACCTGGTCGCGCACGCGACCGCCACCTACTCGATTCCGCCGCGCGGCTGAGACAAAAGACGCGAAATCATACGGTATAATAATACCGTATTGCCAAGCCATTGTTTCAAATGGGTTACTTTATAGGGTGACCCGCGACGGCTGCTTGACGGGTTTTGGCGCCTCGCCTATAAGCCAGCCAGCGTCCGCACCCTTCAAGGGCGCGGCGCGTCCGTTGCCCGGGATGATCGTTCCGGAGCAACCCAAGCAACAAGAAACGTCCGGCCTTCGGCTTACGCCGATCCGGATCCTGAATGAAGAGAGACCTCAAATGAAAACCTTCTCGCAGAAGCCTGCAGAGGTGGATAAGAAGTGGGTGATTATCGACGCCACCGATCTCGTCGTCGGCCGTCTCGCCACCATTATCGCCAACATCCTGCGCGGCAAGCACAAAGTCACCTACACCCCTCACGTTGACGATGGCGACAATGTCGTGGTCATCAACGCCGAGAAGGCAGTGCTGACCGGCAACAAGTATGCCGACAAGAAATACTACTGGCACACCGGCTATCCCGGCGGCATCAAGGAGCGTACCGCGCGCCAGATTTTCGAAGGACGCTTTCCGGAGCGGATCATCGAGAAGGCTGTCGAGCGCATGGTTCCCCGCGGCCCGCTCGGCCGGCGCCAGATGAAGAACCTGCGCGTTTACGCCGGGTCCACGCATCCGCATGAAGCGCAGCAGCCGACCGTTCTCGACGTCGCCTCGCTCAATCCCAAGAACAAAAGGAGCGCCTGACAATGGCTGAACTCAATTCACTTGAGGAGCTCGGCGCATCGGCAGCCGCTGCCCCGGCCCAGCCGGCAGCTCCCGTCCATGTCCGCAAGGTCGACGATCTCGGCCGCTCCTACGCCACCGGCAAGCGCAAGAACGCGATCGCCCGCGTCTGGGTCAAGCCCGGCACCGGCAAGATCACCGTCAACGGCCGCGATTTCGTCAAGTACTTCGCCCGTCCCGTGCTGCAGATGGTTGTCCAGCAGCCGGTCGTCGCCGCTGCCCGCCAGGGCCAGTTCGACGTCGTCTGCACGGTCACCGGCGGCGGCCTCTCCGGCCAGGCCGGCGCGGTGCGCCACGGCGTCTCCAAGGCGCTCACCTATTACGAGCCGGGCCTGCGCGCGGTTCTCAAGAAGGGCGGCTTCCTCACCCGCGACAGCCGCGTGGTCGAGCGCAAGAAGTACGGCAAGGCCAAGGCCCGCCGCTCGTTCCAGTTCTCCAAGCGCTAATCCGCGCCCGGATCATCTGGACTGTTCCAGGGAGGCTCCTCGCGGAGCCTCCCTTTTTCGTGGCCCGTTACTGGGTGAAGAACTCGGACTTCCGACCCCAGGCCAGCCCGTCATAATTGCTGAAGGTGCGGTGGCCGATCCACTCCTCATTGGCGACCACGCTTGCGAAGTCGAAATTGTAGCCGCTGCCTTCGCCCATGATGTCGACCTTGGGCGCGTCAGGCGACGGCGCCGCGAACAGGAAGGTTCCCTCTTTCTTGGCGAAGTGGTTGCGGCCCAGCCCGCTGAGCTGCGGCGGGGTGCGCACCATTTCCATGTAGCGATCTGCCTTGACGCCGCGTGTCGCCTCGACGGAAGTGGCCGAATGGATCTGATCCAGGATGGTCCACGCGCCCAGCGCCGCGTTCACCTGCTGATCCTCCTGGCCGTAGACCACCGTCGGATAGGCGAAGGACTGGCCGGATCCCGAGCCGCCTGACCCGGAGATGATGGCGCCGATGCCGCGCGCCATGGTGTGCCCGGAGACAGTGTTGACTTCGTCGATGAAGGCGACGGAGCGCGGCGAGATCGCATTGCTGCTTGCATTGGGATCGGAATAGAAGACCCCGACCTGGTCGTTCTCATCGGAGAAATAGGCATTGGCGACCGCGGCGCCAAACCGGCGGAACCCCATGAAGACGAACCTGTAGTCGATGTCGTGCTCCAGTTCCTTCTGCGCGAAATAGAGCTGCCGGCAGAACGGGCACCAGGGTGCGGCGACCACGTAGAGGGCGCGACTGCCGTTTCTGTTGGTCGAGAGCCAGATGCTCTTTTCCAGATTGTCGTGGATGACTTGGGCGGTGAAATCCATGTCCGAGGCCGCGAGGGCCGACTTGGGCAAAACCGCAAGGGCGGCCGTGCCGACAAGGAAATTGCGTCTGGTGAAAATCATGATCTGGAACTCCGAATTCTGATGCAATTAGCGTGTGTCTTTAAATACCCGGTGATGAAGCGAGCACAGCCGGAATGGACGACGGGACCCGGCGCCAAAGGCGCCGCAGTCGAGGGGCCGGCACCGGCCCCTCGCGACGCACGTCTACAGTTCAGGTGCCGCACCGGTCGCGCCGGAAACACTGTCGAAAAGCTGTTTGAGTTTCGCGTACTCCCCTGCCGACCAGGTCCGCCAGAAACCGTCCCAGATCTCGTCCGGATCCATGACGAACACGTTCAGGCCGGTGGCGATGCCGCTGTTGATGCCCGTCTGGATGCGGATATCAGCGGTCGGGCCGCAATAGGGGTTGGCACCGCTCCGGAGCGAGGATTCCCGGAAACTGATCGAGAACGGCAGCTGCTGCAGGGAGCCTTCCGCGCACCGCTGCCGCCGGTCGTCATAGGTGGTCAGGTTCTCGCCGTTGCGGTCCCAGGCGCGATCTTCGCCCATGGACAGGATCGGGCCATACTTGTCCTTCAAGGCGCGCACGAGGGTGAGTTCGGACACGTTCTGGTCCTCCGGAATTTTCCAGTTCCGCGAGATCAGCGCGGCGCGGTTCCCATTCTCCTCGCCCTTGACGTTGGGCGAATACTGGACCGTGAAGACGTCGCCCCACTCGTCCCCGTCCTGCTGGCGGACATAAGAGCGCGTCTCCAGTGACCAGGACTCGTCCCTGGCCTGGACGACCTGGGTCCAGTCGGGCATCGGCGCATAGCCTGTCTTCTCAAGCGATGCCTCGACGGCGTCCTGCGCCATGCCGGTGGCGACGCCCAGGACATCGAGCCCTTCGACCGACGCGCGGCGATCGGCATCGCGGAGCGGCCGCAGGCCAGCGCTCAGTTCTGCATTGTCAAGGAAGGACGCATTCGTGAATGTGAGTTCCGCCGCATCCGGTCCCGTGCGCTTGAACCCCACGGAAAAGTCCACCGGACACTCTTCCGGCGTGCCGTGGGATCCGTTCAACAGCAGATCAAAATCACCGGTGACCGATGCATCGAACACATACTGGCAGTTGGCGAATTTGACGGGTTCCCACCCGCGAAAATCGATCTCCAACTGGCCGACGTCGCGAATCACGTGCAATTCCAGACTGATTTTTTCGGACCTGCCGCGGCTGTAGCCCCCTCCCCAGACGCCTTGGCGATTGAGGACATCATCGTTCTGCGCCTGTGCCGCGACCGGCGAATGCGAAAAAGCCGCCAAGGCGAAGCCCATGATAAGACAATCAATTCTCATTTCATACCTTCCTAAAATAAACGCACCTGACAAGGTAACGTCTATCGCCGGAGGGTCAATACTTGAAAGACCGGGGCCCGTTCGGACGGCGCCGGACCCCGCCCATGCGTCGAGGGCGAGAGGCCGGACCTATTCCGCCGCGTCCACGGCGGCGCCCGGCAAGGTTGCGGCCGGCGCTCGGCTTCGCAGCCGGCGCAGGGTCCAGCGCGACAGTGGCCGCTCGACAAGCGTGTAGTATCCGCCCGCCACCAGGAAGGCCACGGCCGTCATGATCAGGTAATGCGCCTGCCAGGGCAGTTCATTGAGCGGCGCGGTCGGAATGGCGTATTTGACGTAGAAGGTGATCACGAAGACGTGGGTGAGATAGACCGCATAGGACCAGTCGCCCAGGCGCGCCAGAAACGGGCTCCTGAAGGTCAGCGCGCCGAGCCCGCCATAGAGCACTGCTGCCGCCGGCACGCCCCAGAACAAGGGACGCCAGTCCACCAGCGGCCTCTCCCATTGCGCCACCAAGAGCACCACACCGAGCGAAAACACCGTCAGCGGCGCAAATCCGAAGCCCGCGCTTCCGGTCTCTTTCCAGGTCCGGAAGATGAGAATGCCGAACACGAATTCGAGCAGGATCGGGTCGGTGTAGAAGGCGAGGCTCGGATGCGCCGGATCGAGCGCGATCCCGGCCAGGACGACGCCCAGGATCACGCCGGAGGCGATCAGCAGCCGGCGGTCGGCAAACAGCCCGGCGGTGACGGCGACGATGGCGTAGAAAAAGATCTCGTAGTTCAGGGTCCAGCCAACGACCAGCAGCGGCGTGGTCGACCCGCTGCCCACGTCGGCGGCGACGAAGAACAGCGAGGCCAGAAGATGCCCGACATCCGCCGTCGTCGAGTGAAACAGGCTCGGCGCCAGCGCCGCCAGCGCGAATACAAAAAAGGTGATCACCCAATAGGCCGGCGCCACACGGGCGATGCGGCGGATCCAGTACTCCCTGCCGTCAAAGCGGCCCGGCCGGTCGACGATCATCGCCATGATGAAGCCGGAGATGACGAAGAACAGATCGACGCCGGCCGCGCCGACGTGATCGACACGCCGCGGGTCGAGCCCCCATGTCTCCTGGGACAGCACCGAGACATGGAAGAACATGACGACGAGCGCCGCCGCCGCGCGAAGATACTGCACGGGGTAGAGTGTCTCTGACTGGCGCGCAGGCACGGGTGGGGCGGTCAATGTCGTGTCCAAGTGGTGGCCGCCTTTTCATACCACTCCGCCGCCCGCGCCGCGGCCTTAATCGGCTTTTAACCTTAATGGCAGCGCCGGGGGCTGCCGGCCCGGCTTTATCATGACGGCCTGATGGGTTAGACACGTCCGGCAATCCTTGACCCCCGGGAGCCGGACCATGGCCAACACATCCATCGACCACGCCTTCACCGCCGGTTCGCTCACCGAGCGGGCGAGCGACCCGACCTATGCGGGCGCGCTGTCGTTCATGCGGCGCAGATACACCAAGTCGCTCGAGGGCGCCGACGCCGTGGTCTGGGGCATTCCCTTCGACGCCGCCGTCTCCAACCGTCCCGGCGCGCGCTTCGGCCCGCAGGCGATAAGGCGCGCCTCGGCGATCATGGACAACGATCCGCAATACCCCTTCGAGCGCGATTTGTTCGAAGCCATGGCGGTGATCGATTACGGCGACTGCCTGCTCGACTACGGCAACCACCAGGAAACACCGGCCACGATCGAACGCGAAGCCACCAGGATCCTTGACTCCGGCGCGTTCCTCCTCAGCCTGGGCGGCGATCATTTCGTCACCTGGCCGCTGCTCAAGGCGCATGCAGCCAGGCACGGGCCGCTGGCGCTGGTGCAGTTCGACGCGCACCAGGACACCTGGTTCGACGACGGCACGCGCATCGACCACGGCTCCTTCGTCGGCCGCGCCGTGCGCGATCGTGTGATCGATCCCACCCGGTCGATCCAGGTCGGGATCCGGACCCACGCGCCCGAGGATTGCGGCATCCGCATTCTTTACGGCCATGAAGTCGAGGACATGACGGCCACGCAGATCGCCCAGACGATCCTCGAGCATGTCGGCGACGCGCCCTGCTACGTGACCTTCGACATCGACTGCCTCGACCCGGCGTTTGCGCCCGGGACCGGCACGCCGGTGGCCGGAGGCCCCTCGAGCGCGAGGATGCTTTCGGTGCTGCAGAAGCTCGGGGCACTTGATATCAAGGGGGCGGATATTGTAGAAGTGGCGCCAGCCTATGATCACGCGGACATCACCGCGATAGCCGGAGCCTCCGTCGCCATGCATTATCTGGGACTTCTCGCAGAACGCCGCACGCGACGATAATCGCGCGAGCCACATGAACGGCTTCGGAAATAGAGTCCGGAGCGCTGCACAAGTCCCTGATATTCAAGCATGAACGGAGAAGCCCGATGGCTCCCAAGATTTTTATTGACGGCGAACACGGAACCACTGGCCTGCAGATCGTCTCGCGGCTGCAGAACCGGAGCGACATCGAGCTGATGTCGATGCCGGCCGAGCAGCGGCGGGATCCGGAGGTGCGCAAGGCCTTCCTGCGCGAGGCCGACATCGCCATCCTGTGCCTGCCCGACGATGCGGCGCGGGAAGCGGTGGCGCTGGCGGCGGACGCCGGGACAAGGTTCATCGACGCATCGACCGCCCACCGGACCCATCCCGACTGGACCTTCGGCTTCGCCGAACTCTCCGACGGCCAGGCGGCGCGGATCGCCTCGGCCCAGTTCGTGTCCAATCCGGGCTGCTATTCGACCGGCTCGATCGCGCTGATCGCGCCCCTGGTCGCGGCCGGCCTCCTGCCGGCGGACTATCCGGTGACCATCAACGCCGTGTCGGGCTATACCGGCGGCGGCAAGCAGATGATCGCCCAGATGGAGGATTCGTCGCGCGACGACGCGATTGTGTCCGCCTATTTCGCCTATGCGCTGACGCTCGCCCACAAGCATGTGCCGGAGATCATGGCCCATACCGGGATCACGCGGCGGCCGGTGTTCACGCCGGCGGTCGGGCGCTTCGCCCAGGGCATGCTGGTCAATGTGCCGCTGCATCTCGACCTGATGACCGGGGCTCCGTCGATGGCCGATGTCCGGGCGGCGCTCGCGGCCCATTACGGCGACGGCGGGCTCGTGGAAGTGGTTTCGCTGGCGGGCGCCCCCACGCCGCGGCTCGACCCTGAGGAACTGGCAGGCACCGACCGCATGAAGCTCTATGTCTGCGGAACCGAAGGCGCCGGCCAGGTCAATCTGGTGGCCTCGCTCGACAATCTCGGCAAGGGCGCTTCAGGGGCGGCGGTGCAGAACCTCAACCTGATGATCGCCGGCTGACACGCAGGCAGGCTTCTCCGGCGACCTCGCGCATCCTGCCGGATGCGCGGCGCTCCGGTCAGGTCCTGACTTCGACGGAGGTCGCCAGCGGATAGGCGCCGTGGAAGCCGCGCCAATGGGCGACGGCGAAGCCGAGCACGATCACGGCCCAGCCCTGGTGGAGCAGCGCCCAGCCGAGCGGCACCTGGGTGAGGATCACCGTGATGCCGATCAACGCCTGGATGGTCACAAGCGCGAACAGCACGATGGCGCGGCGGCAATGGGTGGTGCCCGGGCCGCGCGCGATCGCCGCCAGCATGTGCCACAGCGCCGCCGCGAAGATCAGGTAGCCGCCCAGCCGGTGGACGAACTGCACGGTGAGTTCGTTCTCGAAGAAGTTGCGCCAGGCCGGGGAGATCTCCATCAGTCCCGGCGGCACAAGCGCGCCGTTCATCAGCGGCCAGGTGCTGGAGGCGAGACCGGCGTCGAGGCCGGCGACGAGGCCGCCCAGGTAGATCTGCACCAGCACCAATCCCGCCAGGACCCCTGCCCCGCGTCTCAGGCCGTCGCTCGGCGCCGGATCGGCCGAATGCGGCGCGAGCCCGCGCATCACCCAGACGATGGCCGCGAAGATCAGGCAGGCGAGCGTGAGATGGGTGGCGAGCCGGTACTGGCTCACGTCGACGCGGTCGACCAGGCCCGAGGCCACCATCCACCAGCCCACCGCGCCCTGCAGCCCGCCCAGAACGAGAAGCCCGAACAGCGGCCAGCGCAGCCGTTTCTCAACCCGTCCCGTGACAAGAAAGAACACGAAGGGCACCGCAAACAGGATGCCGACGCCGCGCGCGAGAAACCGGTGCGCCCACTCCCACCAGTAGATGCGCTTGAATTCGTCGAGGCTCATGCCCTTGTTGACGATCTGGTATTCCGGGATCTGGCGGTAGAGCTCCAGCTCCTCCTGCCACTCCGCCTCGCCCATCGGCGGGATGACGCCGTGGATCGGCTTCCATTCGGTGATCGACAGGCCGGAATCGGTCAATCGCGTGGCGCCGCCGACCAGGACGAGAGCGAAGATGGCCAGAAGCACCAGCCCCAGCCAGGCGCGCTGCGCCGCGCGGTTGCGGCGAACCCGCTGTTCGGCGGCGAGAACCTCGCCGGTCCGGGGCGATGGCGTCGCTCCGAACCCGGCGGGCTGGCCGTTGCTCTGCGAGAAAATGGAACTGGTGGTCATCGGCGATGTCTTCCCTTGAACTTTGGCAGACATGTGCACCACACCCCTTTGCAAGGCAAGGGCCGCGGCTTTGCGTCATGCGGTCGCGGCGGCGAAGGCGGTCCTGTCTTCGCTTGCGTTCAGCGCCAAAGCCGCTATTCAGGTCGCAAACATGAAAGAAGGCCTGACCATGCCTGTCCGCCTCAGGAAGTTCATCGGAACGCTCATCATCATCGCGCTGGTGGTGCTCTACGCGCTTGTCGCCACGACCGTGGCGACCCTGAAGCTGGCCGAGTCCGCCTGGTACATCCACCTGCTTTATTTTCTGTTCACCGGCGTGCTCTGGGTCGTTCCGGCGATGGTCGTCATCCGCTGGATGGAAGGCTCGAAGCGGAACAAGTCGCCCTGACATCGGGCCGCGCCCCCTTCCCGTCGCAGCCCGCGTTGACCGGCCGTTAACCCAAGCCCCGGCTTTTTCCGCCCGGGCGTTGGTTTTAACCAGAATCTTGAGAGACAGGCGTCA